>CAMPKC010000014.1 GCA_946887045.1 uncultured Sphingobacteriaceae bacterium | reverse complement strand
GGGCGTTTGAGTAGTGATGGAAACTAAAAATATAAGCTAAAAGAATAATTATTTTTTTCATGTTACGACTTAATTAAAATCAATTATAAAGTCCTATTTTAAAATTTTCTGTACTCCTGATATCGGTAGCAGAAGCTCCAATCATAATTTTGAAATTACCAGGTTCTGCAATCCATGTATTTATTTTGTCATTGTAGTAAGAAAGTTCCTCTGATCTTTGCTGAAGTTAAAAGTAGCTTCCTCAGATTCAACAATGATTTGCCCCTTCTTATTCGTAAAAAAACGGTAAGCTACACCATCGTTATAGGCTCTTAAAACCAAACCGAAATCACCCTTAAAGCTTACCGTAAGCTGATTATATTCATCAATCACCGTTTTCTTTTTATAAACTGGTGTTGCAAAAGATGTGTTAACTTTTGAGCTTTTAGTATTAATAACTTTTGCATTATCCTAAAATGCCCCCGTTACCAAGTGTTAATGAAATGGCTGAAGGAGCAATAACTTCTGTATTTTCATGTTTGACAGACCATGAAATCTTCGATCCGCTTTCCAAAGCCATGTCAATCTTCCCGTTAGGAGACTTTACGTGGATTACATTACTTTGAGAATAAGCGAGCGAAACCAATAAAATTGCCGGAGCAGTTAAAAAAATATTTATAAAATGTTTCATGATTACTCTACTATTGGCCTTCTGCTTTGCAGCTTGGGCCAAAATTTTAACACCTTGTTTTAATATGATATCTCCCGTACTTAAAATTATTAGGAAGAACAAGAATTTATACTATATCCGATACTCCCTTCTCTAGTTAAACTCCGCCTTCTTAACCACATTAAACTCTAAAACCTGAGAACCCACCTGTCCTTGCTCTGATAGCGATTGAACAACAACAAAATATTTCCCCGCCAGATCTGAAGTAAAAAAACCTAAGCGAGCTTTTCCCTTTGCATCGGTTTGATTATTGGCACTCCAGAAAAGCGTTGTTCTGTAGTCGGGTAATCGGGAGATTTGTGCATTATCTCCTTCATACATCGGCGAATAAAATTCTTTTCGGTTTTGCATACCCTCGTAATCCACCACCAAGGCTTGTTTTGGCAATTCAAAGCTGGCCAAATCGCCTTTATAGGTATGAAAGCTGATTATCCCATGAAAAATATTTTGCCCATAAACAAACGCTCTGTTTACCACTTCCAGCTTTTGCAACTTCAGCGGATCGAATCTAATTATGGACTTTCCATCGTCAAACACAGGCACGCCATCAACCATAATAAAAGGCGCCCCATGGTCAAAATCCAGAATATTGAGATCAGGAACATTCAGATGATACTCGCGTTTTCTGATAGTTACAAGAACCTCAGGCACGTATTCTCTAAGCACCTCTTCCATTGTTGCAAAACGCACATAATCATCCAGCAGATAAGCCTTTGCAGGGTGATTATAAAAGGCAGCAGAATCTACAGGAACGGCGATTTCTTCATTTAAACACTTTGAGTTAAATACATTATTAACCTGCATGGCAACACTACGGCCAAGCAAATCGGCAGGAAACTGTTTAACAGAGAACGCTGGCCTTTTTGCTTCGGAAAACTTATTCGCGAAAGGAGAAAGGATCTCTATCTTGGAAAGACTGTCTGATCGGGGATCTACCTGGGCTATGATCTCGGACTGACCATAAAAATCCTTGGTATAGAACTTCACCTCGCCTTTATTATCGCTGGTGCCCGTAAAAAGCCTCACCTTTTTATCCGGAATTGACAAGAAAACCGATTCATCGAAAACTGGCGTTCCCTGTTTACTCAATCTGGCTGTTATTATATGACCATGCATTTCGGGTTGATACGGATAGCTTTGCTGTTTCGCAGTTAGTACATCATTCCACTTAAACCTGCTCCAGCCATGCGTAAGCATCAAATTATCCATAGCCGCCGCTTCTGACGGGTTTTTCAGGTACCAGTTCACATTTTCTATGTTTCCCCTCAATTCTGAATTTAGCAGCAATGAACCTACAATGTCTGCTTCCTCGGTAAGGATCGAATCTGCACGATAAACTGCCAGCGAAAAATTGGTAGAAGCCGGAATTGCATTAACAGCTTGCTCTATATCTATATCGACCTTTTGGCGGGTTAAATATTCGGATTTATCGGTCTTTAGCCTGATTTGCAACTGATGTTCCGGTTGCTTAAAATACAAACGTTCGCATAAGGGACGCCCTGAATTGAAAAGAGTAATATGAGCAATCCCGTCATTCAATTTATTTACAGGAATTGAAAAGCCTTCAGCAATCTTATTTGCATTAAGCGATTGCGTAAATACCATTTTTCGCCCCGAGTGTACCACTAATGTAAAGGCGCTTTCATTGGCAATCTTTGCCTGAACATCCACCTTCAAAACCGGAGCTGTTTCGTGTTTAACTGCTAAAACCGCTCCAGCGGTATGTATCTCCGGCAAACTCAAGTTTTGCTTTTCATTATCACGAACTATAACCGCTTTATAGGATTGACCCTCAAGCGGCGTAAACCAAAAGCTTCCGATGCCGAATTTATGAGGCTGAAATCTTACAATGGTATCATTAACACTGTTCACAATGGCCCCGCTAAACCCAAAGCTTTTACCTTCAGAATCCACTGCACGGAATGCTACTTTACTCTTCAAGCCGTACACCAAATTTCCTCCTTCCGGAAAAAAACGAACGGCATATTGTTTTTCAGTTAAAGCTTGCGCCGATACAGGCTCATCTTTTAATGTATTAAGAATATTGATCTCTTTGTGAAAGAAAAACTCAGGATCGAAATTTTTCATCCAGGCAGTATAAGCCCTAAGTGTATAATTACCCGAAACAAGTGTTGCCGGAAGATACAAAGACCCTGCCCCGCTTCCCCTTGTAAGCGCGATCTTGGTTTGAAGCACCGGCTTATTTTCATTATTGAGTACCTCTACATAAGCCACTTTACTTACATTGCAAGGCCAATTGGTATAGGGTTCTACATTATAAACTTTTAGCCAGAGAATTTCACCCCCCAGATAAGCGTATTTATCGGTATGAACATATATTTTTTCCCGAAAGTTGTTTTCCAGGTAAGTAGAAAACTGCTTCTCTAAATCTCCTGCCCATACGTTTTGGGCACTGGTTTCAATGTGAAAGCTTAAAATAAAAAGCAATATTAAAATAAAGGTATTCTTCATAAAAGCGGAGGTTAGTTTGGCCAGTAAGATGGTTTAATATCTGATCCCAGAAAGCGGCAATCAATGCATGTTCTGGTAGCCATATCATAGCCTTCCTCCCCCTTTTCATTTGCACTTGCTTGTATAATCAGACTACCGCTGCTGAGAACATCTCCAGTTTTTACAAAAAAGCGTTCACAGGAATGCAGGAACATCCACTCCCTGTTGATTGCGGGTTTATCAGACTTGCTTATAAACAAACGTTTCTGAACCACCGTGCCGGCACTTATAAAACCAATAACCGCCTCTGCCGGATCAGAGACACACACCATGTTCCCTTTTAACTCAGAAGGCTGCGGGTCAAAGATACCGCCGATCTGGTCGGTGTTTTTCCGCATATTATCCAGGTACAGGTAAGCCTCTTTTGTTAACCCATACTGACGCACCTGAATGCTATATTGTTCTGCAACCCGTTCAGTATTACCTTTAATAAAAATTATTGGAGCCCGGGAGATTTTGTCGGCAAGGAGACGTTCAGACGTACCCAGTATAATCCGGCTAGAGCTGGCATTTACCCAACAGCGACTGATATTAATGCTTGCATCCCGACTAATTATTCTATTGTCTTTGACCTCGAAATAAGATGGAAAGGCTGAGTGAATTTCCCAGGTTTCGTCATAATCCCAGGTGTAATAACGGGTATTATTGGAATCATCATGAGTATTGACGTATACCTGAAATCCTCCATTTTCTATCCCGAAATTCAAACTATCTAATGCAGGAGTTACTTTACAAGTCAACGCTTCAGATCGATAGATCTTGCCATTTGAAGTAGTAATTCGTAAGCGGTATTGCTTATTGACACTCAAATTAAACGTATTTAAAACACAAGTACCCTGAGCGTTGGAAATTCCACCAACCAGTACTGCGCCATCTGCAGTCTCTATGGCGACTTCAGCCTTCGCCTCCGGGGCGAGTGTACTTGTAACAGCTACGTCTACTGTGCGGTTAACGCGAATGGTAGTAGAACCACCAATATGAATATAGCCTTCAACAACCAGCAGGTTTTTATTACGTGCATCAACTTCTGGTTTATAAGGATCTTTGCAGGCAAATAAACTAAGGCAAAGCAAGCTGATATAAATACAAAGGTTTTTCATTTAAATAATTTGTTTTTTAATGGTAATGAAGCTATCATGTGCAGCAGTTTTTGTTCATCGCCGTTTGTGTGCAATGCACATGATGGTCTCATTTGAATCGGATATTGTAATTAACGAAGGGTATAGCAGTTCCGAAAATGGACAATTTATAACCATTTAGCCGGCCGTTCTCTGATGCGAAATAGGTTGAGAAGGCATTTTTACGACCGGTAAGGTTGTACACCCCGAAAGTCCACGAATTGTGGGAAAACTGTTTTAATTTGTGGTTACCAAGGACATTCAGCGAAAAATCAGATCTGAAATAATCAGGTATGCGATATTCGTTTCTGTTGGAGTAAAAAACCCGTTGCCCGCCCATATAGTAATATTTGCCAACAGGCAAGGTAATCGGACGACCAGTGCTGTAGGTTGTATTTACCGATACACTTACCCTGTGCGATAAACGATAGTTTCCAATCAGCGTAAAATCATGTGGTTTATCGTAATTGGACGGATAGTAGTTTCCCTCATTGATAGAATTAGCTCCGGTTTTATCTTCGGTTTTCAACTTGGTCCGGCTGTAGGTGTAGCTCACCCAGCCATTCAGCTTTCCGGTTAACTTCTTCACCATAAACTCAACACCATAAGCTTTGCCCTGCGTTGGCAATACATCCTGTTCAATTTTATGATTGAGGATTAGCACAGCGCCACTTTTATAATCAAGATAATCGTTCATCTCTTTCTGATAGCCCTCGACAGATGTTTCGATCGTATTGTGTTTAAAGTTTTTATACAAACCAACCGACAACTGATTACCGGTTTGCGGACGTATATTCCTATCGCTAAGCTTCCAAACATCTGTAGGAGAAATAGAAGTTGTATTAGTGAGCATATGAATGTATTGCCGCAGCGAATTATAGCTCGCCTTGAATGAAAAATCACTTGTTATAGCAAAACGGGCACCTAAACGATATTCGGGTCCCTGATAGGTTTTAGCGATGTCGCCCTTACTGTAACTTTTAACTTCTGCAAGGTTGGCATCACTCTTTGCAAATCCATCGGGATAAAGATTGACATTTGCCGGCCCCAGACTATTAAACAGCGAATATCGTAACCCGGCGTTTAAGGTTAACCACTTTGTAACATCGTAACGATCCTCCACAAACACAGCACTTTCAAGAGCCTGCTCTCCAGGCAGGGCATCAGCAATAACCAGCGATTTTTCACTGTAAGGCTGTAATGAACCAGGTTTACTTACATAATAAATAGAACTAAACCCGAATTCAAGGCTTTGCTTCGGATTAGGGTAGTAGTTAAAATTGAGTTTAACATTAGTTTGCTGAATGCTGAATTTCAACCGATAATCAATATCCTCGTTATAGTTACTATAATTGTTATACTGATAACGATCAATACCTGTAGAAAGAATGCTATTAAGCTTGTTATGAAAACTATGTTTCCACCTCAAAGCCAAATTTTCATTAAGATAACGAAAAGTGGTATCGGTACTCAGATTAGATTTATCTTTACTTAAATATCCTGTAAAGTAAAAACTATTTTTAGCGTTTTGCTGGTGACTTAAATTCAGGTTAAGATCATAAAAGCTGGCACTTGCATCGCGGTAGCCCGATTTCTGTGGCAACAGGTCCATTATCCAATTGGAATAAGTTGTACGTCCGCCAAAAATGAACGAGGTTTTATCCTTGATAATGGGTCCTTCAATATTTAATCGACTGGTAATTAAGCCCAAACCGGCAGTTCCATTAAATTCTTTTTTATTCCCTTCGCGGGAAGTAAGTTCGAGCACAGACGATAATCGCCCTCCGTACTTTGCAGGAATACTGCTTTTGTATAACTGTATATCTTTAATTACTTCTGGATTAAAAGCCGAAAAGAAACCAAAGAAATGGGAGGGATTATAAACTGTAGCTTCGTTATACAAAATCAGGTTCTGATCAACAGCCCCACCGCGAACATTAAAGCCAGTGCTCGACTCGCCTACAGACTTTACTCCCGGCAAGGTTAAAACCACTCTTAAAACATCGGCTTCGCCAAAAACTGTAGGCACTTGTTTTATAGTTTTAATATCCAGCTTTTCAACACCCATTTGCGTACGCCGGATGTTGGAAGCTTTGTCGGCTGTGATTATCACTTCTCTTAATGAAAGCATTTGCTCATTCACATTAATATCCAGCTTACCATCCCCCTCCAGCAGAATTTGCCGGCGGGTATCTCTAAAACCCACGGCCCGGATACTTAGTTCGTGATGCCCTTTTGGCAAACTCAGAGAATAAAATCCATACAGATCTGTAACCGCGCCTACTTTGGGTTTCCCTGTGAATATAGCCACGCCGGAAACGGGCTCACCTGTTTTAGAACTTCTAACATAGCCCGCTAAAGTAGCATTGACCTTATCTCCACCAGATTTATTTCCAATGGTATATACTTTGTTTTCGAGGGTTGCAGGCAAACTATTCTTTTCCGGAGCAAGATCGGCCAGAGAGGCACCGGTCGGAAGCAACGTTTCTTTGCCCTTTTGCGGTTGAAATTGGGTCGGCAGACTGGTAATTATTTGCTTTTCCCTGGTAAGGAAAATAAAATTCTCGTAAATAGAATAGCGATATGCTGTATTATTGAATGCCTTTTCCAACACCTCGCCAACTGAAGCCGAAGTAAGATCCACGCTCACCTTCAAACTATCAAAAACCATATTGTCATAGTAAAAGTGATAGTCTGTTTGGGCTTCAATATGTTTCACGAGATCTACCAGAGGCTTGTTATCTAAATGAATATCTACATATTTTGCAGCAGTTTGAGCATTCGCATTTAATACCGCCAGCGAAATCGAAATAAAAATTATCAGGAACTGTTTCATTTATTTCGTGATTGAATCGTGATACCGGACCAGATTAAGCACTGCGTTTTCCTCGTCCTTACGGAAGTTGAGCTGATTGTTTTTTATGTACTGTTGATTTTGGCTTTGGGTAGATTTGAGCAGCTTGGTTAGGCTCTTTTTATTTTTCAACACGGTATAAACCGAATCCTTTAAAAGATAATACCGATTACGCTGAGAAACCGATCGCTCTACATCTGCCTGAGTGATCCTTTCAGTTACCATTTTTGATCTTTTTACCAGCAAAGAGATTTTACCCTGATACAGGACGTCATAGTATCCGGCTGAAAGGTTATTTTCTTTAGCTTCGGCGTCCTCTATATTGATGTAATTATGTCCCAGAAACGAAAAAGCATCAACTTTTTCAGGGTCGAGGACTATATCTGTTACTTTGTCAAAGTGCAGCAACAACAACTCACCTCGTATAATATCATACATAAGTTCGGCACTACGATAAGTATATCCCTCATAAATAACTGTTCCGGGTTGGTATTGGGAAGTCAGAAAAAAAGCATGTCCACCATTAATGAATCTCGGATGTGTACGATAATACACTTTTCCGTTATAAATAGGAGCCCCCTTCGCGAGCGAGGCGGTAAAATACTCGGTAATATTTGCTGACACACGTGCAACAAATGCACTATCGTTAACTTGTGAACGTGCAGGCTTACAAACAACTGTTGCTAAAACTGTACCGAGCAACAATGTATGGGTTAAATTCATAAATAAAATTAAGGCAATATTTGCGTTAGTATAAAGATTAACGTTCCGGGCTAATGCTGTAATTACTACCTAGAGCATCAAAGCTATTTTTAAGTTTCTTAAATAGTTTACAGGTGACTTATTTCGCTGGTTACGCTGAAATTTGCCTGATGCATATTCGTTTATAGGTATTCTTTTAATAGTTTTAAACAGCCCTTCGTCTGAGAACCGAAAGCTAACTAAGCATAATCTGCATCTTAAAATCGATTCTCAAACTATTGTAAATTATTTCTCATTTACCTCGCTCTGCTATCAAACTTAACTTACTTATGAGACAAATATAACTTGCATTTAAAACCGCGAACGCTTCAAATGTTAAAGAGGTGGCAACTTTTGTTAACCAAAATACTTCAAACTACGGTAGGTTCGCCTGCACCGGTAGCATAAGAAGTTAAATTTCCAATTTATCATATAATTTATATTTAGTCGGATGGATATGCAAATGCCCGAACTGGATGGAATCGAGGCGACTATTGAGATTAGAAAAAGGTGTGCTCATCAACCGAAGATTGTAGCGACTGCCAATGCGCTGGCTGAGGACCGTTTGAAATGTATCGACGCTGGAATGGATAGCTATATGTCTAAACTGTTTAAAACGGAAGATCTGATGGTTATTCTAAAGGAAATTACGGAAGTAACCCGAACAAAATAGAAGAGTCGTTTGGCTGTTAATGAGCTATCAATCACGACTCTTTTTTTCCTGATAAAAACCCTCTACTCATCGTATTCCCGGTTTTTTTTTTGCCGCCATATACTCAGACGGAAGCATATTATACTTTGCTTTAAACGATTTAGCAAAATAATTTGGAGTACTAAAACCAACCATATAGCAAATCTCGGCAATAGTTTTATTGCTTTTTTCCATTAATAAAACGGCTTTTTCTAACTTAATAGATCTGATAAAGTCAACGGGTGTTTTACCGGTTACGTTTAAACATCTTCTATACAACGAAACCCTGCTCATACCCACATGTTTACTCAAATCTTCAACAGATAATTGCTGATTATGGAGGTTCTCTTCTATGTAAAGTAATACCGTGTTAAGAAATTTCACATCATCCGATTCGACCTCCATTTCTGGGGATTGAATGTTGATATGCTTGGAATACGTTTTTTTTAACGTTTGGTGAAGATTAAGTAAATTCTTGATTTTAGAATGTAAAATTTCAAAATTAAAAGGCTTGGTCATGTAATCACTCGCACCTGTTTCCAGTCCTCTTAACTGTTCATCTTCGGCGGTTAAAGCGGTTAATAAAATGATCGGGATATGTTTCGTCCGTTTATCTGATTTTAACTTTTTGCACAACTCAATACCATTCATTTCGGGCATACTTATATCACTTACAACCAATTGTGGATGCAGAGCAAGCGCCTTCTGCCACCCTTCCTTGCCATTCGAAGCTTCTAAAATTTTAAAAGAGGATTTTAAGTTATCCTTAAGATAAAATCTAAAGTCCTCATTATCCTCAACCAACAAAACAAGAGGCGCATTTTTTTTACGGATGTCACTTTCAAGCGATTTTATTTCAGCTGTTGGTTCGGATATCTCGTCATCATTTTCAAAAGCCACATTTTCCAGATCTTCCTGTATATCATGCTCTGAAATTTCCGAAGAGGACAGTAACAGGCGGACAGTAAAACAAGTTCTCAAACCAGGGTCACTTTCAACAATTACCTCTCCGCCATGCATCTTCGCAAACTCTTTAGTAATCGAAAGGCCTATTCCGGTTCCCTGATTGATAATGGCAGAGGACGTTTCATTTTGAAAGAACCGTTCAAAGATCAACTCTTGCTTATCTTGCGGAATACCGATTCCCGAATCTATAACTTTAAGCTCTAGTAAAAACTCATCACCCTCCGGATGTGGCGCCCCATGCAACTCAACGCTCACTCTACCTCCTGCTGGTGTAAACTTAAATGCATTCGACAATAGATTAAATAATATTCTTTCTACCTTATCGTGATCGAACAACACGTATAATTTTTTAACGGTACTACTAAAGTCTAATCTTATTTGCTTTCTTTCTGCCAGGTCAAAAAAAGAATCGGTTGCATCTTTAATAAAAGACACTATTTCGCCTTCGCTTGTATTTAACCTTAATTCATGCTCCTCCATTTTACGAAAGTCCAGCAACTGGTTCACAAGATTTAATAGTCGCCTTGCGTTTCTTTTAATCATTGACAGTTGTCCATTTCTTTGCTTCTCTTTGGACTCATTCAAAAGCTTCTCCACAGGAGCCAGGATCAATGAAATAGGCGTTCTGAACTCGTGGCTGAGGTTTGTTAAAAATTTAATCTTTAGCAGATCAAGTTCGTGCAGTCTCTCAGCTTCCTTCCGTTCTTGTTCGCGCAATTGCCGCGACTGAATTCTTTCCTGAGCTAAGGCAAATTCTTTTTTTAACCTTTTTATTCCCCTGTTTCGAACAGCTAACAACAAAAAGACAGTTGCTAGAACATACAGAACATAAGCCCATGTTGTACGCCAAAAAGGAGGTAAAATGGTAATTTTCAGATGAGTTTCAGCCAAAGCGACCGGAGAGTCTCCACTAAAAGCTTTTACATGGAACATATATTCTCCCGGGTCCAGATTTGTAAAGGTGGCCTTACGCATTTCTGCCGGAACCGTAAGCCAGCGCTTATCGAACCCCTCCAGATTGTACTTGTAAACTATCTTTTGATTATTGAAATAATTGAGTAATGCGAACTTAAGTGAAAAGATATTCTCTTTATAGTTTAGAGTAAGCGCATCAAGCTCTGTTATCGTTTTTGGAAGAATAATATGGTTATCAACACGTTCTCCAACATTAATATTGTGATTAAACATCTCCAGCCCTGTCATTACCAATAGAGAAGGGCGCTGATCATATCTGATCTGTCCTGATCTGAAAATATTGAAGCCATTAGGGCCACCAAAGATCAGTTCGCCCGCTTTTGTTTTACATACAGCGTTCAGATTGAATTGCCTGCTTTGCAAACCGTCTGATTCATTGTATGTGTTGTATCTGAACTGATAGCTTTTTCCGGATGGAACTACAGAAACTTTATAAAGCCCATTTCTGGAACTGTACCAAATGTTATGATACTCATCTTCGGCCATTTCGAACACATGATTCTCCGGCAAACCGACTCTGTAGTTTAAGTTTTTGAAGATTTTAGTTTTCGGATTAAATATGCTAATTCCTTCTCTGGTACCTATCCAAATCCACCCTCTGCTATCTTCAACAATAGAATTAATACTATTGTGTACCAGGCTATTCGTATCCTTATCGTTATATGAATAATGGGTAAATTTATTGTCCCGCGAACTGAGCATACTTAAGCCTTGTGTAGTACCTATCCAAACATTTTTGTTCCTGTCCTGGTATAACGAGGATACAAAGTAAGAATTTAGTGTGTTCTTGACTGATGGATTAAAATGCCTGAAAGACTTACTGGCTGGATCAAATAAATCAAGCCCGCCATACAGGGTTCCAACCCAAAGCCGATTAAAAGAATCCTCTAATATTGCATAAACCCGATTATCTGAAAGACTAGCCGGATGGTTAGTACGTTTGTAATGCGTAAACGTCTTGCCATCAAAAGAGTTTAATCCTCCTAAATAGGTTCCGATCCATAAAAGACCGGAATGATCAATGTAAAGACTGACAATAATATCGCTGGATAAAGAATTATTGTTAGAGGGGTTGTTTCGGAATATCTTAAGCTCACCCGTACTTCTGTTTAGATGTACCAAACCAGCACCATTGGTCCCGATCCATAAATTACCACTATTGTCTTCCGCAAATGCATTAACGTCTTTATATATTGATTTCTTTCCGGTGAAATACTGGTTACGTGGAAAATTGAAAACACTTTTGTGATAGTAACAGATCCCTTTTTTAAATGTACCTATCCATATTATGCCGTTATTGTCCTTATAAAAAGCTCCAAAGCTGTTCTGTCTTAATCCCCTTGGATCGTCTTCATTAGCCAGAATGTAATTTATTTTGGAGGTTTGAACATCTAAGATGTTAATACCCCCATGATCTGTCCCGATCCAGATATCTCCGTCATTTCCTTCGATGATGTTGGTTACATTGTTCGAGCTGAGACCCGAATTATCAGGTTTTTTACCAAAATACCTGAACTTATTACTTGCTGCATCAAGACAATATAATCCGAAGGGGTTGGCTGTACTATAAATAAAAACATTGCCTTTCGAATCGTGGCTAATACTATAATAATCTTCACGCCCACCGAAACGCTTATTTATTGTAAAATATCGATTGGTTACTCTTCTTTGGTTTAAGTCAAACTTATCAAGTACTCCGTTTGTATAAATAATCCATAAAGCACCATGAATATCTGCAACAAAATCGCTTATCTGATGAGAATAAAAAGCGTTTGTGATTCCATTTTTATGCACATACTGCGTTGTATTACTTTTCTCATCATAACAAAAAATACCCTGATAATCAATGTAGAAGTAGTACTTTCCCCGATTGTCTGTTTTTATCTCTTTAAGATATCCTCCCGGAAGCTTGTATTTTTTAAAATGCCTGTCCTGAAACCTTTCAAATTTTTCTGTTGAGGGATCATAAATACTGAAACCACCATTGCATTTAAACCACAAACGTTTTTCTGGCCCCTCAAAAATATTCGTAACATAATCATCCGGTAAGCTCGTGCTGTCTCGTGAATCATGTTTGAAAACCTTGAACTCATACCCATCATAACGGTTGAGACCTGCCATAGTGCCAAACCACATAAATCCCTTATGATCTTTATAAATAGTATTGACCTGATTGTCTGATAATCCGTTAGAAATATCCAGATGAGAAAACTGATAGGAATTTTCCTGAGCCAGAAGAGAATTACACAGTATGAATGTGCTTATGAAAGTTAAAACCCTAAACATATATTTTACTCAATACAGATCACTATCAGAAATCCTTAAATGATTCAAGTTGAAAGCATTAAGTGATACAATTGGTTATCTAAATGGTTAGCTAAACTACGGCTAAATCCTGACATTTCATTTATAAAACACGAAATTATAGCATGGAAAGTAGATTTGTAAAACACTTCTTGTTAGGATATTACGATTATAAAACAACCACAATCTAGGTGACTCAGTGAGAATCACTTGCGTTCCAGTTAAACCCTATAACCGCCCTGGACAGATTAGTATCTGGCAAACAATTTAATAAACCTTCATCGTTCAGCTAAACCCTGGTTCGTGGCAATACTATAATTGGTAAGCTTATATAAAACGTTATTCGCTTTTAAAACTGCGATTGCCTTTCAACTGCCACGCGGACTTCTCGACTTGTAGATAATTGCAAATGGCACCGGATGAGGGCACAAGTTCAACAGGCTCAAGCCGAAACAGTATTTTAAATACTGGATCAACTTGAGCCTGAATTTAATAAATTGCCTACCGGCTATCTAACAGCTATTTTCAGCTTCTGAGCTATATTATCTGATGAATTCCCCAGCTGCAGTGCAAAGTCTCCTGCCTCTACATTCCAATCCTGTTTAGCTTCATCATAAAAAGCCAGATCGGCAACTTTTATGTTCATCTCCACAGTTTTTGTTTCTCCAGGTTGCAGGAATACTTTTTCGAATGCCTTAAGTTCTTTGGCGGGACGAGGCACTGAACAAACCGGGTCGCTTACGTACAACTGTGCGACCTCGGCGCCTGCCCGCGGACCGGTGTTTTTTACCGAAAACCTTAAACGGATAACACCGTCTTTTTCGTAAGTGGTTTTATCTGTGCTAAGCTTCCCTAATTCAAAATTTGTATAAGAAAGTCCGTGTCCAAATGCAAACTGAGGTTTTATCTTCTTAGTATCGAACCAGCGGTAACCTACCAGAATGTCCTCCTTGTAATATTGATTGATGCTGTCGCCCGGGTAAGACAGTTTGCCGAAATAATGGGCTGCGTTATCCTCCAGCTTCTTTGGGAAAGAGAAAGGCAGCTTACCCGATGGGGTTACTTCACCCGAAATAACATCGGCTAATGCATTACCAGCTTCAGAACCGAGGTACCAACCCTGCATAATGGCAGGCACTTTGTTTACCCATGGCATCGACACTGCATTTCCGCTAAGCAGCACTACAGCCGTATTTTTGTTTACTTTCTGCAAAGCATCAATTAGTTTATCCTGCCCAAAAGGAAGGTCTAACGACTGGCGGTCGCCACCTTCACAATCCTGAAAGTGATTTTTATTCAAGCCTCCTATAAAGAGTACAATATCTGCATCTCTTGCAACATTAACAGCAGCGGTTATCAGGGAATCAGTGTTCAGTTTTGATGGCTCTTCGCGCCCGTACATCGGCGGCCCTGAAGCATAACCTATACTGTAAACGATATGATCGTTACCGTATTTAGCGGTCAATCCTTGCAATACGGAAGTCTCATAAGCCACCTTTAGGGACGATGAACCGCCACCGACTACCAAACTACGGGTAGCATTCTCACCAATAACGGCAATCTTACGGTATTTACCCGCCGGAACAGGAAAAAACTGTTTATCATTTTTCAAAAGCACCACTCCCTCCTGTGCAATTTTACGTGCTGCTTCACTATGTTCAGGAGATACGAAGCGGCCAAAAGGTCGGTTTGCACTCATGGAAGTGCGGAAGATCATGCGCAGGATACGACGGGCTTTATCATCCAGCAGGGCAATTTCATATTTACCATCTTTAGTGCCCTTCAGAAAGGGATTGGCCAGATAATACTCCGAATAAGGGAAAGTTCCGCTGGTTGTTAAACCATTGGTATAGGTACCCATTTCCAGATCGAGCCCATTTTTTGCAGCCTGGCCAGTCTCATGAACCCCACCCCAGTCGCTGATTACCACTCCGTCAAATTTCCAGTCATTCTTTAGGATTTTATTCAGCAAAAGGTCGCTGTGGCAACAATGCTCGCCTCTCAACTTGTTGTAGGAGCCCATAATTGACCAGGACTTCCCTTCCTGCACTGCGGCCTTGAATGCCGGGAGATAAATTTCGTACAGGGCACGGTCGCTCAGATTAACGTTGATATGTCCTCTCCACTCCTCCTGATTGTTCAGTGCAAAGTGCTTCACGCAGGCTGCAACCCCTATGGATTGAACTCCCTGAATATAAGGCACCACCATACGGGAAGCCAGATAAGGGTCTTCGCCCATATATTCGAAGTTACGGCCATTCAGTGGAGTGCGGTATATGTTTACCCCCGGCCCCAACAACATGGTTTTATTGCGATAGCGAGCTTCTTCACCAATAGACTTTCCATAAAGCAAAGAAAGCTGAGGATTAAAGGAGGCAGCCAGACAAGTAAGCGCCGGAAAGGCTGTGCAGGAGTCGTTAGTCCATTTAGCTCCGCTCCAGTCATCCCAAAGGGCCTCGTCGCGGATTCCGTGAGGCCCGTCGCTAGTCCATACTTCGGGAATTCCCAGACGTGCAACTCCCTTCGAACTGAATTTCGACTGGGCATGGCAAAGCGCCACTTTTTCTTCGGTGGTCATTAGTGAAAGGGCATTTTCTACCCGTTCTTCAATAGGTTTGGTTACATCAAGGTAAACGGATGTTTTCTGTTGAGCGGCAACCGTTAATGAGGTTCCTAAAGCTATTGCCAGGATTATTGATTTCATTGATTAATTTGTTCTTATGTTATTTACTATTCTTGTTCACTTATTCAGTCCACACCAATACCCCTGCTGGTTTTATCATTTTCTCCCCAACAAGGATTTTAGAAGTTCCGGGAATATTCATTGTATAATCGCTGGATGAATAATTTACAGCCATGTAAAAGCCATCTCTCCAGTATGCATAAACACCTTGTGGATAGTCTTCGGTGCTTGCCCCCATGCTTGTATAAAGGTCGCGTAGTAAATCCTTTTCCAACTTAGAATCGTCGGTATCTATGCCTATATAGGTTACAGAACCTTTACCGATTTTGTGTTTTACAACAGCCGCGTTTCCTTTATAAAACTGGTTGTCGTACGTTGCCAGGACTTCGGTATTTTTATCAGCCACGAGCAAATCTCCCCAGTTGTTCCAATTGTAATGTTTTGATTTCATCAGCACATCGCCTTTAGCATAAGCTGAAAGCATATCGGTTGCTTTTACTTGAGCTCCGATAAGACCGGATATAGGTGCGGCCAGCTTACCCTCCCAGAAATGCCCATTGCGATCTTTTGTAGCAGTTCGGCAGGTTAACATCAGATGTCCGCCCTCTGCTACGTAATTATTCCATTTCTTCACTAAAGCAAAATCAACCATCTCGTAGGCAGGAACAATTACAACCTTATATTTCGACAAATCAGAGGTTTCTGGTATTACATCAACCGGTGCCCCTAAAGACTTTGCAATTTCCAGGAACTTAACAGGATAGTTCCATGTGTCCCATTGCCAGGTCTGTTTCTGTCTGTCAATACTCCAGTAATTTTCAAGGTTCCAAAGAATTGCCGTTGACCGGGCAGCCAGCTTTTCAGGCATTTTCGCCGCAGGCTTATAGCACTTGCGCAGCTCTTTTATTTCCTTTATGAATTGCATATACTCTTCACCTCCCGGCGAAGGTGCTACCCCGTCGGTAAGTATTATACCTGCGTGATATTGTTCTGCGCTATATAAAATTTGACGGAACCTATAGGAACATGCGATTTTTCCGCCTGCCGCGAATGAATGATATAACCACATACGTACAGTTCCTGGTAATAGAAGCGGGTTATAGCCTCCCCAATTTACTGGCCCCGGCTGCATTTCCATTACACCCGATACCCCTCCTATCGCCTTAAAATATTCAGCAGCGAAGAGAACCGTTTTACTGTTGCCCAATCTGAAGCCCTGATCGCCGATATTATCATTGCCGCCGTTGGGATAAGCAGTATAAGCCGCAAAATCAAGTTTTTTGGTACGAATAGGGTCAGCGCCAGGTGAAACTGCTGTATAATTTGTAGTAACATACTGGTCTTTTGAAATATGGTTCCTCAAAACACCAGCCTGGAGATCCAAAAATTCCGCCTGAGAATCAGCCAGGTACCGTTTAAAATCAAGCAATGCGTGCGGATTATTGCCCCACCAACCAACCAAGGTCGTGTTAGGGATAATAACCTGATCAAAGTTATTGAACCACTGGCTCCAGAAGGCTGCTCCCCAAGCCTCATTTAAGGCATCTATAGCTTTATATTTATTCTTTAACCATACCCGAAATGCCTCCTGAGAAGATGGGCTGTAATCGGAAATTGCCGGAGGCTCATTGTCGATCTGCCATCCGATCACGTTTTTATTTTGTCCGTAACGCCTGGCCATCTCCGCCACGATTTTTTCTACAAATTGCCTGTATTTGGAGTTGAAAATGGATCCCAACCCGCGTGTGCCGTTTTCGGCCCTGATGTAATGACCGTCCATCGAAAAAGTCTCAGGATAATTTACGCGCATCCAGGCCGGCGTAGTTGCAGATGGTGTGCACATGAGCACTTTAAGGTTATATTTAACGCAGAGATTTACCACCTTATCAAGCCAGGCAAAGTCAAACTTGCCCTCTTCTGGCTCCATTTTATACCAGGCAAATTCAGCCAGATGGACAAACTCAAAGCCCATGTCAGAAATCTTTTTTATATCTCGCTCCCACTGGCTTTCCTTCCAGTGTTCGGGATAATAGTATATCCCCGTTGTGATAAGATTTTTTTCAGGAAAGTAACGGTTAGCGTCTTGCGATTTTACTGTCGATAACGAAAGAAGTATAGTTAATATGAATAGTGTTATAGATTTCCTCATCAAATGCAAATTGTTTATAATGGTTTAAATTGCCCCTAGCCAATCGGGAGGACTGCGGTGTTTTAAATAATTATGAAGTCCTCCCGACTGAAATCCGTTCGAAATGGATTTTCCTGTGCATACTTTGCTGTTTATCACATTCTCTTACCTCTTCAAGAGATTCCTTCGCCAAAATCTTATGCTGTAATTTAATCTCAATTAACATTGTAAAGGTATCGCTGTGTTGCTTAAAACAGGCGAATAAATGTTTCAGACTATGGCTCAAATGTTAATGATCAGCCGGTTTTCATACAAGAAAATGAAAAATGATAATTTCAGCAACAAAGTTTGAACAGCAGAATTCTTACGTCTCGCACAATTGTTAAAGCATGATATCTCCCAAGCAACCAGCAACGGAGCACCACTGCAACGAAGCTGGCCCGATGGGATTTTAAAACTGGCAACCAACCAGAATTTTTCTCAGTGTTTTTTACAAAATATGAACCTGTCATTTTTAATGACTTGTCCTGCCTGAGATAAGTGCTCTCATCAGAATTGTTATTAACCGGCTATCTTTTAGACGATTTACTTAACTGCTTTGATAGATTTAATACGCTCATCCTACACTTAAATATTGAACTATCTATCTCTTTCTAAGAAGACCATTAATATCAAGCCATTTACGGCAGGCCTCCGGCCATGTGGATTCGGTATTTGCCGACTTGCCCAGACCATATCCATGCCCGCCAGTCTGGTAGATGTGCAGTTCGCAGGGAATGTTAAACTTATGCATTGAAAGCGTATAGTTAATACTATTTTGCACCCGAACCGCACCATCATCCAAAGAATGCACCAGAAAAGTCGGTGGAGTTTCACTACTTACCTGCAACTCGTTTGAAAAATGCTTCACCAATTCCGGCGACGGTGTTTCACCCAATAAGCTCACCGCGATCCCATGTGCGTAATGGTAGAATCCATAGAGATTACGGGATATATTAACACAGAAAAATTCGGCCGAGCGCTGGTAGAGTCGATCGGATTGTACACTTTTTCATTAAAATGAGTTGAAACAGAGGATGCAAGGTGACCTCCCGCCGAAAAACCCATAATACCGATTTTATGAGGATCGATGCCCCATTCCCGCGCACGACGACGTACAATACGAATTGCTTCCTGACCATCCTGCAACGGAGCTATGGATTTGTTCTTCATAATTGCATCGTCGGGCAAACGATAATATAAAACAATAGCCGAAATGCCTATGCTATTTAGCCATTTGGCGACTTCCGTACCTTCATTAACGAATGAAATACCATAATATCCACCTCCGGGACATACCAGTACTGCTGTTCCGGTGTTTTTATCTGCAGGTGCTGGATATACCCGAATGGTGGGTCTTGTTATAAACCTCATTTTAATCCAGCTGGCAGAGTCAACTATTTGCTTATAGTTGGAATTGGGGATTGAACCCGGCACTTTCCCATTCCAGATATCAATTATTTTATTTTGACCAAAAAGATCACCGCTTACCATTATGAGGCATGTAAGCGCTAAAACTGTTTGTTTGTAAATTGAGATTTTCATTTGAATATAATGTTTTTTAATGGCTATGAAGCTTGCATTAGCTTACTCGATTTGCGAGCGGCAAGCGCATGCACGTTTCATTTTCTTTTAAAATATTCTTTCTAAAATAAGACAATTCAAACCAGGCGGGTTTTGCGTTAGGGATTAAACTGAAAATCCCTTACCACCGCAAGTCAAATTCTTCATTTGCTCTGCTTACTCATCCATTTTATAAATCCGCTCCATGAGTTGCCATTTTTGGTCGGCAGATGCTTCGGCGGAAGTATCCTGAAACTGAGACATATGCGCTTCCCATGCGCTCTGTCGAGGTTTTTGAGCTAATTCGGCCATTGCTGTATCATGGTCAAAATCTGCTTCAGTGTCCATAATCATGAAAAGCTTCGTACCAAGGAGGTAAATTTCCATATCGATGATACCAACTTCCTTCATGCCCTGACTTATTTCAGGCCAGGCAGCGCCCTTTGCATGCGCCTTTTTATAAGCTTCGATTAGTGAGGGGCTGTTACGCAATTCCATTGATTTGCAATAACGTTTAAATAAAAAAACTTTATCCTTATTCATATTAAATAGTTAGAATAGCAGAAGAATCGAGGGCGGTCAGATAGTTTTTGCTTACCACCGGATACTTTACCCGCTATAATCATTTACAAACCTAAATTCTACGTTGTCCCCAAAACTTAAAGTAATAGCCTCTCGGAGGTGATTTAAAGGACTTCCTAATGCTACTTCCCAAACGCTTTGATTGTTAATGTTGCCGCTGCCAGGTCAGGAGAAGTAACCGTAAGCTTGACATCACCTGCATTACGCGTGCTTTTGATAACCACCAAAGCCCTTCCATGCCATACCTTACGCGTATTGCCCACGTATTGATCAAGGTCCTTTAGATCTGCATTATCTACACCGGCAATTACGCCGGGCCCCTCGATTGTAAAATGCAAGCGATTTGCAGCATTCGGCTGAAATATTCCATTCTTATCAGTTATTTCGATTGTTACGTACGATAAATCCTGACCATTAGCTAATATCTCCTTACGGTCGGCAACGAGTTTAATCTTTGCAGCGTTCCCTGAAGTTTGCAAACTGGTCGATTCTCTCTCCTTATCATTTTCGACACCGACAGCTTTGAGAATACCCGGTGTATAAGGAACTGAAAAAGTGGCCTTAAATTCCTGCTCCTCACTTGTTGGCTTTTCGCCGATAAATTTATCGTTAAGGTAAAGCCTTACCCTCGGGTATTTCGAATATACCTCTATGTCGATATTTCTGCCTTCGAATCCTGGCCAGGTCCAGCTTTCCCAAGTTGGCCATACAGACCATTTTGTTTCTTTAATTTGCAATGGCTCGGGGTTAGGTTCACGAACAGCCATGTAAAGCCTTTCGTGGTTATTATATAAGATACTCCTGTAATGGGATATAGGCTTTCTCCAACCGAGCAGGTCAATATCTCCACAATAAGCGCCGTGCCATGGAAACATATCGTTGTCCCAATTTTCTCCCGTAACCTCACCCGAATAATACGAACGACCAATTCCTGCCTCACCGAGATAATCAATTGCTGTCCATACAAAATCTCCGATAATATAGCTGTTGTTTTTCACCAGCTTCCAATTAGCGAAAGCATCCCGTGGGTACGATTCCGTCTGTACAACAATGCGGGAAGGAACTCTTTTATGATCCGCAGGTGCGCTATGCAACTGATAACTATAACCGGCAATGTCATGAGCAGCCATCAAAGGATCAAAAGCTTCCCATTCGTCCCAGGTTACAACAGCTGATGTAACCGGCCTGGTTGAATCTATATTTTTAACAGCGGCGACAAGTTTCTTAGCTGTTTCAACTGCCTCAGGTGTTTTTCTTTCGGATACTTCATTGCCAATGCTCCACATGATAATTGAGGGGTGATTCCTGTCACGCAACACCATTGTTTCCAAATCGCGCTTCCACCACTGGTCGAAACAGACCGAATAGTCATGCTTATTTTTACCACCTCTCCAGCCATCAAACGATTCATCCATAACCAATAGCCCCAATCTGTCACAAGCATTTAAGAAAGCTTCGGAAGGAGGATTGTGAGAAGTTCTTACGGCGTTAAACCCGGCAGCTTTCAGTTGCTCGATCTTACGCTCCTCGGCACGGTCAAAAGCAGCTGCACCGAGACAACCATTGTCGTGATGCACACAGCCACCGTTTATTTTCACTGTTTTGCCGTTAAGCTGAAACCCCTTTTCAGCAGTAAAGCTTATCGAACGGATACCAAAACTGGCTTCCGTTTCGTCCACTACATTACTACCTTTTGATATCTGGATTTGCGCTTTATACAAATTGGGAGTTTCAGGTGTCCATAATAAGGGATTAGCTACATTAATGGTTTGGGTAACCTCCTTTTCACTATTTGCAGCTAACTCAACTTTTATTTTTCCGCTTCCTGCATTTCCTACTTTCCTAGTCATCAATCGTGTTTTGAGTATAATGCTTTGTGGAAATGCCGTTTCGTTTTTCAACCGGGTTTTTATTTGAACCGTAGCTTTTTTAACAGATACAGCCGGAGTTGTAATTGCAACACCCCATTGAGCCACGTGCAATGGATTGGTAACATTTAACCAAACATGACGATAGATACCAGAGCCGCTATACCACCTGGAGTTTATTTGCTGAGAATTATCTACACGGACCGCGATGACATTTTCTTTGTTGAAATCCAGATAAGGTGATAGGTTGTAACTAAACGAAGAATAACCATAAGGACGAACGCCAAGCGATTTTCCATTAATAAACACTTCGGAGTTCATGTACACTCCTTCAAAATAAACAGAAACGTTTTTACCTTTCCATTCACCCGGAACCTTAAACGTTTTCCTGTACCAACCAATACCTGCAGGAAAGTAGCCTCCGGCATTACCGGTTGGATTTTTGGGGTGTGTTTTCCCTTCGATACTCCAGTCGTGCGGTAAGTCCAGATTACGCCAACCTGTGTCGTCAAAATCTCTGGATTGGGCTGATGTCTTATCCCCCTGAGCAAATTTCCAGTCGTAATCAAATAACTGTTTTCGACCTGCATTACTGTGATTTTGAGCATGAGCTAAAATGCCACCTGTTAAAAGCAGAAAAACTATTGTTAATACTTTGGAATAAAAATAGTGGTGGTTGCAATTTTTTTGATGCCTATTATCCCTTAGCAGGTATAATAAGGGGTCTCCAACTATCTTCATTCTTCTAAATATCAGGTTCATAAAGATTAAATATTCGATTTTCTTCTGTTCATCTGACCGACACCCCATCTTTTCCATTCAAACCAAGTCGCCACTTAAAATATTGATCCAATACCTCAAGCGACTTTTCATCGGGAACCGGCCCAATATGCGGTGTCTCAGCGAAATACATAACGGCTGTTTTATCAGCGGTAAATGCAGGCCATCGGGGAAGCCCCTTACCATTTGGGTCGCCATACTTTGCAAAATTTATCCAGTAGTTTCCCATCGCCATCGAAATCGTCACATCTGATTTAGAAATTTGAGGATTTGATGGGTCTATATGCTGAAAAACATACGAAACATCTTGTGCATGAGGCGAGCCATGCCCGTATTCAGGAGAGCCTTCAGGATAATTAGGGTGTTGATCAAAAAAATAGTAAAACACTTTCGATTTTCCTGTTTTTGACTGGAGTGTTGCCCATGTCCAGTTGTGCCATCCAAAAGCAGCATCGCGGGACAAATTCCTCGCAGATCGCGGAACAGGACCCCTACCAGCCGGGTAGGCTTTAATCAAATCATCGGCAAATTTTCCATATCGTGTCTTTACCCCATTAATATACTCCTGTGAGGTTTTCCCAGGAGAGAAGCTTAGGCCTTCATCTGAATTGTAACCAATTAATACTGGTACATCATTGTACATTCCCTCCTGATACAATTTATATTGAATATTCGGAATTACGTATCCATCAACAATGGGCCATGAACTGCCCACACCCCAACCCATTGGGAGCTTGTCAACCTCCATTTTTCTGAGTTCTTCTATTGAAGCTGCCCCTGCTTTTGCTGCATAACTAGTCCCGTCACTTTCGGCTAGTTTCAGTGTCTTCATATTTTCGCCGGGGTATGTTATGGTACCTGTTGGTCCAAACGATCCGCCACTTTGCGAAATTGCTCCCCGAAAAAGTCCTTTAGCGAGCGGGGAAGCGCATAACATACTAACTGAGATTCCTCCTGCCGATTCGCCAAAAATGGTTACTTTTTGGGGGTCGCCCCCAAAAGCAGCAATGTTTTTCTGCACCCATTTAAGACCTGCAATTTGGTCGAGCAAACCATAATTGCCCGATGTATGTTGGGGCGTTTCGTTGCTTAACGTGGGATGAGCCAAAAATCCAAGTGGACCTACGCGATAGGCTATGCTGACAAATACAACTCCCTTTTGCGCCAGTTTCTGTCCGTCATACCATGGTTCGGCGGTTGATCCGGAACCGAACCCACCTCCGTAAATCCATACCATTACAGGTAACTGATCTTTTTCTGATTTTGCAGGAGTCCAGACATTTAAATATAAGCAGTCTTCGCTTTTTCCCGAGGCTGGCTTACCTCCCTGCATAGGCGAAGCTGCAAAATGAAAAGCTTGCTTTACCCCATCCCAATTTCTAAGTGGTTGAGGACCTTTCCATCTTAAATTACCGACTGGCGGAGCTGCAAATGGAATTCCACGGAATACGGTTAAGGCATTTTCCTTGGTTCCTTGTATCCATCCCTCTTCAACTTTTACCTGAACGGGTAGCTGCGAATAACCTTTATTGGCTGTGAACATCATCAACACAGCTAACAGGACTAATTCTTTTATTATTTTCCTTTTTGGCAATTTCCTCATCGGCCTCAGTCCTCGCAACATCCTATTTTATAGGATCAAACCTTATTGCAAAACCACCTCCGGGTGCCAAATGAAGCGTCATTTTATCTTCCGGATTTACCTTAACCGTATAGCGTTTATAGTCGGTGGCGTCTTTTTCAGCATTCACACCGTCTTTAAAAACCTCCGCCATATAGCTGCCTTTTTCCAAAAATGACAGATCAAAGGTCATATCTCTCTGAGACCAGTTGGTTAATCCTCCAGCATACCATGTATTGCCTTTTTTGCGAGCAATAGCAACATATTCACCTATTTTTCCATCAAGGGCAATAGTTTCATCAAACGTTACGGGCATCTTAGATATAAAATCCGTACTTTCCTGTTCTTTCATATAGGCAGTTGGATTATCACACATCATCTGGAACGGAGCCTCAAACACGATATACATTGCGAGCTGATGACTTCTTGTTCCCTGGCTCATTGGCAAGGAATTACTGGGTCTGAAATCTGCCCGCGTGGCATTACGCATTGCCCCCGGGGTGTAATCCATTGGTCCTGAAAGCATCCTGATAAAAGGGATACTAGTCTCATATCGGGGTAAATCATCGTTTGCAGTCCACTTAACATTCTCTAAACCTTTAACCCCTTCAAAGTTGAGGACGTTGGGATAAGTACGCTGCATACCTGCCGGCTTATACATGCCGTGATAGTCAATAAGCAATTTATAATCCGCTGCTTTTTTAGCGATGTTGTGGAGAGACTTTACCATCTTTTGATCATCCCGGTCGATGAAATCTATCTTAAAGCCCTTAACTCCCATTACAGAATACTTTGAAAATGCATTATCCAGAACCTGATTAATTGCATACCAGGTGGCCCACAGAAAAACTCCAACGTTCTTTTGTTTTGCATAACTGATGATTTCTTCCATATTGATCTTAGGTGAAATTTTCAGCATGTCATTTTCTTCGCTCCAGCCTTCATCCAGTATTACGTAGTCAATATTATTTTTGGCCGCAAAATCTATGTAATACTTGTATGTTTCTGTATTAATTCCAGCCTTGAAGTCAACCTTCGATATATTCCAGTCGTTCCACCAGTCCCAAGCCACTTTACCAGGTTTTATCCAACTTACATCCGCAATCTTCGAAGGAGCTGAAAGTTTCTGCACCATATCGTTATTGGCCAGCTCTTTATCATTTGAACTAACAACGACCGTCCTCCAGGGGAAAGATCTTGTACCACTTGTCCTGGCAATGAAAGGCGCTCTGCTGGTTACCATATAGTTCATTTTATTGTAACCACCAAGGCGCTCATTCACTGGAAAATGAGCAAATTTTCCTTTCAAGCCCTTCCGGTTATCCGAATTGATAGTTAAGAAAAGTCCTGGATAATCCTGCAAATCGGCTTCTGTAATAACAGCTTTTTTACCATCACCTATCTCAACCAAAAGCGGAGAAATAGCCAGTGAATCTTTTACAAACTTGGAAAGATGAATTTCATCATACATTGCCTCAAAAGCAGAGCTGTACATATCATTCTCGCGCAGATCCCGAACATATGGTACAAAGGCTTTATAATCATCAGCGAAATTGAAGCAGGCATCTTCAGACATGATCGTAATCATTCCACGTTTGGTGGTGAAGAATCTGTAGGCAGCTCCATCGTTGTAAGCTCTTAAAATGAGGCCATAATCACCTTTAAATTGTACGGTGACCTGATTATAGTGGTCTAAAACTTTACTCTTTTTGTAAAAAGGAGTACTAAACGAAGAGTTTACAGTAGCCCTTTTTATACTGCTTATTTGCGGATTTGCTCCAAGCACTACGCCTTTATCAAGCGTAAGCGAAATGGCTGAAGGTTTGATAACTTCTGTTTTTTCATGTTTTACAGACCATCGGATTTCCGACCCGGTTTCGAGGGCCATTTCTATTTTACCATCTGGCGAGGTTACAGTTACTGATTTGGTTTGCGCAATTGAAACCGAGGTAAACAGTACTATCTGAAGGACCAGGACTATTTTTAATTGATTATTCATACTAAACTTATTAAACAGCTCAAAACGATGAGCTCTGTTTGCCTATTTCTGTATCTTAAAAACTAGTGCTATATTGTTTGGAAAGTTCTTAGGTTTTTGGATTACGAGGGCATCCGAATTCTGTTTCCAAGAGAGCTTTTCTGTACTACCAAGCACTTTTATACTCTTAATGGTGCCCTTTTCGTTCTTTTCACCAAGTAATTTCAAGCTAATATCCTCTGAAGGAACGCCTAATATTGTAGCATAAAGCACATTGCCTTTCTGGTTATAGCGAATGTCTTTTGCTGAAAACTTTACTTTTCCTTCGTTAAATCCTTGTGCATTAACCGGGTTCGCTACATCTGCTGCAGGCCCTTCGCCATACTGTTTCCAGGGACGAGTATCAAAGATGCTCTCTTTGTTTATATCCATCCAGGCTGCTATATTTTCGAGGATTGCAACTTCCTTATCATCGATAGTACCATCTCCACGGACAGGAATATTAAGCAGTAGATTCCCGTTCTTACTAACGATATCCACAAGCATATGAATTACAGTAGTTGCTGATTTATACCAGTTGTGTTGATAAGCCGAAGTATTATAATGCCAATCGCCTATACAGGTACAGGTTTGCCAAGGGGTAGGTTGTATCTTATCAGGCGCACCCCGCTCCACATCCCACACCATACATTTTTTTTGTTCCGGAGTAAGTACTTTGCCAAACAATACAGCCTCAAGTTTGCCCTTGTGAGTTGCCATATTATGATTATAGTAATGCGCAGCGATCTTTAATCCGGCATCACTTACCGGATATAAGGGTAGTGCGGTATCATCAAAATATAGCAAATCCGGATTGAACTTGTTGATCAGGTCTACAGTACGGTTGTAAAATTTCTCACAATATTGCTGCGAAGGAATAGAAGCACCATTTCCCCAATCCCATTGCGGAAATATACCGTTGATATCCCAACTATTCTGACTCATAGGATGATTTTGGGCATATAGTTCCTGCGGATCAAGTCCCTCCCACCAAGTTCCCTTTCCTTCTGCCTTTGTAAGCTTTCCATCATATGGGACTCCTTGCAATTCACCCTTTTTATCATGACGTTGCGAAGTTTCCAACCAGGTCCATGGTCGCGAAGCATGCACACTTAGTCCGAATGGAAGATCATATTTTTTAGCAGCGCTCGCCCATCCTGCCACTATATCTTTCTTAGGTCCTACACGTGTGGAGTTCCATTCCTGGTATTTACTATCCCACATATCCAGATTATCATGGTGATTGGCCATGGCAAAGAAATATTGTGCCCCTACCCGTTTGTATAACTTTACAAGCTTTTCAGGATCCCAGTTTTCTGCTTTCCAATCGTTTATCACTTCCTTAAAGCCGGCTTTGGAGGGATGCCCGTAATGTTCTAAATGCCATTTGTATTGATTGCTGCCTTCGTTGTACATGTGTCTGGCATACCAATCGCCCTGGCCGGGCTGACATTGAGGCCCCCAATGTGCCCATATGCCGAATTTGGCGTTGCTAAACCATTCGGGACTTTTGTATTGCTGGAGCGATTCCCATGTTGGCTTAAACTTTCCTGAAGCAATGGGTTCATTACCTTCTCTTACTGGTGAAGCATACTTTTGCTGAGCCAGCAGAGAAAACGAGAAAAGCATAAAGGCTGCGGTGAAGAATTTTTTCATTTTATTATGTGTATTGTGAGTTATTTCTATTTGTTTGTTTGTGACTTTCATCGTTTGAGACCTTAATTATCGTCTAAAAAACAGGGCTTTGAAAAACACTTAATACATAAGCCTATTCATGTTATTTTTCGATAATTACTATCAGGTCTGCCATACAGTAATGAATTATTTTATTTCAATAAACTCCGGCTCGTAAGGGGCAATCGTAAAATTTCCCGTGTAATTTCTATCAAAAAGAAGGCTTCTTGACTTCGTATTCATCTGTATCTCTTTCGGTTCTCCAGTCACATTCAAGTACAGGTAATGGTTTTTGTCTATCTGCCTGGACATAACGCCGTTGGGCACATCAGGACCTTTTTTAATACCCAGTTCATTGATCAAATCATCAAGCAAGAGGTTCAAAGCATTGCCATTAGCATGGAGCCCCACATAAATTGCCTTACCTTTGCCAAACTTGTTAACAGTCATTATCGGATAATCCTTATCGAGGCTGGTGATCTTTCCGACAACCTGAGCGGTTTTCGGTTCAACAATATCAAACCTTTCCGATTCGAGATCAGTAGTTTTCCCGTTGTAAGTAAATTCTATCCGTTTACCCTTATAAGATTTCATGGAAAGCTCATTCATCATTTCGGTCTCTTCGAAACTTCCAA
The DNA here is from genome assembly GCA_946887045.1 of uncultured Sphingobacteriaceae bacterium. The sequence continues at coordinate 63,259 of CAMPKC010000014.1, read as the reverse complement.
CACGAATCCCGAATACGTCGCTTAGGCCGCCCGGACGGGTAGAAGCAAATACTTTCCCTGTTTCATCAACAAAAGCCGAATTGCTTGTCATAATAACCGTTCCGCCATTATTAACAAAATCTCTGATTTTACTGACCGACACTTCGTCCATAACAGTCACCCCGGGAACTATTAGTAGTTTATAATTAAGTTTGCTTTTACCGATTTCAACTACGTTAGCATCCATGTTCCGGTAGTGGAAAATTCCAAAACAGGACTGTAGTTGATTATCATGCTGTTCCGGGAATGCGCTGCTCGCGATTTGGCTTGGGAAAGAAAAAGCCATGCCAACCTCCGCTTTCCTTTGGTAAGGGAAATACTTTTCTATCTTTTTAAACTCGGTCGCGATTTTTTTGTATTCATCGTATTTTCGATTAGGGATCCCGTCCCAATCGATCATGCCTTCCAGATACTGCTCCTCACCCGAATGCATACTTTGCCAGGTCCAGCCGCAAACCATTTGATTGCCATACATTAAACTGGCATAAGCCGATTTACGGATCGAATTTGGCACGGCTGTCATTGTGGTAAATTCGCTGCACCAGAAAGGATTTGTACTTTCAAACTGGATACGTGACATCCCGAATAAAGAGGCTACTACTCCCCAGTTCGTCACCAATGTGTTTCCGGGGTAAAACCCTTCGCCATGGCGGGTCATTTTGCCGGAATAGGCAATATCTGAATAGTCAAAATACCTCATTGAACTATAATACCATGCATTTGTATTGGTTAAAACACCTGGGGCATTCTGATTTACTTTATCAAGAATCTTAATTAAAAACTGACTTGTTTCATCAGAGATAAAACGTCTGAAATCCAGTATCTTTTCAGGTGCGCCATTCTTAGCTCCGGCTACAGGCAGCCCAACTTCATTAAATTGATTAATGCGTCTTGACCAACGCTGCGTAGCCCAGGCATTGTTCAAATTATCAAGGTTTGAATATTTTTTCGTCAACCATGTCACAAACCTTTTTCTTACAGTTTCTGAGTAGGATATCGGTCCGTCACCCGATTCATTATCAATGCCATAACCCAGTAGTGCCGGATGTTTGGCATAGCGTTTACTTAAGGTATCCGTAAATCGTAAAGCATATTTTTGAAACATTGGATCTCCGGGATCGTCCATGTACCGGTGATTGGGATATTGCGCTATACCACCTGGATTTGTAACATCAATAGAAGGGTATTTATGATGCAGCCATATAGGCACAGGCCGGATAGCGATATCCAATATTACTTTAATGCCGGCCTGGTTCATTTGATCCATCACCTTGTCAAACCATCCGAAATCGAATTTCCCTTCCGAAGGTTCAAAACTATCCCAGGCCAAATGCCCCATGCGGACTACCGTCAGTCCTGCGGCTTTCATAAGCTGAATATCTCTCTTTATCTTTTCAGGGTCTTTATCATCATGGGGATGATAGTTCGCCCCAACATATAACACCTGCGCATTCAAAGACACGCCGATAAAAACTGAAACTACTGCAAGGAACCAAGCTTTTATTTCCTTCTTGTTCATTGTATTGCTATTTTACCAGTGCTTGTTTATTTGATGAAGTTGTTAACCGTAATACAGTTAATGAATTGCCGGGGAGAGAACGTGCGATGCTTGTTCCTGAGAACTTAAAGTTCGTCGTCACTGGCGAAACTTTAGTTGGTTGTTCCAGGGTATTCTCATCCAGCGGACTAGCCGAAGTAAGTACAATAGCTTTACCGTTTCCTGTAAGATTTGCTGTACCAGCCAGGTTAATTCCTGCTTTTAGGCTACCGGGTGAGGCATTAACCACCTTCAGAATAATATCACCCGAACGCTCATCATGGGCTGCACTCACACTCAGACTACTCGTTTTGGCAGCAGGATTGGAAACTTCCAGAACAAGTTTACCATCAACATAACCTTTGGCTGTACCCCCTTTTACTTCCAGCTTTACATCATACCAGCGGCCTGTTTCTATACTTCCCGGAGAGCTTTTCCTCGTTATGCCATTATCTAAAATAAACTCGGTGCTTTTATTACCGCCCAGTTCCCAGCGCATCTGGTCATCTTTACTTTGGTTCCTGAAAAGAAGTTGTATGCCGTTCTCGCCGGATATTTTACGCCCCTTAAAGGTAACGGTATAGTCCGTCCATGACTTATCACCGAAATACACGAAAGAATTTCCGGTCACCGCTGCCTGACTCAATACGCCGTCTTTTACAGACCAGTCGCCACCGTTTTTCTGCCATTTATCAATACTCTTTGAAAAATCGGACTCGAATAAGACGCGGCCATCAGGTGCAAGTACCTTTACATCTTTAAATTCTGCAGAATTGTTCAGGGTGCCCAATCCAAGTCCTCCTTTTTCATAGAAGCTGAGCAGAGGTGCTCCTTGTATGTTTACAGGCAGGTAGACAGTACCCTGATTTTGAGCAAATAGTTGCTGCACGTAATAGCCTGGCAGGCCATACCAGCGATTACTGTCGAAATTGATCAGATTTATGGGCCATACCCTATGATTTACGTTACAGTACAAGGGTGCATAAGCGCTCATACTTACCACATCCGAGTTGCGCTCGATGCCTGTCATAAAGGCGGCCTCGCCGATAGCCCCCCGCAGGTTTCCCTTACCGGTTTTGCTGGTTACCGCATATTCGCCGATGAATACTTTTGGGGCTTTTCTGTCGTAACTATCGTACTTGTTGGTGTTCAAGATAAACCACTCGGGATTATCATAATAATGTTCATCAACAAGATCTGCCTGAGGAGCTTTAGGATAACCTCCCCAGTTGTTAACGATCAACTTAATCTCAGGATATTTAGCGCGAACAGCTTCGCCAAGTAGCTTCCATCGCTCTGCGTATTTATCGCCGCCGTTTTCGTTCCCGATCTCTAAATATTTCATATTGAAGGGTTTTGGATGGCCACTTTTTGCACGAATGCTTCCCCAAACGGAAGTTTCTGGTCCGTTGGCATATTCGATTGCATCCAAAGCGTCCTGCACCCATTGCCCCATTTGATCCATGGGAACGTGATCTTCATGGGACATTCCTACATTGATACAAAACAAAGGTTCGGCACCCAGGTCTTCCGATAATTGCAGGTATTCATGGAACCCTAAACCCTGAGTAGCGTTGTAACCCCAGAAATTCCACCATGAAGTGCGAGTATCAATATTACCAATTGTTTTTTTCCAATTGTTCATTTGCTTGAAGAACGCTCCTTCAACCCAACAACCTCCCGGAAACCGGAAAACTTTGGGATGCATAGCATTAAGGGCCTCCGCCAGGTCTGTCCGTAGCCCATGGCCTTTCCAGGTTTGATCAGGCAGGAGCGAAACCATATCCAGATGCAAGCGACCATTTCCATCAGCGCCTATCTCAATACGACTTTTGGGGTCGCTGCCTGTGGCCGTTAAAGTAACGGTATAATATTTCCAGCCCCCATCAAAGCCGTTTACTTCAGCACCAGCAAGTTTAATACCGGCAGCATTTACAATACTAACCTTTAGCGGCGCATTGAAACCTTCGGCACTTCGCGCTGCGCATTTGAAGGTGTATGACCTACCTTTAACAATATTCATCCCAAAAAAGCCCTTGTTCTCAAGCTTAAACGCTCCTTTAGCCTGAACAGAAAGGTATTTCCGGTTAAACACATTTAGGCTGCCCGTGGGTGGATAGTCCGCATCTATATTGATTATTGAAGCTTTGCTCATTCCGCCATCGCTAGTAAATTTCCAGTTCTGAAGTGTGTCAGCGTCTTCGAACGATCGGTTCCTGACAAGTTCAGGATAGAGGCCTCCATCGCTTGAATGGTTAATGTCTTCGAAAAATGCCCCGAATAAGGTTGATGGGATACGATGCCCTGGCTTGTTGACATCAACCGTTATTTTTGTCTTCGTTTTACTTGTTTGGGCATATAGTACAGAGCTGATGCTTAAAAAAAGTAAGCTTGCCACTACCCGTTTATTTATATTCAATGTTGTTATCACTGGTTGCAGTTGTAATTGTAAAACTTAGTTCCAGCACAGCGGCATTCATTTTAACATGCCCACTGGCAGGAATATCTAATTTTTCTGAGTAATTCCCCTCCAGTTATCTGTTCTAAACGGAACAGCAGGCAAGCCTTCAGAATTCATAAGATTACATTCCGGATTATCTGCCCAGGCATAGCGCACCGCAACCGGATCAGCTACCTTATCGCTGTAGATCACTACTTCATTTCCCTCAATGACGGCCTTTGCCCACTGAAACTGCTGATCTTTACCTGCTACAGCAAAACCTGTCACTTCAGCGGCACCATCGCTGGTTGAAATACCTGAAGCCGTATTGGTAAAGCTGATCCGGATACGATTACCTTCCTTTCGATAACTTTTATACATAGGGCCAGATGCGATGCAATTTTGCTTGTACACCAGTTTATTAGCATTTAATGCCAGGCGGCGCCCTACTTCCTTTTTATTTCTGGGATGGATATCATTGGCTTCGCCGATGTCGATGATACAAGCCATGCCCGTATTCGGCTGTGACAAGGTCATGGTTTGTGCTTCCCTTAACTCTGCCCACTCGCTGTCAGAAGGCTCCTCTTTCCTTTTTTTGTAATTAGCCAGCTGAACATATAAGAATGGAAGTTTACCTTGTTTCCAACGCTTACGCCAGTCGCTTATCAGCATTGGAAACAATCTACGGTAATTGTATGCCGCTGTGTCATTCGCTTCTCCCTGATACCAGATAAATCCTTTAAGGCCATAGGGAATAAGTGGATGTATCATTGAATTGAAGAGTACGGTTGGATAGTATTGATAATTGTTCACCGGAGAACCTGGTAGCTCTATACCTTGCTTAAACAACCATTTTCCGGCCAACGAAACTTTTGATGCTCCGTCAGTGACATAAAGATCTTCTGCCGGACCATTTAAGCCTCCCCCTCCCCATAACATAGCTAACCTTACAACAACGGAGTTTTCCCCCTCCTTCACCAGGCTCGCCGGAATGGTATAACTATGGGTAGGGTTACTGTTCCATACCATTTTGCAGATTGGATTTCCATTGAAATAAAGGGAATAATTCATTTCGGGATGCCCCAGATTTAAGGTGAGATCTTTGCCCGAAAAAGACTTCGGCAAAACTATTTTCTTACGCATCCACACAATTCCCTCATATTGACCGATTCCAAAAGAATGCAGCACACCGGGCATCTCTACAGTTGGCCAGTTCCCGTCTGTATAGGCCGGATTGGGGATAATTTTATCTGCGTTATTCGTCGGCTGGTAAACATTTTTCCATAATTCAGCCGAGTTCAAACTGTCCCTTATAAAATCATCTTGAGATAGTGTATCATTGGCTAGTATCCTTTGTTTGGTGATGGAAGATGATAACAGCTTTTCCCGGCTCGTCCAGGCTTCAACGGGCGTTCCTCCCCTGGAGCTCTGTATAATACCTACAGGAACATTTTGATCTTTCCGGATTTTACGGGCAAAACTGTAAGCTACTGCCGAAAAGTTCTTCACTGTGGAAGTATCACATACTTTCCATTCGCCCTTTGAAATATCTGTTTGCGGACTGATCTTCTTATCATGCTCTACTACTAAAAAGCGTATTTCAGGGTATTTAGCATCTGCGATTTCGTTTTTGGCATCCATCGCTTGTTGTACCGGCCAATCCATATTCGACTGACCGGAAGCTAACCAAACATCTCCAATCAAAATATCTTTCAGCCTGATTTCTGAACCCGGTTTTCCCGATTCGGAAATTTTCAATTCGTAGGGGCCGCCTGCTTTAAATTCCGGGAAACGAACCATCCATTTCCCCTCCTGATCAGCTTTTGCAGTTGTATGTACCGTTCCCAGTTTTGCTGTTATAAACGCTCCCGGAGCCGAGTTTCCCCAAACAGGAATTTTAATACCTCTTTGTAAAACCATATAATTTCCAAATACTTTTGGCAAAGTAACCTGAGCATACCCTTGTGCTTGTATTAAAAGCAATAGTGTAAACAACACAAACGATGTTGATATCCGTATTTTCATTGTTTGTTTCATCTTATTTTCTTAATTTAAATCTTGATCAGATTGAGAAAGAAAACATCGTTTTCACGAAGCTCCAATTCTTTTGAAAAAGGACGACCATCTTTTATTGTGACGATTTCTCTGACAATTGGAGAGCCATCATTTTGTTTCTTTATTTGTTCAACCTGTTGCTTACTGAGTTGGGAAGGTTTACCCATTGATAGATAGGTAGAAAAGGCATCGTTACTTCGGTAACCTACTTTATACACTTCAAGAGCATAAGTTCCGTCAGGTACCTTTGCAACATTAATCTTCAGTTTTCCTTTTGATTTTGATGGAAGGTCGCGTGTATAGAATTGTTGGTTATTGGTCGAATCGGGAAGCGTGTAGGTATAATCCCAAACCAAGGCCTGCATGTTTCCGGATGAATCTTTACAAACCCAGGAAGCAGCATCTGTATTTACCAGTTCAATATTTCCCAAACGGTTTAAAAACTGATATGAATAGAATACCGGCTTATTAATACCTTGTGTGTTCAACATTCCAAAACCTCCGTGGAAAGGTGTAAATCTTGGTCCGGGCTCTTCAAAAACGTCCGTAAAAACCCAATACGACATGGAGTTGGGTGCATTTCCTACCTGCTTCAATTTTTGCAACACATACGCTGCACTATGATAACTATCATGAACCGGATCAGCGGGAGTGTACGATGAACTCCATTCGGTGTAATGTAATTCCAGACCTGGCATTGGTGAATCTGCTATTTCCTTTCTTGATTGAAGGACATCGCTACTTACACTCAGTGGGTTTTTATCGAGTACCGTACCTCCTTGTCCGAATTCATCCAAAAATCCTTGCCCGACGCCATAAGCATGAGTGCTTATAAAATCTATCGGCACATTGTTTTTACGGCAATACTCAATCATTTCAGGTTCCCAGGCCGCTCCGGCAGTACCGGGACCACCAACCCGATATTCTTTATTTACGCTTTTAATTGCCTGGGCTGAGAACTTGTATAATTTAAAATAGTCTTCTTGTGTTCCTGTCCAAAATCCAGGCGAAAGATTTGGTTCATTCCACACTTCAAAATACCAGGTCTTCACTTCATCGGCACCATAACGTTCGGTGAAATGTTCGGTAAGATTTTTAACCAATCCAGCCCATTTGTCGTAATCTTTCGGCGGAGTTACATTTCCTCTCCACCAAAAAATTGTTTGAGGTCCACTGGCAAGCCGGCCGGGCATAAAACCAAGTTCAACAAAAGGTTTAATGCCGATGCTGTGTAAAAAATCAAATAAAGCATCGATGTACATATAATTGTATTGCGGGTTGCCTTTATTGTCTTCGGTATACACTGCCATATCATCGGTTAACAGTCCATGCATGCGGATGTATTTGAAACCGCATTCTTTTCGAACGTATGCAAGCTGCTGCTGCCAATCGGCCCGAAGACCTTCGTTTGCTCGACCGGCTCCAACACATTCTTTAAACATGGTGTTCAATTTCCCGGCTGATCTGCTGAAGTCGACATTAATTACCCGTTCCTGAAGTACCGCTTTACTACGTTTTGGGTTCTGGGCAATCAATCTTACGGAAACCGAAGAAAGCAAGATTGCCAGCAACAAAAATTTCTTTTTCATGTTGTTTTGCTTGTATATTTAATTCAGATGCTCCGGCCTGAATTTTTATTTAACCTAACTATCTGAGCGAAATGCCCATTGTGATGATCTATTTTAGTTGATACCCGGAGAAGCATTCTAAAAACTGCTTAAAGATTTGTCAATTAACGCAAAGCTTACTTAGATTAAATCCTCCTTAAGCCAAGAATCGATCTATATCTTCATATTGCCCTGAGCTATCTTTTCGTAATAATGTCCGGTCCCATTAGTTCAATCATTTTTTGTGCATAACGCTTTCCAAACTCTCTGTATGAGGCAGAATCAAAGTGCGCAGCATCAGTTCCCAAGAGACCCGCAGATGAAATAACATGTGCATTGGTGATCACGGAAGGGAGCTTATTTACTTCCACGTTGTGAGAACCACAACATGCTTCTTTTGAAGCCAGCAACTCACCTGCCAGAAAAGGCACATCGCCCAGTTTCAGATCTGCTTTAAGGTTGCTAACCACATTCGCAACTTTGTTTTTCCACTCAGTATTGTTTGTATTGCTTTCGCCCTGATGAAAAAGAATTCCTTTAATCACGCCTTCTTTTTGTGCCAGATTACCAATTTCTACCAATCGCGCGTATGGATTACCACCATACGAGTTGATGACATCTTTCATCCATGACGGAGCTGTTGTTGCGTAAGAATTATATTTTACCTTATCAAACAGGGCTATGTCGCCCCCCGGAACAGCCACGGGCACAATGCCAATTTTTATTCCTGAAGGAAGTTCCTGGACCATTGTTCTTCCAAAATAATCTAAAATACCGAGTCCGGTCTGGCAACGCACCAAGGGAGGAGTGGCTGTCGTCCATTTTCCCATCTGACGTGTGCGATCGTCAGTACAATTGACTGCACTCATTACTTTAAAGCGCGCATCAATCCCTACTTTATCCTGATCCTGAATTGCACCCGCACCATCCATGTTCGATTGCCCAAATGCCAGATAAATGTGAAGGTTAGGGTCGGGTTTGACTTCTTCCTCTTTTTTCACGTCTTGGATTTTGTCCGTATTGATTTGAGCGTTCGTGTCTTTTCTACATGCCAAAAAAGATATAGCGATGACCGTGCCTAACAACACTTTTTTTCTAAACATTCTATTATTTACTTTAAAAGAGGAATTATTCATTAATAGCCAGTCTTGATTAAATAAATGAATTTTTCATCCTAATGATACACACACAGAGGAAGAAGAACGCAGATAAAGTTCTCCCCTGCGTCTCCGTGCGAAATCATTTTATAAGTCAGTTGACATTGTAGTTCCTTCCCTGTTTTATTTACCTCCCTCAAGAAGGGCATCAATCGTACGCTGATCTTTTACTGTAAAGTTGCTCCTGTCCAAAGCAGCACCAATATCCCACCAAAAAGGTTTAATGCCACGGGCTAATGCTTCTTTGGTTGTAAAGGTTATCCAATAATCCACCGAAGCGTTATGCAGGGCCAAATCCTTGGGAACATTAGCGGTATTATCACGCCTGTAAGCGCCATATTCACCCATTATAACCGGTATCCCTTTATCCACAAATTTAGTTTTCATCATGTTGTAATCAGCGAGTATGACGTCCTCTTCTTGGTATGTAGCGTTACGGTCAGGTTCAATGGTTGAATGATAGCCGTTACCCCAGTAGTAAATCATTTTACCCCAGGTCTCGTCTTTGTTCCCGAAACAGAACTGTGATGGCGCATAGTTATGCACTTCAACCATCAGGCGATTAGCCGTGGGGTCTTTAGGAAGCGTGTTCATCAAATCAAATGTCACTCCCGGATTTGTATTTGGACCTTGAACGATAAGAACGCGGTGACTGTTTTTTCCACCTGTAGAGCGAACAGCCGTAACGAACGTCTGGTGATATGAGGCTAAGACTGCCACCTCCTTAACACTATGAGCTGCCGGTTCATTAGCGCTGGCAAAGATCAGGTGTTCGTCAAAATCACGCATAGCGGTAGCAATTTGCTCCCATAATGCCTTTTGTTTAGCATTGACAGAATCCTGCTTTAGTTTGGTAACGTTATTTTCCAGCCATCCGCCATCCCAATGAATATTCAGCATAACATACAAGTTATTATTAACGCAATAACCAACAACCTCTTTAACTCTCTTCATCCATTCCTGATTTATGTGTGCATTAGCTTTGTTGTCAAGATGAAGATTCCATGCGCATGGTAAACGAATAGCGGTAAAACCTAATTGCTTTACAGCTTTCACATACGACTCTGTGATTAATGGATTACCCCAACTGGTTTCACCTCCGGTAGCTTCCAGTGTATTACCAATATTCCATCCCAATTTGAATTTGGCAGCCAGTTGCACAGCTGTACTCATTCCTATCGAATCAGGAGCTTGCGGTGATGTGTTATAGGACGGAAATAATGTACTGATTTGCGAAACTTTAACCCGTCGGGCCTGGCTGCCTGAATTTATAACCAATGTAACCGAGCGGGTAAGTCCGGTGCTATTAGGTGTTACCGTAAGTTTTAAGGTTGTATTACCACCGTCACCAGCAGTTTTACTTAACTTCAACCATGAAGAAGCAGAATTACTAATAGTCCAGTTACCATTACTGACAATTGTTAAATCAGCCTGACCCTCTTCTGGTTGAAAAGAAACCTCCGACAAAGAAACGTTAAGCTCTGGTTGGGCAACCTCTTTCTTTTTACAGAAAGAAAAAAGCATTGCGGAAAGCAACATCATACACAAAATCGAACGTTGCCCTTTTATTTTTTGTAAATAACTCATTTTCTCTTACTTAAATCCTATCTAACTACACAGCAGGTGATTTCCTCACAGCCGGAAACTGATAAGAATAGATTTATTCGCGCTACAACAGCCTGGAAACCAATTAATTGAAATCAATCAAGATTATTAAGTGGATGTGCTCTAGTTCCAACCTCGTTTACCTTTAGTGCAACTGAGCTGTGAACACCTCTACTTTCGCATCTTAAACAGTTTAAAAAACAGGGCCTTTAATTAATGGCCCTGTTTAGGTGGTTATTTAAATTTCACTACCCTTATATTATCGATAGCGGCTTCGAAATTGGCAACTATGGTTGAGCCATCATTTATAAACCCAATCATTGTACCGCCAGCTCCACTTGCGCCTACTACATCCGTCAATTTTGAAGCAGGCATGCCCTTGTCTGTTACAAAATCCGACAATGGAATCGTAACGGTTTGCCATCCTTTTGTTGTAAACGGAACAATCGAACCATCGCTATTTTTCCATGGACGATAAAGAGCAGTATAAGCCCAACTATAGTCCTTCACGATTTGGATGGAGCCGTTAACCCAAGGCTTTTTAACAAAAATTTCGAATTTAACCGCATAGTTACCTAATGTATCCTGCAATTTGTCCACTGGTATCCATTGTCCTGCGTTCAGGTTGATTGACCGCTCCCACCAATTAGTATTCGGTGCCCCCAAATTCGAAACATTAAACACACTATACTTTCCGTTGTTTCCTGGAAAATCAACTGAATTATCAGATGTTGCTACCCCCCAGGCATATTTGTTTATACCATCATTATTATTCAATACCCCGGTAACGTAATCATGCACATTGTAAACTGTGGTTACTGTTCCTGAATTTGTAGTAACGGTAACAGGTCCGACTGTGGCATCTTGAGGCACCACCAAACTAATAGAGGTCCCATCATCGGCTCCCTTATAATTGGTAATGTCTACGCCCGCATATTTAACATTCTTAATAAAGAAAAAGTTAAATCCATTAATTTTCACAGAATCGCCGGGGTTGGCACTTTCGTTAGAGATTCCTGAAATTGTAGGTGCTGGAGCTACAATAGGAAATGAAAACGTGGTTTCTCCATGCGTAGTTACGTAACGTATGGTATTAAGCTGAGAATCTTCTACCAAAGGAAAGGAAATCACTGAAGGCATTAATACTATTGCACTGGTATCAGAAAACAAGCTTTCAGTAAAAGTGCCCTTTACGCCATCAAAATAAATTTGAAGAGCGCCTTTTAAATTACGGCCAGAAATAACCACCCATTTCCCAGTACCCACTGAAGTTATAAGTGAGTCGCCCGGGCTGGCTACATAGTAGCGTACGCCGGTAATAACAGGTGCTGCAGACGATGATTCATCTTTTTTACAGCTCTGTTGTAAAAAGAATATTGTTGTTGCAAGTAAAACAAGTAATAAATAGTTATTAGTCTTGTATAGCAGCTTTTTCATATTTTATTATTCAAAGAATAAATAATTTGGATTAATAATAGGATACTGGTGCCTCTAACAGTTTCGGGTTCGCCGTAATTTCGGCAGATGGAAGAGGGAAAGTAAACGTACCGATAGTAGGCGGCGCTATTTCTCCGAACGGACTCTCTGGTGTTACAACCCCATTACTACTATAGGTGAACGGAACCCGTTTAGTAATCGCCGTGTCAGTACCGTCATCACCAAGCAATTGTATAGCCTTTGCCGAATTGTAGTATGAAAGTCTTACCAGGTCAATCCAATACTGTCCTTCGCCGGCAAGCTCAACCCTTCTTTCTTTAATCAGGATATCCATATTCAATGAGCTCAGTTCTTGAAGGCCAGCTCTCTTACGCACCTTATTGAAGTACAAAAGAGCGTCAGCGTTAGTTGTGGAACTGCTGTTACCAAGTATTGCTTCGGCATAGATTAGGTACACATCAGCAAGCCTTAATAATGAATTATGTTCGGCAGATCCGGTCAGGTTCATTTTAGGTGAATTGTTGTCTTTGTTCGTACCTATAATATGCTTCTTCAGGCCGGAATTCGATTTGAACGTAAAGCCTCCGCCTGCAGAATTCAGTTCAGGGTAATAATCACCGTTCAGCATAAAGGTTGCTTTACGCCTGATTGAATCTTTCGAATCGTACTGCTTATACATATCCATAGTAGGACGTATACCAAACCAACCCGCAGACCCATTGGCGGATATTTCGGCACCTCCGGGAGAATAGATCTGCAACATATTTCCCTCTAACCAGCCACCACCAGCAACCCATTGCAATGCGAATAAAGATTCCGGATTGTCGTTAAATTGGGTTTTAAACAGATCGGCATAATTTGAAAGCAATTCCAGTCCGCTTTTTTTACACACATTACCGGCATATTTTACTGCGCTGTCTAAAAGTGCCTGGTTGCGCATACCCCCACTTTGATTCAGACCCGAGCGGGTTAGGTATACCTTGCCCAACATACCCTGTGCCGACCAGGTGGTTAGCCTTCCGGTCGCATCTTTTGCCGGTAGGTGCTGTGCCGCAAAGGTTAAATCATTGGTCACAAACTGGTAAACATCCTCTACTTTAATTCTGTTAAGCAAAGGTGAAGAAACAAGCGTCTCATTATCTTCTATCACCGGAACGGCTCCCCATAAAACAGCCAGGTTATAATACGCAAAGCCCCGTATAAATTTTGCTTCGGCAATAGCCGCGTTCTTATTTGCAGCAGGAATGGAAGCAAGCGCTTTCTTTTCTATGGCATTGATCGTTGCGTTACACTGAGCAATAACCCTGTACATCGCCGCCCAGTTTGCGTTCATAATACCATTCAAACCTGTAACAGCAAAATTGTTCAATTGCACGGCATCGCCCCAATAGCCTAGCACCATATTACCGCTAAGCACCTCTCCTACCGGTAAATAACACGTATAATTCCAGTCGGCCCATGGTTTGCCGGCATATAAAGCAGCAGTTGCCAGTCGCAGATCTTCTGGGGTCTGATAAAAATTGTCAACACTTATGCTTGTTAAAGGCGGCCTGTCCAGAAAGTCTTTTGAACAACCTACCAGCAACTGGACAGCACAAAGAGATGAGATAAATATTTTTGTTATTGACTTCATAATTAATCTTATTGACAGATGACTATTTGGTTAATTTAATATTGGCGCCAAATGTGAATACTCGAGGCTGAGGATAATACCCTCCATCAACACCTGCATTTAAGGGGTCCCATGATCCAATTTCAGGATCCATGCCCGAGTATTTGGTGATCACAAAGGCATTAGATACGTTTACATAAAGTCTCAAAGAATTGATATGAGCTTTATCGGTCAGTTTACCAGGAAGCGTGTAGCCTAATACAATTGTTTTACATTTCAGGTAAGAACCATCTTCGATATATCTGTCTGAAAACCTGTTATTATCATTGGTATTGTCATTTCTTATACCTGGGATCCTTGTAGTAGGGTTAGTTACATAATAGTTATTAAGTATTTCCCTGTCTGTTGGATTTTGAGGATCATATAACCTATTGGGGTTTATGTCAGGTAAGGATGGATCAGTCTTTTCGAACTTCGCAAAGTTGTTAAGGTTTTTCAGGTATCCGAAACTTGTACCGGGATTTTCCCCCTGAACGCGCATTTGATTAAATACTTTGTTCCCGATATTGGCATTGAGAAAGACGTAGAAATCGAAATTTTTGTAAGTAACGCTATTGCCTAAACCCATTTGAAACTTAGGCATTGGCGATCCAAGAAAATACTGGTCGTCTTCATCAATGATACCATCCCCGTTCTTATCCTTAAACTTCAGATCGCCTAACCAAATTTTACCGCCGTTAGGACCAATTTTCTGTTTTTCGCCGTTTCTGACCACGATGGGATGATCTTCAAGCTCCTCTAAAGTGGCATAAACACCTCCATCGATCATATAGCCATAAAATTCACCTATTGACCTGCCTACAACCGTTTTACTATACCGCCCGTTTAATGATGCGCCCTCGGAATTCAGTTTCAAAACTTTATTGATATTATGCGACATGTTCACATCGGTTCTCCAGGTAAAGTTCTTACTCTTGATATTGGTAGATCCTATCCTGAACTCGATACCTTTGTTGTTCATCGACCCCACATTTACATAGGGAGCGGCTAAGGACCCTGGAGAATATCCGATAGCAGTTCCTGAATACACTGGCAAAGGCACCTGCATCAAAAGGTCGTCTGTACGGCGGTTATACACATCAACACCGAAATTGAGGCGCCAGTTAAACATATTACCATCTAAACCAATGTTAACATTTTTAGTAGTTTCCCATTTTGCCTTTTTGTTGGCAACGTTTTCGGTAAGCTGGGCAATACCTGATAAGGCGGTGGCCTGTGTTCCAAGCGTAGCCGTATAGGCATAATCCCTTACGTTCTGGTTATTCGTTAAACCATAGCCTACACGCAATTTCAGTTCATTGATGCTCTTTACTCCTTTCAGAAACTCCTCATTATGGAGTTTCCATGCAAAAGCCCCCGAGTAAGTGGTTATCCAACGGTCTGAAGGATCAAATTTCGAAGTACCGTCGAAACGCAGGTTACCTGTAAGCTGGTATTTGTCGCTAAGCCCCAGATTTAAACGGCCAAAATACGATTCCTGAGAATTGTGATTTTTTGTACCGGTATTTTCAGCCGTAAGAGGGTCTCCACTACTAACAGCCTGAACATTATTTGATGGGAAGGTATTACGGCTAGCGCTTGCGCTCTCGCCCCGGCTCAACTGCGCCTCGTGCCCAGTCATTACATTCACATTGTATTTGGTTTTAAATACATGCGAATAGGTCAGGTAGTTTCGTATAGTAGTACTCAAATTTTGAGAGGAATTAAGTGAAGCGCTGTTATTCGTATTTACTATCCGCCCAAATGTATAAGTCGGAAAAAAGCGATCCTGGTTGGCGCTGGAATAATTCGCAGAGAATTCATTTCTCAATACCAGGCCTTTGGTAAAAGATACCTCTGCATAGGTGTTACTGAATACCTGGTTTCGTACCGCTTCGTCTTTATTGATCATGGCTATAGCAAAAGGGTTTACTATAGCGTTCACCCAGCCATCCGGGTTATAGGCCCCGCCCCAGCTTCCATCAGGATTGCTAGCGGCAATATCGGGGGTCTGGCTTAGCGCAGTGCTGATAACATTTGAAGTGCTTGTAGTTACTTTATCCTTAATATTCGCATATTGAAGGCTGGTTCCAATTTTCAACCAGTCGGTAGTCTTGTTATCAAGATTAAGCCTGAAAGAAGCTCTCTTAAAATTAGAACCGATGGCAATCCCATTCTGGTTAAAATAGGAACCAGAAAGAAGGTAATTTGTCCTGGCATCAGCTCCACTTAAAGTAAGGGAATGATTGGACTGCATTGCATTTCTAAACATCACATCCTGCCAGTCGGTACCTTCGCCTAAATAGTTAGGGTTAACAAATTCTTCCCTGTTATCGAAGCCCCAGCCAAAACCAGTATTCCTGGCGTTTATAAATGTTGCAAATTCCCGCAAATTCATCACCGGAACCTTAGCTGGCAATTGCTGAAAGCCGGAATAGCCCTCATAAGAAATGCTGGGCGTAGCCCCCTTTCCTCTTTTGGTGGTAATTACAATCACGCCGTTTGTAGCCTGTGAACCATAGATAGCGGTAGCGGATGCATCCTTTAACACATCAACCGATTCAATATCGGAAGGATTAATGCCGGCCAAAGGGTTATTACCGGGTGCATTTGGTCCATTACCTACTAATGTTGCAGTACCTACAGAACCGGCGCTGCTCACAATCACACCATCAATTACGTACATTGGTTCACCACCGCCAAAAGACGTTATCCCGCGGATCTGCACCGAAACGGCCCCTCCTGGCTGCCCAGATGCCTGCTGAACAACGACTCCAGGAACTTTACCTTGTAGTGCTTGCTCGAATGTCACAGGCTGTGTTTTTCTCAGATCCTCCCCTGTAATGGAACTTATGGCTCCAGTAAGGTCCTTTTTCTTTGCCGTACCATAGCCAATGTTAACTACTACTTCTGCTAACTGTGAAAAGCTTTCAGTTAGTTTCACTTTTACAGAATTGCTGCTACCAACAACTACTTCAGTTTTCTGAAACCCCAGCATTGCTACCTCCAGTACATCACCGGTTGAGGCCTCGATAGTAAACATACCCGATGCATCCGTAATTGTGGCTCGTTTTGTGCTTTTTACAGTAACAACAGCCCCCGGTACCGGATCCGAGGTTCGCTGTTCTATAACTGAACCGCTAATCCTTCTTGTCTGTGCATAAGTATTTGTGCTGAATAGGAGTACGGAGAGACTTCCCCAGAGCAGCAATAATCGCAAACGAATAGTTTTAGTTAGAATCATATTATGTTTATTTAATTTGGTTACATTTTTGTAATTAGTTTTTCACCGGTATAGAATATCTCCTTATCGCCCTTCGCATCAAAATCCAAACGTCTGCTTTTGTTGGGCGTAATCAGGTTAATACGAAACATTCGCTTCTGCAACATTCCGTTGAACGAGCCCTTACGGGCGCCAATGGTAACTGTTTTGCTTGCTTCATTATAACTTATCGGGATGGTGGCAAAAGCACCTTTTTCGTAGTTGTAATTGGTTCCTTCATCTTCATACAGATTGAATGAGGCATCAGCTCCGGTGTAAATATTAAGAGTAATTGTATCGGCAAGTTTTTCTGCAGTGTATTGCAACTCGGGACCGAAAGGTATGATTGAACCTGCTTTTACAAACACAGGCATTCGTTCGTAAGGGGCATCAGCGATAAGCTTTTGCGAACCCGCATGCCATTTTCCGGTATATAGATCATACCAGCCTGCACATTTTGGCAAATACAATTGTCGCCTGGTTTGCTTATGCTCATAAACAGGGTTTATCAGCAATGAAGAACCGAACATATACTGATCACCAATGTTTAACACTGCCGTATCTGTACCAAAGTCCATCGGTAGTCCGCGCATAATCGTAGAGTTATCATGATAAGCGGCACCGGCAAGCGAATAGATATAAGGCATTAAGCGATAGCGTAATTTGTCGTAATAAAGAAAGCTTTGATAAGCGGGATGGGTCTCGGGTGCAGTATTAAACACCTCACGACTAGGGAACTGTCCATGGGAGCGGAACAAAGGAACAAAGGCTCCAAACTGTGACCACCGTGTGATCAGCTCTCTCCACTCCTCCAGATCTTCTGCATTTGGTTTTTCAAATTTTTCCGGCACCACAAAGCCGCCGATATCCATAGTCCAATACGGAAGTCCGGACATAGAAAAATTAAGTCCGGCCGATATCTGGGTTTTCATATCATGCCAGGTCGAACCAATATCTCCGCTCCAGATAGCTGCCGCATAACGCTGTGAGCCAGCAAAGCCTGAACGGGTTAAAAGAAATACCCGCTTGTCAGGATCTGTTGAACGTTGTCCCTCATAAATACCTTTTGCATTTTGCAAAGGATAAGCATTCAGATATTCTGCAGCGCTTCCTAAAGCAGTCGGTGTCATTTGCAATTTTCTCTGCTCAGGAGAGACATTTGACACGATATCTGGTTCACTTGCATCCATCCACCAGGCATCTATTCCCTTGCTATAAATTTTGTTATTGATCAGGTTCCAAAACCCTTTTCGTGCATTTTCGTTGAAGGCGTCATAAAAAGTGGAAATATATCCTTTGCCAATCCAGTCCCTTTCTCTGTCGGCTATACTTCTTTTATACAGCCAGTTTTTCTTATCAAATTCATTATAACTTGGAATGCCTTCATAGAATTTCGGCCATACCGAAATCATAATCTGCGTATTATATTTTTTGTGCAGAATACTTATCATACTATCAGGTGCAGGGAACCGGGTTTCATCAAACTCCTGGCTTCCCCACTCGGCTTCTCTCCAATAGTTCCAGTCCAACACAATATTGTCAAGCGGTATTCTTCGTTTTCTGAATTCGGCAACTGTAGACAGGATTTCTTCCTGAGTTTTGTATCGCTCACGGCTTTGCCAAAAACCCAATGCCCATTTGGGAACGATAACGGCCTTCCCTGTTAGTTCTCTGTACCCGCCAATCACCTCGTCCATATTTTTACCATG
This sequence comes from uncultured Sphingobacteriaceae bacterium, assembly GCA_946887045.1. Next base: position 44,760 of record CAMPKC010000014.1, on the reverse strand, counting down.
TATGAAATAATAATCTACTTGCTGGCCGGCTTCCGAGCTAAAGCTAAAGGCATTCCTTTGCTCCTCTGAAAGTGGCTCCTGCCATTTCAATGACAGATAGGAATCTCCTTCAGGTGTCCACTCAATGCGGACAGGGATTTTCTCACCACTTTTCAGGTGTAGAGGAAGCAGTGCGGGAGCGGGATTCCAGGCTTTGCGCCAACGGTCAAGAACTAGTTTACCATTTGCCCAGACTTTAATGGTACCACCAAATATGAACTTGAACTGGTGTAGTCCTGAAAGGTGACTCGCAAGCGAACCTTCCCAGGTTACTATGCCTGTTCCCGGTGTGAACTCTTTCGGAAGCTGAATCTTTGATTCGCCCAAAAACTCCATATTAATACTAGATTCGGCGCGCTCACAAATGACTTGTCCGGGTTTATTCTTATCGTTAGCATAAGAAGCATTAAGCCATCCTGGCTCAACCTTTTTGGAAAAAAGCTTTAGTGAAGAAAGTTGGTGGAATGGTCTGATATCACCTGCGGTTGTAAGCGAATAATTATCCCAAAGGATACCATAATTTTTGTTGGAGATTAAAAAAGGAACAGCAACTTCCGTATTATTTTGAAAAAAATTAACCTGTTGTCCTTTATAGTTAAATACACCATCCTGATGCTGCCCCAAGCCATACCAGGCATCGTCACTGGTACTTTGAAATGTTTGAACAATGTTGTATTGACGTTTGCCATCAAACACGACAGGCTGAAAACTCCTTCCGCCTACCTGTTTTTCTCCGAGGATTTTTCTGCCCTGAATATCCTGAAAGTCTACGACTCCGGTTTTCAGATTAACAGTAGCGATAAGTTTCTTTGTTTTCAGTATAAGGCTTTCTGTTGAAGATGTAACATCCCAAACTAAATCCGTTTTTTGGGTATATACGGTAACGAGGCTTTTCTTTACCGGCTTTTCTTTTCCTGGTGTAGCAATAACCCGTATAATATTATCTGCTACAACTTCCAGTTTAACCGTATTACTTTTTCCTGTAATTAATGGGTCTGTGAAAACAGTAACCCCATCTTTTTCCTTAATATAGGACAAAGGCTTTGCGAGTAAAACATTTACAGTAGAGACGCACAGCAAGCTGAGCAACAGCAATCGGTTCATATAACAGTAATCGATATTTAAATTAAAATGAAAAGCTAATTTTATATTATTCTAAAACAGAGGTCTCAAATGCTGCGAACGATGGTATAAAATATTGTGAAAGCCTGGACCGTATTAATTAAGATTAACGATGCTTTTATCTCTCTATTTACTTCTACTTATTGGCGCGCTTATTAAAGCTGCAAATTGAATTTCCCTTTTTGGTCTCCTTAACTAATTGTTAGTATCCAAATTTACCCTGGAGCGATGAGTCATAACAGATCAAATGTTTCTATCTAAAGGAAAAATGTTAACTAAAACCATCATATCATCGCCAAAACGCATATACACTCCTATTTTTCAATCTCGCGAGACAATGATTAAGCAGGCAGAAACCTTAGATTTTAAACAAGAAAAGCACGCATGAAATCAGTGGATTTTACAAAGTCATTTTAACTTTATTAATTACTACCAGCATTGCCCGATGCCTGTGCTGAAGGTCGTGTTAAAGGGCTTAAAGCAAGAGGCAGTTTTGAAATTGACATGACCTGGAAAGGCAGAAAACTGCAATCAGCTATTATCAAATCTTTGAATGGACAGGATTGTAAGGTATTCTCTTCTGTTCCTTTAAAAGTGATTGGGTGGCTCGAAAGTGGTACCTATTTGGTAGCGCACATTGTCAAATACCTGCACTACAAAAAGCTTATAAGCTGTCTCAAAAACGATCCTGGATATTCAGTGCCTTTTGCCAGTTTGCCCAGATCAAGCAAGTTATCTGGAAATAAAAACGGTAAAGAGTAAATTCCTTTTAATTTAGAATTCATAAAAAAAATACCGGCAAAAAGAAAATTCAATTACTTTTGACCCGTGATTAGGAATAAACCCATACAAAAAAAGCAACTGGCTGCATACTTCTTGCTGCTGGTATTATTTTTTATTCAGGGCACAAAGCTTTCTCACACTCACGATCACGACTCAAGCGACAATCACAGGACAAAAATTGAGTTAGGCTCGAAAAGTCAGCAATGTGATATATGTGATTACCACTTTGCTAAAGACTCATTCACTACCGAACCTTTCATTATTTCACAAAAAACATCTGACTCTACTCAGTATTTTGATCTCTACCAAAGCAGATCGGTAACTTCTATAGGACTTAGTTATTCCGACCGGGGTCCTCCTTCTCTTATTTAATTTTTTTCTTCAAATTTCTTGCAGGATTATGTCCTGTATTTTCACTCATTTTATAATTTAATTTATTATGTTACAGGCCATTGGTCTCACCAAACGCTTTGGTGAGCACACTGCCTTGAACGGTTTGGATCTAACCGTTTCAAGGGGTGAAGTATTCTGTTTGCTCGGGCAAAACGGCGCCGGCAAAACCACAACTATTAATTTGTTTCTAGGTTTCTTACAGGCCACATCGGGTTCGGCAAGAGTAAACGACCTTGAGATTTCCCTGAATTCCAAGACTGCTAAAAAGCATCTGGCCTACATCCCTGAAGTGGTGATGCTTTACGGAAATCTAAGCGGCATCGAAAACCTTCAGTACTTCAGCAAGCTGGCAGGATTTAATTACGACCGCCGGGAACTTTCTGCTTACTTAACAAAAGCAGGACTGGCTGAAGATGCTCATCATAAGCTGCTGGAAAACTATTCTAAAGGGATGCGACAAAAAGTAGGAATTGCAATAGCATTAGCAAAAAATGCCGATGGAATTGTAATGGATGAACCCACCAGTGGCCTTGACCCTAAGGCTACCGCCGAGTTCACCGCTATTGTTAAACAGCTTGCGGCTGAGGGAAAATCAATTTTAATGGCTACCCACGACATCTTCAATGCCGTAAATATCGGCTCAAGAATTGGAATTATGAAAGCTGGTTCCCTTGTCCACACCCTGAACGCAGCATCAGTTACAGCCAGTGAATTACAAAACCTATATCTCGAAACCATTTAGCACACTCACATGAAATTTATATCAACTTTTATTATCCTGCTAGTACTAAGCATTGCAGCTTTTTCGCAACAAGCTATTGAAGGAAAAGTAACGACTGAAAATGGTGAGCCGGTTGCCGATGCAACAGTAATCGTTAAAAACAAAACGTTTTCTCATACAACAAAAACAAGTGAACTCGGAAAATTCCAGATACCGCAAATAAGCAAGGGTACTTATACCATTTCGATTAGTCACTTCGCTTTTGAAAGTTACCTGAAAACATCGGATGTAAGCGAGGGAATGGACACAATCCTCATCCGGTTGCTTAGTCAGGCTAATCATTTACAAACAGTAGAAGTTATCGGCAGAAGCTCAAAGAAATACAACAGCGATTATTCGTTCGGGGCCACTAAAACGGCAACGCTAAACAGATATATCCCTCAATCCATATCTACAATCACGAAAGAATTGGTTGAGGACCGGCAGGCATTTCAATTAACAGATGCCGTTAAAATAAGCAGCGGTGTAATCCCCTCCAGCTTTTACAATCAATATGCTATCCGTGGAATAAGCCAGAATGAGGAAGGTCAGATTGTCAACGGGATGCGTACAAGGCAATACTACTTCCTTCAGCCATTAACAACTAATATCGAAAGAATTGAGGTGATTAAAGGACCGGCAAGCGCAACCTTCGCATCGGTGGACCCCGGCGGCAGCATCAACCTCGTAACGAAAAAGCCCTTGGCCGTCAGCAGAAAAGAAATCAGCATGAGCGCAGGAAGCTTCAGTACTTTGCGCGGCGCACTTGACTTCACTGGCCCGCTGAACAAAGACACCACGCTATTATACCGGGTTAACGGAGCTTACCAGGAAGCCAGAAGCTATCGTGATTTTGTAGGTACCAAATCTTTCCTGATTTCTCCGTCACTGTCATACATCCCTAATGATAAAACGGCTCTTGGTGTAGAAATGATATTAAGTAATATGAATGGTAATCTCGACCGCGGGCAGCCGATTTTTGGTGCCGTGGCGGGAGTAACAAACCTCAACAGTACGCCAATCAGTTCAAACCTGGGTGCTTCAAATGATTTTTTTCGTTCAAAGGAATTGATGCTGATGGGAAACCTCTCTCATAAGTTCAACCGCATGCTTTCATTCTCTACATCTTATATGAAACAAACCTGGACCGAAGACCTGCAAGAGCATCGTACAACCAATGCCTTTGCTCCTGATATTGAGGGAAACCCGGTTTCTTCGTTGGCCGCTATGCAGTTTATACAGCGCAAGCAGTTTTGGAATACAGATAACCTGAACTCATATTTCAATCTGGATTTTGCTACCGGAGCTGCTAAACATAAATTACTGGTAGGTTACGACCTTCAGTACTGGGAAAAACTTAAAGGAGGCGGTCAGAACTCCGCAAGGGGTTATTTATTGAAGGACGGAACCGTGGCCGGTTCTTTTGTTAAAGCTAATGCTGCTAACTATCAAACAATTACTGTTGACGGTGTAGCCTTACCGAAGCCAAACGTTTCACATTTCAATCTTGCCAATCCTGCGAACACTGTTAGAAACTTAAATGATTATAACCTGAATGTCAGAACCGAACTTCCGTCGGCTTTAACTACCAACAAAGCAGTATATATTCAGGAGCAGCTAACCTGGCAAAAACTCACAGTCTTGCTGAGCCTCCGCCAGGAATGGTTCAAAGACATCACCAATTATGATACTTCAAAAGAATTAGCGTTCACCCAAATGGCACTGCTTCCGAGAGCTGGTTTAAGTTATTCACTTACAGCTGATGCAAGTGTTTATGCTACCTACCTGGAAGGATTTCAACCTCAGTCTAACACTGTGTCATTAATGCCCAGTACAGGAGCTTTCTTCGGGGCAGCAAGGTCAGCCAACCGGTTTGAACCCCTAAAAAGTAACCTGAAAGAACTTGGTGTAAAGTCATCATGGTTTAATCAGCACCTTGAACTGAATGCGGCGGTTTATGAGATCAATCAGAAAAACATCCTGATGAATGCTAATCTGCCTCAATTCCCGGATTCGCTGGTTACCAGAGGCGCTGACAGGAGTCGCGGGTTTGAACTCGACATAGCAGGTTACATTCTACCAAACTGGCAAATCAACGCCTCTTACAGCCATATCGACGCAAAAATTGTAAAAGATGCTAATGCCGAACTCATAGGACAAAGAAAAGAGAATACTCCTTTCAAAAGCGCTAACCTATGGACTCGGTATAATTTCAACAGAGGAAAAGTTCTGCAAGACCTCGGTGTAGGCTTTGGAGTTCAATATAGCGGAGATAAAGTTCCCTGGTTCACCCGCTCTTTCAAGGTACCGGCATACACATTATTTGATGCTGCTATCTATTATAAGCCGAGCAAAAGCAATGTTCGTATAGCTGCTAATGTCAATAATATAACAGGAAAAACGTATTGGATAGGCGCTCAAAATTATTTGCGTCTGTTCCCGGGTGCACCGAGGAATTTTATAGCCACTGCCAGTTACAGCTTTTAAGAAAATACGATGCGAAAACGAATAATTCTGATTATCTCGGAGCAGTTTTTCAAAACTCTCCTTAAGAACAAAGCCACACGCTGGCTTATTGCAACGCTGAGCATGCTATTACTCATGTCCACATTCCTGGGATGGGATAACTACCAACAACAACACGAGCTCCGTTCAAATTACCAAAAGCTGATACGAAAACAATGGGTTAGTAATCCCGACAAACATCCGCACCGTATGGCTCATTACGGCTATTTTGCTTTCCGGCCAAAACATCCTTTAAGCTTTTTTGATTTTGGTATGGAAAGCTTTACCGGTGTGTCATTGTTTCTGGAGGCTCACAAGCAAAATACCGTTAACTTTTCTGAGGCAAGTCTTTCTACCGGCATACTCCGCTTTGGCGAGATGAGTATTGCTATGATTTTACAGCTTCTGGTGCCGCTCTTTCTAATCTTTATGGGATTTAATGCAGTAGCGGCTATGAAAGAAAGCAGCACATTAAAAATAATCCTCTCACAAGGAGTTAGCTGGCAGGAATTGGTTTTGGGAAAAACGCTCGGAATTACAGCAATGGCACTGCTGCTCTATTTACCGGTGATACTCATAACCGTTTTGCTATGGATGGGTTTAACCGGCTTTCAGGAAAACAGTGATGATACAATCAGACTGCTGCTTTTACTTCTCTCCTATATGGTTTATTTTGTAGGTTGGTCACTTATAAAAGTGTTAATATCTGCGTTAAGCAAAACTTCTAAAGGAGCGCTGACTACACTCACCGGAATATGGATTTTCACAATCCTTGTTATCCCGCGGGGAGCGCAGGCACTCGGGGCATACAGCTACCCTACCCCTTCAAAAGCTGCATTCGAAGCTGCACTGGAGCACGATCTGAAAAAGGATGGAGACCGGCACAACCCGGGCGACCCTAAATTTAAAGCTATAAAAGATTCACTGCTCAATAAATATGCGGTTGACAGTGTATCTCAGTTACCTTTCAATTATGCCGGTTTTCTAATGTATAAGGGAGAACAAATCAGCTCTGAGATCTACAACTTTCACCGGAACGGGTTGCTTGACCGGTACAGGCAACAAAACAGCTTCAATCGCTACTCTTCCTTCATCAACCCATATATCGCTATCAAAAATCTATCGATGGCGCTGACAGGGTCGGATTTTGAGTCGTATGCGGATTTCCAGGAGCAAGCTGAAACTTTCAGATACAGCCTTGCGCAACGGATGAATAAGCTGCAAATGGATCACATAAGCAATAAAAAACAGGGCGACCACGACAAGCCCTATTCTATAAGCCGGCAACACTGGGAAGACATGCCCGATTTTAAATATCAATTCAATACTACAAAGTTTGTATTGAAGAATGAGTGGCTTTCAATAGCTGCCTTAATGTTCTGGCTAATTTTTCCAATCGTCTTACTCTTTACAATCACAAAAAAGTTTAAATCTCTTTAACATGGTCAAGCTAGCTTTCAAACAATTCATTCGCTCAGGAGCTACAATAATAGGTCTGAGCTTTATTCTTCTTAGCGGCGTGCTGAGTGTGTTTATTGGAAAACAATTTTTACGACAGCAGGAAGAAGCTGCAAAGAATGCTGAAGTATTTCAAAAGGAATACACAGCCAATTATGTAAACTTTTTTAAGGACGATCTGGGGCTGCTACTCTACTACCTCAAGTTTTCTCTGGTAAACACTTCAGAACCTTTAGCCGGCATCTCAATCGGCCAGCGCGACGTGAACATATCTATTCAGAGTGTTACTATCCGGAACCTGGAAAATCAAAAGTGGGACACCGATTTAAACAATCCTGCAAATCTGCTGCTGGGTAATATGGACCTGGGGTTTGTGATGATCTACCTTTTCCCCTTGCTTATAATCGCCTTTACTTTTAATTTATTGTCGGAGGAAAAAGAAGGAGGCACATGGCGAATGATTCAATTTCAATCGCCTGCGCCATTGCGTACTATTTGGAACAAACTAGTTGTTCGGGTGGGTTTGATTTACATTGCTACTGCGTTCCTATTGCTACTAGCTGTGGTCATCCTCTCTATTCCTTTGAACAAATCTCTGCTGGCTACCGTTTTATTATTTGCATGCTACCATTTATTCTGGTTTACGTTGTGCTTATGGGTGGTATCATGGCGAAAGAGCTCTGCTTTCAATGCTGTAGCATTATCGGCGCTCTGGGTAGTGCTTATAATTCTGAGCCCGGCAATAGTTAACGGCTACATCTCTAACGGTTATCCTGTTCCGGAAGCTTTGCACACGGTTGTAAAACAAAGACAAGGTTACCACGAAAAATGGGATATGGAAAAGAGCATCACCATGAATAAATTCTATTCGCACTATCCGCAATTTAAAAAGTATCCGTTGCCGGACAAGCAGTTTAGCTGGTTATGGTACTATGCCATGCACCAGATGGGAGATGATGAATCACTTAAGCAATCTACTGAGTTGCGGGAGAAACTCCGGTTAAGAGAAAATAAAACCCGCACAATCGCCCTTTTTCTTCCGGTGTTGCATACACAGCTGGCGCTGAATAGTCTGTCTCAAACGGATCTAAAAAACCATCTGCTTTTTTTAGACAGCACGCAAGCCTTTCACGAAAAAAAGCGGCTCTTTTTCTACGAACGAATATTTGCCAATCGGCCGGTTAATAGCGTAGACTGGAGCAGCATTAAGGTAGAAAAACTTGAGGTGAAGCAGGAGTTTTCCTTGCTAAAAATGCTTTTGCCTTTAATTATCGTATGTTTTGTATTAGGCTGGATCTCGCGAAATGGATTTAAGAAATTGGATTTACATGATCCATCTTGACCCGGGATCCGCAAGTTACGTGCAAATAAAAACGGGAAAGAAATTGATTTTTCAACTCTTTCCCGTCCAGTACTGAAGGCGGGAATCGAACCCGCACGACCTTTAAGGGTCACAGGATTTTAAGTCCTGCGTGTCTACCAGTTCCACCACTTCAGCAGGTTTTGAGAACCTTTTTCAACATTAAATCCCTTCCTGGTAGAAAGGGATTCTGGAGCGAAAGACGAGATTCGAACTCGCGACCCCGACCTTGGCAAGGTCGTGCTCTACCAACTGAGCTACTTTCGCGTTGGTATTCACATTGAACGTTGGCTTTCTAAAGAATGTTACCGTTTTTTGTGTGTGCAAATATAGACAGAAAAGCTTCCTTGTCAATAAAATATTGAACTTTTTTTTCACTTTTCTAATAAACCACTGGAATTCAGGCAATCAAAAATCATATCTCGTTCATAGCCCTTAGATATTCCATACAAAATAAGTTTCTGACGGCGTTTAAATGCATCTTTTTCTTTAAGTAAAGCATCCTTCTTCTCCAACAAAGCCTTTAACGCCGCTTCATAATCATCATAATTGATCTGAAGCAACGCCTTTTTTATCAGGTTATCTCCTACCCTTTTTAGCTTAAGTCCCTGTTTAATTTTGATCTTCCCCCATTGTTTAATCCTGAATTTCCCCAGTGTATAAGCAATTGCGAATCTTTCTTCATTCAAAAAATTCGCACTTATTAAATCACATATCACATCTTCAACTTCCGCAGAATGGAGCCCATAACTATAAAGCTTATCACGTACCTCCTGCTGCGAACGTTCCTGGTAAGCACAGTAATGCTCGAGTTTGGCCAGCGCAGTTCTTTTGTCCAGTACTTTTTTTACAGCTTTTTCGAATTCCATTTTTTTCTTGATCAATTCGTAAAAATATCATTCAAATCCTAAAAATTTATAGAAATTAGGCGATATGTCGCATCCCCTATACCAGGTTACAGAAATTAAGGAAGTAGTTCACGCCAAAGGGATTTTGAATGCACCCGAAGCAACCATTCGTTCTCTGGTGTTCGATAGTCGCAAGCTTAGCGACATAGAACATTCATTATTTTTTGCGTTGAAGGGTCGCCGGGATGGACATGAATACTTGCAGGATGTATATGATCAGGGCATCAGAAATTTCATAATCTCGGATGATTCCGGAATATTCGCTAAATATAATGATGTCAATATACTGCTGGTAGACGATACCTTGCAGGCTTTGCACAAACTTACCGCCTGGCATAGAACGCACTATCACTACCCAGTAATGGCAATTACAGGAAGTAATGGCAAAACGGTGGTAAAAGAATGGCTGTACCAGTTATTAGCGCCCGAAAAAAACGTTATCAGAAGCCCTAAGAGTTATAACTCCCAAATCGGAGTTCCTCTTTCGGTTTGGGAGATGAATGACGAACATTCTATGGCAATATTTGAAGCAGGGGTTTCGCATACCGGCGAAATGATTAACCTGACAAGAATTATTCAACCAACCATCGGATTGTTAACCAATATTGGAGAGGCCCATAACGAGGGTTTCACTGATCGCGATGAAAAGATAAGGGAGAAGCTTTTGCTTTTCGAAAACACCGACCTGTTTATTTACTCGCCGAAGTACCTTAAAGGATACACTGGCGAAATCCCCGGAAGGGAGAAGTTTACTTGGTCATGGGATGAAGAAGCAGATCTGCGTCTTATCGACGATGAGGTTTTGGAAGATAAATATCTGTTTATCAGAGGAACATATAAAGGTCGTGATGTTCAATGCGTTGTCCCTTTTATTGATGCAGCTTCGGTTGAAAATGCCATTTGCTGTTGGGCCACCATATTAGCACTTGGATATCTGCCTCATGATGCTGACATCAGGCTTGAAAAACTCCATCCCATTAAAATGCGATTAGAGCTAAAAGACGGGATAAACAACTGTTCCATAATTGATGATTCCTACAGCTCTGACATCTCATCATTGGCTATTGCTCTCGATTTTCTTAAACAGCAGAATCAGCATTTACGACGTTCGCTCATCTTATCAGACATCCCGGAAGCAGGAATCGATTCTGAATCACTTTACAAACAGGTTGCTAAACTGCTTAAAAATAAAGAGGTTGACCGCTTAATCGGCGTTGGTGAGGAGCTTACCAGGCATGCAGATATATTTAATCTGGAGAAGTCATTTTTTAAAAATACCGATGAACTTATTCAACACCTGGACACCTTAAAACTTTATAACGAAACCATTCTGATTAAAGGAGCGAGGGCCTTCGGTTTCGAGCGTGTAAGTACGGTACTTGCCAAAAAAGTACACGAAACGATGCTCGAAATTAATTTGAACGCGCTCGAACACAACCTGAATTACTATAAATCGCAATTAAAAAAAGGCGTTAAACTAATGGTTATGGTTAAAGCTTTTTCTTACGGAAGCGGAAGCTTTGAAATAGCCAACCTGTTACAGTTTAATAAAATAGACTGGTTGGCTGTGGCTTATGCCGATGAAGGCGTAACACTTCGAAAGGCTGGCATCACTCTGCCAATCATGGTCATGAATCCGGATTTGATGGCCTTTGATGTTATGATTGAACAATCATTAGAACCCGAGATTTATAGCTTCCGCGTGCTGAAAGACTTCATTGAAGTCCTGAACCGCAAAAATCAGGAAAGCTATCCTGTGCATATTAAACTGGATACCGGCATGCACCGATTAGGTTTTTTACCAAACGAAATCCCTCTCTTATTAGAAGAGATAGAGAACTGCCCCGCCATAACTATCAAAAGCGTTTTCTCGCATCTGGTAGCAAGTGAAGATCCAGAGTCCGATGACTTCACTCATCAGCAAGTATCCGTTTTCAAGGAAATTACAAACAAAATAGAATCGGCCGTTGGATATAAATTTTTACGACATATCTCAAATACATCAGGTATCAGCCGCATTCCTGAAGCGCAATTTGACATGGTACGATTGGGTATTGGCATTTACGGGATAGACAATTCATTCAGGAACAAAAAATCACCTCTACAAACGGTTACCACCCTAAAAACAAGCATTTCACAAATCAAAGATTTAGAGCCCGGCGACACAGTAGGGTATAACAGAAAGGGAATAATGCCTAATGGTGGCAAGGTGGCAACGGTAAAAATTGGTTATGCCGACGGATATAGTCGCAAGCTGGGAAATGGCGTCGGGAAAATGCTGATTAATGGCGTAAAAGTGCCAACAATTGGAAATATCTGTATGGATATGTGCATGCTGGATATTACAGGTGTACCCGCCAATGAAGGCGACGAAGTGATTGTTTTTAACGATGTAATCCGGGTAGAAGATATAGCAGCGCAAATCGGAACTATTCCTTACGAAGTGCTTACCGGCATTTCAGAACGGGTGAAAAGAGTATATTTTTATGAATAATACAATCATTTTCAGATTTGCATATCTGCACATTAATTCATTTGCACTACCTTTGCGGCATAATGAAAAAAATTGCTGGAGCCTTATTAAATTACTTTTTTAAAGGTGTATTAGTTGTTGTTCCTCTTGGTGCCGCTATTTTTCTGATTTATTGGATTTTTTCATCAATAGATAACGCCCTAAATCTGAGTGATGCCATTGCTGTTGATTCTCATGGGAAACCTGTTTACATACCCGGACTGGGTATATTGACTGTTATTGTTATTATTATGATCGTCGGAATAATAGTAACTAATTTCATTACCGATCCTATCAAAGCGGCATTTAACCGCTGGATAAAGCGCATTCCTCTATTAAACTTTTTCTATTCTTCGATTAAAGATTTCACAGAAGCCTTTGTAGGGGATGAAAAAAAATTCAGCGAACCTGTATTGGTAGAGCTTAACGACTCCGGATTAAAACAAGTTGGTTTTGTAACTCACAAAAACCTTAAAAAAATAAAACTCCCGGGTGAAGTAGCCGTTTATCTACCCTTCTCCTATTCATTTGCCGGCCAATTAGTAATTGTTAAAACCGAGCGAGTAACACCTTTAAATATGACGGCAAGCGCTGCCATGAAATTTGTTGTTTCCGGCGGAGTGAGTGGATTAACAGATTAAAGCTTCATTAACAACTCTGTATAAAGCTTAAAGTTTTCCTCGTCGTAGCACATAAAATGAACTTTTTGAAGCTGATCATTTTCTAACAAAAACTCTTTTACCGTGTTGGTAGCAATTTTTGCAGCCTCTGTCTTAGGATAGCCATAAGCACCCGTACTTATGTTGGGAAATGCGATAGTTTCGATTCCATGCTTTACTGCAAGTTCAAGAGAGTTACGATAGCAATTACGAAGCTTTTCCGCTTCCTCATGACTTCCGCCTTCCCACACCGGCCCGACAGTATGGATAACGTATTCCGCCGGAAGATTTCCCCCAGTGGTAATTACTGCTTCGCCGGGAGGACAACTTCCCTGCCTGGCAATTATCTCCTTACATTCCTCAAGAATTTTTTGTCCCCCTGCTCTGTGAATAGCTCCGTCAACACCTCCTCCTCCAAGTAAAGACGAGTTTGCTGCGTTTACAATAGCATCTACTGCCAATTTTGTAATGTCACCGTGCATTACAGAAATCTTATCCTTAATGTTCTGAGTATTCATACCTGCTAAACATCAATAACATCAACAGGTTTGAAAGAAGATTTTGAAATTCAGAAAAAAAGCAGGTAATCAACCAATTACCTGCTCAAAACGTAATACTGCCTTAAATTATTTATTAGGCTGGGGCGTATAACGCAAATATGGTTTTACAACTCTGTGTCCTTTCGGGAATTTAGCGGGAATATCTTCGGTTTTTATTGCCGGAACGACAACCACATCCTCCCCTTCCTTCCAGTCGGCCGGTGTAGCCACGCTATAATTGGCTGTTAGTTGAAGTGAATCAATCACCCTTAAAATTTCCGTAAAATTTCTGCCGGTTGAAGCCGGATAAGTAATAATTAGCTTAATTTTCTTATCAGGACTTATAATAAATAAGGAACGTACCGTAGCTGACTCGGAAGCATTAGGATGAATCATATCATACAATTGGGATACCTTTTTATCCTCGTCGGCGATAATCGGAAAATTAACTTCCACTCCCTGAGTCTCGTTAATATCCTGAATCCAGCCCTGATGTTTATCAAGCGGATCAACGCTCAATGCAAGTACTTTTACATTTCGTTTTTCAAATTCAGCATTTAATGACGCTGTACGTCCTAATTCTGTAGTACAAACCGGGGTATAATCTGCAGGGTGAGAAAATAAAACAGCCCAGCTATCTCCAAGATATTCATAAAAATCTATCTCGCCCATAGATGTTTGTGCCTTGAAATTTGGTGCGGTATCGCCTAATCTTAAGCTCATGATTTTAAATATTTAGGTAAGTATTAATGATTACTAAACTAAGGGGTTTAAGCTTGAAAGAAAAATATTGTTTTCTTAAAACAGAGAATCTGACTTAGATATGAATTTTGGTTCAGCCAGTTTCGTCCCAAGCTTTTCATTTAATTTCTTTATTGTATAATCAGCGAGAATAGGCGTATCTTTTTCGTCGTGTTGATGAAGAAAGAAGTAGATTGAGTTTAAGCCCTTGTTTGTCCACTGGGCCAGTCGCTCCACCCATTCATCAATTCGGCTATAATCCGTTGGATGCAAACCGTTCCCAACAAATCGGATAAAAGCTTGCGGCGTTGGAAGTTCCATATGTACACAATCACGTCGGCCCGAAGCATCGGTAATAACCGCACCTTTTTTAACACTGTACAGGAGTTCAAAAAAATCTTTCCGGGCAACTGCATCGCTATACCAATCGGGATGACGTACTTCAACAAACAAGTTAAAGTCTTTCGGTAAATGCTCCAGGTACTCCCGAAGAATGTCGAAATTTTTAGGGCCGAAATTATCACTCAATTGCAAAAAACAAGGCCCAAGAAATTCGCCAAATTCAGAAATACTTTCGAGATACTTTGTAGTATCCTCCTCGGCATTTTTTAAGCGGCGAATATGACTTATGGTCCTGCTGATTTTTGGAAAGAATTTAAAATCCTTTCCCTCAACGGCGGCTTTTTCCTTCCATGTCCTAATCTGATCAGCTTTTGGCATTTGATAAAAAACAGCATTCAGTTCAATGCTGTTAAAATGCTTAACATATTCATCCAGGAAATTTACTTCCTTGGTTTTTTGGGGATAGATTAAGCCCACCCACTCCTTTCTCCCCCATTTTGCACAACCAACATAAATCTCTGGAAACTCAGGCTTCTGCGCCTCTTTTAGCACTTTTAGCGTAAGCTCAGAATCTGCTGGCAAACTAAAATTTATCTTATCAAGTTCTGTTTCAGGTACTTTTCCAAAATCCATAATAATATTTATTAGCTAAAGATAATAACAAACAACATCTCTTTTAAAAGGGCTTCTGCAGGAATAAAACAGAATGGTTTTTTTTAGGTTTATAAATTTATGTTTCCTACAGGAACACGCTATGATAGAAACAGAAGAACAGAAAAATGAGGCCCAGGCCTTTTATAGAGAAGCACTTACATTATTAGAAGAATGCGGCACAAATTTCATGCTGGGAGGTGGATTTGCAATGTCGAAATACACAGGAATTCATCGCGATACCAAAGACCTCGACATTTTCTGCAAACCAAATGAATATACTAAAATTTTAAAATTTTTTGCAGAAAAAGGTTATCGGACAGAACTGTCAGACTCCAGATGGTTGGCTAAAATTTTTAAAGACGAATACTTTATCGATATAATATTCGACACAGTTAATAATATTTGCACGGTTGACGATACTTGGTATAAATATGCCACCAAAGGTCAATTTGTAGGTCTGCCTGTTAAATTTTTACCCGCCGAAGAATTGATCTGGTGCAAAATATATGTACAAAACCGGGAGCGGTTTGATGGTGCAGATATCAATCACATAATACTGAAACACGGAAAGAAACTAGATTGGAAACGATTGATGTTCCGTTTAGATTCGCACTGGCACCTATTGTTATCGCAAATCATTAATTTTCAATTCGTTTATCCTGCTGACTTTCACGAAATCATCCCCAGATGGCTATTTGACGACTTGATGAACAGAGCTCATGAACAATACGACTTACCTCCATCGTTGGAAAAAGTCTGCCGTGGTCCGGTAATTGATCAAACTCAATACATGATAGATATCAAAGAATGGGATTATAAGGTTACCACCATTAAAACAGTGTAATGATGGACGAGGAAAACAAGCGCACAAGAATTGCTGCTGTGGCAGACATACATGTTAAAGAATCAGACAAAGGCAAATGGGTTGAATATTTTAAAGATATTTCAAAACATGCTGATGTTTTGGTTATTGCTGGTGATTTAACAGATACCGGTGATGAACAGGAGGCCCAGGTGTTAGCTGATGAGCTAAAAGCCTGTACAATACCAGTGGTCGCTGTTCTGGGCAATCACGATTTTGAAAAAGGCAGGCATAAACTTATACGAAGTATTCTGCAGAATGAAAATGTACATATCCTTGACGGAGAAGCAATAGTTATTGATACTGTAGGCTTTGCAGGAGTTAAGGGATTTGGCGGCGGGTTTGACCATCACATGCTTTCTATGTTTGGTGAAGGGGCCATGAAATCATTTGTTCAGGAAGCAGTTGATGAAGCACTGCATCTCGACAGAGCCCTGGCTCGTTTGGATGAAACGCCTAACCTCAAGAAAATCGCGTTACTGCATTACTCACCTATCCGTGATACAGTTATCGGAGAAGCTGAAGCGATTTTTCCATTTCTGGGATCCTCTCGTCTGGCAGAGCCATTGAGCAGACGAGGTGTCGAAGCTGCTTTTCATGGCCATGCTCATATCGGAACATTCCAGGGCGAAACATCTGGGGGAGTGAAAGTGTTTAATGTCGCAAAGCCGCTTCTTGCCCGGGAAGGACATAAATCAGGATATTTTTTGTTCGAAGTGTAGCAGGTTAACTTAAAAATGGATCCCAATGGCCTGAAATTTAATTTCAGGCATTGCTCATATATTCAAAGCCCATTTTTGCTTAGCTTTGGCCATGCTTACCCGACTAGCAATACTGGGATTAAAACTCTTATCTTATTTACCATTAAATGTTCTCTATATCCTTTCGGATGGCTTGTTTCTGATCCTCTTTCATGTTACAAAATATCGCAGAAACGTAGTTGCCGAAAATCTCAAAAATGCCTTTCCCGAAAAGGATATCACAGAAAGGAATCAAATAACCATACAGTATTATAGATATTTGTGTGATTTGATTATCGAATCGGTAAAGATGATCAGTATTTCCAAAGCCGAGGCTATGGAAAGATTCAAGTTTGTCAATCCCGAATTATTAGAAGAATATTTTGCCCAGAATAAAAGTATAATAGCGGCAGCAGGTCACTACGGAAACTGGGAAATGGCAAGCAATATCGGTTTAACAACCGACAAAAATACGCTTGTAGTATATAAACCTCTTACAAACCAGATATTCGAGCGATTTCTTAAGAAAGTTCGCTCTCGTTTTAACGCGAAAATGGTTCCGATGAAAACCTCATTCAGGGAAATTCTATCGTACAGAAAAGAGCCAACTATTTCTATCCTGATAAGCGATCAAACCCCGGTTCAGAGCGATGCACACTGTTTTACAACTTTTCTTAACCAGCCAACAGCAGTTTTTCTGGGCATAGAAAAACTTGCTAAATCATATAATTACCCAATCGTATTTTGCGACGTCAAAGTAATAAAGCGTGGCCATTATACTTGCGAGTTCGTACCCTTGGTAAACGAACCTAAATCAACAGCAGAGTACGAAATTACCCAAGCTCATGTAAAATATCTTGAAAAAATGATCCAAAAAGAGCCCCAGTACTGGATTTGGTCGCATAAGCGCTGGAAGTTTAGACCAGATTAACTATGTTATAAACTGGTTTTCGGGCGATGTGAATTAGCATCTTTTATCTCTTCAAGATTCCTCATAATTTTGGTAAAGCCCCGGTGAACATTTTGAGTGTCAAATAACGGAAAAACCAGTCCGCTTCCCCAAAATACTGTCTTGTCTTTTCGAACATGAAATCTTTCGTCAACGGCTTTACCATATTTTATAGCATTCTCCAATTCTTTCAGATGTTCGTTGGTTTCCTGATCTTTTTCTGTAAAAAACACTTTAGCATTTACACCAAGAATTTCTTTATCAGAATACCCTAAAAGACGCTCAGCACCTTTGTTCCAACTGCTTACATCCCCCATTTTGTCGGTGGTAAAAACCGCGTATTCTTCTAAGCTTTCAAGCACCTGCTGATAAAAATCTTCACTTAAGCGAAACGAGCTGTCTTCCAAAACATCATTGGGAAGTAAATCAGGCATACTTTCATCCATCGGTAAGTCAATCGCCACAACTGTAGAATTATCAACCCCGCAAGCCATCTGTAAAGGTTCCTGCGTAATAAGATAATAGGTCTCAATTCCATCAGGCAGATTTTCAAGTTCGGGTTTTTGCCGGACCGGAAACAGCGTTATGGTTAAAATACCAGTTTCAGAATCCTCTTCATTTTTTGCCAGGACATGGGAATAACCTTTCTCAATAAGATAACCCAGAATACGTGTGCTTAACGGAATTGTCATATTTAAATCTGATTAAATAAACTTTTAAATCCCGATAAAGTTTAAATTTCGGTTCTTTATTTCGCGATACTTCATTATTTGAGTTATTGCATGCTAACTTTGCCATTCTGGAAATGCTTTATAATTTCTGATTATATGGCGGAGACTTTACTTAATCAAATGTCATTTAATACTACACGGCTAAACAAATACATCAGCGAAAGCGGGATCTGCTCAAGGCGACAGGCCGATAAATTCATTGAGAATGGCAACGTATTTATCAATGGGAAGAGAGCTAAAATTGGCGATCAGGTATTGCCTACCGACCGGGTAGTTGTAAATGGAAATGCAATTGAGCCCAGAAAAGAGGAAGATGCAATTTTTATTGCTTTCAATAAACCTGTAGGAGTAACAAGTACCACCGAAGCAAGCACAAAAAACAATATAGTTGAGTATGTTAATCATAGCGAGCGGATTTTCCCGATAGGCAGATTAGATAAAGACTCGCAGGGATTGATATTTTTAACAAGCAACGGCGACATTGTAAATAAGATTTTAAGAGCTGGAAACAACCACGAGAAAGAATACCTGGTAACCGTTAACAAGCCAATAACTGATGATTTTATAAGTTCCATGTCGTCGGGTGTTCCCATTCTGGGATCAATGACAAAAAAATGCACAGTTACTAAAGAAAGTCCTTTTGTATTTAAGATAATACTGGTTCAAGGTATGAACCGCCAAATACGACGAATGTGCGAATATTTTGGATATGAAGTTACCAAGCTGGAAAGAACTCGAATTATGAACATCAGCTTAAAGGGCTTGCCTCTGGGCGAATGGCGTGAACTCACCGAGCAAGAACTAGCAGGCCTATTCAAAATGATTGAACATTCCAGTTCGACAAAGGAACCTACTAAACCTAAAAGTAAACCTGCGATTGCATCTGCAAAGACCTCAAACTCTGCATCATCGAATAAGGTTCATTCGAGGCCAAATAATCACAAAACGAAGAACAAACCAGATAGAAATAAAACCGGAGGAAAAAACGCCGGCGCAAGAAGCACAGCCAAACCTTCAAACGGCAGATCTGCCGCTAAAGGAAAAACTAAACCCGGAAGGCGATAATTATTTTTTGAAAGTCAAAAGTACCTTGTCCGAATCCGAAAGATAAAGCATTCCATTTCGAATCTCAAAACGTTTTACGTTCCTCAAATTAGTTACCATTTGATTTTCCAGATCCATAACGCCATCGCAATACATTTTGGTTGAAGTTATTTCCTGGAAAGTTATCTGATCATCTCCCATTCGCTCATAATCGGCACTAATGCTATTACAAAAGGCTTTTCCTTTTACTTCGAGATCCTCGCCGTCGAAAACGAGATATGCCCTCCCAACCGGGCTCACAACTTTATGGTTAATCGCGGTAAGCTTCCATTCGGGTCCGTCCAGTTTTAAGGGAACATTTTCAGGCCTTAAGGCATTGCAGGCTGAAAAAAACACAATTACAGGTATAAAAAGTAAAAACTTGTTCATAATTCTTTTTTAATCAGAACAAATGATTTCCAGCTATGTTTGCCTACAGATTTTGAGCTATAACAAAGCCGCTAGCCCATGCCCATTGAAAATTGTATCCACCAAGCCAGCCGGTAACATCCACACATTCACCGCCAAAAAATAAACCTTGTACCTTCTTCGCTTCCAGCGTTTTTGAAGAAAGTTCGTCGGTAGCTACTCCGCCCCGCATAACCTCCGCCCGGTCATAACCCTTATCACCCGCCGGCTTAACTTTAAATTCATGTATAAATGCATTAATTTCTTCAAGTTCCTGCCTGTTTAAGGATGCAATATTTTTATCGACAGGAAGGTATTTTCCCAATGCCTCCGCAAACTTCCTTGTATACAATCCCGCCAGTAGATTCATTAAAGTTTTCTTTCCATTCTGTTGACGCTCCAGCTCCAATATGCGGATAACAGACTGACCCGGAAGCATATCGACACTAATTTCTTCGCCTGCACGCCAATAAGATGATATTTGTAAAATCGCAGGACCGCTTAATCCCCAATGTGTGAAAAGGATATTCTCTTCGAAGCTTATTCTGTCATTGCTTACGCGACAGAAAATACTATTTCCCGACAGGTTAGCAAACCACTCAGCATCCTTTCCTGTAACGCTTAAAGGGACCAGCGCCGGGGCTGTTTCCACAATCCTTAAGCCGAACTGCCTTGCTATTTTAATCCCGAAATCACTTGCTCCCATCTTTTGAACGGGCAATCCACCAGAAGCAATTACCACTTTTGCGGATTTTATCTGATACAGCTTCCCGTTTTTTTCATAACTAACCAAAAAAGCTCCCTCGGCTTGTTCGATTCGCTTCACGTCCGAATTGCAGCGAATTTCCTGACCAAAGTCTGAGCAAAGACTTGTAAATACTTCTACTATATCCTTGGCTTTGTTACTAACGGGGAATAGTTGACCTAAAGTTTTCTCTTGTCCAATTATTCCATAAGTTTCAAAAAAACTAATCGTATCATCAACAGTCCACTGAGAAAATGCAGACTTAGAAAAATGTTCATTCTGAGATATAAAATTGTTGGGTGTGCTATAAAGATTAGTATAATTACACCTGCCGCCACCAGAAATCAAAATTTTAGCCCCTGGCTTATCAGTTTTTTCGAGCACTAAAACTTTCTTTCCCAAGAAGCCTGCTTGTACGGCACACATCAAACCACAGGCACCTCCGCCAATTATTATCGCATCAATCATACCGTGCAAATCTATGAAGATGGCTGACAATTTATGCGGTAAAACTTAGCTCGCTATCAAACGCAAAGCATTTTATATGATTCTTACCAGATACTCTTTCTGCTCCTTCCACCTAAACCCAGAGCACCTAATAAGCTTCTGGTGATCATAGTAGCAGCCGTCCGGCCTACGCTTTTAACTATTGGATGATCAAAAAAGCTCTCTTCTTTGACTGCTTTTGTATCTTTTTCGTCTAAAACCGACCTATTTGCTGCTTCCTCTAATTTTGCATTCAACATCTCGTAGGCACTATGCGAATCGACTATCTGATTGTATTTTCCGGCAAGTTTGCTTTTACTTACAATCAAGTCAATTTCCGGGTCTGTCAGAATATCCATTCTGCTTCGCGGCGGATGTAGCATAACATGGGCCAATGGGGTTGGGATACCCTTTTCATTTAACATTGTAACCAGGGCCTCTCCGGTTCCAAGTTGCGTAATCAATTCGTCTGTTTTATAGAAAGCAGACTCCGGATAATTTTCGGATGCTTGTTTTATTACTTTCCTGTCTGCAGCCGTAAATGCCCTAAGTGCATGCTGTACTTTCATACCTAATTGACCAAGCACACTTGCCGGTACATCCATGGGGTTTTGAGTTACAAAAAATATCCCGATGCCTTTTGAGCGGATAAGTTTAATTATGGTTTCAATCTGCTGCAAAAGCGCGTCGCTGGCTTCCTGGAAAATTAGATGAGCTTCGTCAATAAACATTACCAGTTTTGGTTTGTCCAAATCACCCTCTTCAGGACTGGATGCATATAATTCTGCCAGTAACTGTAGCATAAAAGTAGAAAATAGTTTTGGCCTGTCTTGCAAATCGGTTACGCGAAGTACATTGATCATTCCCTTCCCATCCTGGTTTATTCGCATTAAATCATCTACCTCAAAGCTTTTCTCTCCAAAAAACAAATCAGCTCCCTGCTGTTGCAATTCAATTACCTTCCTTAAAATTGTGCCCGTTGTGGTAGTGGAAATTCGTCCATACGATTTTTCCATTTCAGCTTTTCCTTCTTCAGAAGCAAATTGAAGTATTTTGATAAAATCTTTCAAGTCTAGCAATGGCAGTTTATTGTCATCGCAATACTTAAATATCATCGCAAGTACGCCACCTTGAGTATCATTAAGTCCTAATATTTTTGAAAGAAGTATCGGGCCAAACTCGCTTACGGTAGCGCGTAATCTTACCCCCTTTTGATCGCTTAAAGTAAGCAACTCCACAGGAAATTGTTCAGGGCTGTATGTAAGTCCAAGCAATTGGGCGCGTTCTTCAATTTTAGCGTTAGTTGCCCCGGCCATGGCAATTCCGCTTAAATCGCCTTTGATATCCAGCAACAACACCGGCACACTGGCATCACTTAAACCTTCACTTATTCCCTGCAACGTTTTCGTTTTACCAGTACCTGTAGCGCCTGCAATAAGTCCGTGGCGACTCATTGTTTTTAATGGTATGTATATTTCGGCACCCTCCAGCACATTGCCATTTAGCATGGCTCTTCCTATCTTTAATTTTTCACCTTTGAATGTATACCCTGTGTTAATCGTTTCGGTAAGAGCTTGATCGAGTGCTATCATGTTTATTTTAAAATAGGTGTTATACTAAACCGGATCCGTTTTCTGTAAAATAATATAAATGCTGGATATATAACCTGCGTTTTAAAGTATTGTTATGAAATAATTCAGGCGTAAACAGTTTTCTCGCCAATTGAAAGCAAGAGCTAGATTTAATTTTAATTTTTAACATGTATACGTATATTTGCGGCTCCCGATTTAATCAGGAACCCAATTTATGGTAACAGTTTTAACACACCACATGCATCTTCACCATCGCCGGTTTGGCGTGATATGATATGTATGTTTCTACGTGAAACTGTTTTTCCCGAATAATTTATTGGTCTGATTAATAAAAATATAACAATTGAAAACACTCAAAATAGCTATCCAGAAATCGGGTAGGTTAAACGAAAAATCTGTTGAGCTTCTTAAAAACTGCGGTTTAAGCTTCGAAAACTACAAAAGCTCCTTAATATCTCCGGTATCAAATTTCCCTTTAGAAATACTTTTTTTAAGAGATGATGATATTCCTGAATATGTTCAGGATGGTATTGCTGATCTGGGTATTGTTGGAGAAAATGTTATCAACGAAACCGAGGTAGATGTGGCTTACCTTCAAAAATTAGGATTTGGCAAGTGTTCATTAAAACTAGCAATTCCGAATAACTCTGAGATTAAAGCCATTTCCGATTTAAACGGAAAATCAATCGCTACATCTTATCCCGTTATCTTAGAAAAGTTCCTGGCCGGACACAATGTTAAGTCTGATATTAGAACTATTTCAGGATCAGTAGAAATTGCACCGGGCCTTGGTTTAAGTGACGCAATCTGCGACCTGGTATCGACGGGTGGTACTTTAATCAGTAATGGTTTAAAACCTTTCGGCGATGTATTATACTCTGAAGCAGTTTTAATCGGACGTAAAGGCGAAGAAAAAAATCCGCTGATCGTTGAACTAATCGAGCGGGTTCAATCTGTGCTTCGCGCCAAAGAAACCAAATATGTGGTTTTGAATATCAATCGCGAAAATATTGATCGGATCAAAGCGCTCCTTCCAGGAATAAAAAGCCCGACTGTTGTGCCATTAGCAGAAGAAGGTTGGGTTGCAGTTCACACCGTTATCCCTGAAAAAGATTTCTGGAGTAAAATCAGCGAATTAAAAGCTGCCGGTGCCGAAGGGATCGTGGTAATGCCAATTGAGAAGATAATTTTGTAGTACCAGGATTGTAGTTTATCAGTTCACAAAATTTTGTGAGCCGATATACTTATAAAGCGAGCTAAATCAGAATGCTTAAAACTCACAAATACAAAGATTTATCTGAAGCACAAATTCAAAGTTTGATTTCCAGGAATACCGACGAAACCAATACTATTGAAGATCGTGTGCTTTCGATTATATCCGAAGTTAAGCTTAAGGGCGATAAAGCATTATTTTCTTTTGCCGAGAAGTTTGATGGAATAAAGCTTAATCAAATCTATCTTAACAAGGAAGAAATTACCGCTATTGCCCAAACAATAGGCGAAACGCAGAAAGAAGCTATTAACGTAGCTTACCAAAACATAAAAAAGTTTCACGAAAGTCAGTTAACAACAGAAGCTAAGGTCGAAACAATGCCCGGCGTAATTTGCTGGCGGGAAACGAGAGCGATTGAAAAAGTGGGCTTATATATTCCCGGCGGAACGGCGGTTCTACCAAGCACGTTTTTGATGCTTGGAATTCCAGCCAGAATTGCGGGTTGCAAAGAATTGGTGGTTTGTTCTCCTCCACAGAAAACAGAAAGTCAGCCTTTGATTAATTGCTACGTAGCTTATGTTGCTCAGCTGCTCGATATAGATAAAATTTACATCGTTGGAGGAGCTCAGGCTGTAGCTGCGATGGCTTACGGAACAGAATCGATTCCAAAAGTTGACAAAATATTTGGCCCTGGCAACCAGTACGTAACAAAGGCAAAAACCATTATCCAGTCATCTACCCACACGGCAATTGATATGCCTGCGGGTCCTTCCGAAGTATTGGTAATTGCTGATGAAACGTCGAATCCTATCTTTGTGGCTGCCGATTTGTTAGCGCAATCAGAACATGGTGCGGATTCTCAGGCTGTTTTAGTTGCTACTTCTCATGAAATTATTGAAGATACCATTATTGAACTTGAACAGCAATTAGCAGTATTGCCGAGAAAGGAGATCGCAGCAAAAGCAATTGCCAATTCATATGCGATTCTCGTTTCTAATTTAAGCGAAGCGATGAAATTCAGTAATGAATATGCTCCCGAGCACTTAATTCTGGCGACTGATAACTGGCGATCGCTCACTTCTCAAATCAGCAATGCTGGTTCCGTATTTCTGGGCAACTTAACTCCTGAAAGTGCGGGAGATTATGCCTCCGGAACAAATCACACATTGCCAACCAGCGCTTATGCCCGTTCATATTCAGGCGTTTCTGTTGACTCATTTGTTAAAAAAATCACTTTCCAGCATCTATCGCCGCAAGGCGTTAAAAACATCGGAAATACTGTAGAAGTTCTGGCCGAGCTTGAAGGTTTGCAGGCGCATAAAAATGCGATAAGTGTGCGGTTACAATCACCGCTGATTAGCTGATAACATTCCAAAAGTTTAAAACTTTTGGAATGTTTAAAAATCAAAACAATGGAATTCAATTTAAACAACATATTAAGAGAAAATATAAAAAACCTGGTGCCTTACTCCTCTGCCAGAGATGAGTTTAAAGGAGAAGCCTCAGTATTTTTAGATGCCAACGAAAACAGCTTTGGATCACCCCTTCCAAATCAATACAATCGTTATCCTGATCCTTTGCAACTTGCTGTAAAAACACGACTAAGTGAAATAAAAGGTGTTCCGCCTCAAAATATTTTCCTGGGAAATGGCAGCGATGAAGCCATCGACATACTTTTCAGAGCTTTTTGTCGTCCCGGAATTGATAATGTAATTACCGTACCTCCTACTTACGGGATGTATGAGGTCTCGGCGAACATCAACGACGTTGCAATTAAAAAAATACCATTAACCCCCGATTATCAATTAAATCTGGAAGAAATTGCTGCAGCAATCGATGAAAACACCAAATTGATTTTTATCTGCTCGCCAAATAATCCAACCGGTAATTCGATAAATCGGGAAGATATAGAAACTATTCTTGCCAATTTCAGTGGCCTTGTGGTTATTGACGAAGCATATATTAATTATTCACGTCAAAAATCCTTTATCCAGGAATTAACAGAATACAGTAATCTTGTTATCCTTCAAACTCTATCTAAAGCATGGGGCTTAGCCGGCCTACGCGTCGGAATGGCTTTCGCCAGCGAAGAAATTATCGAGGTTTTTAATCGCGTTAAGCCGCCTTATAATATCAACGAGGCATCACAGACTTTAGCTTTAGAAGCTTTAAATAACATAGATCAGGTAAACACCTGGATTAAAGAAACGATAGCCCAACGCGAAAAGCTGGTAAGTAATTTAGAAAAGCTGACTTTCGTCAGTAAAATTTATCCATCAGATGCTAATTTTGTTTTAGTAAAAACTACCAACGCTAGAGGCATCTATACTTATTTAGTCGAAAAAGGAATAATTGTCCGCGACCGTTCTAAAATAGAACTTTGCGAAGGCAGCTTGCGCATAACCGTGGGAACGCCAGCCGAAAACGACAAACTAATTGAAGCATTAAAATCCTTTCAGGGATGAAGAAAGTATTATTTATAGACCGCGACGGTACCTTATGCCTCGAACCGGAAGATTACCAGGTAGATTCTTTTGAAAAATTGAAGTTCTATCCTGGGGTATTTAAATACCTGACTAAAATCGTCGAAGAACTTGACTACGATTTGGTAATGGTAACCAATCAAGACGGCCTTGGAACAGACTCACATCCGGAAGAAAATTTCTGGGCGGTACAAAACTTCCTTATCGATACGTTTAAAGGAGAAGGTATTGATTTTAGTGAAGTAATTATTGATAAGACATTCCCCCACGAGAACGCTCCGACACGAAAACCCGGCACTGCCCTGTTAACTCATTATTTTAATCCTGAAAACTACGACCTTGCTAATTCGTTTGTAATTGGCGACAGGATTACTGACGTTGCTTTAGCAAAAAATCTAGGTTCAAAAGCTATTTGGATTAAACAGGATGCTGATTTAGGGGCAGATGAAATTGCTGAGCAAAAAAGTGTATTAAAGGAATTTATTGCTTTAGATACAACTAACTGGAAAGATATTTATGAATTTCTGAAAGTTGGTAAACGTGAAGTTGAACATAAGCGTACGACCAAAGAAACGGACATCTACATTAAGTTAAACCTTGATGGAAAGGGAGATGCGAAAATTTCTACCGGCTTACACTTTTTTGATCACATGCTTGAGCAAATTGCTCGTCATGGTAGTATCGATTTAGAGATCACTGCCAAAGGCGATTTGCATATCGACGAGCATCATACGATTGAAGATACAGGAATTGCTTTAGGTGAGGCTATTGCGAAAGCATTTGGCGATAAACGAGGTATCGAGCGTTATGGATTTTGCTTGCCGATGGATGATTGCCTTGCACAAGCGGCCATTGACTTCGGCGGAAGGAACTGGATTGTTTGGGATGCGGAGTTTAAGCGTGAAAAAGTTGGCGAAATGCCGACAGAGATGTTTTTCCACTTCTTTAAATCATTTAGCGATGCTTCAAAAACAAACCTGAATATTAAAGCGGAAGGTCAAAATGAGCATCATAAAATTGAAGCGATT
This sequence comes from uncultured Sphingobacteriaceae bacterium, assembly GCA_946887045.1. The sequence goes on along the minus strand of CAMPKC010000014.1, from coordinate 17,665 downwards.
TTCAAGGTATTCGCAAAAGCAATAAAAATGGCTGCAAGACGCGACGTCAATAATATGCAACTGCCAAGTACGAAGGGTCTTTTATAAGCCTCCGCCCCTTAAGAGGATGCAAAGCGTAAATGCAAAACTGATAACTTATTAAATAATGAGTCAAAATACTCGAGATCAATTAAGCACCCAAACTCTCCCTTTAAAGGGAAGTGCTGGCCTTGCGCGCAGCGGGGGGATTGGTATTGTAAACTACGGTGCTGGAAATATATTTTCATTAACTGCAGCTCTGGACAGGCAGAACATTTCGTATGAAATGATAAACTCGCCGGAGGAGTTCGATAAATTTGATCGATATATAATACCGGGCGTTGGACATGCAGGCGCAGCGATGCAGAAGCTTCAGGAAAGTGGAATGGTTGAAAAAATACTTGCCACTAAAAAACCCGTTTTAGGGATATGCGTCGGGATGCAACTGCTTACTCAATCCTCTGAGGAGGGAAATTCTACCCTTCTGGGCATCGCTCCTGTTAAAACCTGCCTTTTTTCAGATAATTTAAAACTTAAAGTCCCCCATACTGGTTGGAACAAAGTTAGTTCAATATCTGATAATGAATTATTTAAAGGCATAAGTAAAGAAACGTACTTCTATTTCGTACATTCCTATTTTATAGAATTTAATCTTAATTTTACACTCGCTTCGGCTGACTACGGAATTAAGTTTTCAGCAGCGTTAAAAAAAGATAATTATTACGGTGTTCAGTTTCATCCCGAAAAATCCGGAGAGGCTGGCGAACAAATATTAAAAAACTTTTCATTAATTTAAGAAACCATGTACATAATTCCGGCAATTGACATTCTTGACAAAAAAGTTGTACGTTTGAGAGAGGGCGATTACGATCAGGCTACTCTATACGACGTAACACTTGAAGAAATGATTGAGAAGTACCAGTCAAATGGTACCGAGTTTGTTCATATCATCGACCTTAATGGAGCTAAGGGTGATTTCAGCAATCAGGAATATCTTTTCAATATCATCCGAAAAACCGAAATGAAAGTTCAATACGGTGGCGGTGTAAGAAGTATTGAAAAAGTAAAAGAGCTTATCGATGCAGGTATTCATCGTGTTATCGTTGGTACTCAGGCATTAACTAATCCTGATTTCCTCCCTTCACTTAGTGAAACGCTTTGCGGTAAAGAACAATGTTCAGATCAAATAGTAGTCGCTATTGATGTATTGGATGAAGTTATCAAATATTCAGGATGGATGGAAAGTTCACCTATCAAATTAATGGATTATGTTGACCGCTGCCTTAACCTTGGCTTTTTCCGCTTTCTGTGTACCGACATAAACAAAGACGGTAAACTTGGAGGAGCCGGTATTGAGCTGTATCAAAAACTATTAGACCACTCTCCTTTTATCAAATTAATTGCTTCGGGCGGAATTAGCTCTATGGCTGATATCGAAGCACTAAATGATATTAAAGTTGAAGCTTGTGTGGTTGGTAAAGCCATATACGAAAACCGGGTTTCGATTGAAGAAATTAAAGACTGGAACTTGAAATCTTTGATTTCATTCTAGCCCTATCCCCTAAAGGGGGAATGCAAACGTTCATAGCAAAATTACTAACGAACCACCGAAGGACGTTGGAATAAACCATGTAAATGGCAAAGCAAAGAATGTTTCAAGGGGCAAGCCATATAATCTTTCAAAATGCTGAAAGATTAAGACATAATATGACAGCAGCAGAAATGTTGCTCTGGGGACATTTGAGGGGAAATCAGTTAGGCAGTAAATTTAGAAGACAACATCCAATAAGCTGTTATATCGCTGATTTTTATTGCCATAAACATAAATTAGTCATTGAAATAGACGGCTCCATTCATTTATTACCTGAAGTCGTAGCTAATGATATAGAACGTCAAAACAATTTGGAGTCCTCTGGAGTCAGGGTTTTACGTTTTACTAACGACCAAATATTTAAGAATATCAAACAAGTGTTAAACACAATTCAAGCCGCTTTGCAAACTCCCCCTTCAGGGGGCTTGGGGGGATTAGCTAAACGCATAATCCCCTGCCTCGACGTAAAAGACGGTCGCACTGTTAAAGGTGTAAACTTCGTCGACTTGCGTGATGCAGGCGACCCTGTTGAACTCGCCTGGCAATACTCTCAGCAAGGCGCTGATGAGTTGGTTTTTCTCGATATCACTGCCACCCATGAACGCCGCAAAACAATGGTGGAATTGGTTAAAGCAGTTGCCCGTCAAATTAATATTCCTTTTACAATAGGTGGTGGTATTAATGAGATCGCGGATGCAGAAATTTTGCTGAACGCTGGTGCTGATAAGATTTCTATCAATTCTGCAGCTGTCAGAAATCCTGATTTTATTGATGAGTTAGCTGCGGCTTTTGGAAAACAGTTCGTGGTTGTTGCTGTTGATACAAAGTTTGTTGAAAACAGAAACCTTGTACATTTGAATGGCGGGCGGATTGCTACAGAGTTTGAAACTGAAAAATGGATCAAAGAAGCTGAAGAACGCGGAGCAGGAGAAATTCTTTTAACCTCCATGGATCATGATGGCACAAAAGCAGGTTTCGACAATACATTACTAAAGAAAATAAACGATGCAATCTCCATTCCTTTAATTGCATCAGGCGGCGCCGGAAATGTTCAGCACTTTATTGATGTTTTCGAAAAAACGAATGTTGACGCGGCCCTGGCTGCCTCTGTTTTCCATTACGGGGAAATCCTTATACCTTCGCTGAAAGAAGAGTTAAGAAAATTTAATATTGAAGTGAGGCTATAATGACTATTGATTTTTTAAAATCTGACGGATTGGTTCCGGTTGTAATACAAGATGAGCAAACATTAGAAGTGCTGATGCTTGGGTATATGAATGAGGAAGCATTCAACAAAACTCAGTCGGAAGGTAAGGTGACTTTTTTTTCGCGCACCAAAAACCGTTTATGGACAAAAGGCGAAGAAAGCGGAAACTTTTTGTTAGTTAAAAATATAAGCATTGACTGCGATAACGACACTCTTCTTATTAAAGTTCAGCCAATAGGGCCAACATGCCACACAGGCTCAAGAAGCTGTTTTAAAACAGAATTCAACCAAAACTTCATCTTCAAACTCGAAGAGATTGTAAAAGATCGTTATGCAAATCCGGTTGAGGGATCGTATGTAAACAGACTCCGTTCTAAAGGCCTGAACAAAATAGCACAAAAAGTTGGTGAAGAGGGTGTAGAAACAGTAATCGCAGCTTTAAATGAAACAGAACATGATTTCATAAATGAATCGTCAGATTTACTGTTTCACTTACTTGTATTATTAAGAGAGAAAAACATCAGTCTTGAAACTCTTGCCAAAAATCTTGAGAGCAGACATCAGTAGGTAAAATAATGGTTGAGGTTAAACAAGCAGCTTTCCTGTCTGGTCACCAGAATCCTGTTTATGCTCTTGAATCTTCTCAAAAACCGGGAATAATTTTTACGGGCGGAAACGATAAAGGTGTCGTTGAATGGAGTCTGAAAACCATGTCTTTTATAAAGGTTCTTATGCCTGTTAAAAGCTCGGTTTATTCCTTGCATGCTCCTGAATGCGCTCCTGTGCTGGCTGTGGGTGAAAGGAGCGGAACAATCAGCTTATTTGATTTTACCGAACAAAAAATAATAGCACAATTAGATCAGCATAGATTACCGATATTCGACCTGGCTTCGGTTAATCGTAAAAAAGAACTTTTAGCTGCCTCTGAAGATGGAACAATCTCTGTAATTGATTTAACAGCCTTCAAATTACTATATAATTTTAAGGTTTCCGAACTTACCGTCCGATGTATCGCCATCAGTAAGGACGAGAAAATAATTGCTTTTGGTTGTAAGGACAATAGTATTCGTATTTACAGCCTGGAGGATTATTCTTTCATAACTGAATTAAAGGAACACTCTTTACCTATAACATCAATAGCATTTTCATCAGATGGACAATACCTTTTATCGGGCAGCAGAGATGCAAAACTAATAGTGTGGAACCTTGCCGACTTTTCCATAAAAGAGAACTTGGTGGCTCACATGTTCGCTATTTACGATATAAAATTTCATCCCACAAAGCCCTATTTTGCAACCTGTAGTCGTGATAAAAGCATAAAAATATGGGATGCCGAAACGTTTAGATTAAGGAAAGTAATTAGTCGTGAAAAAGGCATGGAATCGCATAGCCATTCAGTTAATAAAATCTGCTGGGAAAATTCTACCGAGTTGTTGATTTCCGTAGGTGATGATACCCGGGTTATGGTTTGGGATGTTCAGTTTTAATTTCCGACCCTAGCTAATTCTCTTTATAATTCTCAATTTATGTGTATGCCGTTTTAAGTCGAGACTGTAAATACCTTGTCCGTCTATTGGATCAATTTTCACTCTTCCCGAAGCATGAATAATGTGCTGATCATCCAGCATTATACCTACATGAACAACACGACCTTCTTCATTATCGAAAAAAGCCAGATCACCAGCTTTAGCTTCCTGTAAAAAGTTTACTATCTCACCTTGTTCCGCTTGTTGCCAGGCATCCCGGAGCAACTTTTTGCCGAGCATTTTAAAAACTATCTGCGTTAATCCGGAGCAATCGATTCCAAATAAGGTTTTCCCTCCCCATAAATACGGTGCTCCCAGATAAAATCTTGCATATTCTACCACGAAGCTGTCAAAATCCACCGAGCGGGGAAGCAATGAATCGGATAGCAGCTGATACTCTTCATTTCCGAGAAAAAATTTTCTGTCTCTCATCTCAGGAATACTACTCCCCGCAAGCAAATGCAGTTTTTCGCCAGTAGACAGTTTAACGACCTCATGATTAATGCCCAAACCGAGAATTGCACCTTTTGTTCCGTCTTCTGTCAAACGGCTTTTCGAAGATGTGTATTGCTTACTGTCAATCCAGCCCTGATATTCGTCGAAGCATGTTTTAATGAAAGTCCACTTTTCTGTAACCTGCAAAATCTCGAAACAATCACCAAAGAGCAACTGAGTTAAAATTTCACTTTTGTCGGATGCTTCAGACCTTATTGGAACAATGGATAAATTGCAAATACCGTATTTAGTCATATTAAATACAAATCAAAGAAAATTGATTAGATTCAAGAAATAAAAAAACTTACCTTTTACTTTATTGTTTTAATAGAAATGAAACCAGCCTGTATTACATATCCAAATAATGAAAACGTTTAATCAAATTCAAAAAATCTTAATTGCCGTCGAAGACAGTCAGTACTCTGAACGAGCAACAAGTTATGGTGTGGATTTAGCGAAAACACTGGGTGCCGAGATTGCATTATTACATGTGAATGAAGTTCCCGTTGCTACGCCCTATGTAGCGGATCCATTGCTTAACGAGCCTCCTATTATGATGCCCGAAATGGTTCATGCACAAGAGGATGCAAGCAAAAAACTTTTAAATAAGATCGCAGAATCAATCGGAGAAGAGTTGACCGTGTATACTTTTCATAAAATGGGCCATCCCAAAGATGAAATATTGCTAACTGCAGACGAATGGAATGCTGATATAATTATTTTGGGCACGCATGGAAGAACCGGATTCGATCATTTCCTTTCAGGAAGCGTTGCAGAGAAAGTGGTAAGAAGAGCAAAATGCCCGGTATTAATAATCCCCAACAAGGATGCTGAGGCGGAGAAAAAATAAGAGCAGGAACTTAAAGCTCTAACATATGCGACCCTATCGAAAAAAGGGTCGCATTTTTTTTTGAGACAGAACCTAAACACATCTTCAGCGAAGAATCAGAGAATTTCTGGGTCAAAGGCTCAGAGCTTGTTTTAAATCATCAAGAAGATCTTCAATATCCTCTACTCCAACGCTCAGACGTAGCAAGTTATCGGTCACTCCCACGGCATCTCTGGCCTCTTTTGGAATAGACCCATGGGTCATGCTCACGGGATGATTAATTAACGACTCGACCCCTCCCAGCGACTCGGCGAGCGTGAAGAGTTTGAATCTCGATGCAACCTCAAATGTCTTTTTTAAATCTGCATCTTTAAGGGTAAATGAAATCATCCCTCCAAAATCCCTCATTTGATTTTTAGCTATGGTATGGTTTGGATGATCTTCAAAACCTGGCCAATAAATTTTATCTATCGCAGGATGCGTTTTCAAAAACTGAGCTATCTGACGGCCATTTTCACAGTGTGCCTTCATTCTCAAATGCAGTGTTTTAATTCCTCTTAAAACCAGGAAACTATCCATCGGTCCTGGAGTCGCGCCGCATGCATTGTAAATAAACCACAAGCGTTTGTACAGCGCTTCATCGTTTAGCATCAAAGCTCCCATAACTACATCTGAATGCCCACCCAAATATTTGGTCACCGAGTGCATCACAATATCAGCTCCCAGATCGATAGGGTTTTGCAGGTATGGTGAGGCGAAAGTATTATCGACAGCAAGCAAAATATTGCGCTCTCCGGCGATTTTCGCAACGGCTGCAATATCCACAATCTGCATGGTGGGATTAGTTGGAGTTTCTATCCATATAAGCTTAGTTTTATCGTTGATTATCTGTTCAATAGATGTTGGAATTGCGAAATTCGCAAAATGGAATTTGATGCCATAATTGGCGAATATTTTGGTGAACATCCTGAACGAACCACCATACAAATCGTTACCGGTTATTACTTCATCGCCAGGGCGCAGTAATTTCATAACGGCATCTGTTGCCCCCATCCCACTCGAAAAAGCCAAGCCGAATTTTGCATTCTCGAGTGCTGCCAAACAATCTTCAAGAGCCTTACGAGTAGGGTTGGTTCCGCGGGAATATTCAAAGCCTTTGTGCTCGCCTGGCGATTTTTGCCAATAAGTAGATGTTTGATATATCGGTGTCATTACAGCACCAGTGGTTGGATCAGGTTCCTGTCCTGCGTGAATAGCTTTGGTTCCAAATTTCATATGTGAGATCTTTTATTTAAACATTGAAGGCACACAACCTTTTAATCATCAAAAGTATAAAACCCTTTTGGGAGATTCAGCAAAGACCGGTTAAAACATCTACATTCAAAACAATTTACCATCGGGAGGTTTTATATTATCTAATTATGCTTCTAGATAAATATAACGAAGTAAGAGCTCTTACAGAAAAAATCTGTTCGCCTCTAAAAACTGAAGACTACGTCGTACAACCGATAGTTGATGTGAGTCCACCGAAATGGCATCTGGGTCACACTGCATGGTTTTTTGAAACTTTTGTTTTAAAACCTCATCAACAGGACTATGTAGAGTTCGATACAAACTACAACTTTGTATTTAACAGCTATTATGAAACCATCGGTAACCGGGTAATAAGAACCGATCGGGGCAACCTAAGCCGCCCTACAGTAGATGACATTTATCAATACCGCAAATATGTGGACGAACATATGAGAGTCCTTTTACAAAATGAAGAAAACGACGAAAAATTAATTGAACTTGTTGTCCTCGGGTTAAACCATGAACAGCAACATCAGGAACTTCTATATACAGATATAAAATACATTCTGGGTCACAATCCTTTGTTCCCAGTCTACGATGAAACGCAGTTTTCGACAACGGGCAGCAATGAAGTATCAGGAATGATCGGAATCCCGGAAGGTATTTATCAAATAGGATTTGAGGGTGAAGATTTTTCTTTTGACAATGAATCGGGAAGACACAGGGTATTTTTAAATAGCTACAAAATAAGTACCGCCCTGGTGACTAATCGAGAGTATCTTGAGTTTATACAAGACTCTGGTTATCAAAATTTTAAACACTGGCACCTGGAGGGATGGGAATGGGTGAAACACAATCAAATCAAAGCACCGTTATATTGGTATTTTATCAATGATGAGTGGCATCAATACACATTAAATGGATTAAAACCGTTGGACAAAGAGGCTCCGCTTTGTCACATAAGCTATTACGAAGCCCATGCTTTTGCCGACTGGCTTGGAAAGCGACTCCCTACAGAATTCGAATGGGAGGCTGCCTCCGGGAAGCTCAATTGGGGAAAACGCTGGGAGTGGACAGAAAGCGCGTATCTTCCCTACCCCGGATATAAAAAAGAAGAAGGTGCCCTTGGAGAATACAATGGCAAATTTATGGTAAATCAAATGGTTCTTAGAGGCGCGTCGGAAGTTACATCTCCGGGGCATAGCCGTGCAAGCTACCGCAATTTCTTTCACCCATACTTACGCTGGCAATACACAGGTATTCGCCTGGCAGAATAAAACATGAATCAAACTACAACGAATGAGAAACAGGCGGAGACGCTCGAAACTTTTAGAAAAGATGTTATCGAAGGACTTACATCCAGTCCGAAGCATTTGCAGTCGAAATACTTTTACGATAAACGAGGCGACAAGCTTTTTCAGAAAATAATGGATACCGAACAGTACTACCTCACTGATGCTGAACTGGAGATCTTTTATACCCGATGTAAAGAGATGCTGGATATTGTTAGTGACTTTAAAGGCGGATTTGATTTGGTTGAACTCGGTGCCGGCGATGCTTTAAAGTCAAGGGAACTTTTGAAATGCCTGACAAATGCAAGGATCACTTTCAAGTATTACCCAATTGATATTTCAGGTAACATCATACAAATAATTGAAAAAGAACTACCTAATAAAATTAAAGGATTGACAATTCAAGGGATCGTGGGTGATTACTTCGATGCTTTGGATGAAGCGAAACAGTATTCCAACAACCCAAAATTCATTCTTTTTTTAGGTGGAAACATCGGCAATATGTCTCCGCAGGAAGCGCTGAGCTTTTGTAAAAAACTCCATAATCGTTTAGAAACAGGTGACAAAGTACTAATGGGCTTTGACCTGAAGAAAAACCCCTGGACGATTTTTAATGCCTATAATGATAAAGAAGGCATCACAAGAGAGTTTAATCTAAATCTTCTTCACCGCATTAATCGTGAACTAAATGCCGATATCGAAGTTGACCAGTTCGAGCATTATGAAAGTTACGATCCGGAATCAGGTGCTTGTAAAAGCTATCTATTCAGTCTGAAAAAACAAACAGCCAGAATTGAGGGGGTAGAGATTCATTTCGATGAAAACGAATATATTTTTATGGAAACATCTCACAAGTACACGGTGGAAGAAACTCGTGCCCTGGCAGAAAAGTCAGGCTTTAAACCGATAACCCAGCTATTCGATTCAAAAAACTGGTTTACAGATGTAGTATGGGAAAGAGTTTGAGCAGCAGGGAAGTGTAAACAGAGTTAAATTATCTGTTCTTCATACACAAGCTTTCCTTGAGGTAAACGCTTAGAAGTATCTGCTATCCAAGCAGACAAATAGACTGAACCATCCGTTTCAAAACGAAGTTTAAAAAAACCTTTGCCTTTGATTCCATACCGCAGATACTTGCCGTTCTGAACAACGTACTTCACCTTTGATCCTGATCCGCTAACAATGAAGTGATTGTGATTTTTACAGATATACTGCAAATTATGCTCGTGCCCGGCGGCATAGATCAGGCCTGGATATTTCGCCAGAATTTCTTTGAGCTTCTTTCGTAAGCGGCGGTAGCGCGGATGCGCTATATCTTCGCGGGCACCCAAAAACTTACGGTAAAGAGGCAGCAGAGATCCTATTCCAGGTAAGGGTATCCAAGCATTTTCATCATAGAGGGTTAAGGGAAAAAGGTGATGCTTTAACTTAAATTTTCCGCCATGAATGGCATAACTATAAACAGGATGATGCCCTGCGACCAATATGTGTTTATGCTGATTGCGATCAAGTATTTCAATAAGTTTTTCAAAGAATTCCTCCTCGGTTGAAATATCGCATCCATATTGCTTTCCGATGGGCCGAAGTCCTTTTTGCATCCACCACTGTGTATCAATGGCCACAATCGTAAGATGTTCGGTTAGATTCATTTCAACGGGGCCGGGACATCCGTTAGCAGGCAGAAAAACTTCTCTTTCGCCAAACAGTCCTTTCAAATACTGCTCCTGGCGAATTATGTATTCATAACCGTCAATCCGGCCTTTATTCCAATCATGGTTGCCTGCTATAAATATTAATTTACCGTGATATCCTTTTAATGCTTCATAATGCTGCTTTAACGTGCTCTCCGCGTTCTTTCGCAAAATATTACTAATAGGCGGCATACCACGGGGGTAGATATTATCGCCTAAAAAAATCACACCCGAAGATTGATCCGGGTCAAAATGAGAAGTGAGAGTTTGCAGCACCAAGTCTGGGCGTGTGAGAGAAATATCACCTGTGTCACCAATTAAAAATAAGTCAAAAGCACTTTTAGGCTGATCTTCAGTCATACTTTGCTAACAAGACGTTATGGAGATTGTTGGGGTGATTTACCATTGCGGATGCTTTTTATTTAAAAACGCGTCTATTCCCTTTCTAAAATCTTCTGTTAGCCGGGCTTGAGCATTAACCATGGAAGCATTATTTAAGGCTTCACTAATTTCCATAGACTGAATTTTCGATAATAAGGCTTTCGTTGCTTTAACCGACTGAGGCGAGGTATTTTGAACCATTTTTCTGGCATAATTCTGTACAGCTTCCGCGATATTTTCTTCCCCTTCCACAAAATTCACCAAGCCATAGTGCTGTGCAGTAGAAGCTGCGATCAGTTCTCCGCTTAAAAGCATTTCGCGACTGCGCCCCTCTCCTATCTTCCTGAGCAGGAAGGTGGCTACTATTGCAGGCACAAATCCGATTTTAACCTCTGTATAACCGAATAATGCCTCCGGAACGGCAAATACTATATCGCAAACAGAAACCAAACCACAACCGCCTGCAATGGCATTTCCTTCAACTTGTGCAATAAGCAGCTTCTCAACATTGTAGATGGTAGAAAATAACAGTTGTAGAGATTGAGAGTCCTCCAGGTTTTGCTGATACGTATTACCCTGCAGCTCCTTCAGGTAGGAAATATCTGCCCCGGCACAAAAAGTTGCGGACGAACTTTTCAAAATTATAACCTTAACATCGGGATTCGAATCAGCCATTTTTATCGCAGAACTTAATTCGGCTATAAGTTGAGGGTTAAGCGCATTATGCTTTTCGGGTCGGTTAAGACTTATGCTGGCAACTCTGTTTAAAATTTCGACTAAGATAAATTGTGCCATAATAGAATCATTGATTTAAAGATATAATATAGGCGGGATTTTTCTTCAACACGTAGAAATTAAGCGACAGGTTGTTACTCTCATTTGCCCACTGTTTAATTTTATAATCAGGATTGGTTCCATCGATCAACAACATCTTAAAGCTTACGATCTTTGAAAGATCGGCTATTTTTATTTTCGGGTTTCCGGACAAAAGTAAGGCATCCACCCGCACGTTTTCGCCATATGTTTTCTCATTCATCCTCTTGTCCCAAATCAAAAACTTCCAATCTTTAAATTTAAAGAAGTTTCCATCTGAAAACACTACACTATTCCCGGAGCGATGTTTCAGGTTAAAATATCGTGCCTGCTCAGAATTGGCCTGAACTGATGAATGTACAGAAAAGGCGAGAGTTTTATCAACGCTATCTAAATCGGAATACACGAAAGCTTTATCTCCGTCAAAAAAGCTAAAAGCTACATTTTTTCTTAAGCTGTAAAACGTAATGCTATTCTGTTTAGACAATGCTATAGCATGCGCAGATTGATAGCCCAGTAAAACACATACAAGCGCCATGGTGCTATAAAGCAATCGTTTATTTTTATGCTGGACAGAAAGTATTAAGCCCGCTATAAACAAATAAATCAACAGATAATATCCAAACCCAAAATAGCTTGAGTAAGTTGCCAGAGGCAGATCCTCTATATAAAATAAGCCTTTGTTCATTCCCGTTATGCCCTGTTTTAGTAGTAAACCTGCGGGTCTTAAAATGGAATCCCAGGGAATGAAGAGAAATAATATCCCCAGGTACATTATAACAATTACAGGAATGACTATAAATAAATTACTTATGAGGAAGTAAACCGGAAACTGATGAAAGTAATACATCCCCAGAGGAAATGTTGCCAATTGGGCTGCAAAAGACAATGCCAGATATCCCCATAGCTTATCAAGAAACCAATTCTTCACATAGAGTATATTATAGATTTTGGGATAGAAATAGATTAAACCCAATACTGCCAGATAAGACAATTGAAATCCTACGTCAAACAAAAAATACGGATTATACAAAAGCAGGAAGACAGCCGAAATAGCAACCAGGTTATAGGAATTACTGCTTCTGCTCACTGCTTTTCCGAGCACATAAAAACTCAACATCAATGCTGCCCGGCAAACGGATGGTGAAAAACCTGTAATCAGTGCATAGAACCAGATCAGGCTGATTATGATTACCGCCCTTAAAATTCTTAGCTTTTTTGTTCGGCTCATAAACCAAAGCATTTTGCTAAGTATATAAAACACAATACCGACATGCATGCCCGATACGGAAAGGACATGCATTGTTCCGGTTTTTGAATATGCGCTCAAAACTTCGCGACTCAAATCTGCTTTGTAGCCTAAAATCAGCGTAGAGGCGACCGATGCAGCTTCTTTATCTTTTATATAATGATCAAATTTCCGGACCAGTGACCTGCGCAAATTCAAAGCATAATCAATAACAGGATTTCCTTTACCTTTTGCTAAAACACGAATTTGCGCTTCATTAATGAAAGCCTGATGATATATTCCGTGATATTCCAGGAATCGTTTATAATCAAATTCAAAAGGGTTAAACGGCGGATCGACCTCTGTAAAGAACTGACTAATTAGCAATTCATCTCCATATTCAAAACCATGCTTCTCATTTTTCAACTTTAAAGCCATTGATAATGAACCGCTTCGTGGACGAAATTTATCAGCGTTTAAACCCTGTTCAACCCTGGCAGTAAATCTTAAGATACCGGCAGCAAGTTTAGGTTCGGAATTAATGGTAACCACCAAACCCTCATCTTTATATCTCGAAAAGTGGGTTTCGTTGAACTTTTCATTTTTACAAATTGTCAATGCAATTCCCAATGCCACCACAAACAACTGCACTGTGAGCCCCGGCCTCCAGCGGCTTAAATACAATTTGAAATTACTATAGAATGCTACTGAAGTCCATAAATAGAAGAAGAGAGCAATTGAAAGACCTAAAACAAACTGATATAACAGATCGGAAGGCGGCAAAAAGAACCCCATTGCAATCCCCAATATAAGTGGCAGCAATAAGCGCACAAAAACTAATTCACCTTTTTGAACTACATCCATTAAAATTGAAATCTTAGTTGAAGTTTCACCTCAGACTTTTTATCGCCATCAATTTCCTCCAGTCCTGAGCCTATCGTTTTCAGATCGGAATAATAACTCATTGCGTATTTAAGCCACACATCGGCAGCCCGGTTAATTTTCAATCTGGTATTAAGATAGAAGCGCAGGCCCTTATTTTGATAGGCCGGTACAGAATAACTATACAAAACATCGTTTTCGAAGGCATAAAGACGAGAATTAAAACCCGGAGTGTTAAAAATTGCAAACCGGCAGTTGCCGGAGAACCTGGAAGACATAGGATTATAAATCACATCCTGATACATCAAAACGCCTTGCTCCTGCACATCCTCTTTTTTATAGAGAACTGTTTCGATTCGGTTTCGCAATTGAAAATCATCAGATATTTTGTAATTGATCTCGAAACGATAATTTTGCTTGAGCACTTCAGTAAGATAATTCATCGAATTATCCTGAGAATCATTTTCTTCCTTGTTCTCGAATTTATAACGTAAAACTGTTTTCAGTTTTTTTGACGGAGAATAAGAGAATTGAGAAAGAATCTCGTAGCCAGATGATGGCGCATCGACCCTAAATCTTAACCAGGGGAATTTGAAAAAGTCAGCATAGATATTGAATTCTGCTTTCCGGCTGGGGCTTACTACTAATCCAGAATAAAACCCTTTTTCGTTTACAGCATTAGTTCCCTCAGAAACAGCTTGATTAAAAAAGGAATGATAGTTCTTTTTATAATCCCTTTGAAAGAGAATCAAGGAAACTTTAGGACTCAGAGAAGTTATAACTCCATTTAAGAAAGCGGATCCGCTATTCAAACTGTGAGCAACTTCGCCGAAAAAGTATAGATTGCGAAGGTTGTAATTATAATATGCGCCGAAGTTATTCAGCTTGTCGCCAGAAAACCGCTGTGCATTATATGGCAGCTTTCCCTCTCCAAATGCCTTATTGAAATTAGTTTGGTAAGCTGTAGCTCCCAGTCGCAAGCCTTGATTTGAGTATTGAACATTCGTACCATAAACCAGTTGTTTAATGGTATTTCTATTATTTATCTCACTTTGAGTTCGATGGAAGCCTGTTGTGTTTATCGATTTTATTTCTTCAGCAGTATCCCCGGCTTCCAGTCCTCCATCGACAAGACGATACGATACAAACGGGGTGATGTCTACCTTTCCGGCGCTTATTGCACCTGCCACTCCTCTTAAAAACAGCAATTCGTTTGTTGACGTATAAGGCTTTAAACCAATATTATTTTTTGTGATTGTTGCTATTGCCGCACCTTTTCCGAAGCTTAAACCCGACCACATGGTTAAGCCCTGACCAAACTGCAGGGAATAATCACCTAAAACAAGTTTCTTTAATCGGGTTGAACTTTTATAACTGATATTGCCCGAATAAAAATCGAAACCACGACGCTGATCCTTTGAAAAAAATGATTCACCCGCATCTTTCTCCATCGTTAAGGATACAGAAAGTGACTGCCCTAAATGATAGCGATATCTGCTCAGGAATCTTTCAGAAGTCCCCTGGTAATGCGAATTATCAGAATTTTCAGGTGGCAAAAAACCTTTTTTCTTTTGAAGAACTTGCCCATAAGTAAGCATCACCTCATTGACGCCTTCAGTCAAAAAATTTTTAAATCCGAGATTCTGCAAGGGATTAACATCGCTTAAGCAACAAAAAGGCAGGAGCATTTTCAGCGTTTCGGCATCAAATCCATCTATAGTTTGCAATTCAAAAAGCTCAATGAAATTGCCGTTTGTTATTCGGTGGTTTAAAAATGCATTGATTTGCAGCGGCGATAGAAAAACTAATTCCTGCAGTTGTTCAGAAGTAACTTTATTAATATTTAACGGGTTTCTGGAATAATAATTCAGCCGCTCTACCAGCTCTGAGTAATCGAAATCCTCCTCCGCATTTTCTGTGACAGATTCTATGATCTGCTCGACCATCAGATCGACTGGCGTTTGACTTCGTACAGTTAAAGTGAAGAACAGTAAGACGCCGATTGATATACCGAGCTTAAAACTCATAGCTAAGCGCTATTTGAGGCGAAAACCCAAGGTTAGGGTGCGAAGCCGCTGCGGCATCAATTTTTATATCCTGTAATGTATACCCAAATCCGGCGAACTGCCGAAAAGGGTCTGCCGCTACTCCTCCGCGAAAAGCGAGCCAGCTTACAACCGAATACTCCAGACCACATCTGAAATCGGCATCCGAATCAAGTGTATTTACAAACCCGCTGTTAAATAAAACCTTATCAGAAAGCTTATAGGATGCACCAAATTCTAAACTTACCGGTATAAAAGCATCAACATCGGCATCAAAACCATTTCTACCTGGGTTAGACACGTGTGTGCCGATAATTAATTTTTCGCCTAATTTGTATAGCAATCCGGCTTCAACTGAAACTGCCCCGGCGCTTCCATATTGCGCGATTTTTACCTGGTGCACATTAAAGTTAAGTGATGCAGACACAGACTTCCCAAATCGTTTTGCATAACTAAACCCAACCTTTTGTTCGTTATATGCCTGGAAACCATAGTTTTGAAAACTGAGTCCAACGACACTACGCCCTATAGGATAAGCCATTACTGCAGATTGAGTACTCAAATCCTTGTTTAAAAAAGTATTTCGATAAGAAGCCGAGGCGACAGGGTTTTCCAAACCCGTAATTCCCGCCTGGTTGGATTGGAGACTCCAAACGTCGACTATGGCCACACCTATATTTCCGAGAGCGGTAAGTCGGGGGCCTAAATTAATTTCCTGGGAATACAATGGTTTTGCAAAGCTAAAAAGCAAGTACAAAGCACTTAGGTAGAAACGCTTCATTCCATGAAAGTATAAATTTTTAAATTAAAATGAAATATTTTGCATTTTGAGCGTTACATTTAGGAATAAAAGCGTCTAACACATTAAATACAAAACATGAGAAGAATATTATTAAGCGCATCTTTTGCGCTTATCGCGACACTTGGTTTCGCACAAAAGAAAATTAACGAAGGAAGCATTACTTATAAGGTACAATATGATTTGCCACCTAATATGCAGCAACTGAAAGCGATGTTTCCAGAAGAGATAACCGTTTATTTCAAGGGAGACTCAACCTCGGCGCAGAATAAAACACCGATGGCTGTAACAAATTTCATCATGAATCCTAAAACAGAGTTTCAGCGTTTACTTCTCGACATCCCTATGATGGGGAAAAAATATTCTGTTCGGTTTACACCGGATGACATGGAAACTATGAAAGAAGGCTTTCCTGAATTAACGTTTAAGGAAGCAGCCGAAACAAAAACCGTGGCAAATTACACAGCTAAGAAATATACAGTTACCGAAAAAAATGGTAAAATCAACGAAGCGTATTTTACTAAAGACATAGAAATACCTGCCAATTCGTTTACTCAGTACTTTGATAGAAGTTATGGATTTCCATTAGAGTTTACTACATATCAACAAGGAATGACAATTAAAGCTGCGGTTAAGGCCATCAAAGAAGAGAAAGTGCCGGCCGGATCATTTTCGGCAGGTAAAGAGTATGAAGAGATTTCGTATTCAGACTTACAAGGAATGATGGGTAGAAGGTAAAGCGATTTCCGGCTTTAGAAAACATACGATGGTGTATAAACTTAATGCACAAATAGTAGCATTAAGTTTATGCACTTAATTGGCTACATGAACCATTCATACAGGTCTGTATGGGTTAATCTACTTTTTTCATCCCCATCTAAGTCCCGTACTATTCTACCTTCAGCCATTTGAATAATCCGGGTTCCATAGTTAAAAGCTTCCTTCATATTATGGGTAATTAAAATTGCGGTCAATTTGTAATCTGCTATAAGTTTATCTGCTGTTCTCATCACAATTTCCGCTGAACGCGGATCAAGAGCTGCGGTAGGCTCGTCTAATAATAAAATCTTCACATCATCCATAACGGCCATTAACAAGGTTAAAGCCTGACGTTGTCCTCCTGATAAAGCACCCATAGGTTGCGAAATCTTATCCTCCAAACCCATTCCAAGCAAAGAGGTTTGAGACCTGACTGTATTCTTAAAAGCATCGTTAATCCCGATTTTTAAGCTCTTTCCACGGGTTCGTATACTTGCCAGTCTGAAGTTCTCTAAAATACTTAAATCTGGCGCGGTGCCGCTTAAAGGGTTTTGGAATACACGTGCTATCCACTTGCTACGCCGGTGTTCTGCTAATCCGGTTGCCCTGTTTCCATCTATTAAAATATTGCCGGAGCTTGGAAGAATACTACCTGCAATGCAATTTAACAAAGTGGATTTCCCTGACCCATTTGCGCCGATAATCACCAAAAACTCGCCTGCATCAACTGAAAGATTCAGACCTTCCAGGGCAATTACCTCATTGGACTTTCCGGAATTAAAGGTTTTGTGCAGGTTAGAGAGTTGGATCATTTTT
>CAMPKC010000013.1 GCA_946887045.1 uncultured Sphingobacteriaceae bacterium | reverse complement strand
TTGGAATATCATCGTTCAAAAACTACAATTAACACTTTGCAGTGTATAGCCAATCTACAGTTAATTAATAAAACTGTATTTCAGGACGAGACAAGCGGGTGACAAATACTCAACTGATTAAGGGTTAAAGCACTATTGAAGCACCTTTTAAGTATCCTTTCAGTACCTATAAGGTACCTCTTATAAGAGGTACTCTATCAATGACTTTTAGAACCTTTAACAATATTTAACCTTTAGCTTAACATTGTTTAACTCTTATTCTTGCCCGGGTGCTGTATACTTGTCGTACCAAGGCAACATCTTATGGCTTTCTTAAAAAGTGATTTCGAATTTACAGGTAGTATCGGAAATGTTTCTGCTTACAAACTTCCCGGTGTGAATGGTACTGTGCTTCGCACCAAAGGTGGTGCAGATAGAAAGAAAATCCTCGCTGCCACCTCTTGTAAACTGACCCGGCAAAACGCTGCCGAGTATGGGGAATGTGGTAAAATGGGCGGAAGCATTCGCAGATCTATGCTTCCCATGATTCCTTTGGCAGATCACAACTTTGTCTCCAACCTAAATGCTCTGGCAAAGATCATCCAGCTATTTGACACGGAAGGCAATCGCGGAGAACGCAGCATTGCTTTGTCTGCCCGCAAAGAGTATCTCAGGGGATTCAGCCTGAACAAAAACACTTCCTTTGAGAGTATCGTCAGGCACCCGATTGAATACCAGATAGACCGGGCAGCTGGAAAAGCAGTGGTACTGCTTCCTGAACTGATGCCGGGTGTAAACCTTATGACGAGCCGGCAGGATCCTTTATTCCGGTTTTTGGTTAATCTTGGCTGCGTGGCCGACAGGACATTTGGCACCAAATGCTATCCGACTGAAGAAGACATGGGAAGCTGCTGTTTTTATACCGGCTGGCACCATACCCAAGCTTTGTTTGAAGCCAGGGAAGTTCTTGTTGAACTTAAAGATCCTTCTGCCATTAAAGATACTACCACACTGATCTTGTCCGTAGGAATCCAAATGGGCAGCCCTGTTTCTGATCTGGTGGTTAATCCGGCAAAGCATGGAGGCTGTGCTAAGATTATTGGAGTAGGTTGAAAACATTGTATTCTGACTCATGTATTTAATTGATATTTAACAGGTGGGCGCGCACAATTGCAGCTACAAAATCGAGACAAATTGCTTCCACTGATAAAGGAAGCGAACTTCAGATCCGGCGGCACACCAGTAAGATGAACGGGAAAACGGGGCTAAAAATCTTCCAAGAAAATGCCGAAAGCAATTTTTTAATTGCAGTTTATTACACTCCCCTTCTGTCTATTAGCTAAATAATTTTTATTTTCATGGTTTGGCAAAACTATTTCAAACAGAATTGGTTAGTGCCTGCAATAAATTTATATTCTTTGTAAGTGCAGCTCACAGATAAAACGTTTAGAACCATCGTTGAACTTTCCCCATTTCCTGTATATGTATGCTCCGGAAAAGACATGATTATCACGGTTGCTAATCAGGCAACCCTGTCGGCTTGGGGGCGGGATAAGTCGGTTATCGGACAACCGTTCCATGATGCTCTGCCCGAATTGCATAGTCAGCCGTTCGAAGGTCTGATTAAACAGGTTTTGTCGACAGGTGAAACTTACTATTCAGAAAATGACCGTGCGGATTTATTTGTGGACGGTAAACTGCAAACATATTATTTCAAATTCACCTACCAGCCATTGCGGGACGACGAACTCGTACTACAAAGTGTGTTATGTTTTGCTACAGACGTAACTGAATTAGAACGAGCTCGACAAGAAGTTGAAAAGAGCCGCGAAACTTTATTCAATATGGTGCGGCAAGCACCGGTTGGAATATGCATCATTAAGGGAGAAGATTTGCTTGTCGAGGTCGTTAACGACGCTTACCTCGAGTTGGTTGGACGAAAACGGGAGGAAATGGATGGAAAGCAAATTTGGGATGCGGTGCCCGAGGCTGCGGAAACGTATCGGCCTGTGCTTAAAAATGTGATTGAAACGGGAATACCATTTCATGCAAAAGAGCATGAACTCATTCTTTTCAGAAACGGGATTAATGAACGGGTTTTTATTGATTTCGTTTATGAACCGATTGCAGACATCGAACGTAACATCACATCCATTATGGTAATAGCTATTGATGTGACCGAAAAAGTACTAGCTCTCCGCAGTATTGAGGAAGCAGAAGAGCGGGCCCGCCTTGCTATTGATGCTGCCGAAATCGGAACATTCGATTTTAATATTCTGACAAATGACGTAACGGGTTCCGATCGATTCAATCAGATTTTTGGTTATGATAGTAAGGAGATAAGAGATAACCTCGTTTCGCGATTTCACCCTGATGACCTGGATGGCAGGCAAATAGCCCTCCGGGAAGCATTTAAAACTGGGAAATTACTGTATGAGGCCCGGATTATATTAGCCGACGGCTCTGTTAGATGGGTGAAGGTCCAGGGCTCGGTGCATTATACTAAAAGTGAGCCGGTTAGAATAGTGGGAACAGTATTAGACATTACCGAGTTTAAACAACTTCAACAGCAGAAAGACGATTTTATAAGTGTGGCCAGCCATGAATTGAAAACTCCAATGACTACTGTTCAGGCGTCTATGCAGTTATTGGATCGCTTAATGAAGGGAAATCCCGACCCGCAACGCATATCGCAGTTTATCGACAGAATAAATGCTAATCTAAAAAAAATGAACCAGTTGGTAGAAGGCCTGCTGAATGTTTCGAAAATTACAGCAGGACAACTTCATCTCAATTGCACCACTTTTAATTTGGCTGACATGATTGATGATTGCTGTGAGCATATCAGGATACAAGATGAATATGAACTTGAACTGAAAGGGGACCTCGATACCAAAGTATTCGCAGATAGATATAAGATTGATCAGGTACTTACCAACTTCGTGAATAATGCAGTTAAATACGCACCAGATTCCAGGGTCATTAAGGTGAAAATTACAAGAGTTGACGACTTTGTAAAAGTTGCTGTTCAGGATTTCGGTCCGGGTATTCCGGAATCCAAAATACCCCATCTTTTTGAGAGGTACTACAGAGCGGATCACAACGGCTATCAATACTCTGGTCTTGGTCTGGGGCTTTTTATAAGCGCCGATATTGTTAAGCGACACAAAGGGCAAATAGGAGTCGACAGTATACAGGGGGCCGGAAGTAGCTTTTGGTTTACGTTACCCTTAAATAGGCAGTGACGAATGTTCGCGGTTTCAATGTTTCACAGTACCGCTAAAGCAATCGTTTGTTGTTTTGATCTATCTAATCAGTAATATCCAGTATATCTCCTGGTTTACATTTTAATTCACGACAGATAGCTTCGAGCGTATTGAAGCGTATTCCCTTTACTTTGCCGGTTTTTAATAACGATAAGTTTGTCATCGAAATTCCTATCCTATCGGCTAATTCCGTTAATGACATTTTGCTTTTTGCCATTTGTACATCAAGATTCACAATAACTGCCATTATACAAACTCCTCGTTCTCTGCTTTAAGTTCTAAACCAGAATTAAAAACTTCGGCGACAATATACAATATGGCAGCTATAATCATTATTTTATAATCGAAAGCAGGGCCCGCCGATAAGTGTTGAGGGGTTGGGACATTGAATCTGATAATGACTTCCTTCAGCAAGTATAATATAAACTGCAAAGGTATAACCAAAGCCACGAGAAATGCGGTCCTCCTGATACTCACTACGTTCTTGTAAGTAAATGCAGAGCCTTTATTAAGACTTGAGAACAGCATACGAAGGTTATAGATGATAGCGAAAGCAAGGAGTTCAAAAGCGACCAGTAAAAACAATGAAGACGCAGCTGTGAACGGCGTATTCTTCATTTTCATGTTTAAGACTGCTGTTTTAGTTTCTAACACAACATCTTTTACCTGGCCTGTAATTGCATCAATCCTATTCAGTTCGTGCGGCTGCGAAAAATGCACCTGTATATTCGTATCTACATATTCCTCGGATGCAAAAATATAAACCAAAAAACTCAGGGCAAGTGCTGCCAAAGCAAAATTTAGATACCATGCGATATCAAGGGCTGACTTAATAACCCTGATTAGTTTTTTACTACCAGATTTCATACTTGTTGAATTTATAAAGCAAAGATCGAAAACACATTTAAATAAAACAACTATTATTTTATGTTTAACATAAAATAATTTCCCCTAAACATGAAAATAGCAATCTGGAAACACTGGGTTCTTCAGCTCAAATTTCAAAAGATTCTCATAACTAATTTTATCCCCCACATAGCAGCACCCCCCCGGAGTCTAAACCCGATTGAATGAAAAGCCCGATCGCGTGGGCTTAAGAACCGGGCGGACTTGAAAGGAAAGCGGGGCTACAGGATCTACAGAGCATGATTCCCATTTCCAAAAATCAACCATCTCCTTTTTCCCGTTTCAAATGCCGTTCTGATTTGTATTTTTGCGCTTTGCTAAAACAAATAAAGATATGGCCAGAACTAAGATTAAAGATTTACTGAACGCTACCGAATTCGGCAAAGAGGTTATTGTTAAAGGATGGGTTAGAACTTTCCGAAACAATCAGTTTATCGCTATAAATGACGGTTCTACACTTAACAATATACAAGCGGTTGTTGATTTTACTACCACAGATGAGGCCTTGCTGAAACGTGTCACTACCGGCGCCGCTGTATCAGTAACCGGCCTGCTGATCGAATCTCTGGGAAAAGGACAGCGGGTTGAAATAAAAGTTGCCTCGCTCGAAATTCTTGGCGACAGCGATGCTGAGAAATACCCTCTTCAGCCTAAAAAACACAGCCTTGAGTTTTTGCGCGAAATTGCCCATCTGCGCTTTCGCACCAATACGTTCAACGCGGTTTTCAAGGTCCGTCATGCCCTTGCCTTTGCTATACATAAGTTTTTTAACGACAAAGGCTTTGTGTACATGCATACCCCTATTATTACAGGTTCGGATGCAGAGGGTGCCGGCGAGATGTTCCGTGTTACCACGATAGATTTCGATAGTGTGCCGCGTAATGATGATGGCACAGTGAATTTCAAAGAGGATTTCTTTGGAAAATCAACCAATCTTACGGTTTCCGGACAACTGGAAGGTGAACTTGCTGCGATGGCATTTGGTGAAGTGTATACCTTCGGACCAACTTTCAGAGCCGAGAACTCAAACACCACCCGTCATCTCGCCGAGTTCTGGATGATTGAGCCTGAAATGGCTTTTTATGATATCCACGATAATATGGACTTGGCTGAAGAGCTATTGAAATATGTGATTAGCTATGCGTTGGATAATTGCTCTGACGAGCTTGAATTTTTGAAAAACCGTCTGCTTGAAGAAGAAAAGCAAAAAGCGCAGAACGAGCGTTCTGAACTCGATTTAATTTCGAAGCTTAATTTTTGCTTAGAAAATAATTTCGAACGCATTACCTATACCGAAGCGATTAATATTCTGAAAAGCTCTAAACCTAACCAGAAAAAGCAATTTAAATATTTAATAAACGACTGGGGAGCAGATCTGCAGTCGGAACACGAGCGCTACCTGGTTGAAAAGCATTTTAAAAAGCCTGTTATTTTGACGAATTACCCTGCTGCAATCAAATCTTTTTACATGCGCAGAAATGAAGGTGATGAAGCCGGTAAAGAGACTGTAAGAGCGATGGATATCCTTTTCCCTGGAATTGGGGAGATTGTTGGTGGATCGCAACGTGAAGAGCGTCTAGATGTACTTGAGAACCGCATGAGAGACATGCATATTCCTGCCGAAGAAATGGATTGGTACCTCGACACCAGACGTTTTGGCTCTGCTCCACATTCGGGCTTCGGATTGGGCTTTGAACGTTTGGTGCTCTTTGTTACCGGTATGACAAACATCCGGGATGTAATTCCTTTTCCACGAACTCCTAAAAATGCGGAGTTTTAACATCCGGCAAAAAATAAAACAAAAGCTCCTTTTCGGAGCTTTTTGCTTTTAGAATGCAGGGCAAAAGACTTCATACTGAAAATAAATTACACACTCCAAACTCGGGCACTACGCAATGTATTGACTACTCGATAAAAAACGCGATACTCGAGGTAGAATTTACCGGCGGTAAGGTTTATCATTATTTGAAAGTTGAACCACCCGTTTGGGAAGAATACAAAGAGTTAATATTGTCGGGTGGTTCGTCGGGCGAATTTGTAAATCGAAAAATTAAACCTAAATATGCCTTTACGGAGATACGCCGGGCGAAGAACAAAGCGTGAAAGAAGTAAGTTTTATATTCAATGGACAGTGAACGGTTACTTTATTTTCGAATTGCATCTGTAAAACAGGAAACCCCGGCAGCCAAAACCTATCAGCTGGATCTTTTACATTCGCAAACTATAAACTATAAGCCCGGACAGTTTCTAACCTTTATCATTAAAACAGAAAAACAAGAGATCCGTCGCTCCTATTCAATTCTTACGCTTCCCGGAGAACCCATTAAAATCACCGTTAAAAAGGTAGACAATGGCTTTATTTCCAGATACATCCTCCAACACTGGAAAACGGGTGAAATTATAACTTCTCTTCCTCCGGCAGGACGCTTCAGTTTTGATCCTGTTCCGGATAAAAAACGGGATATTTTTTGTTTTGCAGCGGGTAGCGGCATTGTTCCTGTACTTCCACAAATAAGAATGCTGCTACAGAAAGAATCTCAAAGCATTATTCATCTTATTTATAGTAACCACAATGAAAGCGATGCGCTGTTTCTGGAAGAAATTGAGGCACTGGCAGAAAACTCACCCCACTTAAACCTGATTAACTTCTTTTCTGAACCGGCCTACAGAAAAAAAGAACAGGGTCGCTTAAGTAATGTCAATACCGAAGCTCTGATTAAACGCTCTCAGCAATTCAAAAAGGAAGATACGGCATTTTTGCTTTGCGGCCCCTTCACCTATATGCGGATGCTGAATTTCACTATAAGATTGATGCATTTCAAGAAAGAAAACATCCGCAAAGAAAATTACCTGCCTGAGGTAATGAGCCCGGAACGCGTGATGCATAAAATCTTTCCCGAGACTGTTGTAGCAATAAAAGCTTATGGAAAGGAAGCGATGATTACCGTTCCTTCCGGTGAAAACATTCTGGATGCTGCGTTAAAAAGCGGACTAAACCTTCCCTATAGCTGCAAAGGAGGAGTGTGTGGGAACTGCGCAGCAAAATGTATAAGTGGTAAAATTCACATGAGCATCAACGAGGTGTTAACAGATGCGGACTTGGATGACGGCTGGGTTTTAACCTGCACCGGCTATCCGGAAACAATAAACACGGCGATCGATTTTCTTACAGAACAATGAAACGATTTTTACCTTTATATTATGTTATCCCATATTAGTTCAGGCGCGTTATGATATTAAAGATTTACGAAAAAAACCCCAATGAGAGAGCCATTCAGCAAGTGGTCGATGTATTAAAAAAAGGCGGACTTATCATCTATCCTACTGATACAATTTATGGTCTTGGATGCGATATTACAAATCAAAAAGCAATTGAGAAGATATATCAACTCAGAGGGATCAAACCCGAAAAAGCAAATCTGTCTTTTATCTGCTATGATTTAAGCCATATATCCGACTATATCAAACCTATTGACAACGCCACATTCAGGTTATTAAAAAAAGCATTACCCGGTCCCTTCACGTTTATTTTTGAAGCCAATAATAAAGTACCTAAACTTTTAAGTTCTAATAAAAAAACGGTGGGTATCAGAGTTCCCGACAATAATATTGCCCGTGAAATTGTAAAGGTGCTTGGAAATCCTATTGTGTCTGCCTCTATTCACGATGAAGATGAAATACTGGAATACTCCACTGATCCGGAATTAATTTATGAAAAATACAAAGATAAAGTGGATCTGGTAATTGATGGAGGATACGGAGACAATACGGCCTCGACAGTTGTTGATTGCACTACAGGCGAGTTCCAGGTGTTAAGACAAGGCAAAGGCGATCTTACCGAACTAGTCTAACCCGCGATGTGTTGCTTAAATTTCATTTAAGCAATGCTTAGCATGAAGTAAACGCTTTATATTTTTTATTTTCGCGCCTATGGCAATAAATCTCAGACCATTCAAAGATTTCTTCAAATCCGGACAGATTGGTGGCGCCCTTCTAATAGTTTCTGTTATGGTTTCGCTTACCATAGCCAATGCCGGTCTTTATGACGAATTTCATTCTTTACTAAATTACTCATTTGGTTATGCTCCACTCGATTTAAAGTATACCACAGAAGTGTGGATCAATGATGGATTGATGGCTATCTTCTTTCTCCTGGTGGGACTTGAAATTAAACGTGAACTACTGGAAGGAGAACTTTCTTCTGTCAGAAGAGCGATGCTTCCTATTTTTGCGGCCCTTGGCGGGATGTTAGTTCCGGCCGGTATTTTCTATCTGTTTAACTCCGGAACATCCACTGCAAATGGTTGGGGTATTCCAATGGCTACCGATATTGCATTTGCCCTGGCTGTTATTTCAATGCTTGGAAAAAGAGTACCAACTTCTCTGAAAGTCTTTCTTTCTGCATTAGCTATCGTTGATGATCTGGGAGCAATTGTGGTAATCGCTGTGTTTTATACAGAAGAGCTTCACTTAAACTACTTACTCTATGCCGGCGGCATTCTGGCGGTGCTCTCTCTAATGAATCTTTTGGGAGTTAAGAAGCTGGCATTTTATATCATACCGGGAATTTTTCTTTGGTATTTTATTCATCATTCAGGCATCCACGCAACTATTGCCGGCGTGTTACTTGCCTTCACAATTCCGACAAATCCGGTTAAACACGCATCGCCCCTGGAACGACTTGAACACTCGATTATAGGCCCTGTAAACTACCTGATAATGCCGATTTTTGCGTTGGCAAATACCAATATCCGCTTTCAAATCAGCATGCTGGATGGATTAACATCTCCTCTGGGTTTGGGAATCATCTGCGGCCTGCTGTTTGGCAAAACGCTGGGTGTAAGTGCATTTTCTTACCTGGCTGTTAAACTGGGCTTCAGCAGTCTGCCGAGCCGAAGTTCATGGAAACATATCATTGGCCTGGGAATGCTTGCCGGGATTGGTTTTACTATGTCTGTATTCATAGCTCTTTTATCGTTCGATTCGCCTGAATTTCATGACGAAGCTAAATTTTCGATACTTGTAGCTTCTTTGCTGGCGGGTGTACTGGGATATATTTATCTGAGTATTGTTTATCGAAAAAGAGTGAAAAAGATAATGGCCTTAAAAGCCATAGAGTCTTAAATTTCAATCAAATAAAGCACAAAAAAAGATGCTGAAATAATTCAGCATCTTTTTACTCCCCTCTAAAAACTACTAACGTTTTGATTTGCCTTTTTTTCCCTTTGCGCCTTTACCCTTTTTATTCTTATCGTTTTCATAGTCGCGATCACGGTTATTCATATCACCATCTCTCCTTTTATTTACCCTGTCGCGATCATCAATAACACCGTCATTGTTTCTGTCATAATCTCTGTCACGCGAATCAATTACTCCGTCATTGTTTCTGTCATAGTCTCTGTCTCGTGAATCAATCACGCCGTCATTATTCCTGTCGTTTCGCTCGTAATTGCCATTTGCGTTTTGACCTTGTTTTTTCCTCTGTCCCGGAGGCATACCATGAGGATGTTTACCTTCCCATCCTTTTCTTTTTTCACCGTATTGACCATTTTGATTGATAGGATTACCATTCTGATCGCGATAAACCTTAACTTGTGTGCTGCGGGTTTCGTAATGCCCCGGTATAGTACGACCGCCCACTCCGAAAATACCACCGGTTCGCTGCTCCGGCACCCAAACCCGTTCTTCCCGGGTTTCGTACCTGTATTCTCCCTGGTCATCTCTGTAAGTGCCACTTTGTGCACTTGATTCCAAAGCAAAGAAACTTAATCCTGCAATGAATGCTGTTACTACTAACTTTCTCATATTAATGTGTGTGTGTCTAAGTTCGACAGTATAAATGTCAAATAGTTTAACGGTGCAATACCTGCATCATTAAACCACAGTACACGACTAATAATCAATAAGTTACAGAAGTTTTTTATCGGTAACTACAGATGCAGATGTATAGAGCTTAGATCTTCCCCTAAAAAAAAAGTCGCCTTTCTGTTAAATTCCACGGTAGATTCTGTTGTATAAAAAGTCTGTTGTCCATTTTTTGAACATAGTGTATCTACTTCCTGATGTCTTTGTAGATAATCTTTTAAGGATTTCGCAACGAGTTCTCCCTGTGAAATAATTTGAATACCCGGTTCAACAAATTCCCTGATCTTGTTAATTAATAAAGGATAATGAGTGCATGCAAGAACTAAAGTGTCAATATCAGGATGATTACTGAATAGATTATCGAGGTTCTTTTTAACGAAATAGTCGGCGGCGGGACTGTCAATTTCATTATTCTCAATCAAGGGAACCCACATCGGACAAGCTTCCTGATAAACATTAACACCAGGAAAGAACTTTCCGATTTCAATTACATATGATTGAGACGCTACAGTTCCCGGCGTGGCTAATATCCCTACATTCCCGGTGCGGGTATAATTGCCCACCACTTCCGAGGTTGGCCTTATTACGCCTAATACCTTGCGCAAATCACCCAATTCAGGCAAGTTATTTTGTTGAATACTACGTAAAGCCTTTGCAGAAGCGGTATTGCAGGCCAACACAACTAAATTACAACCCAGCCCGAACAACTCCTGCACGCATTGCCAGGTATATTCATAAACAGTTTCAAAAGATCGGGTACCATAGGGCACCCGCGCATTGTCGCCCAAATAAATATAGTCGTACTGGGGAAGCTGTTTAACGATTTCTTTGTAAACAGTTAAACCGCCGTAACCGGAATCAAAAACACCTATCGGTCCGCTATGTTGCGACATTGAAATTTTTTCTGCTAATGTAAGAACTAAAGGGGAAAGATGTAATTGATTATCAAAACTGAGCTATCGACTCACTTGCTGCCGGTGCAAATGATCAAGGCCAACACTAATTTATGACTCGACAGAAATACTATTTCTCATTCGATACCGGTTAGCGATTACCCGTATAAAAGTATCTTCCCAATCTTTTGTGAACCGGGCTATGTTAAACCGCTCTTCAGCAATTATCTTTCCCTCCGAACCCATACTTTGGGCAAGGTCTTTTTGCCTTAACAAGTCGTTCATCCGCTTTTCGAGGTATTGAATATCTGTATGAATATAGCCGCTGACACCGTTTTGTATTACCGAAACCAGCTCGGTAGTGGCAAGGCCAATAACCGGCATTCCTATCATCATTGCTTCGCAAACAGCCAGGCCTAAACTTGTAAAGCGGATTGGGTTGAAAAAAAACCTGTATTGTTTGATAAAATCTGGCACCTGATCATACTGAACCTCACCCAAACCAAGGTTCTCTGTGCCAATCCCAATCAAATCCAGGGGTACACTGTCACGAAGTTTGAGAAAAACATCAAGCCCCAATCTTCGGCCACGTTGCTGAATATTATTGATAACTACAATGCCCTTATTTATTTCTCCTGTGTAACGAGCTCCGGTATCAATTACTCCATGCTCTATTATACGGGTAGGTGTACGATTATTATCCCACATTAAATGATTAAAGTGCGTTACATGCACCAAAAGAACATCGGGATCGTCTACAATATGCTTAGTATCTGCAGGTGCCAGGCTTGGAGGATCATGCTCCAGATAAATTCGCGGAAGTTCACGTTGTTCCGCTGATAAAATCTCGTATTGATCGCTCAGGTAGTTTTTTTCAGACTGAAATAATACACAATCAAATGCCAGATTCTTAACCTCGGCTGCCGGTACTTCAACCACGTTAGGGCCAAATGCAACAACATCGCCTCGTCCATAATACCCTGCACATTTATCATCCTTTACAGGAATATATATGTCGAAATTTCCTTGAGAAAGATAATAGAGATAACTAGTATGAGCGTTCCAGGTAAAGATTTTGGGACGTGTTTGTATAGCGGGAGAAACTGTTAACTGTTCCATACATAAACATAGATTCTCTGTTAACATTTCCCTGAAAGAACAGTTTCTTACATTTCAAAAATCCGGTTTTTCGCAATCAAAAAAGCGAAGCGGCAAAGCCCAAATCCGGATTAGATAAAGTAAAATCACATTATGAAATACAGCCCGGAAGCGGGCAAAAAAAACGTGTTTAATGATTTCCCCCTTTACTGCTAAACTCTATTTTTCTCTATCAGCAATTGGATGATCCCATCAACCATTCCTACCCTTGGTACAAAAATTTGCTTTACCCCGGCCCATTTCATTACACTCAAATAAATTTCGCAGGCTGGAATAATAACGTCGGCTCTATCCTGGTTCAACCCCAGTACTGTTATCCGCTCTTTTAAGGAAAATGAATTCAGGTAGTTATACATTTCCTTTAATTTGGTAAAGTTTAAAGGCATCCCCTCTTTTTCGGCAGACATCTTAAAAAGTTTATTGATGTTACCGCCTGTACCAATTCCAACCAGGTTTGGATATTGTTTGCTATTTACTTTGATCCACTCTTTGAGTTCAGCCCAGGTTTCGTCTTTATCTGCGTTATCCAGCATTCTGACTGTTCCGATTGGAAAGGACTTTGAAGCTTTTACCTTTCCTTCGCAAAACACCGATAGTTCTGTGCTACCTCCACCTACATCAATATATAAATAGTTCTTTTTTCGTTCCAGGGTTTGTTCTATATGACTGGAGTAAATAATATTAGCTTCACTCTGCCCTTCAACAATTTCAAGGTCAATGCCCGAATCGGCTTTAATGCGCTTAACCAATTCTGCTCCATTTTCTGCCTCACGCATGGCCGAAGTTGCACAGGCCCGATAATCAACCACTTTGTAAACATCGATCAGATTTTTAAAAGCCTGCATTGTTTTCAATAGATCTTCAGACTTTTTTTCTGATATGCATTTATCCAGAAAAGCATCATCGCCCAAACGAAGGGGAACCCGTATTAAGGTATTTTTTTTGAAAGTGGTTACCTTCCCTGTCTCAATTATATCAGCAATTAAAAGGCGTACCGCATTCGAGCCTATATCTATAGCAGCGTATCTCAATGGTCTTTATCTTTTATATTTGAGGTAAGTATATATATCTGTCTGAGCCCTGTAGCTCATTTTCCCTTTCGGTCTGTATTTGTTGTTGTTTAGGATATTTATCTCCCTCGCCTTCGTATTATCTTTTAACTGAATATCAATTATATCACGTATCTCTTTACGGATATTTTCATCGAAAATAGGAAAACCGACCTCTACACGATGATCCAGGTTTCGGGTCATTAAATCGGCTGACGTAAGAAAAATTCGTTCTTCTCCACCGTTTCCGAAAATCCAAACCCGGGCGTGCTCTAAATATTTATCAATAATACTTATTACTTCAATATTCTCGCTTACCCCTTCTATTCCCGGCACCAGGGTACACATTCCACGTATAATTAACTGAATCTTTACTCCTGCAGAACTGGCATCATATAGCTTCTGAACCATCTCTTCATCAGCCAAACTGTTCATTTTCAACACCATGTACGCATGCTTCCCCTCTCTTGCATGCTTAATTTCGGTATCAATTAAGGCTTCGAATTTATCCCGGGTTTCTAATGGCGACACTATCAGGCATTTATAGTCTTTATAAAAAACTTTCTTATCTAAACCCTTAAACAGATGCTTAAGCTCCCCGGTAATTTCAGGATGTGTTGTGAATAAACTATGATCGCAATAAATCATTGCAGATTTCTCATTAAAATTACCCGTTGCCAGGTTAGCGTAATAGGTAACTTTACCTTTCTCTTTGCGCGTTATCAGACAAACCTTCGAATGCACCTTATAATCGAGTAAGCCATAATTAACCTGAACTCCGTCTTCCTCGAGTCGTTTTGTCCAGTTTATATTATTTTGCTCGTCAAACCTGGCCTTCAATTCAACCAGACAATTAACCCGCTTCCCGTTTTTGGCTGCATTAATCAGCGCATTAATCACCCGCGAGTTTTCTGCCAGGCGATATAAAGTGATGTCAATCTCTATAACTTTTGGATCGATAGCGGCCTCACGCAAAAAGTGAATAATATAATCAAACGACTGGTAGGGAAGATTAATCAGATAATCACGTTTCGCAATCTGGCTGAAAATACTTTTGCCCATATCTAATTGGGCAACTTCAAGCGGCAGATCCTTTTTGTACTCCAGTTCCTCTCTCCCTACATTAGGAAAGTTTATAAAATCTTTAAAATTATGGTACCGGTTTCCCGGAATTAACGCATCATTATCCAATCCCAGCTTCTCTACCAGGTATGAAAGCATATCGAGTGGCATATTATTGTCATACAATAAACGCATAGGCTTTCCCTTTTTCCGTTTTTGCAGGCTTTTTGTTAGCGTGTCGATAAATTTCTCACTCACATTCCTGTCCAGGTCTAATTCCGCATCACGTGTCAGCTGGATAGAATATGCCTCGATAGTGTGGTAATCGAATATGAAATATATGTTATCGAGACAATATCGGATAGCGTCATCCAAAAGAATTATAAACTTCAGGTTATTGGTTTCCGGAAGTACGATAAAGCGTTCAAGCCTTTTAGTTGGAATTTCCATCAAACTATAGCGAACTTTCTCCGGATCATCTTTTTTGGTAAACCTTACAAGGAAATAAATTGCACGATCTTTTAGTTCAGGAAAAGGCTTCGATTCGTCGAGCATTATCGGTACCAGGGTGGGCAGCAACTTATCTCTGAAATATTTTTTCACAAATGCGCCCCTGGCTACATTTAACTGATACTCATTAATGATAAATATCTTTTCCTGACCCAGTTCTTTAATAATCTCATCTTCATAAAGATGATTGAATCGCCTTTCTTGTTTTACAACAATATTTTTTATTTGCTTGATTATCTTTTTCGGATTGTACCCAAAAATCTCTTTTACCTTAGTGTTTATATTACTTAAGCGACTAAGTGTCGGTACTCTAACCCGGTAAAACTCATCCAGATTTGACGAAAAAATAGCTAAAAAGCGTATGCGTTCAATTAGCGGAACCGTTTTATCAGCAGCTTCCTGAAGTACCCGTTCGTTAAAGTATAACCAACTAATTTCCCGATTTGTAAGCAGTGTTTTTTGCTTAGCCATTCATATATAAAGTAAAAAAGTCCCGGAATATAGCCGGGACTGCAAATTGTATATTCTTTTGTTAACTTAATGTTAATTGCAGCCAGTTTTAATAATATAATTATTCTGATTTGGTTTCAACAGTTTCCAAACTTCCCTCACTTTCAATAACATTATTATTATCTGCAGGAGCTTCTGCAGCAAGCGGAGCCTTGGCCTCGGTCGCAATTTTTGGAGCTGCAGGCCTTCTTGTCCTTTTTTGAACAGGAGCGTCCGCCGTATCTTTTGATTTTGCAGCCAGAGTAGCCTGTGCCGGTCTTCTTGTCCGGGGTTTGGATGCCTGATCAACATTCGGACTTGTTAGTTGTGGTGTGCGTTTAACAACTGGTTTAACCGGTGCCTTGCCGGCAGAGGTAGTGACGGTTTTCGCTGGGGTTTTTACAACACCCTTTTGAGATGCCTTTACCTCGCGTTTAGCAATAACTTTTTCGGCTTTGATTTTTCTCGCTGTCGCGACTTTATCTGCTTTTTTTGAAGTTTTAAGTTTTTCGGAAAGCTTTTTAGCAATCTCCTTACTCATCTTTTTTATATCTTTCGCGATTCTTTCAGCATCATGACCAAGATTAGAAACAACGTCAAGAAACCTTTCAGCTATACCACTTTCAAGTTCTTTTTTAGCAGCCTTTTTTGGAGATATTTTAGCACCTCGTTTGGCAGGCTTATTTGACTTTGGTTTAGTTTTTTTCATAACGTTTTTTACTGATATAATACATTTCTTTAGTAAATTGTTTCACTTTTAAATCTGCCAACATAATTTTTAAACTTTCACATTAATTTATTTCATATGCCAACTTTCGATATTGTAAGTAAGATAGATAGTCAGACCCTCGACAATGCCATTAACAACGCTAAAAAAGAGATCCTTAACAGGTACGATTTTAACACTTCGAAAAGCACCATTGAACTGGATAAAAAGACTAATGTAATTACAATAGTCACCGAAGACGATATGCGTCTTAAAGCAATAATCGACTCCATCATTTCCCGAATGATGAAACAACAACTTGATCCCGCTTCACTGGATATGGGTAAAGAAGTTTATGCTTCGGGAAACATGATAAAAAAGGAAATCACCATTAAAGAAGGAATCGAAAAAGAAACCTCCAAAAAGATTATTAAGAAAATAAAAGACAGCGGACTGAAAGTTCAGGCTTCTATCATGGACGACCAGCTTCGGGTTCAGGGAAAAAAGATCGATGACTTACAGGCTGTTATTGCCTTATGTCGTGCCGAAAATTTCGGACAACCATTGCAATATATTAACATGAGAAATTAACAAACCTGAGAACGGCGCACATTATTCCGGTCAACGCAAACCAGCGTTGATCGGTTACCATTGCGGGGTATCTTACCTCTGGCGCCAGTTTATCGAAATAACTAAAATACAGAACATGAGCATCACCATCTCGACAGATAAAACAAAACTAAACATCGCCTTAATCCATAAATTTTTAAGCGAGGAGTCTTATTGGGCGAAGAAAATTCCATTAGATATCGTGGAGCGAGGCATAGAAAACTCGTTGAATTTTGGAGTTTATTATGGAGAGAAGCAGGTTGGATATGCCCGTGTAGTTACAGATTATGCGTCTTTTGCTTACATGGCCGATGTATTTATACTACAAGAGTATCGTGGCAATGGCTTCTCAAAGCAATTAGTACAATTTATCCTCGACTATCCTTCTTTACAGGGATTGCGCAGATGGATGCTGGGCACTGCTGATGCCCATTCCCTATATCAAAAATATGGGTTCAAAGAACTTGCGAACCCGGGCCGCTTTCTGGAAATTGCACATCCAGCACTGTACGAGAATCAAAAATGAGCTAAGCAAAACTAATCGTCGCCCCTAAACCATCAGTTTAAATTGAATCTTTCCTGAGGACGATTTATAACCTTCGAGCTTAGCACCAGGGCTGTTATAATTGCTCCGATTACAATCGCCAGAACTAACTGCAAATCCGACAGGAAATTTGAAGTAGCTACAATACCTTTGGTGTCACTCACCAGTTTTCCGCCAACAGCCGATTGGATCGTTGTAAGATCAGACAACTGCCTTATAGTGGCTTCAAGGGAAGCTCTGCCATCACTTTCATATAAGTTTAAAGCTGCAGTCTTTTTGTTATGCTCGCTTAAGGATAATATCTCGCGTTCAATGCCCGAATAATTCCGAACCTGCTCCTTAAATTTTTCAAGAAACACCGATTCCTCTTCTACCAAATACGTTTTCTCGTACTTGCTAATTAATGCAAACATTTCTTTGTCGTACTTATCTAAAGTAGATCTAAGCTGATCCGTATTATAGTCAGTTGTAAAAAGAAACTTCTCGATCGCCAATTGTCTGTGATGAAAATTATCTGATAAATAAAACATATCAGTAGCGGGAATCAGCCTGTCGTTATAAATTGAATTTACAGAGCGGTTGATATCCGATATATTTTTCTGAAGGATGAGATTGAATACGACCACAAAAAACATTACCACACCCAGCAGAACAGCTACTTTTAGCTTCTGCTGAATAACAAAAGTCCACTTCATAACCTTTTCGTTTAATTTGTATAAATATCGGAAATTTCGCCAGCTTAAAACAGTGATTCTCATCACATTTACACAATCACCAAGAACTAATTTCCGTCACGTCCAAAACCCTCCAGTTTCCATCATCAGCTTTGCAAAAATTAACAACATAGGTGTGGGCTGTTCCATGCTCGTCATCCATATCAACGGTTACATCAAGGCGGTTGTTCTTCATCGCCTTTAAGTCTTTATCTTCTTTGGATGCACGTTCTATTATCTCTTCATCGGTATGTGATCGCATTTTCGCTGATGTTTATAATATAAATAGAGCAACAATTGCATTATTTAGAAGTTTGAATAAAAGCCCGGGTTTTAATTATGTTTGCGAATGGATGAATTTATGCGATTAGCCATTGACGAGGCAAAAAAAGGTTTAGTCGAAGGAGGCATTCCCATTGGTTCTGTTCTTGTAAAAAACGGACAATTGGTGGCCAGCGGACATAATAAACGGGTTCAGGAAAATAATCCCATTCTGCATGGCGAAATGGACTGCCTGAACAATGCAGGGCGCATCGGCAGTTACCGCGATACGGTGATCTACTCCACTCTTATGCCCTGCTATATGTGTGCAGGCACGATCGTTCAGTTTAAGATACCAAAAGTTATTGTTGGCGAATCAAAAACATTCAGCGGAGCAAAAGAATTTATGGAAGCGCACGGGGTACAGGTAATCGACCTGAATTTACCGGAATGTATAAAAATGATGGAAGATTTCATTCAGGAGAAACCGGAGTTATGGAATGAAGATATTATGGAATTGTAGTCCGGAATGCGTCAGAATGCTGACCACTTACAGTTAGCTTCATATCTTCTAACTACTGCTTGAAAATATTTTTTAAACTCAACTTTTTAGGAAGCTTTTCTGCTACGACTGCTTTGTGATTTTGAAGAGTTATTAAAAAAGTCTTATTCTCATATTCATCGGTCGTCACCTCAAAATTCACCTTCAGATTAGCTTTGGAATAATTGGAGTTTTCACTGATATCGTCAGTATTACTTCTGATAAACTGATACTCTACCATTTGATTCCTGAATTTTTGAAACTCTCCACGATCATAAGTCGTGTATCTCACGAAAGATTTACTTGTCTGGCTATTGAAAATTCCTTTTGAAACAAGCTTCGCTGTGCCGATCGTTCTCTTCTTGTTAGAGAAATTATAAACCACTCCAGCCGTATCAGCGATCATCTCCTTTGAATCAAAAGTATAGCCTATTAAAAAAAGACTCTCTTCGGCCTCATCTAGAGAAGAATTAAGCATTTGATCTAATTGCTCAAGCGAAAGCTTTTGTGCTTTACTAACTGAACATACGCTTAAGATTATTACCAATAAGATTAGTTTTCTCATCACAGCTAAAATAAGAGAAAATAATTTAGAGACAAATTTTCCCGGCATTTACGGCTGCCGCGACACTGTTGAGCGATTAACAGATGCACCTTCAAACAACACCGGATAGATGGGTGTTTCACCATAAATCATCTATCATGAAAAATCATATTAGCATTAGCAGAACCTGGCTTTACATGGCCGTAATTGTAACTCTATTATTTTCTTGTGGCAGGGATGCTAAAAAAGAGATCGCAAAAACATGGCAACTTAGTGATATTGAAACCGAGACTGAATTAACCGATTCTCTTAAAAAAGCCATTTTGTTAAGCTCCACATTTCAGTTTACAGAAGACGGGCATTACATCACATCTGGAGGGATTGGCGCAGATCAGGGAACTTACACACTTGATGAAGAAGGTGAAACATTGTCTACCATCTCATCCGCTGGAAGAAACAGTGACGTTTATTCGATTAAAGATCTTGACGAGGATAAGCTGGTTTTATTCAGCAATGGAAGAACTATTACATTAACCGCAATAAAGCCATAAATCCATTCGCTTATTTATCAGGGGGGATAGAAATATTTCCTTTGGGGAAGATAACGGAGAACGTAGTTCCTTCATCCACTTTAGAGTTTACTTTGAGGGTAATATTATGATATACAGCGATACTTTTAACGATGGAAAGACCTAAACCATAACCTCCAGCTTGCAATAAATTAGTTTTTTTAAACCGGTTAAAGATCAAGGGTATTTCCTCTTCCGGGATTCCAATGCCGGTATCCTTAATATGAACACTATAGTTTCCGTTTTGATATTCATCGCTGATTGATAAACTACCCTGTGGCTTATTGTACCGTATGGCATTGTTTACCAAATTATAAAACAGCTGAAATAACAAGTCGTGATTTGCAGAGCTAAATGTAATACCGGGATTAAGCTTCATTTCGAAACTTATTTCGTGTTCCTCTAACCTATGGCTTATTTCGTCCATCACCTCTTTAAGCAGTTGATAGATATTTACAGATTCTGACTTGGCGAATTGTTCATTTTCGATCCTGGAAATCAGCAATAAAGAGTTCACGATTTTCTTTAAACGGCTTAATGTCCTCAGCATTTCGGAAAGTCGTTGCTGAATCATATCGCTGACTTCTTCATGCTCCATTAAATTCTCAATTTTATTCTGGAGAATGCCGATAGGTGTCATTAATTCGTGTGAAGCATTGGCTGTAAATTCTCTTTCTTTTTCAAAAGCTTCATTAATCTGCTCCATTAAAAGCATTAGCGAACTATCAAGATATTGAAAATCTGAAGTTGAGGTTCGAACCGCCTGCTGGTGTTTTGCAAAAGGAAACTTTTGATTAATCAGCTTACTTTTGATTATGGCGCTTAGCGGTTTGATGAGGTGATGGGTAAAGAATAAATCAATGATAAGAGTAATAAAAATAAGGCTTAACAATACATAAAGAGCGATCCTCTGTAAGGGTCTGCTATATTGGGTCATAGTGGAGGTCGCTTTTGCCACCTCTAATAAATAATTTTGATCTTTTGCTTTAAATGTATGACTTAGTACACGATAACTTAGTGTATCCTGCTCGATCACCCGCTCGGCTGTTTCAATCGTGTCTATCACTACAGAATCCTCCACGGGCTCGAGAGCAATGTACTCCTCTCTTAACAAAGTATAACTTCCATAGCTTTCCTGCCCCTCAAGGTAAAAGTCTACCCCGTTTTGCGTTACTACTTTAAGCACTTTAGATTTCTGCTGGCGCAATACATTATCGGTATAGCGGGCGGCAATATAATCCACTACATAAGGTAATGTAAGGACAAAAAACAGCACAATCGCCAGTTTGGAAAGCGTAACAAAAAGGGTAAGCTTGGTAGAAAGTTTCAAGACTTTTTAATTTTATATCCTACGCCCCTAACTGTTTCCAGCCAATCGATCGGTCCGTAAGCCCCTAATTTTTTTCTGATATTTTTTATATGAACATCAATGTAATTAGAATCATAATCATCATCCACAAAACTACCCCAAATGTGTTCACTAAGCTGTAAGCGGGTTAAAACCCTGTTTTTATGCAAAAGCATATAACTTAATAAATCATACTCTTTACGGGTAAGCTCTATTTCATTGTCAGAATGACTTACAATTCGTTTTTGGATATCCACATTAAACTCTCCCAGAGAGAGTAGCTGGCTATTTATTCCTGATTTTCTTCTGGAAATAGCCTGCATTCGGGATTGAAGCTCTAGCAGCGAAAACGGCTTAGGTAAATAATCATCGGCACCTAAATCCAGACCTTTGATTCGATCCTCAATGTTTCCTCGTGCAGTAAGAATGATGTAAGCAGCATCAGGATTACACTTCTTTGCCTGCTCGAGCAATACAAGTCCATCCTTATCCGGAAGGCCTAAATCAAGTAATATGAAATCATATAGATTGCATTCTATTTTCTCTAATCCCTGGCTGGCTGTATGTGCCAGATCACAAATATAGAATGCTTTTTTCAGAAAGGCTTCAACTTCGTAAGCCAGTGTTTTTTCATCTTCAACTAAGAGTACTTTCAATGCCTAAAACATGTAGTAAAAACCCAAATATAAAAACGAACGAGGCTTTTGCGATGCGCCTTCCACTTTATTACTCAATATTGATCCCTGGTAAGTTGCCTCGACGGCGTAATTGGCCCTGTTATAAGCCACCGGAAGCTTTAAATTATAGGAGAGTAAATCAAAACTATTTGATTCTACTTCTCTATACTGTGGAGGACGATTTTCTCTACGGGGTAGATTGATTATTCTCCCAAGAGCACTTCCGCCGCCACCACCACTTTGAGGAACTTCCTCTGTTGTTGTAATTCGCTGCGTTCCTCCGACAATTTCAACAGAAGGCTCAAAACTTATATAGTCCTTCGCGGTAATACCGCCTAAGTCGAACAACTTGGAAACATTAAATGTCGTGAATAAAGCACTCTGATCTCCGATAGCATAATCAACATACAAACCGGTATTAAGCCATTGCCAATCATAGTTTAACGACCCGGATGCCATATTTAAATTTGCCGACTGAAGAAACAAAGAGCTATCAGGAAAAAACGACCTGCTAAAACTTAAACTGCTCGACAGATTTTTACTTAGGTTGAAATCAAATCCAGCAGATAAATCTATTCCCGAAACTCCTGACCCTATATTTATCAATTTATACGCTCCTGCGGAAAGGAAGAAACCACTTGGAAAGTTAAGTGTGGCATTCGCCAGAACATAAGGCAATCTGTCTACAGAAGTTTGCCCGTAGTAATTAGCGTCGCTTGCATAAATTGATGCAAGACTTAAACTAGTTTTTGGCGTTTCGGCTGTATCCGCGGGCGTTGTTTCTTGAGCAAGTGCAGAAAATCCAACCAAAAACAATGCAATCAATAAAAATAGATATTGCTTCATATTTCTAATTATATTCCAACTTAACGTAAAATCTTTATCGGTTTATTAACTCTCACCGGTGGCCGTTTCACTTTAATTCTATCCGTAACAACTCCAGGTCTTAACTTCGGACGAGATTTTGGTACTTCTTTGATATTTGGTCTCTTTGTTTTAATATCAACCGTCTTTGGATCCTGATTTGGATCTTTCGACTTATCCGCCTCTGCTTTTTTCTTCGAATCTTTGTCTTTGTCATCCTGTGTTTTGATTCGTGGAATTGAGTCCGCCACAGTCATCTGGTATGAAGAAAAATTCAATGCAATTGCATCCTCTACTAATCCGTCTTTTGCAGAAACAATAAAAGGCATCATCCCCAGCAAAATTCCTATCCCGAAAGCCCTTAAATAATTTCTCATTTTATTTTTCGTAAAATTAAAGAAAGTTTGCCTCAATTAAGAGGCAAACGTTTCTAAGTGTGTTTGTGTTTAGCGGATTACAATCCCAGCTTTAAGCCGGCTCCAACATTTGTTTTAACTCCGGTACGTCCAACTCCCACATTGGCGCCTGCTTTCGCTCCGGCTTTTACCCTGGTATTAGTTTTAGCATCTGCTTTACGAGCATCTTTTTTTGCTTTTGCATTTGCTTTAACATCGATTATTGCATCATCATCATTACCAAGTTTCGCTTCCGCTTTCGCATCTTCTCTTAATGCTTTAAGCTCATCTTTTTTAGCTTTCCTTTCCTCTTTAGCCTCTGCAGAATTTTTTCTGTGCAATTCTGCCTGAGATTTTGAAGAAGCAATACTGCTTACTTCCGCGCCTTTAATATCAGCATCTGTCACTGATTTTGCGGTTGAACTAACGGTTGCCCCATGATTGCTATGAGCCTCGGTAGTTTTTGAAACCTCATTTTTCAATTTAGCTTCTGCAGACTTATCATTTTTTCTGTGTAACTCTGCCTGAGATTTCGAAGAAGCAACACTGCTTACTTCTGCACCTTTAATATCTGCGTCCGTAGTCGACTTAGTTGTTGAACTCACTTTCGCACCATGAGTACTTTTTGCATTTTCGTTTGTTTGAGCAAAAGATACTGCCGTAAATAAAAGTGCTGCTGTTGTTAATGCTATAGTTTTCATATTCGTTCTTTGTTAGTGTGTTTATGTTTAATTTCTTATACAAAGAACACAAGCGAACATGAAGCAAAGATGAATTTTCCCAATTATTTTCAAAAAACTAAAAAACACCGTGATAAAAAGATCTTAAGGCGATTTCCCACTTATTCAGGGCTTAATTAAAACTCGTCCGGCTCCCTTTCGGGGATGTATTCGCCTGTAACGATGGCTTTCCGACTAATTAGATCGGCATCTATAAGCATTTCCATCGACGCTTTTTCGGTAAAATCCACATCTGCGCAAGCATTAAACTGACCGATGGTATAATTCACAGTGAACTTTCCCATATGTGAATTAATCATCTCTATTGAATTTTCGTTAACACGAACATCGAACACTCGTCCGCGAGATTTAAAATGATAACTTGTCAGAAGCTCGCCAATTACTTGGATGTTTAAATTAATTTCCCTTTTCAAAGTATCTAAATCAACAATATCCTCCTTCGGAAACTCTTCTGATAAAGAAAATTTTATTTGTTCTTGCATAAATAAGCTTATATTTCTTTCAATTACAAAGAAGCTTGCAACCCTCCTTTTAAATTATAAATCTCTGTTTTCGGAAGGCTTGCTTTTAAAAACTCAAGCGCCTTTAACGAACGTGCTCCCGTTTGACAAACTATAACCGTTTTTTTATCTGGCTGTATAATTGAGAATTTTTCTTCCAATTCATCCATCGGAATGTTAACACCTCCAATGTTATAGCTTTCGAATTCATACTCCTCCCGAACATCGATCAATTGAATATCTTCCGTTTCTAACCATTGGTTAAGCATCATATAATCAATTGTATTTAGTTCGACTTCGCAAACTTCATCATAAAAACCTAACTCTTTAATTTCCTTATTTAACTGATTTACTTTAAAACCCAAAATATTGAGATCGTTTGTAAGAAGATTTATAATTAAAAGTTTGCCGCTTAAAGGTTCTCCGACACCTGTAATCACTTTAATCGCTTCTGTAGCCTGCCATGTTCCAATAATTCCGGGCAATACACCTAAAACTCCAGCTTCGCCGCAAGCAGGTACTTCGCCCGCCCCGGGCGCTTCGGGGTACAAACAACGATAGCTTGGCCCCTGCTTATAATTAAACGTACTTACCTGCCCTTCGAACTTAAACAAGGCGCCATAT
The DNA here is from genome assembly GCA_946887045.1 of uncultured Sphingobacteriaceae bacterium. Next base: position 67,062 of record CAMPKC010000013.1, on the reverse strand, counting down.
ATATATGGTTTACCTGTAATTACGCAGGCATCATTTAATAAATAGCGTGTGCTGAAATTATCTGAGCCATCGATAACTAAATCATAAGCAGCCAGGATATCAAAAACATTGTCTTTTGTAATGCGCGGATGAATATCGATTTGAATTAATGGATTTTTGCGATTAAGATGCTTTTTTGCGATTTCTGCCTTGGCCTGGCCAACATCTTCAGTGTTAAAAAGCACCTGGCGCTGTAAATTCGAAATACTCACAACATCATCATCCGCGATACCTAAAAGTCCCACGCCCGCCGCAGTCAGATAAAGCAGGCAGGGACACCCCAGTCCTCCCGCGCCAACAACCAGCACCTTTGCATTTTTTAATTTTTGCTGGGCTTCCTCGCCAAATTCCTCCATTAAAATATGGCGGCTATATCGTTGTAATTCTTCTTTTGAGAGACTCATTTTAATATTCTATTGCCAATGCACATGGCCAGGCAAACTCATCTTAAGATCGTAATAGACCCAGAGAGTTTGTTGCGCCCTTTTTTGGGATCTATGAGATAATAATACGTCCCGGTGGCGAGCTGGCTACCTTTATATGTTCCGTCCCACGGAGAAGCATATCCATTGGAACTAAACACCTTTTCTCCATTCCGGTTAAAAACAGTAACGGTGACGTTTGTATAAGTTTCTAAATTTTCAATCACCCAAAAATCATTAATACCGTCTCCGTTAGGGCTGAAGGTATTTGGCACTTCGGGCATTTTGTTTACCAAAACTTTAACAGACCCTTTATTTATACAACCCGTCACTATATCAGTAACGGTTAAAATATAAGTGGTAGTTTCTTCAGGAGAAGCAACAGGATTTAAAATATCGGCTTTTGACAGAAAGGACGAAGGGCTCCATTGGTAAATCAATCCTGTTTCCGCAGCGATAGATGGCAGTACGATTTCTCCCCCTAACAGTATTTCTACATTTTCAACTCGTGTAACAGGGTTTGCATGAACACTGATATCCTGAGATTTTGAGTCTGTACAATTGCCTGCATCAGAGACATAAGTATAAGTTATTGTATGCTTACCGGGTCCGGCGAGCGATGGATTAAACAAGCCGTCTGAAGTAACACCCGCACCACTATAAGTTCCCAGACCCGGCACGCCGAACTTTTCTGTCGCCTGAGTTAATTGAAAGGCTGGTTCTTCCATACATGTGGAAGAAATAGAGGTAAATTCAATTTCTGGCACTGCATTTACAATTATAGTTTGCACGGTTTCATCGACACAGGTCGCCCCCGAAAAAACTTTCATCCTGACTTCGTAAGTTTTACTTACCGGTGCATTAAATGTTGGATACTTGTGCGAATAAGCTTTTGGAGAGGCCCTTAAACCAGGATTATCATCTATTTCAACTTCTGCAGGATTGTTAATAAAATCGTAATACCATTCAATCCTTGTAACTTCACCGAAGTCGACCTTCGCTTCATCCACAAACTCGACAGGATTAACGCTGCATAATTCTGTAGAATTTTTTACCGTGAAATCTGCTTTCGGAATACTTCCATTGACAGTAAAAGATTGAACTTTAGTAGCCTTACACCCGTCTTTAGAAGTAACAGTCAGGGTTATGTTATACACCCTTTGCGAAGAATAAACGTGAGAACCATTAGTTTGCGCAGATGTATTTGAGCTACCCGATCCCGGATCTCCAAAATCCCAGATATAAGTTAACTGACTTTCTGTTCCATCTGCAATTAAAGATTTGTTTGTAAATGTTGCGGTACCATCATTCAGACAAAATTCTGGCGTCTCAAAATCGGCTACCGGAACGACAGCAACCAAAACTTTTATAACATTACTTTTTAAGGATGGCACACAAGCAGAACTGCTAACTGTCCTCCTGTAAAAGGTAGTAACACTTATAGATGGAGGATCAAAATCTTTCGAAGTTGCGCTTGCAATATCGATAAAATTGACATTATCCCTTGAACTTTGCCATTGATAGGTATAAAATCCTGTATCGCCGCTTGGTATTGTACCGACAATCACAGCGGGATCGACGAGATCACCAATCGTGTTTACACAAAACTTTACCGGATCTCCGGCGATGCTAATTGCATTATTTGTCAAAGGACTAGCAGTCTTTACAATTACATCATCATTCACAGAATTATCACCATCGAAATTCGCCCCCGGAACTGCACCCAGTGATCCTGTTTCATAATTCGTTTTTGAGCCAGGGAAGGCATTCACCACACTCGTAATTCTTCTGTTTGGGTCACTTATAGTACGTGAAGGGTCTAGATAAAGAGATTGAGCACCGGCATTATAAGTTGAAGGCATCGTACCACAATCAACTTCAGCTTTAATAGTAATAATAACATCATCACCAGGTGAAATATTAAAATCTCCAAACAGAGGCTTAGAAAAAGTTCCCAGATTACTAATAATAACCGGACCTCCTGAATCGCCTGTATATGTTACTGTTGCACTTTTAAACGAAATTCCGGGAGGTAATTGGGCCTCAATATGTACCCCCCCGGCATTACCACCGTTTGGATAGTTTGTTGCTTTAATTATATAAACCACCTCGCTCCCGGGATATTTAAAAATGGCCGGAGTAACTTCTGAAAGTATTGTTGTAAGCTGAGGATAACATCCCGATCCACCACCCTGTAAATAGGCCGGCAGATCTGATATCAAGTATGGGAGAGACTTGCCATCGGTTCCATCTGCCGCACCATGAGTAGTGCCGCCACCTGAATTAGCTTTACCAGCGAGCCCCTTATTTACATTAACATTTACATTTCCCGGAGACATGGCAAACAAAATTAATCCGCCACCACCGCCGCCACCGGGTCCATGTTCATTAGTTCCTACATCATTTCGTGTATTTCCGCCATTTCCACCTTTGGCTTCAACCGTCAAAACCGCTGCAGGATCGGGATTTGTAACTTTGATGTAAACCGTACCGCCTGCTCCGCCACCACCAGCTCCGTCAGGTTGATTGCCCTGTGCGCCTGCAGCGCCATCACCTCCATTGGCTAAAATAACGCCATTGCCAATTATACGGCCAACGTTTATTAATATTATTCCTCCGCCAACGCCACCTTTAACGCCGTTCAAAGCGTTATTGGCATCTCCGCCGCCACCGCCGCCACCCATTATCATACGGGTAATGTCCGGATTCAGAGTTGTATACGTAGTTGATCCGGGACGACCACCATTAGGAAAGGTATTAGGTGAGCCTCCAACTGTATATGTACCATCCCCTCCTACTCCACCTTGTCCACCATTTCCGCCGCCACCGCCTCCTGCATTATGATCATTTCCGCCACCGCCGGCGTTTCCGGGAGCACCTTTACCGTAAGAACCACCGGGAAGTCCTTCAGTAGGATTAACTACCTGGTTAAATCCGTCCCACATATATCTCGGAGTACCAGCAATCCCTTCTCCTTTGCCTACCGATCGAGTATCACTGGAAGGCACCATATAAACATCAGTTATGTTTCCGCCAGAATTTCCTACCGGACCATATCCACCCCGAAAGCCTCTCGCACTTGCATCAATAGTAAAATTATTAAAGTCCATACTACCGGAAACATCAAAGGCTATAATACCACCTGCAATTCCATTAAAGGGAGGCGTTTTAATGTCAGAAGATAATATCAGATTTGAATATTGCGGTACGCGTACCACTTGAAATGTTCTCTTGCCTCGGCTTGCAGTCTCTGCAGCATTGTAATATGAATTTACGGTACCCTTACCCGTCCCAGCACCTTTAAAAGTCACGTCTCCGCCACTAAGCGGAACAGCGTTCGTAGCAATTGCATATTCGAATACACCAGAATTACCCAGGTCCGTAAATCCTGTTCCACCTAAATTATCAGGACCGGAAGCTGAATTATTTGACCCGTATCTATTATCGTTTGACGAGTTGATGGATGCATCCTGCATTTGAATGATTAATAACATATCACCAGCGCTTATGGGCTTTGTGCCAAAGCTATTTCCATAAGAATCATTGGGAGGAACAGCAGCCAGTTTAAGAGTTTTTGATCCGGCGGTAAGTGTTATATCCCCGGCAACGGGAAAATATGTATTTATTGATCCGGTAATATTACCCGACCCGTCCAAACCCGGAGTGCCGCAAAGCTGGGCAAGACAATGGAGGGATTGACTGATTAAAATAAATACAAGTAGTAATTTTTTCAAAATTCGACCGAAAGCAGGACCTACATAAGAATTCAAACGAATAAAAACCTCATCCGCCCGACATAAAATCAACCATCTGAACCGGAATAGGATAGCCAACCAGCATCCCAAAATCAGTAAAATAAAACTAATATACTACAATCGGTCGATTTGCGAAGAACCTTATTTTTCGAAAAACCATCAATGAATCAAACATTGATCCCAATCTTTCCAAACCGGTTCATAACCCTGCTGCCTTATTACTTCGGCAATCACTTCAGGAGAGCGCTCATCATTAATTTCAAATTGCTCCAATGACTCTTTGGCAACCGTGTATCCGCCGGGATTTGTTTTTGATCCGGCACTGATAGAGGTAATTCCGAGCTTAAGCACATGGTTTCTGAAGTTTTCGGATTCGCGGGTTGACAATGCCAATTCAACTTCTGAATTAAAAATACGATACGCACAAATCAGCTGAACGAGCTCCCTGTCGCTCATATCAACTTTGGGCTCTAATCCGCCAGAAAACGGCCGCAAACGGGGAAATGAAATAGAATATTTTGTTTTCCAATATTTGCGTTCCAGATAATTAAGATGCAGAGCCGTAAAAAAGCAATCGGTTCGCCAATCTTCTAAACCCAGCAACGGACCTAAACCAATTTTATGAACTCCTGCTTTTCCTAATCTGTCCGGTGTTTCTAAACGATAACTAAAATTAGACTTTTTACCCTTCGGATGATGCTTTTTGTAATCATCTTCGTGATAAGTTTCCTGGTAAACCAACACAGTATGCAGTCCAAAAGGAACCAATTCTTCATATTCTTCCTGCTCCAGGGGCTGCACTTCCATCGCTATATTAGAGAAATGGGGTGAAATCAATTGAAGTACTTTTTTGAAATAATCAACACCAACCGTTTTTGTAGCTTCTCCGCTCACCAGCAAAATATGCTCGTAACCCATATCCTTTATACATGCCACCTCCGACATGATTTCCATATTTGTGAGGGTTTTCCGGGGGAGTTTATTATCGACGCTAAAACCGCAATAGGTACAAATATTCTGGCATTCGTTAGATAAATACATCGGGATGTACATCTGAATCACTTTACCAAAACGCTGCAAAGTAAGTTGATGACTTAATTGAGCCATCTGTTCCAGGTAAGGAGCAGCTGCGGGCGAAACCAATGCTTTAAAATCTTCCAGATCTCTTTGCGGTTTCTGTAAAGCTGCTTCAACATCTGCAGCAGTTTTTGAATAAATGCTCGCTTTTACTTCATCCCAGGAATATTGCCTGAATATATCTTCAAAAGTCATGCTCTGATAAAGTTAAAATTCAAAAATCAAAATTTAAAAGCCTTCGATTTGCAAAAAATGTGCAAAGCAGACGCGAATAGAACTTTAGTCTAAAAATGCAGTTAACGGACTACTTGCCGCAGCATGTTTTACTGGTCGGGCAAGTTTAGCCTCATACGCCATTCTACCAGCTTCTACCGCCATCCTAAACGCTCTGGCCATTTGTACCGGGTTATCAGAAACTGCGATGGCCGTATTCACCAAAACAGCATCGGCGCCGATTTCCATGGCTTTAGCAGCGTCGGAGGGCGAGCCTATTCCCGCATCAATCACTACCGGAACGTTACTTTGCTCAATAATTATCTCCAGAAAATCAATAGATTTCAGGCCCTTATTGCTTCCAATCGGTGATCCTAAAGGCATAACAGCAGATACCCCAACTTCTTCGAGGCGTTTACACAATACCGGATCGGCATGAATGTAAGGCAATACAATAAAACCCAGCTTCACCAACTCTTCCGCAGCCTTTAAAGTTTCTATAGGGTCAGGCATTAAATACTTTGGATCCGGATGAATTTCGAGCTTCAACCAATTGGTTTCAAGTGCTTCACGGGCAAGCTGGGCTGCAAAAACCGCTTCCTTTGCAGTACGAACACCAGAGGTATTTGGCAATAAATTAATTTGCGGGTGCCGCAAATGAACTAAAATATCATCTTGAGCATCATTAATATCCACACGCTTCAAAGCCACAGTCACTAATTCAGAACCGCTTTCTACTAAAGCAGCCTCCATTAATTCGGGGTGACTGAACTTCCCTGTCCCGGTAAATAATCGGGAATTAAACAGTTTATCAGCTACTTTTAGCATAGCGTATTTTCTCCTTTCAATAATTCTTTAATTTTACTCACTTCTTTATCCGGCTGGTCTGAAAAAGCGATCAACGACGACACGGCAATGCCATACATCCCGGTTTCCAGAATAGAGGAAATATCCTCCGTCTCTATTCCTCCTATTGCTATTATAGGAATAGTAATGCCCAACTTTTTTGCTTCTGCAGTAATAATGCGATAACCTTCTGCACCCAAAATCGGACTAAGTTTTGCCTTTGTTTTAGTAAAACGGAAGGGGCCACAACCAATATAATTCGCCCCATTCTTCGCATGAGTGATAATATCGTTTATAGTATTTGCAGTACCTCCAATAATCATCTTATCTCCTACAATTTTTCTGGCTTCAGCAACGGGCATATCTTCCTTTCCGAGATGAAGTCCGTAGGCGCCGACTTCTTTGGCAACCGAAGGATGATCATTGATAATCAATTTAGTATTAAAAGCATCACAAATTATTTTAGCTTGTTTTGCTATCGCGATAGTTTCTTCTATAGTTTTATTTTTGACACGTAATTGAACCCACTCTACCCCTGCTTTGCATGCATTTTCAATGCTTTCCAAATGAGTAAGTTCCGGCGTTTCCTGCGATATAAAGTGTAAATTACTTATCATATGTTATGTGTGCCAGCCTAATAAGGTTGGGTTAGAGCTTAAAACTTTTTCTATGTAGTGTTTCGCCTTTTCAAATGCAATAGGCACTGGCGTATTTAAGGCAAGATTTGCACAAATTGCAGATGAAAGAATGCACCCGGAGCCATGTTTCGGATTGCCGAGTAAAAATGGTTGCAGAATATATTTGTCCCCATTCCAATAAAGCCAATCTTCGCCTAACCGAGCTTTTTCACGGTGCCCTCCTTTTAAATAGATCATGGTTTGCTGTGACAACGAGACAGCTTTCTCCTCAGAACCAATTAAAAATTCAAACTCAGGCAGATTCGGGGTAAGAACTGTGATGTATTTTAAAAGTTTTGTAATTGAATGATCAGATTTGAACAGTGAAAACCCTGAACTTGAACACAATACAGGGTCCCAGACAATTTTCGCCTGAGGATTTTTCTCCATGATAAAAACCAGAATCTGTTCAAGCACATCACTGTTTTCAATAATTCCTATTTTAAACCACTCAGGATTCCAGCGATCGATAAGCAAACTCAGTTGATCCTTTATCTTGGGTGCAGGTATCCAGTGTACATCTTCAACAAAGGAATCGGTTTGGAAAGTATTTGCGGTGATAACCCCCAATCCGTAAACCCGGTGTTGATCAAAGGTTTTAATATCTGCTAATATCCCCGCACCACCACTCGGATCGAAGCCTGCAATACTTACAACCATGGGTCTTTTAGTTTCCATACGCCAGCAATTTCTCTCTTAAAACAGTAAACCGCTCAAAAGCCTTCGCTTTATTAATCCATAAATGACCCAATACGGCAATACCTGAATAGCCACTATCCATCACATCCTTACAATTAGCCTCAGTTACTCCGCCTAAAGCAAAAACATTCTGAGCAAATGAAGGAACCTGCAATAATTTCTTATTGGCCTGATACCCGACTTTTGAAATGCTGTTAAACACCGGACTCATAAAGCAATAATCTATCTTTTCCTGTACATCCGCCAGTTCTTCCCATTGATGCAAAGAGCACGAAACTGTGTAATTTTCAGTTAAATCTGCTTGATTCCGGATATCAGGATAAGAGAAATGCAAGCCTCCCAGTCCCATCTCCGATAATAAATCCGAATGATGATGAATAGTAATGCAGGTTCTGAAACTTGAATCGATATCGCGTACAAGCTTCTGAAGTTCTTCTTTGCAGCTTTTAGGTTTCCTTACATGTAGTCGCGTAAGGCCTCCATCAAAAAGCCGGTTCAAAGTCTCAGCTTCTCCTTCAAAAAATTCAGGATCTGTTATTACTATTAATTTATCAAACATTTGCCTCTGCTCAAAGGATTTGGGAAAAGCTGTGGATAATTCAACCAGAAGGCTTCTATCATCCACAGCCCGCTATACTTATTTCTAAAGTCCCCTACAGATAAATTTCTGATCCCTTCTTTTTAAATTCCTCAGAACGTTCCTTCATACCCGCTTCTATGGCTAAAGCATCGTCTGCAATTCCTTTTTCATCAGCATACTTTCTGATATCCTGAGTAATCTTCATACTACAGAAATTCGGGCCGCACATAGAACAAAAATGGGCGATTTTAGCACCTTCCGCAGGAAGAGTTTCGTCATGATATTCTCTCGCCGTATCCGGATCAAGTGACAGGTTAAACTGATCTTCCCAACGGAATTCAAAACGGGCTTTACTTAAGGCATTATCACGATACTGAGCGCCTGGATGACCCTTTGCTAAATCCGCAGCATGAGCAGCCAATTTATAGGTGATAACGCCATCTTTAACATCTTTTCTGTTTGGTAAACCAAGATGCTCTTTCGGAGTAACGTAACACAGCATAGCACAACCGAACCAGCCAATCATTGCAGCACCAATGGCAGAAGTGATATGATCATAACCAGGTGCAATATCAGTTGTTAACGGACCAAGCGTGTAGAAAGGTGCTTCATGGCACTCTTCCAATTGCTTATCCATATTCTCTTTAATTAAATGCATCGGTACGTGACCGGGGCCTTCAATCATTACCTGGATATCATGCTTCCAGGCTACTTTGGTTAATTCGCCCAGAGTTTCTAACTCGCCGAACTGGGCTGCATCATTTGCGTCTGCAATAGACCCCGGGCGCAATCCATCGCCTAAAGAGAACGAAACATCATAAGCCTTCATAATCTCACAAATCTCTTCAAAATGCGTGTACAAGAAGTTTTCTTTATGATGAGCCAGGCACCATTTTGCCATAATGGATCCACCACGGGAAACAATTCCTGTTAATCTTTTCGCAGTAAGCGGAACATAACGCAATAAAACGCCCGCGTGAATCGTGAAATAATCTACCCCCTGCTCTGCCTGTTCAATCAGCGTATCTTTAAAAATTTCCCAAGATAGATCTTCTGCCTTTCCATTTACTTTTTCAAGCGCCTGGTAAATAGGAACGGTTCCGATTGGCACAGGTGAATTTCTGATTATCCACTCGCGTGTTTCATGAATATTTTTACCTGTCGATAGATCCATTACGGTATCGGCTCCCCAACGGGTGGCCCAAACCATTTTTTCAACCTCTTCTTCAATACTCGAAGTAACTGCCGAATTCCCAATGTTAGCATTAATCTTCACCAGGAAGTTACGGCCAATAATCATAGGTTCAGATTCGGGGTGATTGATATTTGCAGGAATAATAGCGCGGCCAGCGGCGATTTCTTCGCGTACAAATTCCGGAGTGATGAACTTAGGAGTTCTCGCACCAAAATTATTCCCCTGGTGCTGATCCCAAAGAGAATCAGATGCATTAAAGCGTTCTTCTAATAACTGATTCTCGCGAATGGCTATATACTCCATTTCGGGAGTGATTATTCCTTTTTTTGCATAGTGCAATTGCGTTACGTTTTGGCCAGCTTTTGCACGAAAGGGATTTTTAATATGCTGAAAGCGTAATTCATCCAACTTAGTGTCGTTCTTTCTTACTTGTCCGTATTCCGAACTGATTGAAGGAAGAGCTTCAACGTCTCCACGATCTAAAATCCATTGCTCACGGATGCGTGGCAAACCCGCCTTTACATCAATCTGAACATTTGCGTCGGTGTATGGACCGCTTGTATCATAAACCGCCACTGATGCGTTCTTTTCAGTTTTACCATTGAACTTATCAACGGTATCACCTAATGAGATTTCTCGCATAGCTACCTTTATGTCGTGAATTTTACCAGGAACATAAATCTTACCTGAATTAATAAAAGGACCGGTACTAATGGTTTGTTCACCTGGAACGATTTCTTTTTTCATGAGATCTTATTGATTTTTATCCGCCTTGGGTAGCACGTATGATGGTAATTTTATCAGCAGATTTAACCTCGTAGGTATTCCATTCAGCTTTTGGAACAACAGAATTATTAACAGCGACAGCAATTCCCTTTTTGTCGAGAAAATCCTGTTGCATTAAAACATCCCTTAATGTTGTTAAGCCTGATAAAGAAAATGGTTGATTGTTGATAAAAGCCTCCATAAATGCAGAATTATAACTTCAGGAGGTGTCATCAGAAAGATGAGTTTCGCTTTTCCTTACGCCAGTATTACCTGGTTCAAGTTATGAGGGTATGTCTCAGCCTGTTCGGCACCCCTAAAGTTGCCGTAAATCTAGGAGGTTTTTCTTAGGAATTCAAACAATAAGAAGAAATAATTTAAAATGGAAGACATTTAAAGACAAAAACATGAAATTTGCCTAACAATACCGGTCAGAAATATTAAGATAGTACAGCGAAAGCTCAGATCCTTGGAAATTACTGCATTAAACGTTGATTAAACTTCGTAATCAACCGGAACAAATCATCGTGCTCGGTTAAAGGCAACGTTTCGGCGCGATCATAAATATCATGATATGCCCGGATTCCACCCATTGTGTAAATAAAAAACGACGGAACCCCATATTCTGTAAACCAGTAATGATCACTGTTGGCTGCTTTACCCCGGGAACTAATTTTAGTGAGATACTTAAACTCGTCGTTTATTTGATTCAGAAAGGTAAATTCTTTCTTATACTGCGTTGCGTTTACTATCGTGATACCTTCCTCGCCTGTTCCGGCCAGATCGGTATTGATCAGGAAACGGATTTTTTTCAAATCAACAAGCGGGTGTTCTGTAAAATATTTAGAGCCCAATAAACCAGCTTCTTCTCCGGAAAACGCTATAAAAACCATGGAATACTTTTGAGGATTCGCAGCATAAAACTTCGCGAGGCCTAACATCAAAGCTACCCCACTGGCATTATCATTCGCTCCGGGAAAATAAACATTACTCCCCATTCCGCCCAAATGGTCGTAATGTGCGGTAATTACAATCATGGAATCAGGATTAACTGTCCCTTTAACTATCCCGCAGACGTTGTGAGATTTAAAATTCCGGACCAACTCATTCTCAATATTGAGTTTAATCTTTTCAGGATCAGATTTGACAGCATTTTTTTTGAGCAATATGGACGTGTAATTTGCTGCCTGCTGCGAAACCGACCAGGTGAGTTTATCCACCAGTGAGACCCTGATCTGATTTGTCCTGTCTGTAAAGCTCAAACTGTCTTTTTTCACAAGATCTGATTTTGCTTTTACTCCCCTGCTTTCAGGAGAAATTATAAAATCCCTGCCCGGGCAAAGCTTTACACCATCTACCCGGACTTCCATTTTTCCTGGAAACGTATTTACAGGAAATGAAAATTCCTGGAGGAAAGAGCTTTCATTTAGCGGTTGTAAGCCGTATGATTGAAATTCACGACTTAAAAACCGGGCTGATTTTGCTGCTCCATCCTTAATATATCCCCTTCCCCAAAAATAAGATGAAGTTAATGTGTCGACCATTTTGCGGGCAAAAGAAATATCCTGAGCGAAAGATAACTTTGCGATACATGCAAACAGAAATATAAAAAGGATTCTCATAAATGTATGGCGAATTTAAGTTTAGAAAACTTAACAAAAAAATAAAGCTCCTGATGGGCAGGAGCTATATTTAACTAACCAATTATAAACCTAGCTGTAGGGGAAGGAATCGAACCTTCAAGGAGTGGTTATCCCGTCGCCGGATTTCCCAGATTCTCCGCCACCGAGACAAGGAGGTGTGTCTGCCAGTTTCACCACCCTACAGTTTGAAGCGATTTTTTAACGAATCGATAACACAAAGGTAAAGCCATCCATCAAACATTACAAGTTTTTTAAAGCAAAATCATAATTTTTGCAACTATTAAAATTTAGCTTCGTTTTTTTACCAATCTCACAAAAGACCTTTCGAGATATCCCGCAGCTTTACAATTTTCTCAATTAGTGAAATATTAAATTTACATTCTGATAACGATTGTCATGGGGCCGTTATATCCGAATCATTAATTTATTTATCATCTTAAACTAAGTAAATTGCGCCAAATTTAAAACATGGCAAAAGTTTCAATTAACATCACCACCGGTTCTATTCAAAAAGAAGATATTATTGTAGGTATTGATTTGGGTACAACAAACAGCCTTGTTGCATTTATAAATCCTGAAGGTACTCCTCAGGTTATAAATGACACTGGCAAAGGTGTTCTTGTGCCTTCTATTGTGCATTTCAATAAGGATGGTAGCGTGGTAGTTGGAAATGAAGCCCGTCAGTTTTTAATTACAGACCCTCAAAATACCATTTTTTCGGTAAAACGTTTATTAGGTCGCTCTTATCATGATATCGAAAATTATAAGGATTTCTTCTCCTATAAAGTAATTGACGACAACACAGAAAGCCTTGTAAAAATCAAGGTTGGCGATCGCTTTTATACACCGATCGAGCTTTCGGCCATGATCCTTAAAGAGTTGAAAGACCGGGCAGAACATGCGCTTAAAACACCGGTAAACCGCGCCGTGATCACTGTTCCGGCATATTTTAACGACAGTCAGCGGCAAGCCACCCGCGATGCAGGAAAGCTCGCTGGTTTAGATGTGTTACGAATTGTAAATGAGCCCACAGCGGCCAGTCTTGCATATGGCATCGGCTTACATCCCGATGAGGAAAAGACTATTGCTGTTTATGATTTAGGCGGAGGCACATTTGATGTATCCATATTAAAAATCCAAAACGGCATTTTTGAAGTTTTATCTACCCATGGAAACACGTTTCTCGGCGGCGATGATTTTGACCGTGCAATTGTAAATTACTGGATTGAGCAGAACAAACTAAACCCTAATGAAGTAACCTCAAATTCGGAGCTCACTCAGGGTCTTCGTTTAAAAGCGGAAGAAGCTAAAAAAGCGTTAAGTACACAAAATATTTATACTGGCGAAGTGGGCGATATTCCTTGTGCTATCACCCGTCAAACCTTCGAAGAATTAATCGCACCCAAAGTAGAGGAAACCATTCAGGCGTGTAAACATGCGCTTTCGGATGCAGGACTTACTATTTCTGATATAAATGAGGTAATAATGGTGGGCGGTTCGACGCGTACTCCATTTGTTAAAAAATCCATTTCTGAATTCTTTCAGAAACCTGTTCACGACACCATAAATCCGGATGAAGTGGTTGCCCTCGGCGCAGGTATTCAGGCTGATATTTTAGCCGGTAACCGAAAAGACATTCTTTTGCTTGATGTAACGCCCCTTTCACTCGGCATTGAAACAATGGGTGGACTAATGGATGTAATTATTCCGCGGAATTCTAAGGTACCAACAAAGGCCGGAAGACAATACACCACATCGATAGACGGGCAGGTTAACATGAAAATTTCTGTCTATCAGGGCGAACGTGATCTTGTAAAAGAAAACCGGAAACTAGCGGAATTTGATTTAAAGGGAATTCCTGCTATGCCTGCCGGCTTTCCGAAAGTCGACATTAATTTTCTGCTAAATGCTGATGGTATCTTAAGAATCCAGGCTGTCGAATTACGATCTGGGGTTAAACAGGAAGTTGATATTAAGCCAACTTATGGCTTAACCGATCAGGAAGTTGAAAAAATGCTATTTGATTCTATTACACACGCCAAAGAAGATGTAACACAGCGTATGATAATTGAAGCCCGTACAGAAGGCGAGCAAATGGTATATACAGCTGAAAGATTCATCGAAAAAAACAAACAATACTTCTCGATCGAGGAAATAAGTAAAACTCAACAATTCATCCAGGCGCTTAAAGAAGCTTTAACCTCAGGCGACAAAGATTTGATCCACAAAAAGATCGACGAATTAAATGAGTTCACCCGCCCCTTTGCTGAGCGTTTAATGGATCAGGCCATTGGACAGGCGATGAAAGGAAAAGCGATTGAATAGTCATTTCCGGAGAGTTCTCAACTTTAAGCAACCGAACACCTGATATTTATCAGCTAAATACTTTTCAAATTATGATATCATTGTTCTTAGTCCAGATTAAGAATAATGATGGCCGTTCCGTTCACCACCGAACAGTTTCTAAATGTATTTAAGCTTTACAATACTGCGGTTTGGCCACTACAGTTGTTTTTCTATGGCTCCGCTTTTCTGGCAATCTTTCTGTCACTCAAAAAAAATCCGGCTGCTGATAAAATAATCAGTTTTATTCTTGCATTTTTTTGGCTATGGATGGGAGCTGTTTATCACCTTATTTATTTTAGCGCAATTAATAAAGCTGCTTACTTATTTGGCCTGGCATTTATAATACAAGGACAGATCTTTTTGTACACGGGAATTTTAAAGAATTTACTTTCCTTCAAGTTCCAAGCAAATATCTATGGAATAACCGGATCAATTTTAATCACCTATGCTGTAATTGTTTACCCGGTTCTATCTTATTTTACAGGGCATATTTACCCGACCACACCAACATTCGGATTGCCTTGCCCTACAACAATTTTCACTTTTGGCATTTTACTTTTCGCAGATAAAAGGATCCCTCCCACGGTTTTAGCTATCCCGCTGCTCTGGTCTTTTATTGGATTTACAGCTGCGCTTACGCTGGGAATTTCCGAAGACACTGGGTTACTTATAGCAGGATTACTATCGACGGTTCTGATAGCTGGAAAAAATAAGATCTTAAAAGACACAAAAAAATTCCCCAAAAAAACCTCAAGGGAAGCGTTAAAGAACACATATCACGGATAAAGAGCGGACAGCATTCCTTTTTTCTGAATAAGGATAGCAATCTGTATTTTCGCAGCATCTTGATAGAACTTTTTTCATACACCTTAAGTACTTACGAAATTTTCATAATCGGATCGGTTGCCCTCCTTACGGGAATGTCAAAAACCGGTATCCAGGGAGCAGGAATGTTATCCGCACCCCTGCTTGCTTTAGTTTATGGCGGGCAAAGTTCAAGTGGAATCATTCTTCCGATGCTAATCATTGCTGACGCATTTGCTGTTTGGTATTATCACCGGCATGCATCATGGAAACATCTTAAACTTTTATTCCCCTGGGCTGCAGTGGGCATTATCGCTGGAACTTTTATAGGAGCTTATATTGACGATAAGATATTTAAAATCATTATGGCCATGACAATTTTCATCAGTATCCCCTTAATGATATGGCTAAAAAAGGGGCACAAGGATGATATTCCAAAAACAGGCTGGTTCTCTGTCTCAACAGGTATCGCAGGTGGATTCACTTCCATGGTGGGAAATTTAGCAGGAAGTGTAATGGCTGTATATCTGCTTGCCGCACGCTTACCCAAAAATGTATATATCGGAACCACTGCCTGGTTTTTCCTGGTAATAAACTGGGCGAAAGTCCCCTTTCACGTGTTTATCTGGCATACGATAACATTAAACACTGGTTTACTCGCATTGGCAACAACTCCGGTAATTCTTCTGGGTGCTTTTTTAGGAATACAAATCATCAAAAGAATTCGTGAAGAAAACTATCGGTGGTTTATCATTGTCATGACGATTTTTGCAGCCTTATTTATGCTTTTGTAGTTCGTTGTTCCTTCTTCTTTCGTTCGTTTTTCAGATAACTTAACAATACCTTTTCATCAATTGTTAAACGCGTATCTGCGGCAACAGGAAGAATATTTTTAACTTTTTTCAAATAAGGATAGAGAGTGCCGCCCTCAAATGATTCTATCAAGGGAGGAAACACATAATACTTTTTACAAACAGTTCTGGTGTTTCCGAGCCTTGATGACACCTCATCAAGCATGGCAACGGTAATCTTTTTTCGTTTAGACTCTAAATCTGTGAACTCATATTGTGAGTAAATTCTTAAGGCTTCCAATGTGCCAAACCAGGTTCTGAAGTCTTTGGCTGTAAAATCGCAGTTTGTTATTTCCTTTATATAGCGATTAATCATCCCCGAATCGATAGACTTTTTATCGCCGCCTGGTGTATAGTATTGGAAGAGCTCCTGACCGGGTATATCGCGACATTTTTTTACCAATCTTGCAAGAGTCCGGTCGTTAAGGTCAATATCATGCATCACTCCCTTTT
This sequence comes from uncultured Sphingobacteriaceae bacterium, assembly GCA_946887045.1. The sequence goes on along the minus strand of CAMPKC010000013.1, from coordinate 50,697 downwards.
TGCCTTTAAAGGATAATTTCATTGAATTGCCTTCAATTTTAATATGCTTATCCCTCAGCGTACTTAAACCATACGAACCATATAACTGCTTATATGATTCATTTCCTATTCTGATAAGGGTTTTTTCCATCAGACTTATCGATATTGCAAGTACTTTCCGCTCATCCATTTCCCGCCTTCGCAGATCTTTTTGAAGGTTTCGCCTGAACTCTGGTAACTTCTTGCCAAATTCTAAAAGCCTGTAGAACTTATTCTCGTTTCTGGACTTTGCCCAGTCGTGGTGGTAACGATACTGCTTTCGTCCGGCTTGATCAATTCCCGTCGCTTGTAAATGAGCATTATGCCGCGGCGCTATCCATACGTTTTGCCACGCAGGAGGAAGAACCAGTTTCTTAATGCGCTCGAGGGTCTTAGAATCAGTAAGTTTCTCTCCCTTATGGTTTATGTATGCGAAAGTACCTTTAACAACGACTCTCGTTATACCCGGACTTGAATCGCTAACATAAATCAGTTTATTTTCTTCGAGCAGGATCTCCGTTTCACTCATGCTCAAATAAAACAATCAGGATAAGAAATGTTTGTTCAGGAAAATATTTAAAGATCTATTGAATTCGGCTGCATTCTCAAGGTTTGGCAAATGTCCGGATGCTGAAATAATTTTTAACTCAGCTTGTTTAATACCTTCGACTAACTGAGTAGTTTGATCTTCAGACATTAACTTATCATCCTTCCCTCTTATTATTAAAGTGGGCATCTCAATAAGCGGAAGTGAGTTACAAGTTTCTGTTCTGGAGGCTAAGGCCAACAAGGTAGAACATATTGTTTTATCCTCGGTTCTCATAATCAGCCCTCGAAGAAAATTAACAATAGCCGGCTTCTCGCTCAATGTTTCTTCAGCAAAAACATTTTTAACAAAACCCTCTGTAAAATCGCTTTTCCCGCCAGCTGTAATTTGCTCAATAGAGTTAAAGCGTTTCATTTTAACCTCATTCGAATCAGCAACACAATTGGTGTCGCATAAAACAAGTCCCTTAATATTCTTCTGCGACAGCTCAAAAGCTCTTAAGGCAATATAACCACCCATGGATATACCACATAACACACAATTATTAAAATTAAGGCTTTCAATTAAACTAATGAGATCTTTAGCAAAAAGATCAATACTAAAAAAGGAGTGATCGGAGGAACTCTCACCAAAGCCACGAATATCATAAGCGATACCATTAGCCCCATCTGGCAGCGATTCCAGTTGTTCCTTCCAAATAGTTTTATCGAACGGAAATCCGTGGATAAATATTACTGTTATAGCGGGGCTCGCAGACTGTTTGGCCAGATAAGAAACAGATGTGTTATTTACCTTCGTGTTTAATTGTTCCATAAACACTAAAGTATGTTTTAGCTAAGAAAGTTTACTATCGGGATGAATTTTGTGCTGTTTGATCTGATTGAAGGTTACAGATCATTCCGATACGGAAGGATTATGTTTTACAGGAAGGTGTGATGAGCGGGAAACGTTTTTATATTACCAACCCCTGTATCCAATAGGAACTAAGTAAATTAATTTAATGGCCGGGGTATTTTTTCTAACACCTGTTAGCGGATTTAGCTCTGCTAAATTATAGCCGGCACTCAATCCAATTATTTCACGATAGGTATATGTTATTCCGGCGCCGGTTTCCAAACGCATTGGAGATTTTACAGATGAAAATGATCTGGATCTGGTACCATCAAAAACATCACACTGTAAATACATACTAACTCCTTTATAGAGCCCTGCTTGTGAATAAATCCGTCCGCCTAAAACCGTTTTGAGTTCGGTATTGATATTATAACCTTTCACTACTGGTCCGAAGGAAAGTTGCTGCCCGTCCATATTCTGGAATCCGGCAAGGACTGCTCCACGAAAATTTTCGAATTGATAATTCGCCGCTCCGGCTTGCGCAGTTATGTGCCAGTTTAAATTTTGCGACTTCGCCGAAAATGCAAAAACTGATAGGAGTACCAAAATGAAAATTCTTCTTACCATATAATCCAGATAACAATATTCAGACCATAAGTTACGTTAAGGCTAATCACTATTAGAAGTCCACTGTTTGCTCATTTTCCGAAAAACAACACGACCAAAACCGGGAAAAAAAAACCTCAAATAATTCCATATTTTCCCCAAAACAAGTCCGAAAAAATTTCAACAGGACGAATAACACACCCCTCTATCCGTGAGTTACCTTATTTTCATCTCATAAAAGAGGAAAATGTCACGCCCTTTAAATGGTTACAAATCAACACGTCACATTTAAAAAGTAAACAAAAAAGACTAAAAATTTCTTGAACCGAAAAATGAAAACCAACAAAGCGACAAAAAAAATTGTTGTAAGGTTATTTATTGGATGAAATGAGAAGAAATAAGTTCATGTTCGCGACGGGGATAGAAAATAGCTATCCAATGATTACACTTCCTGATGGCACCAGAAAAAGAGTTGATGAGATGGAAAAGTGCGGCCATTACAAATACTGGAAAGACGATTTCAACCTCGTAAGAGAGATGGGTATTGAATTTTTGAGATACGGAGCCCCGCTTCATAAAACACATATAGGCCCCGGGAAGTACGACTGGACTTTTGTTGACGAGACATTTAACTACATGAAGGAAGTCGGCATTACACCCATTGTCGATTTATGCCACTTCGGGGTGCCCGACTGGATCGGAGACTTCCAAAATAAAGATTTCCCAGCCCATTTCGCAGAGTATGCAAAAGCCTTCGCAGCCAGGTTTCCATATATAGAAATGTATACTCCGGTTAACGAAATTTTTGTCGCAGCAATGTTTTCTGCTCAATATGGCTGGTGGAACGAGTGCAAAACTGACGACAAATCCTTCGTAAGGGCATTGACAAATCTCTGCAAAGCCAACGTGCTTGCAATGAACGCCATTTTAGAAGTTCAACCTAATGCAACTTTTATTCAAAGCGAATCATCAGAATATTTCCATCCAGAAACTCCGGATTGCGACGCCTTAGCCGCATTCCTGAATCAGAAACGATTTCTATCGCTTGACTTAAGTTATGGATATCCCATCAGTGTTAGTATGTATGAGTACCTGCGCGAAAATGGAATGAGCAAACAAGAATATCATTGGTTTGAAAACAACATAATCAAGGGCAATTGCATTATGGGTAACGATTATTATATTACCAACGAACACATGGTCCATGAAAATGGAAGCACATCTGCCGCCGGTGAAATTTTCGGATATTATGTAATTACTCACCAATATTTCAGCAGATATAAGTTACCTGTAATGCATACAGAAACGAACATCTCTGAAAATAATGCTTTGAGATGGCTGCAGACGCAATGGGCAAATGTTCGCCGATTGAAACGGGATGGGATTCCGATCTATGGCTTTACATGGTATAGCTTAACTGACCAAGTTGACTGGGACTCTGCGCTTAGAAATGATGCTGGTAATGTAAACTCGCTCGGTTTGTATGATTTAGACAGAAAAATAAGACCTGTAGGTGAAGCTTATAAGCACCTTATAGAACAGTGGAAAGATGCCTTGGAGCACGAAAGCTATGTCTTAACTTTCAAATCCGGTTATTACAAGTAAGTTGTTTTTGTATCTTGCAAAAAAGCTTTAGCCATGTATAAATATCTTAGTCTTGCGGTAGTACTCGCTACATCAATCAACATTCATGCTCAAACGGTTATCCCTCTTTACAAGGGAAAAGTACCAAATTCCATTAAACACTCTGAGCAGGAAGTAAAAAATGTTAATGATGCAGGCCAGATCAGATATAGCAAGGTAACTCAACCCACTTTAGAGATTCATCTTCCCGAGGCAGGTAAAGCTAACGGCACTGCTATAGTAATTATACCGGGTGGGGGATATGGAATCGTCTCTTATACGAATGAAGGAACTGATATAGCCCGTGAATTTAATAAAATGGGGATAGCCGCATTTATTTTAAAATACCGGTTACCCTCGGATAAAATTATGGCAGATAAAACGATCGGCCCTTTACAGGATGCTCAACAAGCTATCAAAACAGTCAGAATGCGAGCCAAAGAATGGGGTGTTGATACTGCGAAGGTAGGAATTATCGGCTTTTCAGCAGGCGGGCACCTGGCTTCAACAGCTGGCACACACTTTAATAAATCTGTTATCGATAATAAAGAAAAAATAAACTTGCGTCCTGACTTTATGATATTAATGTACCCTGTTATCAGCTTGACGGAGGAGTTAATGCACAAAGGTTCCCGCGACAATTTGATCGGCTCAAACCCATCAATCCAACTTACCAGCCTTTATTCTAACAACACTCAGGTTACTGAAAAAACGCCTCCTACTATTCTTATCCATGCGGGCGATGATAGGACAGTGAAGGTTGAAAATAGTTTAAGATTCTATGAATCACTTTTAAGATGCGGCGTACCGGCAGAAATGCACATCTATCCCAAAGGTGGTCATGGTTTTGGGGTTAACAACAGGACCACTCCTGATAAATGGACTGAAAGAGTTGAAAACTGGTTAAAATCCGGCAATTTCATTCCTTAGGGAATAACGGTTAATGTGTAAAAGACAAACTATCTTTTACACATTAACCATTTATACAACCGGAAAACATCTTCTTTTTTAAATAGCTGCGTTCCTGCGTTCATCGTGGCAGCAGAGCCACAAGCCACACCCATTCGGACCATTTCAGAATAACTGCCATTGCGGGCCAGAACAGAAACCATTCCGGCCACCATACTATCGCCGGCACCTACTGTGCTTAATTTCTTAACCGTTGGAGCAGGAATGTATTCCTTTATATCTTCTGTAATTAAATAGGCTCCCTGAGCACCCAGCGAAACAACAATTACTTCAGCCTTCCCTTCTCTAATTAACTGCTGGGCAGCTTCGTCAGCAGATTCATTATCTAATGTCTCAATACCAACTAAACGACCTAATTCTCCCAGGTTTGGCTTGGCCAGGAAAATTCCCTCTGTCAGCACCTCCCGCAGAGCCTCTTCAGAAGTGTCAACAATTAACATGGCTTTTTTTTCTTTTCCTTTTCGAACGATTCTTTTTAAAATCTCCGTTGACATTCCAGGGGGCAAACTTCCGCTAATTACAATAATCTCCGGAAAAGGATCTAAGCGTTCAAACTCTTTAAAAAACCCCTCCTGTTCGTTATCAGGCATTTCTGATCCTGGCATTCCGAACCGGTATTGTTGATTTGTAGAACTGGCTACAACTATAAAATTTTCACGCGTTTCAGCAGAAACACTAACGGCATGCTGACTTACTCCTTCCTGATCTAATAATTCTTCCAATAACTTCCCGGTTCTTCCTCCGGAAGGAAACAAGGCAGTGGAATCAATATCTAACCGCCGCAATGCCCGCGACACATTAATTCCACCTCCTCCCGGCTCAAATTTTGGCTCAGCGCACCGAAGTTTTTTTTCAGGGACCAGCTGGTCAATAACTGTGCTTTTATCAACGGTAGGATTAAGAGTTATGGTTAAAATGCGTTTCATGAAAGTATGAGATTTTAAAAACAGGTTCGAAAACCCTGAAGATTAACGAAATTCACAGGTGTTTGTTCATTATCCAGGTAAAACAAAAGCCCTGCGTGGACAGAGCTTTTGACACCATTATAGTGTATTTTTAAATGCCGATGCGGCTTCATCCGCCAATTTCTTATCACCCAGATAACTCCATCGTATTGTGTTGACATATTTCTTCAACACCGCATTCATTTGTGTTAAGGTTACTTTAGTAATTCGTTCGGCAGTTTCATCGGCAATACGCCAATCACCCAAAATTTCCGCGCTCCCTAAGCTTGCTGCAATGGCTTCTGTGCTCTCTTCCTTCATGTAATTATTGGTAATAAAGCCACTCTTTCCCGAAGCAAGCTCTTCCTCAGAAAATCCGTTATCTCTCAAATCTTTAAGCTCATCAATCATTACCTCTACAGCAGCCTTTGGATCCGTAGTACTAACATACATTACCGCATACGGCATTAAACGGTTTACACTATGAGCATAGGGAGCATATGATAAATTACGATTTGTTCTGATTTCCCGGAACAAGCGATTGCTCAAAGCAGAAATAGCAAGTCGGTACGGCAAATAATCACTGCTCGAAACAGCCGGTGCATTTATACTTCCGGTGATATAATTTGTAGCTAAAACACGCTCTTCTAACAACACCTCCGCTGTGGCTGAGACGGGCATCGAATACAGTGCTGGCTTATAGGCCTTAACGGGAACAGTTGCAAATGAAGCGGTAATACGTTTTATAATTTCTTCTTTAGAAATCTTTCCAACAACCACAATAAACATACGTTTCTTGTTAAGTAACTTGTTAAAATAGTAATCTTTTACCTCAGCTGATGTAAGCTTACTTAAAGTTTCTACATCGCCCGAAGGATCTACCGCATAAGGAGTTCCTTTAAAAGCGTTTTTTATTGTCAATTGTTCAATCCGGTCATCCGGATCAGATTCTGATTGCTTTATCCCCGAAATCATTTTTTCCTTTAGCATTTCAAACTCTTTTTCCTCAAACACAGGATTCACGACAGCGTCCGCAAATAAGCCCCAACCTTCATTAAAAAACTTTGAAATACAGGTCATGCTGATTGTTCCGTTGTCGTAACCAGATGAGCCGCTTACCTCAAGCCCAAAAGCATCTTCCCTATCCTTAAAAACATCTTTATTATATTTTTTCGTTCCGCACTCAGTTGTTGATGCTAAGGCAAGTTGTTCTATTCCTGCTTTACCAGCCGGATAATTTGTAACCCCGCCCCTGAAATACATGCTTACGTTGATAATCTCCTTTTGCGTGGGCTTCATAATTACTTTAATGCCTGCTACCTCGAAAGAAGTTGCCTTCGGCTGCGCAGAAACTCCAAGTGTTATGAATAATATATATACACTAAATACAAAACGTTTCATAAATATTATTTCTCTTGTTTATTTGAAGAATTCTTCGGGTTTTAACTCTGCTTTCATCGGAGCACTAATAAGCATCCCGGCAGCATAAGGTTTATTTTTAATATACTTTTTAACGTATTGCTGTAAATCTGCACGATTAACTTTCCTCAAATTTTCAAGATAAGTGGTTAGATAATCGATAGAAGCAGATGCCCACCAAAAAGAAATGGTATGTATAAAGTTTGATGTTATCTCCTCGTCTTTTACCTGACTGATTTCCAGCATACGCTTTGCCGTTTCGATTTGTTCATCGGTTAGGTAGGTATCAGTATCCCAAAGAGCAATTTGTCGCTTTACTTCCGCGGTACATTCTTTTATTTTGGACGGATTGGGCACCACGAATACACTGATAGGCCCGGTATGCTTTTGGGTCAAATAACCAATGTTCACCTGCAAAGCCAAACCTGCATCTACCAGAGCTTTACTAAACTTTGAAGAATTTTGATTAATGATAAAAGAAAACACATCTGCGGCATAGGTTGCAGGTAAATCATTCCTTGTATCCGGCCCCTGCCAATTCATCATAATAAACGGCACTCGAGAAAGATCCGACTCAACAATAAAATGTTCGGTCTTTGTTAAAGGCTTAAACTCCGGAACCGGCCATTTTTGTGCCGGATCAAAACCCGCGGGCTTCCAGTCTGCAAAAATTGCTTCTGTTTGTTTAAAAACGTCTTCGTGCTTTACATCTCCGGCTATGGTTAACAATGAATTATCCGGCCAATAGTATTTATTCTTTATGGTGTCCATCTGCGCCGGCGTTGCCGAACGGATGATATCATGATTTCCAATCACATTCTTTCTGCTGTAAAGATCGCCCCATAGCTTTTTATTCATTTCATCAAACAGAGCAAAATATGGATTAGACTCGTTACGCTGAAACTCGCCGTCGACTACCACATTCTCCTTTTTCATCTCTTCAGCATCGAATTTGGGATATCTTATTGCTGAATTCATAAACTCCAAACCATGCTGAAGATTGAACTTCGGGAGGGTAAAATAATAGTTCACCAGCTCCTGCGACGTGGTTCCATTAAAACTAATTCCTAATTCGCTTACCCTATTAAGAAAGGCTTCCTGACTGGGATAATCTTTATTTGCCTTGAAAAACATGTGCTCGTATAAATGACTGAGCCCATTATACTGTGGAGGTTCAGTATAGGAGCCATTCTTTACAGCAATTTCGATCGTCGCCAAAGGGACGCTGTTATCCTCTAAAACCAATACATCCAAGCCGTTTGAAAGCTTCTTAAAGAACATATTGGAAGGTAACTTGACTTTCGGAGTTGTAGGCTGCGCCTGCGCGGTTTCAAGTAGAAAGCAGGCAATAATCAGGTATAAAATTTTTTTTATCATCTATCGGTAATGCTTGGGAGTAAATATATCAGAAAAATCAAAAAACTTCTTCTTCATATTCTATTTATAATAGAAACAGTATATGAAACTAAACGAAGATTTGTTGAAAATATTAAGTAAGACTTATGCAAACTCGAGTTTAATAAACAGCTCCTATAAAAACAATGACATCTCATTTAAAACAGATAATGATGGTAATCCGATTGTATTTTTCATTGGAAAGAGACGGGAAGATGGCACCATCAAAGGCGAAAGATATGCAAGAACCTTAAAAATTGATAAGGATGGCCGTATTACAAAAGACCATTGGGAGCTAAAAGGTAAAGCTGGCGGGAGGTAATAAACTTGTAGGATAAAACTATTAGAAGAGAGAGGTGTTAGAAAAATAAAATTAGAATTATGCCCGCCAAATCCGTTATTGCTTGTTGCCACACTATCTTAGCAAAAGATCTGACTATAGCCTTTGTTGAAAGCGCAACTACCGGCAAGTTAATCTATGATTTCACGTCAGTGCCCGATTGCGGTCAAATTGTAAAAGGTAGTATTGTTTGTTATGATCGCAGTGTAAAAGAGAACTTGCTAAAGGTTCCTTCCCAAATTATTGATAAATACTCGGCCGAATCTCCTGAGGTTACCCAGCTATTAGCTGAAGGGGCTAAAGAACTAATACAAGCGGATATTATCGTTTCGGTGACAGGTTTAACTTCGCCCGGCGGAAGTGAAACCGACTCGAAACCGGTGGGCACGATGTTCGTCCATGCAATTATAAACGATAATGCCTGGAAAACATCTTTGCTTTTTGAAGGAACGCCGGATGAAATAGTCGAGCAGACGATTGACGCAATTGCCAGCCTGCTATTAGAAGAATTAACAAACTAAAGTATAAAAAAAGGAGCAAATCTTTAAGATTTTGCTCCCTTTGCTTTAATAGTTCTTTTCGGATGTCCATCGACTTTATCTACACCAAACCAACTGTTATGTGCTTTGTATGTTGAAGGCGGAGTATCTCGTATTGAGTCTGTCGGAGCCAGTTTCATTAAATTTTCTAAGGTAGGATCAAAATTTCTCATAGCTTAATACGTGATGTTATAATTGCGAAAACCGCAACACTGCCAATAAAGCAATAAGCGTTCCGAAAGCCCTTTTAGAAAGGCCAAATCCAACCGAAGATAATCCAGAGAGGGATTTTAAGCTGTATTAAGGTTTTTCATACCCCTAAACATCGAAAATTTTTCAAAAAATAAATACATGAAAGTATTGATTTAATTTAATGTTTAAACATTTGTCTGCGAAAGCATACGCATTTCATAAAAAAGTATACATTGTCTTAAAAATCAGGCAATTATACTAAAACTCAGATCTTACTGCTTCGACTCCGAATTTATTAAGAAAGTCTACTCCTTCGTCAGAAGGCAGGCCCTTATAATTTGCGTATGAGTTTTTATAAAACACTTTTTTCACTCCGGATGAGAAGATAATCCTGGCACAAGGCAGACAGGGTGAAAGTGTTAGGTACAAAGTAGAACCGTGTAAATCAGCTCCATTCTTCACCGCATAAAGAATAGCATTTTCCTCGGCATGCAGAGCCAGCGAACAACTCCCCCTTGCATCTCTGGGGCAACCTGTTTCAGGCCATTCCTCATCACAATTATGTGTTCCTGCAGGCGGACCATTATAACCTATGGAAATAATTCTGGTTTCCTTGGCGAGAACAGCCCCAACCTGAGCCTTCACGCAATGCGAGCGCTTGGCAAGGTCGGAGGCAAGATTCATGAAAATGGTATCGAAACTGGGTTTTTGAGTCATTAAATTGAAAAAATATTATTTCTGCGAAATTACACCAACTTTATGTCCCGCAATAGAATAATACAGAATAAATAAATAACAAGGCGCCATGACACCAAAAAATACCCATTGAAAATCATAGGCCTCTTTAAAATGCCCGAAGATCAAAGGCAAAATTGCGCCTCCTGCAATCCCCATAATCAAAAAAGCAGAACCCATTTCGGTAAACTTTCCCAGTCCTCTGATCGCCATTGGAAAGATTGCCGGCCACATTAAAGCATTTGCCAAACCTAAAGCGGCAACAAAACCAACCGAAACGTATCCCTCAGTAAGTAAAGCCCCTGTGGTGAAAATAATTCCGACGATTGCCGATATCTTTAAACCAGTTTCCTGACTTATATATTTGGGAATGGTTATTATGCCAATAATATACCCCACGAGCATGGCCACAAGAGTAAAAGACGTATAGTACTTTGTTTCGTCCAATGGGATACCAAAGCTCTTGCCGTAAATTCCGATCGCATCTCCGGCCATTACTTCGACCCCCACATAAAGAAACAAACATAAAACACCCAGCATGAGATGAGGAAATTGCAGTGCACTCGATTTCCCGGCGGCCAAAGACTTACCCTCGGGCTGAGCATTAGCCGTAGAAGCATCGATATCAGGCAAAGAAGATTTACTGATCCATAAGGCTAAGAATAATAAGGAAACTGCAATTATTATATACGGGGTAATTACCCGGCCGGCCAATTCATCCAGTAAAGCATTTTTACTTTGCAGATTTGTAGCAGAAATAATCCTGGTTTCTAAGGCAGTGGCGTCCTTTAAAACAATCGCCCCCAGAATTAATGGACTAAGTATACCGGCAACCTTATTGCAAATACCCATTATACTAATTCGCTGGGCTGCACTTTCGATAGGACCTACGATACTGATATATGGATTTGATGCTGTTTGTAAAATAGACAATCCAGCACCCTGTACAAACAATCCTGTTAAAAAAAGAGCAAAACTCCTGGAGTTTGCAGCGGGAACAAAGACAATCGCACCTATAGCCATTACTACTAACCCGAGTGCCATTCCTCGCTTCATGCCTGTTTTCTTTAATATCCACGAAGAGGGTACGGCAAGGAAAAAATATGCCATGTAGAATGCGAAGGTCACAAAAAAAGCCTGCGTGTCGGTTTCAAGATTGCATGCAAGCTTTAAAAAAGGAATAAGCGTTCCGTTTAACCACGTAACAAATCCGAATATAAAAAACAATATTCCGATAATAACAATTGGCTTAGAGGAGTTTACAGGTTTGTCATGCATAATTGGTCGATATTTTAAAAATTACAAGATAACGGAAAGGCGTAACATCTGCAATAAACTTATTTCTTGCCGAACATTTTTGCGTGTTTATACTTATATTATAAAATTGATGTTTTATAAAGAGGGTAATCTGTTATATAAACCGACAGAATTTTCCTTTAATTTGCATTTCGCAACATTCTGAAAAGAATACATTCATGCTTGAACTAATTATATCAGGAATAGGGTTAGGCATCGTGCTCTCATTTGTTACGGGGCCTGTCTTTTTTGCACTTATAAAGACCAGCATTGAAAAAGGCTTTCATGCAGGAATGTGGCTTGCAGCCGGTGTGGTATTAAGTGATCTTATTTACATTATTCTTACGATTTACGGTTCCTCGTTTATCCAGGTAGAAAACAGCTATAAAGTTCCGATAGGAGTTACGGGAAGTGTAATTCTCTTAGGAATCGGCCTTTACTATTTTTTTAAAAAGGTCAAAATCAATCATGAAAATATAAACTGTAAAAAACGCAATACAGGCTATTTCTTTAAGGGATTTTTGATGTGTATTTTCAATCCCTCGATGTTTCTGTATTGGGTTAGTGTAACAAGCGGATTCATTTCTATGCATGGTCAGCTAGACACCAGCGAAATATTACCATTTTTCGGATCCATTCTGATTACTCAGTTTAGCATGGATACCGTTAAAGCCTATTATTCTAATAAACTGCGCTACCGGATAAAGGAAAATACAATGGTGATGCTGAACCGTACGGCGGGTGCCCTGATAATAATTTTCGCTCTTAAGCTAATTTACAACCTGGTATTTACTCACTCGATCTTATAAGTAAAAGAGAAAAAGGATAAAATATATCGAATATTGATTCATTCCATCCTTCTTTAATCTTATACGTAAGCCCGCTGGTTCTTACCTTCTACCCAGTTCATATAAGAGCGGTTAACAACTTTATTTCCTCCTGGTGTAGGATAGTTTCCTGAAAAATACCAATCGCCTAAATGATTCGGACAAGCTTTATGAAGATTGTCCAATGTTTGATAAATCACCTGGACTTCGGCTTTTATATCCGGCGGAGAAATGATTTTTGCTATCCTGGCAGATATCTCTTCGTCGGTAAATGGTTCGTAAATCGCTTTAACGTAATTTGGAACTTGTTCTTTATCCAAAGTTACCGATGCTTTACATTTTTCGTAAACTTCCCAGATAAGGTGTTCGCGATCTGTTTCTTTTAACAAGGAAATTGCTGCTTCAAACGCGACAAATTCACCCATCCTGGACATATCAATGCCGTAACAATCGGGATAACGAATTTGAGGAGCAGAAGAAACTACAACTACTTTAACAGGACCTAAGCGGTCGAGGATGCGTAAAATACTTTGTTTAAGAGTTGTTCCACGGACAATTGAATCGTCGATAACAACTAAAGAGTCCTGCCCTCTTCTGATGAGACCATAGGTTGTATCGTAAATATGGGACACCATATCCTGCCTGTCAGCGTCCTGAGTGATGAAAGTTCTAAGTTTTGCGTCCTTGATGGCAATTTTCTCAACTCTCGGAGCCATATTCAGCATATCCTCCAACTCCTGATCAGAAATCTTATCAGCCCTGTTTAGCAGCGTTTCTTTTTGCAGCTGGTTTACATATTTGTATAAACCATCCACCATTCCATAAAAAGCAACTTCAGCAGTATTAGGAATGAAAGATACCACTGTATTTTTCAAATCGTTATTTACAGCTTTTAGAATTTGAGGACACAACAAACGTCCCAATTCCTTCCGTTCTTTATAAATGTCGGCATCGCTGCCTCTTGAAAAATAGATACGTTCGAAAGAGCACGATTTATGCTCTTCCGGCTCACGGAATTGCTCTTCCGAGATATCGCCATTCTTCTTGATAATAAGAGCATGCCCTGGTTTTATCTCCTTTATAGAAGAGATTGGAACATTAAATGCGGTTTGAATAGCGGGGCGTTCAGAAGTAACAACAGCTACCTCGTCATCAATGTAGTAAAAAGCTGGCCGGATACCCGATGGATCCCTCATTACAAATGCATCACCATGGCCAAATATACCTTCAATGGTATAGCCGCCATCCCAGGTCTTTGCCGAACGACGAAGTATTTTCGCAACGTCAATGTTATCGGCTATAAGCTGACTTATAATTGCGTTAGAGTGCCCATCACCTTTATAAGAGTCGAACAGTTCCTGATTTTCGGCATCAAGAAAGTGTCCGATCTTTTCAAGAACGGTAACCGTATCTGCCCTTTCTTTTGGATGCTGGCCAAGTTCATACAACTGCTCCAGTAATTCATCAACATTAGTCATATTGAAGTTACCCGCAATTACCAGATTACGGCTCATCCAGTTGTTCTGGCGAAGGAATGGATGACAATTCTCGATACTGTTTTTACCGTGAGTCCCGTAGCGTAAATGGCCCATCAATACTTCTCCCGTGAAGCTGATATTTTCCTTCAGCCACTCAGCATCTTTAAACAATTCTGGCGAATTACTTTGTACATCGGCAAACTTCCTCTGTACATGTTCAAAAACCTCTGATACAGCGCTTGATCCCATAGCCCGATAACGGCTTATGTAACGGTTCCCCGGAGCGACATTCAATTTTATGGTAGCTATACCCGCTCCGTCCTGCCCCCTGTTATGCTGCTTTTCCATAAGCAGGTACAGTTTATTCAGACCATATAAGGACGTGCCATATTTTTGCTGATAGTAAGACAGGGGTTTTAAAAGACGGATAAGTGCGATACCGCACTCATGTTTTATGGATTCACTCATAATTGTTAACGAGTATGCAAAATTAAGATATTAATCTAGAAAATATTAAAAGCTTAACGGAAAATATCAACAAAATACATGAAGACCTCCAAAAATGATATTTTTTACCAGGTATCGACAAACCGCTAGGTAAGTACATCGGGAAATATTCCAAATAATATTAATAATACCGTCAAAATGAGAATTAAAACAGTGAGAGGATTACGCCTTTCCTCTATCTTAAATTCTATTTCCGAATCTTTCAAAAATGCATAAAGCGGGATTTTCAGATAGTAAAACAAAGAGACTACAGTGGTTAAAGCTCCCGTAATCAATAAACCCAGCATCCAAACCGACCCGGTAGATGAGTAGTAATCAAAACCTGAGGAAAAGATCAATAATTTGGCTACAAAGCCCGCTGTTGGAGGCAATCCCGTTAAGGCTATGAGTACTATTACAAAACATACAAACTCGATTTTCAAAATCTTCCCAAGGCCTTTATACTTCCTGATGTCAGTTATACCGGTCTGGCTTTCAATTTTATCAACTAACATGAAAGCAGCCATGTTCATTATTGCATAAACAGCCATGTAAAAAATCAGGCTTTTGAAACCGCCCCCCTCAAAAGATATGACGGCCATCAATGCAAATCCGGTATGACCTATAGAGGAATAGGCTAACATTCTTTTAACGTTGTTTTGCCAAATAGCACTAAAATTCCCTACGATCATCGTTAAAAGCGACCCGACAGATAAAATTGTTTTGAAGTCAAAGAATGAGTTGTAAGCATCTCCAAACTCAAACATATAAAACGGCTCCATAAATCTGATCAGCACTGCGAATCCGGCTATTTTGGGCGCAGTTGAAATAAAGGCCGTTACAGGAGTGGGAGCACCTTCGTACACATCGGGAATCCAGAAATGAAAAGGAACAAAAGATAGCTTAAATCCAACCCCAACTAAAACGAGGCTTAAAGCCAATGTAACAGCCATATTGGGAGCTTCTTTCAAGCCGTTTAAGAAGTTCGCGTCGCCAATATTTATGCTTCCGGTAAGCGCATATAACAGGGACATGCCATACAGCATCACAGCCGAACAAATAGAACCAAACAGCACATATTTCATTGCAGCTTCTGTTTGCTTATCGTTGCCCGAAGCATATCCAACCATCAGATAGGACGCGATAGAAACCATCTCTACTGAAATATAAATCATGAGTAAACTCGCCGACATACTCATTAGATTCAAGCCAATCAATACTGCAGGTAAAAGCATATACATATCACCCACTCCTTTTTTATGATTTTGAAGAGCGGGATTATACCTGATAAAAAAGGCAAACAATATGGTAACGATACTAAATATCGATTTAAACGAAATACTTAAATCATCAAGAATCATGGTATTGCTGAAAAGCAAAATCCTTGAAATATCAATATTCTGAAGAAATCCGGTTATAATTGAAATCGTTATCCCTGACACACATGCATAGAATGCCAGCGATGACTTTTTACCTGGCACAAACAGGTCTGCCAGAATTACAATGATAAAAGTTAATACCAAAACAAGTTCGGGGAGCAAATAAGAGAACCCTGAAATAGTAGAATTTAATAATTGAGAGATATATGGCAGAAACTCGTTCATTATTTTAAATTAATCAAACGAATAAGTTCCAGTACCGAGGCGTTCATTTTATCGAAGGCTAAGAAAGGCATAATTCCCAAAAGCAACGCAAATACAGTTAGAGTTGTTAAAACGAAAACCTCTCTGCTGTTCACATCCACAAGTTTTAACCGCCAGTCCTCGCCTCCCATTAAACGGGTCTGGCCGAAGAACATGCGTTGCAGGGTCCACAACAAATAAGCGGCCCCCAACAGAATACCAAAGGAGCCACATACAGCCATCCATCGGGGCAGTAAATCGTTTACACTTTCGGATGTAAATGCTCCGATAAGACTAAAAGCTTCTGCTATAAATGCCGAAAAACCAGGCAGGCCAAGCGAAGCAAAAAATGCGATCATTACAAATGCTGTATACTTTGGCATAATCAGTGCGAGGCCCCTGAAATCGTATATTTCACGACTATGAACCCGGTTATAAATTACTCCAACCAAGAAGAAAAGCATGGTTGATAAAAATCCGTGACTGATCATTTGAAGCATTGCTCCGCTTATCCCTTCAGCCGTAACCGAGGCAATTCCAAGCAATACAAATCCCATATGGGAGACCGAAGAATAAGCAATAAGCCGTTTAAGATCTTTCTGAGCAAGAGCATTGAAAGCTCCGTAAACTATAGAAACTACACCTATCAGGCCAAGCCACCAGGCAGATTGGATGGCAGCATCAGGAAAAATACTGATACAAACTCTCAAAATTCCATAACCTCCTATTTTCAATAAGATACCCGCCAGGATTATTGAAACCGGAGTCGGCGCTTCTACGTGGGCATCGGGTAACCATGTATGCAACGGTACAATTGGCACTTTTATAGCGAATGCGATAAACAACACTATAAAACCTAGTAATCGTGCGGAAATGCCAAATATTTGTTGATTTGCTATCGCGGAAAAGATAGAACCTGAAGCATAGTTTGCAGGGTTCATCATGTGCAGCATATTGAAAGTATGATTACCTGTAACGGGGTCGGTTACAGAAAAATACAAGCCAATAATTACCAGCAACATGAACACCGATCCAAAGAGCGTATACAAAAAAAACTTTATCGCCGCATACTCTCTACGTACACCTCCCCACATTCCGATAAGGAAATAAAGCGGAAGAAGCATTAATTCATAAAAAATATAGAACAGAAAGAAGTCGAGGGCACAAAATACACCCATAATTGCTGTATTAAGGAGCATCAATAAAGCGAAGTACCCCTTCAGGTTTGTTTTAATTTCCCACGATGACAGCACCGCTATTAACATGACAACCGAAGTAAGTACAAGAAACGGCATTGAAAGTCCATCGATCCCTAAGAAATAATCTATTTGTAAAGCGCCAAGCGAGCCGAGATTCAGACTAATCCATGGCAAGCGTTCAACCAGTTGATATTTTGATTGGACATCTATACCAGAAAAAACAGAAGCATCAAATTTTAGATAAATGAAAGCACTTATGATAACTTGAATCATAACCGTTCCGAGTGCAACATATTTAAATTTCTGTTGCAAGGACGAAGGAAGTACTAGGATAAGCAAGCCTGCTAAAATTGGTATAAATATTAAGAGTGAAAGCAAACTCATATAACCTGAAGAAATATTTTAATTATAAAAAAAGTTAAGATTACCAGAACCATGGACAAGAGATAATGCTGTAGCCGACCAGTCTGGAAATATCGGGTAAGGTTTCCAATCGATTTGCTGATTGACCCGGACGCATTTACCAGGCCATCAACAATATATTTGTCGAACCAATGAGTAACTATTGATAGAATCACGCCTGCTTTAGCAGCATAATTAACAATTCCGTCTATGACAACCCTATCGAAACCATAAGATGATCGTGACAAAGAAGTTATTCCATTCACAAAAACGAATTGATAAAGTTCGTTGAAATACCATTGCCCTTTTGATAAACCAAAGAGTGCTGTTCGTGAGAAATCAGGAGATTTATCTCTTTTAGCATACCATATATAAGCGACGAAAACTACCGCAACAGCAATAACATTTACCGTTACCGGGATGAAAGTATGATAAAAATCAACTTTCCCTATTTCCTTTAAAACAGAAAAGCCTTTAACTATCCAGGAGCTATCATAATGCAGAGGATTGAATGAAAACGCCGGAAATAAGCAGAACACGGCTAAAATCATCAACACATACTTCATGGCATTTGGTGCTTCGTGCAGGGATAATTTAACACTGCTAACCTTTTGCAAACGCAAGTCGCCAAAAAAGACTTTGAATATTAAGCGGGCTATGTAAAAAGCAGTTAGCCATGAGGTGAGTAAAGCCGAGTAAGGAATGAGTTTTGTCCAATTATTCTTAACATCAGCCCATTCAAATGATTGAATTAAAATAGCATCTTTCGATAAAAAACCGGAAGTGAGAGGGATACCAGCTAATGCCAGTGCCGCCAGCACCATTGTAATAAATGTTACCGGCATCTTTTTCCTCAAACCACCCATATTCCGGATGTCTTGATGATCGAAATCCAATCCGCTCTTTTCTTTGACATGAGCCATTTCGTGAATAACAGCGCCGGCAGCCAAGAACAACAGACATTTAAAAAAAGCATGAGTCACGAGGTGAAAAATACCGGAAGAATAAGCGCCAACGCCCATAGCAATCATCATAAAACCTAACTGCGAAATTGTCGAGAAGGCCAGTATTCTTTTAATATCGTTTTGTGTGAGGGCAATTGTGGCGGCCATAAACGCTGTAAATGCTCCTATAGACGCAATAACCAATAATACAGTAGAATCGAAAATCGGATATATCCTTGCCAGAAGAAAAACGCCTGCGGCCACCATCGTCGCGGCATGGATTAAAGAAGACACAGAGGTTGGACCCTCCATGGCATCGGGTAACCAGGTATGCAATGGAAATTGCGCTGATTTGGCTGTCGCACCAAAAAAGAAAGCTAATCCAGCGAGGGTTAACCAGATTGCAGGCATATTACTTGTTTCATTCACCCACAAGCCATTCTCTATTATCGAGTTTAAAACCAATCCTCCCTCTTTGAAAAGAAGGTGAATATCGAAAGTCTTAAACTGAGTGAAAACAATCATTATCCCTGTAAGGAAGCCCAAATCACCCAGGCGATTCATGATAAAAGCTTTCTTACTCGCCCGATTGGCAGAATCTTTCGTAAACCAAAAGCCGATAAGCAGATAAGATGAAAATCCAACCAGCTCCCAAAACATATACAACACCAAAAGATTATCTGTAATTACGAGGCCCAGCATTGAAAAGCAGAACAAGCTCAGATAAGCCCAGTAGCGGGGTAAATAAGGATCACCCTGCATGTATTTGGTAGAATAAATATGCACTAACAGTGCGATTGAAGTTACCAGCGATAACATCAATACAGAAAGATTATTGAGCAGTATACCAACAGTAAGAGTCGTTTTACCAATCGTAAACCAGGTCGCTTGCTGATGAATATCTCCATTGTTCCATATCTGAATGAAAAGAAAAACAGAAATCAGAAAACTTATAGCAATTGTGGCGATTGATAAAGAAGCGCCCCTATCCTTTTTTCCCGGAATCAACAAAATCCCCAGAAATGATAGTAGCGGCATTAAAGCCGCTGTTACGGCTAACAAACTTAAATTCCCTTCTGTTAATGTGTCCAAATTAGTCTCTTAATTGATCTATTTTTGTTGGATCTATCGTTCGGTAATACTTATAAACATTCAATATAATAGCGAGCGCAACGGCTACAGCAGCTGCTGCAAGAACAATCACAAACAAAGCAAAAACTTGCCCTGTTGATGCCATTTTATCGTATTTACTAAAAGCAACGAAATTAAGAATCGCCGCGTTTAACATGAATTCTATTCCGATCAACATCAAAATTGCATTTCGCTTCGCTAAAACTGCGTACAGGCCAATGCAAAATAAAACTGCACTGACGACCATAAAATGCGACAATGGAATCATGAGTCCTTCTCCTTTCGCGCCAAATGAGCTGCTCCGATTAAGGCCATTAACAACAGCACGGAAACCACTTCAAATGGAAGCAGATATCGGGTCATGATATTAATTCCTATATAATGAATTGTATTATCTGTTGGCTTTAGCGTATTATCTTCAGCCTCCTTTATCCACTTCAGCTCTTCCGGATTAACATTTGAAAATACGAGCATCAAAATTCCGAAGAAAATTAATGCAGTTAAAATTCCGGGAACATAATGAAGAAACCCGGATCTGAAGTTAACGTCCGGATTATTTAGCAACTCCCTGTTAGATAAGAGGAAAGCGAAAATCATTAAAACCAGTACTCCACCAACATAAATTACTAATTGTGTAATTGCCACAAAATCAGCCAGCGCAAATACAAATAAACCTGCCATGGTAAATAATGTTAAAAAGAACAGGAAAATAGAACGCACAAAGTTCCGAAGACTCACAACTAACAATGCTGAGATCAATGCAACTGCACTTAAAACATAAAATATTATTTGTTCTATCGTCATCCGTCTTTTTTCTGGGCAGCCTTTAATGCAGCTTCCTTTGCGGCCTGGCGCTCGGCAAGTTGCTTAGCCAGTTCTTCGCGTTTCTCTTCCGCCTCTTTTGGAGACATATCCGAAAACTTATACGTTAATTCTGAAATATGAGTCAATGGGCGATCGTACTCATTGGTCATAGTAATACATTCGGTAGGACAAACGACTGTGCACAATCCACAAAACATACATTTACCCATATCGATATCGAACTTGGGAGCATATAAACGTTTTGTTGTTCCGTCAGAGGTTTGTCCGATCGGACCTGTGGATTTAATACTTTCTATCTCGATGCAATCAACCGGACATATTTTAGCGCAAAGATCACAAACTATGCAATCGTCAATTTCAACATGCAGCTGATAGCGACCAACTTCGGGAATAGGCATTTTCTCGTGAGGATACTGTACTGTAACCAACCCGGTGGCCTGTTCAAAATAATTGTCGTCCTTTATATTTATAGATTTCCTTTTTTTATTTATAGCAAATAAATGCTTTATGGTTAGGCTTAATCCTATCCAGGTAGTTTTAATTGCAGATATTGTGGTTTTAAATATCAATTTTTCTCCTATTTAGATCACCAGTAAAGCCCAGATTCCAGAAATCATCATACATAAAAATGCCAAAGGAGTTAAGACCTTCCAGCATAAATTCATTAGCTGATCCACCCTCAAACGAGGCAAAGTCCAGCGCAACCACATCTGAACTCCTACAATTAGCATCACCTTGGTTATTATCCAGAATATCCCCCAGAACGGACCTGTAGTCCAATCGGCCAGCCGAACAGAGCCAATATTGGGCAGCAGTGTATTCCATCCGCCTAAAAACAAAATTACGCCAAACATTCCGGTTAAAAACATCATCGAATATTCGCCTAAAAAAATAAATGCAAAACGGATACCGGTGTATTCAGTATGGAATCCGGATACAAGCTCCGATTCAGCTTCCGGGATATCAAAAGGAGCTCTATTACATTCGGCTAAAGATGCGATGAAGTAAATAACGTATGCAACAATAAGATGCGGGGCTTGAAATATGTTCCATGCAAAAAAACCACCAATCTCGTGGACATTCCAGAGTCCAAGGAACTTTATGGGTTCACCCGACAGTACACCTTGCTTGCCCGCTATCAATTGCAGATCAAGAGTTTGAGCTATCATTACGGCGCTAATAATAGCAATGCCAGCCGGAATCTCATAAGAAACAACCTGCGCGACTGAACGCAATGCGCCAAGCAATGAATATTTATTATTTGAACCCCAACCTGCCATAAGAATGCCGACCGATTCAATCGAGACAATCGCAAATACATAAAACACACCGATATTCAGTGCAGACGGCACAATATCCGGCCCCCAGGGCAACGTGGCAAAACCCATGTAAACCGATAGAAATATAATTACGGGAGCAGCTGCGAATAAAATTTTATCTGCCGCCGCAGGAATGATAAATTCCTTTTGGAGCATTTTGAGGATATCGGCCAGAGTTTGCAAGCTTCCATATTTGCCAACCTCCATAGGACCCAAACGATCTTGTATAAAAGCAGAAACCTTTCGTTCAGCATACACCGCAAATAGCGCAAAAACAGCAACGAAGGAGAATAATAATACAGCTACTAAAAGATATGTGATATAGAAATCCAATGTTTAAAATGCTGCTGCAAACTTAAACAATACGGCGGATATTTTTTGGCAAATGCAGAAGAGAATGAAATTAGGAATAAACAAAAAAAGCGAGACAATTTGCCTCGCTCTTCCATTTACGAATATTAACTTATTTTTTTGCTGTCGCCGGAGTTGCTGCTATTCCTAGTTTAGCTTTTACTAAAGCCAAAATATCATCACCACCATCAAAGTAAACAACTCCCGGTTGAGATACGTCAAATACGTAAGCATAACCTTTCTCTTTAGCAACTGCATTTACAGCGTCGCCGGCTTTCTTAAATATTGGCTGATAAAGTTCATCTTGCTTTGCAGCCATTTCTTTTTTTGCCTTCTCTCCTGTGTCATTAATTCTCTTACCCAGTTCCTGAAGTTCTTTTCCCATAACTTCAAGCTCTTTTCCTACAGTTACTTTGTTAGCCTCACTTAAGGTTTTTTCTTTCTCCTGTGCTACAGTTAGCTTCTTTTGGTATTCAGTTTGCATTAATTCAATCTCACTTTGCTTTTGCTTTTGGAAAGTTTGAAACTTTGCATCTGCTTGTTTAACATCAGGCATCACTTCTAATAAAGCTGCCGAATTGATGTGTGCAAATTTTTGTTGTGCATTAACTGCACTCCCGGTAAAAAATAATCCTACTGCTACTACCGCTACTTTAACGAATGTTTTCATTTTTAATTTAATTGTTGATTGTCCTTTTCTATTTTGCCAGTGTCCCCGGTTTATATCCTAAACGGGTTATTACATCATTGCTTTTATCTAAACGTAAACTTGCATACAAGAGTATAAGATCGCTGTTTTTGTCGAAGATCATGTCTAACTGACCGGCTTCGGCAACTGCTTTCACGGCATCCGATACCCTGTCTTGTATAGGTTTAATTAGTTTTATCCGCTGCTGATAAAGTTCCCCTTCGAAACCAAACTTTAAACGTTGGTATTCTTTTGCAGCCTTTTCCTTTTCTACTATTTCGTTTTCACGGCGCTTACGCATTTCCTCGGTTAATAAAACCTGGTCTGCCTGATACGCCTTGTATAATCGCTCAATCTCACCAAAACGATTATCTGCTTCCTTTTGCCATTGCTGCGAAAGGGCGTCTAATTGCTTTTGCGATGATGTGTATTCGGGAATATGTTTTAAAATATACTCCGTATCTACATAAGCAAAACGCTGGGCAAAAACAGAAATACTCCCGAAAAATAGGAAAGAAAATAGAAAAAGCAATTTTTTCATCGGTTTATTTTTTAAATGTTAGATATTTTTCATTACTGTCAAATGATGAAAATCATTTGACAGTAATAAATACCGTTCAAATTAGGTTTTAAAATCCGCCGTTAAGTTGTTGTGCTATACTGAAATGAAACTGGCCCTTACTCGATTGAATTCCAGGTATTGGATCAAAGCCCCATCCATAATCAATTCCAAGCAATCCAAAGATTGGTAAAAATATCCTTGCTCCCACACCAACAGAACGATGAACATTAAACGGATTAAAATCTTTGAAATTGTTCCATGTATTACCACCTTCTGCAAAAGTGAGTAAAAATAATGTTGCCTGCTGACTGGTTGTGATAGGGTATCTAAACTCGACAATATATTTATTAAAAATAGGGCTGCCGGAATTTCGTGCTATATTGGGGTTAGAACCTTCAGGAATTACACTATTGTTCTCATAACCACGCATAGCGATAACTTCAGAACCTTGTAAAAAGTCAAATCCCTGCATACCATCACCACCAAGTTTAAAGCGTTCGAATGCAGACTGACCTACAGCAGAGTTGTACTGTCCGAGGAAACCGAATTGAGCCTGAGTCTTCAATACCAGTTTACCATAAATCCGCTGATACCATTGCGCTTCAAACTTCCACTTGTGATACTCAGTAAATTTGTATCTGTCCTCATCTACCGCTGTTTCATAGTTCGTATTATTCCACAATGAGTATGGTGGAGTAGCCTGAACTGTCAATCTGATATGAGACCCAGATGTAGGATATATAGGAGCATCAACCGAATTACGACTTAATTCTTGTGTTAAGTTAAAGTTATAAGAAGTACCTGTATTGAATAAAAATCCAGGGTAGTTTTTCAACTTATATTGCTGAAGATTGATTGAGTGGTTAATTCTAAACCAGTCATCAGGCCACTTCAAACGCTGTCCCAAACTGAAAGTAAGACCATTCAACCGAATTCGCTGTATCTGATCATCAGGAATATTATCATAATACTGGTTTGATTGTAATGAAGTGAATGCACTTATCCCAAAGTAAATCGGCTTTTTGCCACCTAACCAAGGCTCAGAGAAAGAAAAGCTGTATGATTGGTAAGCCTTACCATTAGTTTGGCCCCTAATACTTAACTTCTGACCATCGCCTTTGGGCAGTGGTTTCCACTCTTTTAAATTAAACAGGTTACGGGCCGAGAAATTATTAAATGTTAATCCGAGTGTACCAATTATACGGCCGCCGCCAAAACCTCCCGATAACTCAATTTGATCAGACGGTTTTTCTGTAACGCTATATTCTATATCAACAGTTCCGTCGGCAGGGTTAGGAATTGGCCTTACATCTGTTTTTTGCTCATCAAAATTACCCAGAGCGGCAATCTCGCGGGTTGTCCGTACAACTAAATCCTTGTTGAACTTATCGCCTGGCTTTGTACGAATTTCACGCATTACCACACGGTCATTCGTTATATCATTCCCTTTCAGAGAAACCTTATTGATGGTGTAAAGTGGCCCTTCATAAATACGAACTTCCAGATCGATGGTATCCCCATGAACCCGTGTTTGAACCGGATCAGCATTAAATGTTAGATACCCGTTGTTCAGATACAAAGAAGAGACATCATCGCCATTGGCACTGCCATTGATTTTCTTCTGTAATTTCTCTTCGCTAAAAACATCCCCTTTACTAATCCCCAGTACTCTTTCTAATGCATCAGTTGAATACACCGCATTCCCAGCGAAATTTATGTTTCCAAAATAATACTTAGGACCTTCATGAAGGTTTATGGACAGACTTACTGTTTTATCAGGATTAAGGATTAAAGAATCATTAATAATCTCCGCATCTCTATATCCTTTTTCATGCATTTTAGCTATCAGATTCCGTTTATCCTCCTCATACTTTTCCTGAAGAAATTTAGCAGAGCGTAAAAAGTTGAGGGTAGATTTCTCTTTAGTCTTTTTAAGGAATTTTTTTAACTCCTTATCCTTAAACTCTGAGTTACCTGAAAAATTTATTTCAGCTACCTTCGTCTTCTCGTTCTTATCGACTGTGATTTCCAGTACAACATCATTTGTTAATGTTGTATCACGCGTTTGCTTGTAATTTACGTCAGTATACAAGTAGCCTTTTTCATTAAAGAACTTTTTAATAATTGCTGTTGTAGTACTTAAAAGACCTTCATTAACAACTTTTCCCTTACGATCGGCTAGCTTTTCTTTAATATCATCCGTTTCACCCTTCTTCATTCCTTTTAACTCAATCCGAGCTAAACGCGGCCTTTCGGTAACAACTATATTAAAAAAGATCGAATCTTCTCTTATACTGGAAATTTTAAGCTCAATATTGTCGAATAAGCCCTGGGCCCATAAAAACTTAACAGCGTTAGCTGTTGCCTCGCCCGGAACTTCAATCGTCTCGCCTTTGGTTAATTTAGAAATTTGAACCAAAATATCTTTATCCAAATACTCGGTACCAGTAACAGTTGTACCGCCTATAATATATTCCTTTGGATCTAAATAGCTTATTTCATCTTTAGCAGAAGGTACCGGACGCCGTTGAGTTGGGGCCGAAGGTCGGCCAATCTGCGCCATTGCAACAGTGCCAAAAACAAGAAGATATAGTGTAATAAAGAACTTATTCATTGAGTTTTAATGTCGTGCTAAATTAGCTTAATCAGTTGTTAATTTTTGTTAAAAGGTAAATTTTTAACTTGTTCGCCGGTCATACCAAAGCGACGTTCTCGTTTTTGATAATCGATAATCGCTTCAAACAAATCCTCTCTGCGGAAGTCAGGCCAAAGTTTTTGGGTAAAATACAACTCTGAATATGCAAGTTGATATAAAAGATAATTGCTTATTCTATGCTCGCCACTGGTGCGAATCATCAGCTCAGGATCAGGAATACCTGCTGTAGTCAGCTGACTGGCGAAAATATCTTCGGTAATATCTTCAGGACTTATAATCCCCTGCTTTACTTGTTCGCTTATTTTACGGGCGGCTTCAACAATCTCCCATCTGGAACTATAACTCAATGCCAATGTAAGCGTGCAAGCTTTATTTCCGGATGTTTTACTTATTGCCTCCTGTAACTGCTGATAACACTTTGGCGGCAACGCCTTTAGATTACCTATCGCATTTAAACGAACGTCGTTTTCCATCAATGTTTTAGTTTCTCTGTTAATTGTAGAAACCAATAATTCCATAAGAGCTGTAACCTCAAATTTAGGCCGGTTCCAGTTTTCGGTAGAAAAAGCGTACAAAGTAAGGTAAGATACCCCAGCTTCTACAGCGCCTTCTACCGTATCTCTAACGGCTTTTACCCCGTTTTGATGCCCAAAAACACGAAGTTTCCCTTTTTCCTTAGCCCATCGGCCATTACCATCCATAATCACCGCTATGTGCTGAGGTAATTTAGTTTTATCAATTTGCTGGAGTAAACTCATCATTTATTTGAGACCACCAAGGTCCGGCATTGGGCTTCAAAGGTAAGAAAATATGCGTATTTGTTTCAAGAGATAAGAAAAGCAAGAACATTGACGTCAAGAATGATTTTATTCATCAACTACAGGGCATTTCTGATTAAAGAAGGTGTATGAAATGGTGAGTCCAAGAAAAAGATAGGTATCTCGATTTCGGTAATCGCCACGTTGTGTGGCGGCCGAATGACGAGGGAATCCAACTTCTGGCGATCTGTCTGCGAGATTCATTCTCAAAGTAGTCATTGAGCCATCACCGGGAGAAACTAACGCCGCGTCTGAAGCATATTTTCCGCTTACATCATCTAAGTAATCGGTGTAGGCGGTTCTATAACCAATTTCCCCTCCCAGACTCCATTTACCTGCAAAATTATATTTAACACCTGCGCCTATTGGCATGGTCAAGGCAACTTTTTTATAGGTTTTATTAAGATCCTGTCCTTCAGTTCCGTATCTATCAAGCTCATAAACCTCATCATTGTAAATCGTCTTTGGATTAAACCCTACAACTCCGACGCCGACAAAAAGATAGGGTGAGTATTGCTTTCTACTGATTGAGGGAATGTAATTGAAGAAATTAAATTCGGTTTGCATACTTAACTCTGTAACAGGAGAAAAGAAACTCAAATTTCGGGATCTAAAATGGGCATTTTCTGAATCTGAGTCGGATGCTTCTATTTGGCCATGAGCTACATTTAATTTAAGAGCCCAGTACCCGTCTAAATTTCTCTTTATAAAGCCTCCGAATGCAAGATTTCGAATTTCAAAAGGATTCACAGGATTCAAATCTCCCATATAACCAGCAGAGCCAACAAATCCTCCCAGCTCCCAGGTTTGGGCAGAAGATCTGCGTGCACTAAACAGGATAATAATCAGAAAAATCGCAGAAAATTTTAAATTCACAGTATTTTGCCGGTTTCCTTTTTCAGATATAAAATCCTTAGAAAATTAATTTAATTAAGCTGGGCATTAATAGTTGCGCGTATCAATGCCCCATAACAACTTGTTCCTTAACGTCGATAAATAACTTTCATTATTCAGGCGTATAAGATTAAATTGAAACTCGGCCTTTCTTACCCTAAACTTCATCGAGCTGTCAATAACTTCGGTCCTCGAATCGCAGGATAAAAGATATTTTGAGCTGCGACCCTCAAGCTCAAAAGACAAGGTATTTGAATCGGAGATAATAACTGGTCTCACATTTAAATTATGCGGAGAAACAGGTGTAATTACAAAATTTCCTGATTTAGGAAATACAATAGGCCCGCCGCAACTTAAAGAATATGCAGTTGAACCTGTAGGTGTAGCTATAATTAATCCATCGGCCCAGTATGAATTCAAAAATTCATCATTCAGATAGGCATGAATAAGCATCATGGCCGAATTATCACGTCGGTGAATTATCACATCATTCAACGCAAAATTTTCGTCTCCGAATATTTCACTTTCCGAATGAAGCCTTACCAGATTCCGGGAGTCGAGTGTAAATTGCTTATTTATCAGTCGTTCAATCGCAGAATGAATCTCGTCTTTATTAATGCTTGCCAAAAAGCCCAGCCTTCCAAAGTTTATTCCTATAACAGGAATTCCTGAATCCCTCACCAGTGTTACAGTATCCAAAATAGTTCCATCCCCACCAAGGCTTACTAAAACATCAACCTCACCTTTTAGGTCATTATGATTTCGGAATAGGTGAAGCTTTTTCGGAAAAAAAACTTTCCCTGAAATGAAGTGATTGAATTTGTCGAAAACAATAGGTTCGATGCCAAACTGCATCAGGCTGTCAAATACCTGTTGGATATAAGGAAGAGCTGTATTACTAAATTCCCTGCCGTAAATTGCAATCTTCATGCTCTAGTTTTTAGAAACTAAGGTAGTTCATTAACTGATCGTACCTATCAGATGATCCGGCATCAGCTTTCAAATCATTATAAGTCGCTACTACGGTGTAATCATACCGTAAGAATGAAGCTACAATGGCAGAAATATCTGTGCGGTTTAATTTGAGAGTAATTTCTAAGCGGGTAGAATCTGGAAAAGAAGTTACGTATGAGCTTAACACCTGCGCATTGTTCGATTCAACAATTTGAGAAATATGTGCCAGTGAATTATCTCTGTTATTTATCTCAATAACAATAATCCCACCCGGTTCTTTAACAGAAGTAAGATTTGCGATATACTCAACAATTGAATTAATAGAAATAACACCGAGATAATTTTTATGTTCATCTACTACCGGAATCAGAGTTAAACGCTTTTCTGCAAAAATCCTAATTATATCGTAGATATGCTGTGACTGATTTATACAACCATTGCTTATTGAAAGCTTAACACTACCGATTGGCGATTCATAATCCTGAACTTCAATCAAATCTTCATCAGAAACCAGACCGAGAATTTGGTTTTCATTAACAATAGGCAAATGACTTACACGAAACTCAGCCATCCTCTCTACGACCTTCTGAATAGTATCAGAGGTTTTCAAAGGTGGAATCACATCCGATATGAGTTGTTGTGCTATCATAAGCTTCAATTATTTCAGCAAAACACGGTCTAAAAATTTGTTTAAATAAAAATTAAACTCCTCGGGTTGCTCCATCATCGGGGCATGTCCGCACTTGTCTATCCAATTTAACTCAGAATTCGGCAAAATGTTGTGAAATTCTATCGCAACATCCGGCGGGGTAACAGTATCATTCTTTCCCCAGATTAAACATACAGGAATGGTAATCTTATGCAGATCTTTTGACATGTTATGCCGGATGGCTGATTTCGCCATCGCCAGGATACGAATTACGCGTCCGCGATCGTTCACCGTGGTGAAAACTTCATCTACAAGTTCCTTGGTGGCGAAGTCGGGATCATAAAAAGTTAAAGCAACTTTCTCTTTAATGAAATCATAGCTCTCTCTTCGCGGGAAAGTACCGCCAAAAGAATTTTCGTATAGTCCGGAACTTCCCGTAAGTATCAATGCCTTAACAAACTCAGGATGACTTAGCGTAAAAATCAATCCCACATGGCCTCCAAGAGAATTTCCAAGCAGACAAATATTTTTAAGCTTTTTGAACTTTACGAATTTGTGCAAAAATTTGGAGAGACTGGTAACTCCGGTAGTTAAAAGCGGGAGCTCATAAATAGGCAGCAAAGGTATAACCACCTTGTACTTTGATTTAAATCTATCCGTTACTTCTTCCCAATTGCTGAGAGCCCCAAAAAGACCATGCAATAACAACAGCACTTCTCCTTCCCCTTCTTCAATATACTTAAATCCGTTTTCTTCTTTTATGTTAAGACTCATATTATCTAAACAAATGTTTAGTAAATTTTAATGCTGTTAATTAATATGTAATAAAAATAAGCTTTTGCGAAGATAACAAAGAACCGCACAAATATGCCTACGAAAGCAATTGCTTAACAATTTCGGAAATCATTTTCCCATCAGCTTTGCCCGCCAGTTGTTTATTTGCCAGGCCCATTACTTTTCCCATGTCCTTAATAGAACTGGCGCCACTGCTTTCTATAATAGCTTTTATTTGTGCCTGAACCTCATCTGCACTCAATTGCTTAGGAAGAAAGCCTTCGATAACATCTAATTCCTCAATCTCGATGGTATATAAATCATCGCGACTTTGAGTTTTGTATATCTCAGCTGATTCCCTTCTTTGCTTTGCCAATTTTTGCAAAACTTTAATTTCTGTGTCTTCCGTTATCTCCTCAGACGCCCCTTTTTCTGTTTTAGCAAGCAAAAGAGCAGCCTTTATCGCACGAAGACCTCTCAAGCGAGCTTCGTTTTTTGAAAGCATTGCTGCTTTTATTTCCTGATTTATTTCTTGTTCAAGCATAATTTATATTCTTTTGAGTGAGAGAACAATTAAAGATCTCACGCCTTTTCAACATACAACTCACACCCTGCAACCTCACCTTCAACTCACAACTTCCTCTCCAAATGGCTCGTACTTGCCTGGGCAGTTGGCATTATTATCAAATCGTTGATTGTAACATGTGCCGGTCTGGATATAGCAAACCAAATCGTTTCGGCTATGTCTTCGGCCTTCAACGGTTCAAATCCTTCGTATACTTGTTTCGCACGCGTTGTATTCCCTTTGAACCGCACTTCCGAAAACTCTGTTTCAACCGCACCCGGATGTATTCCTGTCACTCGTATGCCGTAAGGTAATAAATCGATACGCATAGCTTTATTAAGTGAATCGACTGCATGCTTTGTGGCGCAATATACATTACCATTTTGATAAGTTTCCTTACCTGCAATGGATCCAAGATTAATAATATGCCCCTGCCGACGTTTCACCATCCAATTTGAAACCACCTTGCTAACATACAGTAAACCTTTGATATTGGTATCGATCATAGTTTCCCAGTCAGAAGTATTTCCTTCATGTATTGGATCCAAACCAAGACTCAGACCCGCATTATTTATCAAAACGTCAACCGCTCTCCATTCTTCGGGTAAGGCATGTAAAGAATTTTCGGCTTCGCCTTTATTTCTTACATCGAAGGTGAGTAACTCGATCCTGATATCAGACGTTTCCGAAATTTCCTTTTTAAGGTATACTAATCGCTCTGTACGCCTTCCGGTTAATATCAGATCATAACCTTGCTTTCCAAGTAATTTTGCACAGGCCTCGCCTATTCCGGATGTAGCCCCTGTTATTAGTGCGATTTTTGACATACGATTGAAAGGCGAAAATACTATAAATGCTCTATGCATTTATAAAAACATCTCGGTTTTTTAATTATTCGAAGTACAAACTGAACTGAAAATTGCGTGTATAAAGCTTATCTAAAGGGGAAGAATAGGGGTGATCTTCGGGCTTTAAAACATTGTTGATAGAATTAGACAGCTTAAACTCAGGAGATAACTTAAAATATTCAAAATAGAAATCGAAGCCGATAGCAACTTCGTAAGACAGTATATTTTTCTGATTCTTGACAAATTTCTCGGTTAGCGCAAATCCTGAATCATCGGTCTTCTTCTTTGATATGATATCCATCGAATACTTACCGCCAGCTAAAAGGTATGCGCGAAAGTTCAATCTCCTGTCTGATTTTAATTTAAAACCTACCGGAAATTCGACGGTTGTAGTCGCTACTTTCTGTTGATAAAACTTTTCGGGATCAGCATATTCATAATTTATCAGCCGGTCTAAAAAAACTAAGGTGGGAGTTATCCGCAAATCTGTGTTGTTTCCTAATTTAAAACCTGCTATAAATCCTAAGCCGAAACCGGGGCTTAAAGGCGAGCTGATGCTCTTTAATGAATCGGTCAGGAATTGTCCGGGTACGTCAGGATTTGGATACGGTCTTTGCCAATCGACCTTTTTATAAATTTTGTATTCGGATGACAGATACTGAAAAGTAAATCCCGGAGAGAAAATCTGATCGTCTACTCCGCCCCCCCAGTTACCGCCCTGCCCCACCTGAGCAAAAGAACCAACACTTATTGAAATAAAAAAGATTATCAGCTGTAACCGTTTCTTCATTTAATACCGGTGTAAATTGAACAAATACCAAACGCCAAAGGACGGTTTTTGGTATTTCGGTATCCAACTCTTTCCATCAGGGCGATAAAATCCTTTCCGTCTGGAAAAGCCTCAACGGATTCGGGAAGGTATTTGTAGGCACTATTGTCTTTTGAGAATATTTTTCCGATGGATGGGGTAACGTAATGAAAATAAAAGCTATACAATTGCTTTACAGGAAAAACTTTGGGCTTTGAAAACTCCAGAATAACAGCTTTCCCACCCGGCTTTAAAACTCTTAACATGTCTGAAAGACCCTTTTCAAGATTTTCAAAATTCCTTACTCCATACGCTACTGTAACTGCATCAAACTCATTATCATCAAACAAAAGTTTTTCAGAGTCGCCTAATCTCACTTCAAATTTATCGCTTAAGCCGCGTTTCTGAATCTTCTCATTTGCAATATCCAGCATCCCTTGCGAGATATCTACCCCCACAATTTTTAAAGGATTAAGAATTTTTAAGGATTCAAAAGCAAAGTCCCCCGTGCCCGTCGCTACATCCAGGATATTTTGAGGATTATCTTTTTCCAGCTCGGCGATGGCTTTTTTTCTCCAGATAATATCGATTCCAAGAGACAGGAAATGATTTAAAAAATCATAGGTCTTTGAAATATTATTGAACATTGTTGCTACCTGCTCTTTTTTGGTAGCGTTTTCATTTTTGTAAGGAGTAACGGATTGAGGCATATCGTTACAAAGATGGCAAATATTTAATTTCGAATATGCGATAAGCTTAATTTATCTAAGGAATAATAAATTAAATTTAATCAGACATTTCTGAGTCAGCCAGCGCAAACACTTTAAAAACAGAGAAGCCTTGCAGCCTGTATCAAAAAACGATTTTTGCCGCCGATATTTTTCAATTAAAATATAATTGCATCTTTGGCCAAATTTTACAATTATATTCTCATGGCAAAAGCATCCGAAATTAAATCAGGAAATATTCTGCGCTTCAACGGCGAACTGGTAACCGTCGAAGAAATTATACATCGCACACCGGGAAAAGGTGGCGCTTTCTACCTGGGCAAGTTTCGCAATATTAAAACCGGAAAAATAGTTGAGGCCCGTTTGGCAACTGACGAACAAGTCGAGATCTGTCGTGTTGAAACCAATGACTACCAGTATTTATATGAAGAAGGTGATTATTTTGTGGTAATGGATAATGTCTCTTTCGAACAATTCAATATTCCTAAATCATTGTTCGGACCATCTGCGAAGTTTATAAAAGAAGGTATGAATGTAATTGTCTCCTTTGAAAGCGAAGAGCCCATTATGGCTCAGGCGCCAAATAACGTTGAATTGGAAATAACCTACACCGAGCCCGCAGTAAAAGGCGATACATCTTCAGGCGCTCAGAAATATGCAACTACCGAAAATGGCATAGAACTGAAAGTGCCTTTATTTGTAAATCAAGGCGATAAAATTAAAGTGGATACCCGCACAGGAGAATATATTGAGCGTGTGAAATAGTGTAATTTATCTTTATATGATTGAAGCGGCCTGAAAAAACTGGGCCGCTTTTTACTTGAATAGATTTAACAGGAGCTTCACGAAGTAAAAAGGATAGCACCAATACATCGAATTTATCGAAGCATTCCCAACAGACCATGAATATTCAAGGGCTCGGTAACCATTTGCAAATTCCCCTCGCCATCAAAGGGCCACTCCTCTTTGGGCTTGTCCCAATAAAGCTCGACGCCATTACCATCAGGATCATCTAAATAAATTGCCTCTGAAACGCCATGATCCGCGGCTCCGCTTAAAGGATATTCATTGTCAAGCAATCGCTTTACTACTTCGGCCAGTTCTCTCCTCTCTGCATATAATATAGCTACGTGATACAAACCTACAGCTCGTGCAGGAGCCTTGTCCGCACCTTTACTCTGCCAGGTATTTAAGCCGATATGGTGATGATAACCGCCTGCGGAAAGAAATACCGCACCCTCGCCATAACGTTGGGTTATTTCAAAGCCAAGCAGCTCCTGGTAAAAAGCCAGAGAACGTTCGAGATCCGAAACTTTTAAATGCACATGCCCGATACGGGTTGTGGATGGGGTTGTATAGCTATTCATCTTAAATCTATGGAGTATAGTTTTATAAAATTGTACATTTGCCACGATGATTATACATACCGCGGAATTTAAATGCAGCAACACACGTACCGATAAATTACCTCCTCCGGCTTTGCCTGAGTATGCGTTTATAGGACGATCAAATGTCGGAAAATCATCTCTTATAAACATGCTAACCCAAAAAAAAGGTTTAGCGAAAACATCTCAGACTCCCGGAAAGACCCAGTTGATAAATCATTTCCTGGTTAACGACAAGTGGTATATTGTGGATTTACCTGGTTATGGATTCGCAAGAGCTTCGAAAACCAGCCGGGGCGAATGGGAACGGTTTATAAAGTACTATCTTAAAAATCGTGAAAGCCTCCAGTGTGTGTTCGTATTGATTGATAGTCGCGTGCCTCCGCAAAAAGTCGATCTGGAATTTTGCTTTTGGCTGGGCGAGCACGGAATTCCGTTTTTACTGGTATTTACTAAAGCCGACAAACAATCAAAACATAAAACAATGCAAACGGTGGCTGCATTTAAAAAAGAACTTTTAGTTTCTTTTGAAGAAGTGCCGCAACAATTTATCACCTCTTCGGAAACACAGGAAGGCAGGGATGAAATTCTATCGCTCATTGACGAAATAAACAAAGCATTTGTTGCGCCTGTTATCGAATAACACCGGTTGTCTCAAAAAAATTAATATCATACATCTCAAATCTAATCGAGCAGATAAGATGAAAAAATACCTTTCACTCGTACTTTTCGCCCATACTATTTTCGCAATGCCTTTTGCCTTTATAGGCTTTTTCCTTGCGCTTACAACTACAGACAATACGTTTAACTGGATGCTGCTGGTTTTTATGATCTTGTGTATGATTTTCGCCAGGAATGCCGCGATGGCATTTAACCGTTATCTCGACAGAAATTTCGATGCCCAAAATCCCCGAACGGTGGCTAGAGACATTCCGGCCGGACGTATACCGGCAAAAAACGCTTTGCTGTTTACTATAATAAACTGTGTACTTTTTATATTCACTACCTACTTTATAAATCCGCTGTGTTTCTATTTGTCGCCAGTAGCTCTTGCAGTAATTCTAGGATACAGTTTCACCAAACGTTTTACTCCGCTTTGCCACCTCATCTTAGGCATTGGTCTGGGCCTCGCCCCCATTGGTGCCTACCTGGTAGTGACAGGAGAATTTGCGCTATTACCAATTTTCTTCTCGCTTGCTGTTGTTTGCTGGGTGAGCGGCTTTGATATTATTTATTCTTTACAGGATGATGAATTTGACCAGAGTGCCAATTTATACTCGATCCCTGCTGTATTAGGAAGGAAAAAGGCTTTACTGGTGTCATCTGCTCTACATGTATTAAGTGTAGTTTTTTTAATAATTCCACTCTTTATCACCCAGTTGGGAGGATTTTACATTGCCGGAATTATTTTCTTTATTGGCTTATTGATATACCAGCACCGCCTGGTAAAACCCAATGACTTAAGCAAAGTAAACCTGGCTTTTGGAACTACAAACGGCATTGCTTCGGTTATTTTTGCTATTTTCGTTCTGCTGGACATTTATTTCAGAACCAAATTCTAGAAGTATCAATACGATATATTTCAGTTCGCCTAAATTTGAAAAAGCTTTTGTAACGAGTTCCAATTCATACGAATAGGGCATCAAGTATTTGGCCGGTACATTTTATTCTCATAAAAATTCTTAAAACAAATGATCTGATTTTAACTTAGCAGGATAAATCACAAGATCATGATCGCGAAAAAGCCAAGAATATTTGTTCCTGAAAACCTCGAAATACTATGGGAGAAACTTGAACCATTATTGCTTGAATTGAAAAACAGAGAAATTAACTCTGTTGAAGATTTAGAACGCTGGTTAAAAGACCGCAGTGAACTTGAAGCTGCTCTGGAAGAAGACTTTGCATGGAGATATATTCGCATGACCTGCGATACCACAAACGAAGAATTACTGCAAAGCTTCCAATATTTTGCTACCGAGATAGAACCTAAAATTGCTCCCATTTCAAATGACCTGAACAAGAAACTGATAGATAGCCGTTTTGTAGAAAAGCTGGAAAAGGATAAATATTTTGTGCTGATCAGAAGCGTAAAAAAGGCCTTACAACTTTTCAGGGAAGAGAATATTCCGCTATTGACAGAAATCCAGGTTAAGCAACAAACTTACCAGTCAATTACCGGGGCGATGAGCGTTAGCATTGATGGAAAGGAATACACGCTTGAACAAGCTTCTGTATTTCTAAAAGATGTCAATCGAAACGTACGTAAGCAAGCGTGGGAAGCTGTTACGGCAAGACGCTTGCAGGATAAGGATAAGCTGGACGAACTTTTTAATGAGCTTTTAAAGCTTCGCCATAAGGTGGCCCTGAATGCCGGCTTCGAGAACTTCCGCGATTACATGTTCCAGGCTTTGGGCAGATTTGATTATACCCCGCATGATTGCTATAAATTCCACGAATCTATAGAGAGAGAGATAGTACCTATTTTACGGAAAGAGGCTGAAAAAAGGCGCGTGGCTTTAGGCTTACATGAGCTAAAACCCTGGGATATGGATGTTGACATTTCCGGAAAACCGGCGCTTAAACCGTTCAACAATGGTCAGGAACTAATTGACAAATCGATAAAATGTTTTCAAGCTCTTAATCCGTACATCGGCGAGCGTTTGGAAATAATGAAAGAGAATGGACTTTTCGACGTCGAAAGTCGTAAAGGGAAAGCTCCTGGTGGATATAATTATCCCTTGGCAGAAACAGGAGCACCTTTCATCTTCATGAATTCGGCAAATACTTTTCGCGATTTGACCACTATGGTACACGAAGGGGGACACGCCGTTCATACCTTTATAAGTGCTGATCTGGAACTCAACGACTTTAAACACCTTCCTTCAGAAGTAGCCGAACTGGCTTCGATGAGCATGGAACTAATTTCTATGGATAAATGGGATGTTTTTTTTGATAGTGATGAAGATCTAAAGCGGGCGAAAAAAGATCAGCTACGAGATGTTTTGAAAACGCTTCCCTGGGTGGCTGTAGTAGATCAGTTTCAACACTGGATTTATACGAATCCGGAACATACTACCACCGAGCGAAAAATCGCATGGAAAGAAATTATTGAACCTTTTGGCAATAATTTCACCAACTGGCAGGGATATGAAGAAGCGTTGGAAAACCTCTGGCAAAAACAACTCCATATTTTTGAAGTTCCGTTTTATTACATCGAGTATGGTATTGCTCAGTTGGGTGCGATAGCTGTTTGGAAAAACTACAAGGAAAATCCTGAACTGGCTTTACAGAAATATTTGGCGGCTTTAAAGCTAGGCTACACAAAAACGATAAAAGAAATTTATAAAACTGCAGGCATAGAGTTCAACTTCAGCTCTGATTACGTGCATCAGCTGGCTAAATTTATAAAAACCGAACTCGCCTTACTTGAAGATTAATCAATTCATTATGCTGAGCTTGTCCGAAGAAAAGCTCAGCATAACAAAAAACCATTTCCTAAGTTCCATTACATCATCCTCCCTGTAATCCTCTGGAGGATGTTATCGCCAATCATTGCTTTCCCGCCACGCCTCTTATTTTCCTTAAATTCAAATCAAATTATTTCTATGTTTGATTTCGCTGAAGATAAATACCACGATGGCAAACAAATACTTCCGGAGAAAACCTATCTCGACTATCCTTACAGATATTGAACAGGGCTTTACAGACACAGAAAACGCGAAATCGGGTATCACCCATTTAAAAAAAGTATTAGGAGTACGAGATCTAACTTTTATGGGGATTGCGGCAGTTATTGGCGCAGGTATCTTTTCGACCATCGGACAAGCTGCATTCGATGGGGGGCCCGGCGTTACTTTACTGTTCATTTTAACGGCTATAACTTGTGGCTTCTCTGCGTTGTGCTATGCTGAATTTGCTTCCAGAATTCCAGTTTCGGGTAGTGCTTATACCTACGCATATGCATCGTTCGGCGAATTGATCGCTTGGATCATTGGTTGGGATCTGCTGATGGAATATGCTATCGGGAACATCGCGGTAGCAATTTCCTGGAGCGAATACTTTACAAATCTGCTCGAAGGCTTCAATATTTATATCCCGGCACACCTCACTATGGATTATTTATCCGCAATGAGGGGGAACGCAAAACTTGAGCAATTAACAGCATCGGGCAACGTATCTGAAATAACGGAAACATTAAGATATCAGGCGATGGCCTGGACTAGTGCGCCTGGCTTCGGCAGCCTTAAACTTATTGCCAACTTGCCTGCGCTTGCAATTGTAGCATTAATCACTTACCTGGTTTATATTGGAATCAAGGAAACTAAAAGAGCTACAAATGCTATGGTGATACTTAAAATAGCGGTAGTCATCGCTGTAATTTTGGTTGGCTTCTTTTACGTTACTCCGGCCAACTGGAGTCCGTTTCTACCCAATGAGTTCTCAGGTGTAATGAAAGGCGTGTCGGGTGTGTTTTTTGCATATATAGGCTTCGATGCTATTTCAACCACTGCAGAGGAATGTAAAGATCCGCAGAGGGATCTGCCGAAAGGGATGATTTATTCCCTGATCATTTGTACTGTTTTGTATATTTTAATAGCATTGGTATTAACCGGAATGGTTAATTACACAGAGTTGCAGGTAGCAGACCCTTTGGCATTTGTTTTTAAAAGAGTTGGACTTGATGAAATTAGTTACATTATATCAATAAGTGCAGTTATAGCCACAGCGAGTGTTTTATTAATTTTTCAAATGGGCCAGCCCCGGATATGGATGAGCATGAGCCGCGACGGACTTCTGCCTAAAGCTTTTGCCCGCATACATCCCAAATATCAAACGCCGAGTTTTTCAACTATCGTTACTGGCTTTGTCGTAGCCATACCGGCACTTTTTATGAACCTATCAGAGGTGACCGACTTAACCAGTATTGGTACATTATTTGCCTTTGTGTTGGTCTGTGGCGGAGTTTTAGTTCTGGAAAAAGACAAAAATATTCAGCCGGGGCGTTTTAGAATCCCCTATATTAATTCCAAATACATTGTCCCCGGATTACTTATTGCTGCTTTGATTGTTTTTTGGGAACCTGTTTACGATCTATTTCGACTTGAGGGCGACTGGCATGATTATAAAGACAGTCTCCCTTATTTTTTATTCATCGTTCTGGCAATTATCATCGCCTGGCTTAGCTTTACAAAAAACCTCTCGCTGATACCTGTTCTGGGTTTGTTAAGTTGTTTTTACTTAATGACAGAATTGGGTTATCAGAGCTGGGAAAGATTTTTGATTTGGTTACTGGTCGGCTTGGTCATCTATTTTACCTACGGTCATAAAAACAGCAGACTAAATACCAATTAATTCCCCAAACAGAAATTATGTTATTCGCTGAAGCTGAATATTGTCGTGATATGATACCACCAGCGGAACTTTCTCGACTGTAACAAAGCTTAAATCTAAACCAAAACCACGCTCTTCAGACAAACTCAGATGCTTTAAAAGGAAATAATAATCCATGATTAAACGCTCTTTAAAAGAGAGCTTGTTGGATTTCGACATGATTTTTTCGAGCACCACAAACCTAAAATCTCCTATTATCTGATGCTTATTTAAAGACTCATACCTGCTTGTGATATCTACTTCACCTTTTTTAACAAGCTCTTCAACGACCATCCTGAAAAGGATATTTATCCTCTGTTCGATTCTGAATCCAAGCCTGAAATCTATTCTGATCAATTTCCCCGGAACAAGGAAGTTCACTTTATATTCCAGCGTATGAGGTTCATCCGTAACGTCAACATGTACCAGCCAGTACACATCCGCCCTCTTTGGCTGCTTTTGTAATATGGAATAGATGATCTTGGATTCAATTTCGGAGCTAAAGTTAGCACTTGTTAAGTAAACTAACTGAGACGCGTATTTAGGAACTGTTGAATCTTCGCTTAATTCTTTTAAGATGGGAAAGTAATCTTCAATTTCAACAAATTTAACATACCTGTTCTTGATTTTTCGGGCCGAGGACCAGCCAAACATAACTGAAAAGAACAAAACAGAAAGCAACAGAGTTAACCAACCTCCATGTAAGAACTTCGAAAGATTTGAAACAAGAAATAATAGTTCAAGTAATCCATAAACCGAGGCGAAAAGCACTATTAAATAAGTTGGGAAGTGCTTCCGCTGAAGATATACACACATTAGAATTGTGGTCATCAAAAAGGTCAGGGTTATAGCTAAACCGTAAGCACCCTCCATGTTAGCTGACTCTCTAAAAACCCCGATAACAACCAGACACCCGAGCCAAAGTAACCAATTTATAGAGGACACATATATTTGGCCCTTTTGATTTGAAGGGTAATTGATTTTGACTTTGGGCCACAAATTTAGTCGCACCGCTTCAGAAATAAGGGTGAACGATCCAGAAATCATCGCCTGTGAAGCGATAATAGCTGCTGCAGTGGCTATTGCGATTCCAAATATCAGAAACCATTCGGGCATCAGCTGGTAAAACGGATTCTCGCCCTGAAGAGTTGCCCCTTCGTGTTGCAACAACCAAACCCCTTGTCCGAAATAGTTTAACAGCAAACAGGTTTTGACGTAAATCCAGCTAACTCTGATATTTGAACGCCCACAATGCCCAAGGTCCGAATATAAAGCCTCCGCTCCCGTTGTACATAAGAAAACAGCTGCAATTATATAAAGAGCACCAAAATCATTATTGCTTATATCAATCGTACTGACGATGATGTTATAGGCATAATATGGATTTATGGCTTTAAATATTTCGGGAAAATTCACCACATAAAACGATCCTAAAACGGCTAACATGGTAAACCAAACAAACATTATTGGACCGAAAGCTTTACCAATAAACGAGGTACCGAACTGTTGAACAATAAACAAACCCGAAATGATCGCAATTACAATAGGTATTGTATGAAGGTCGGCATTGAAAATCCTTAACCCCTCAATAGCTGCCGAGACCGTAATTGGAGGAGTAATCATACCATCTGCAAGCAAAGACGCACCTCCGATCATGGCGGGTATAACTAACCATTTAGCGCGACGCTTAACCAGGGATAATAAAGAAAATATGCCACCTTCACCTTTATTATCTGCACGTAACGTGATTAAAACATACTTGATAGTAGTTTGAAGTGTTAAGGTCCAGAAAATACACGAGAGCCCACCAAAGATTAAATCCGTAGTAATAATTCTATCTCCGATGATTGCTTTGAAAACATATAAAGGTGAGGTACCAATGTCTCCGTAAATGATTCCCAAACTAACCAGCAGTCCTGCTGCCGACAGCTTATGAATGTCTTTATGATTTGCCACTTATCAGTTTCTAAATTGCGCACAAATGTACAGTTTGACTAACAATAAACAAAGCTGATAATCAGAGTATATTTTACCTGTTTGAGGCATGTTTTTTGATTGTTAAAAATTGTTAAATAAAACAAATAATACCTTGTATTTAAACTTTATAGAAAATTTATCTTTAGATTTGCTTATTATCTTTTTTGGATGAAAAAATTTTACTCTTCTATAATTTTATTTAGCTTTTTATTAATGAGTGCCCACGCGGCTTTCGTTACTGAAAATGCTATTCTTATAAAAGAGGAACTCACACCAGACTCTTTAAAAAAGGGAAATTCGAAGACGATATCAAAAATCACTGACACCAGACCGGGAAGACCATCGGAAGTTAAAAGTGTAAAAATCAACATCACTCCTTTCAAACCTTCTTACGTAAAAACGATACCCGTTTCGACCAATTCTAACCAAACCAAAAATGTGGCAGGCGCTGTAGATTCAAAGGTTTTGAGCAATGTTAAAGTATATCCTAATCCTGTATCCGATCATTTGAATCTGTCATACTTTGTTAATAAGGATTCTAATGTTACCATCAAGATCATGGATATTCTGGGTAATGAAGTGGCTACTTTACTATCGCAACGCTTATCCGCCGGTGAACAAATAAACTCCTTCCCTATCGCATCTTCACTAAATAGCGGATATTATTTTATTCGGCTAATAGTTGGTAATGAAACTATCATAAAGAGAATTTCTGTTCTCTAATATCTCCACGGCATACACATTAATATATATCTTCGCAGCATGAAAATTATCGCTGTTGGGCGCAATTATGCTGAGCACGCCAAAGAGTTAAATAACGAAATTCCGGTTGAACCTGTTATTTTCATGAAACCCGACACCGCGGTTTTAAAAGATAACAAACCTTTTTACCTGCCCGACTTTTCGGAAGAAATCCATCATGAAGTAGAAATTATTCTAAAAGTTTCGAAAGAGGGTAAACATATTTCAGAAAAATTTGCTGGAAATTATTTCGAAGAAATTGGCCTGGGCGTTGATTTGACAGCACGTGATATCCAACAGAAGCATAAAGAAAAAGGATTGCCCTGGGAGTTAGCTAAAGCTTTTGATAATTCTGCCCCCATAAGCCGTTTTGTTAATAAAACCACATTCGAAGATCTATATAATCTGAATTTCCATCTCGACATCAACGGCAAAACCGTTCAGGCCGGCAACACAAAAGACCTTCTTTTTTCGTTTGAAAAGTTGATAGTGTTTATTTCCCGATATATTACCCTTAAAAAAGGGGATTTAATTTTTACCGGAACTCCCCCCGGCGTAGGTAAAATAGCTATTGGAAATAAGTTAACAGGATATATAGAAAACGAAAAACTACTCAACTTTGAAATTAAATAACAAAAAATTAATAACAGCTCTCCTCGGTTTAATATTCCATCTCCAATTATATTCTCAGGACACACTAAAAAGCACAAATTATCCAAACGAATTCAGACCTCCCTTAGATTTAGCGCCATCTCTGGCGGGTTCGTTTGGCGAAATAAGAAGCAATCATTTTCATTCGGGACTTGACTACAGGACCAATCAACGAGAAGGATATCCTGTTTATGCTGTGGCTGATGGATTTATATCCAGACTCCGGGTGCAGATCGGTGGATTTGGAAATGCAGTATACATTAGTCATCCGAACGGATATACCTCAGTGTATGCTCACCTACAGCGTTTCAATACGGCAATCGCACGAACGGTTAAGGATTTGCAATACAGACGACAGTCGTTTGATGTTGATTTTCCCCTTGCTTCGATAGAGATCCCGGTAAAAAAAGGCGATATTATTGCATGGTCGGGAAATAC
Source organism: uncultured Sphingobacteriaceae bacterium (assembly GCA_946887045.1). The sequence goes on along the minus strand of CAMPKC010000013.1, from coordinate 7,150 downwards.
GGGAGGATCCGCCGGTCCCCATCTGCATTTTGAGCTTCGTGACTCCAAAACCGAAGAAACTATCAATCCGCAACTTTTTGGACTTAAAATATCCGACAACGTCAAACCGGTACTATCTGGGTTGTACATGTACCGGCTCAATAATTATCCTTTCTCAGAAAACACACCCAGCCAATACTTCCAGCTTACAGGCTCCAATGGAACATATGCATTAAATAAAAACCCGATACTAAACTTCAATAGCGAAGTTGGTTTTGGCATTGTTACCTATGATCAGCAGGTAAACGGCGGAAATAAAAACGGTGTCTATTCTATCGAACTACTTCTAGATGGCAAAACAATTTACACATCAATTTTGGAACGTTTCTCTTTCGAGAACAGCAGAGCCATAAATTCGCACATTGACTTCCCTGCGCTAATTTCGCATGGCCGGACCATTCAAAAAAGTTTTGTAGAGCCGGGAAACCCTCTGAAGATCTATAAGGGCCTTGTAAACAATGGGATCGTAAGTTTATCAGACGATGCCATCCACCAATTACAATACGTTGTAAAGGATGTAAGAGGCAATACCAGTACACTAACCTTCCGCATTAAAAAAAACCATCAGTCTGTAATTCCTCATAAAGAAACCGGGGGCATAAAATTGGTGAAGTACTCGGACTCTACAAACTACGAAAGCAACAGGATGAAATTGGCTATCCCGAAAGGGGTACTATATAGTGATATAAACTTAAAACATTCTGTATCTGCCGGAATACCAACCGGTGCTTATTCTGGTATTCACAATGTGCATACCCGCTTAATACCAGTACATAAAAACTATCACCTGTGGATCAAGCCAGATATAGCACTTCCGGAAGCGCTCCAGGAAAAAGCCGTTGTTGTTGATACCCGAGGCCTGTACCATGGCGGAAGTTATGAAAATGGTTTCATTAGGGCGAGTCCGCGAACGTTTGGAAGTTTTTACATAAAGCTTGACACCACCGCCCCTGTTATACGCCCGGTAAATATTACGGATGGCAAATCGATGACGGGCATCAGTAAAATAGTTCTTAAACTTTCGGATAATCTGTCAGGAATCCGCTCATTTAAAGGTACTATTGACGGACAATGGGTGCTTTTTGAGTACGATTCAAAAACGGCTACTTTATGGCATACCTTTGAAGACAGTCTGAGTCCGGGTAAGCATTTATTGCAATTTATTGCAACGGATATGAAAATGAACACAAGCACATATAACGCAACTTTTTATAAATAAACTATGGCTGAATTAAAGGAAGGCGATATTGCGCCAAAATTTACCGCGAAAAATCAGAATGGAGATACCATTTCTTTAAGTGACTTTGCTGGCAAGGATGTAATTTTATATTTCTATCCAAAAGATGATACTCCGGGATGTACAGCAGAGGCTTGTGACTTTCGTGATAATTATCAATCGCTTCAAAAGCAAGGTTTTAATGTGATCGGAGTGAGTACAGATGATGAGGCTTCACACAAAAAATTCGTGAATAAATACCAGCTTCCTTTTACCTTAATCTCTGATACTGACAAAAGTATTGTAGAAGCTTACGGGGTGTGGGTTGAAAAAAACATGTACGGAAAAAAGTATATGGGAACCGCCAGAAAGACCTTTTTAATTGATAAAGAAGGGAAAATCAACAAGATAATTGACAAAGTGGATACCAAAGAATCTTCCAAACAGGTTTTGGATCTATTAAATAATTAAGCTAAATAAGCAATTGAGTAAATCAATTGCTTATTTTCTTTTTTGATGGAGTGACCGAAGCTGTAATACTGGCAACAGGATTTATTTTTACCACTTTAAACTCCGTCCGTCTGTTCAACTGATGATCTTTTAAAGGACATTTAACTCCGTCTCTGCACCGGTTCAGCAGTTCTGTTTCACCCAAACCTACTGCTGAAAGTCTGGACGATCCGACGCCTTTTTCCACAAGGTAATTCACGGCGGACTGCGCTCTTTTCTGTGACAACCATTTATTATAAACAGCTTTTCCCCTGGAATCAGTATGAGAACGCAGTTCAATGCTAATATTTGGCATATTTAAGACAAAAGAAGCTACTTTATTTAATTCAATAGCCGCGTCAGGCCGAATATTCCATTTATCGAAATTATAATAAATGTTTTGTAGCTTAACCATATAGGTGTCGTCCTTTGACCGTTCAAGTTCAAACTTCACATTAAAAATAGTCGACTCGGTTAAGGCAACGGTTGAAATATTGCCTTCCTGCTTTGAGTAATACTGGTCTTGATTGCCGGTAATAATGTATTCCATTTCCGGTGATAAATTAAAAAGAAATTTACCCTGCATATCCGAAACCGTGCGCAACTGCTGATTTGTTTTTTTATTGAAAAGAATAACTTCTACGTTGCTTAAACTTGCACCGGTCGATTTATCAATAACTTCACCTTCCACAGCAAAAAGCAATGGTTTTTCCTGAGGAGAATCTATCTTGAATGCATAAATATCATCTAAGCCCATCCCTCCTTTCCGGTTTGAGGATAAATAGCCGTTTAGGTCATCGGTGAAAATTATTCCAAAATCATCGTAAGAAGAATTAATCGGCGCTTTCAGGTTCTCTACCATCCCAAATTTATCATAAGAGCCTTTGGCGGTAAAAATATCCAGTCCGCCCATTCCTACATGCCCTTTAGAAGAAAAATAAAAAGTTCCATCCTTGCGAACGACAGGAAAAACATCAGGTTCAGGGCCGTTAATATTCGGCCCGCAGTTTACCGGAGTACCCCATGACCCATCCGCTTGTTTTTGTGATGCATAGATATCCATCCCCCCAAATCCGCCCGGCATATCCGAAGCAAAATATAATATATCGCCATTTGGAGATAAAGCCGGATGCTGAATGGAATATTTATCATTACTTAAAAGAATCGGCTTAGGATCTGACCAATTAAGGCCCATCTTGTAAGCAACATATATCTTCTTTTTAAGAAAAGTAAGGTTCTCCTTATTTTTACGTTTTTTCGATTCTGTAACAGTAAAATATACTGTATCCGCATTATCGGTAAAAACAGCCAGACCTGTGTGAAACTCCTGATTTAATTCGGGCATTACCGCTACCGTGAAACCGTCATTAAATTTAGTAGCCTGATATAATTTAAGGTATGGATTTCCAGTCCAGCCATAAACAACTTCCTTTTTTTTATTTTCTGTGCTTTTTACAAACCATCTATCGGAGGTAAAAACCAAATCATCCTTATAAAACACAGGAGAAAAATCAGAATTCTCGCTGTTTAAAGTTGCGACATTTTCAATACGAACAGAGGGATCAGGGTTTTCTGCCCACATTCTTGCCACATCAGCTGAATTGGCAAGACTTGTGGCCTCGTCCAATTTTTCTGGCAACTTCTCTCCATAGAGCATGTAATTCTTCTTCGCCTCCTCGAACTTTCCATTCAGCTTCAGCGCATCAGCGTAGTATTTATAATTTATCACATCAGCATCAGGGAAAGCGAGCACTGTGGCGTAGGCCTTTTCTGAACCCTCAGAATCATTAATAAAACGATAGCAATCTGCAAGCTTTTGAGCTATCTCCAAGCTTGGTTCTTTTTGCATTATCTTTTCGTAAATATTCAGAGCGAGTTTAAAATCATATGTTGCAAAATATTTATTGGCCCGGGAGATATTATCTGAGAAGATATTCCCCGGAGAAAAATAAACTATTAAACAAACTAAAAACGCAAGAGATATCTTTCTATATTTCATTTGAATGCTTATAATTAAAAGTAACGCGGGCTAAGCGCCACAGTTTTTTTGTTCGCATTTAAGATAAAGCCCAAGGATATCTCATGTGTTCCGTTTGAATGATCTACTAGTTCAGATAACGAATAATCATAAGAATATCCTACCCTCATATTTTTTAACACAAATGCTTCAACCAAGCCTACCACAGAATTTTGATTAAAAGTACTATTATCCCAACCTGTTTTTTTCCATAAATTAATACCTGTTCGGTACGAACCTCCTATCCAAACCGATTCTTTTATCAATACAAACGAGTTAAAATCCAGATTAGTAGGCCCTTTTGTATCTTCCCTAATCAAAAAAGAAGGCTTTAACTTAAAATTGGAGTTTAAATTAAATAATCCTCCTGCTGTTAAAAAATAATGCCGGCCCTGTCTTGCAATTGTGTTTTTACCGACCTGCTGATAATCAATAGACTTAGAAATTAGATCGGTAGCAGAAAGACCCGCATAAAACCTCGAGGTGCTGTAATGAACACCAAATCGTGCGTCAGGAACAAAATATGTTTGTTTATCACCAAAATTAGGATCACTTTCATCCTGGATTTGAGCATCGCCAGAATTCAAAGAAAACTGGCCTACCCCAATAGATACTCCCAAAGCTAATCGTGCGTCCGCCCCCACTGGAATTCGGTAGGCATAATTCGCATGCGCAGATGTTTGCCTTTGCAAACCAGCTTTATCGCTTACCACCGAAAGGCCCAGGCCCACCTTTTTATCGGTACCAAAAGCTCCATCAGCTACTACCGACTGAGTTTTCGGAGCCCCTGCAAATCCGGACCACTGATCACGATGAAGCAAGCTTATATTTGTCGCTTCTTTGTATCCGGCGTAAGCCGGATTAATAACCAGTGTATTAAACATGTACTGGCTGTATTGAGGATCCTGCTGCGACAGAGCAGGTTTTACAAGCATTAACAGAAAACTGAGCGTTAAATAATGTTTCATATCAATTCTTATTGATCATTGTTATAAATCCCTTAAACACGCGCGGTTGATTTTCGATTGTAGCAGTTAATATGTAATAATAAGTACCCGATTGCAAATTTCCGCCGTCCCATGCTTTATCGTTGGTATAACCTTTAACATTCAAAACTTCATCTCCCCATCGATTAAAAATACTTAGCTTATTCTCGGGATACAATTCTATATTATTTATAGTCCAGGTATCGTTTTTATTATCTCCGTCAGGAGAGAAGGCATTATAAAAAGTGAAAGGATTTGTAACATCTATGTCTGAGCTGAACGTTACTGGTAAATTTTGAAAGGGCAATAGAAAGCTATAGCTAATACTTCTATTCAACCTGCCACTATTTAAATCATCTCCGAATGTCCCAGTAGAAATGGCTGAAGGAGTTGCTTTCTCCCATTGTAAAAAACTGCTCCAGTTAACAAGTTGCGAATATGTCTGGTCAACAGTTAAATTTTGATAAAAAGTAACATCAACGTTCGAAGTACCTGTTTTCTGACTCATCATATAATAATACTTATTAGAAACGGTCCTGATGTCAACACTTTTCTTTGTTTTGTCAAAGCCATCATTTGTCGGATCATAATTAAGCAGAGATGCAGAGAATGTATTATTATTTGAATCTTCCGGTTTAAAATGTACAGGACGATACAATATGTTTATGCTTGCCAACGCGGGATTAGGAACTGAACTTCCCAATGGAAACAGGTAATTACTGTTTGTATTTGTATTTCTGACAAGGTTACCTTTTAAATCTGTGCTGATAAATCCGGTTCCGGGAGTGCTTATATCGTCAGATCGAATTATTGCATTGGGGTTTGTATTAAGGACATGGAGGGTAAATTCGTTGACATGAAGCTGTTTATTACCAAGGGATAGTACTCCTGCAATATCACTATTAACTTTGAGTATTTTATCGCCGCTGCCAGAAAGTGCCAGATCAGGAAAAACCGTCTTATTAAGTCCGTTAATTTCCTGGGTTCCGCCTGAAAGTGCGACTACCCCAGTAGATGAATTATCGAAAACGAAAGAAGATAAATCATTATTTGTGAAATGACCTGTCATTTCTAACTTTCCATCATTAAAAACAGTTCCTTTAGTATTAATAAATGCATCCGAAACATATACAAGACTATTAGCAGTTAGCGTAATGATTTGATCTGAGTTTACTAGCTGTGCATTACTGCTTAAGTAGAGCAGGCAGAAAGCACTAAGCAATATCTTAGTTCTTTTCATCATAATTATTCTACAACAGTGATGTTAAACTTCATACTACCGGGATCGACAGCGACACCAGAAGCATTCCATAATGTTACTTCCACAGTTCCCGGCAAGGCGCCTACAGCATCAACTGAAACTCTTGCATAGCTAATGATCAGACCAGCTGGCAAGGGTGACTCAGGTGAAACTGTTACTACTGAATTCCTGCTGCAATTGAGTACAGAAAATACTTCGACTTTCTCCGTTGCAGAAGGAATACTAGGTATATCCTTTGTTATTGATACTTTTAGAACTTTGCTTATTGCGTCACCTAAAACGCCGATTTTAATATCCCCCGCTACGTGCAATTTAACGTTCGGAGTTTCAGTTCCAATACCGACGTTCCCTGTACCTGTAACTCTCATTCTTTCCGTGCCGTTGGTGGCTACAATTAAAGGCTGAGCATCTGTTGTACCTAAATATGTACTGCTATTACCTGGCGTTCCTGCATTTCCGCTCATTAACCATGCATTTACAGGAAGTCCCTGCGGACCTTGAGGCCCTTGAGCGCCTTGTGGGCCAGCCGGACCTGCGGGGCCTGGATTACCAGCGGGTCCCTGTGGGCCTACAGCACCACTAATCACAACCCAATTATTATCTTTCCAAACATTGAATTCCTTAGAATCTGTATTGTAAATCAGCATTCCGTTATGAATGGGTGATGATGTTAAAGGTGCCAGAAGCGCATCGCGCTGAGCCAGAGTAAGGCGTGGAATTAAAAGACCTTTACTATTTGAAACAATATCTAAAATAGCCTTTGTGTCTGGTGTGGTTGTACCAATTCCTACCGAACCATTTTGAGCATTGGCTCCTATGGTTAAACCGAGCAGAAAAACTAAGGCCCAATAAAATTGAGTTTTTTTCAAAATAGAATTGAGAGCGAAGTTGGGTAGAGATATTCCCATAAAAATTGTTCCTTAAAAATGATGCGCTTAAATATAATCGTATTAATTAAATACTCAACGGGTTTTTACGTTTAGGTTTAAATTAAAGTTGCACTTATTAACATTTAATTGTTAGTAAAAAGCGCTACATCATTATTTCCATTCCATTTTAATATTTACTTTTGCCGGATTATATACTTGATATGAACGCAGATATAAATAAATTAAACAATATTGCCAAGCAGGTGCGCCGTG
>CAMPKC010000012.1 GCA_946887045.1 uncultured Sphingobacteriaceae bacterium | reverse complement strand
TGAAGCAACACAAATGGTCTGACCATTATGACATACCATCACCTTATCGTTATTATTTCCGCAACGAACATCCTGAACATGGATAAGTATAGAAGACGTTGTTTGACATCCCTTCGCATCTGTTATGATTACGGTATATGTTCCTTCAGCATTTACACTGATTGATGGCGTAGTTGCACCGGTACTCCATGCATAAATATATGGAGCCGTACCGCCGTTTGTTGTTGCATTTACAGTTAGGGAAGAAGGACCGTAACCAAGGTAAATGGTATTCTTCTCATCCGTCGATGAATTCATTGCATATACATCCGTTATAGCAGAACTCAATAAGGGATTGACCGTAACAACAGTTTCCGAACTACTCACATTACCATGAACATCGGTAACTATAAAGCTAACCGTTGATGTACCTTCATTGAAAACGCCACTTGCATCAGCTCCTGATCCAGTTCTTTCTGTAGCGCCACTTACCGTGTAGGTAATGGAAGCCACACCGCAATTATCTGAAGCAACCACCAATGGAAGCGTATAAGTACTTCCTGCAAAACAAAATAACTGATCCGCCGGAGCAGTAAGAACTGGCTTCTGGTGGTCAACAACTGTTACTTGTGCTGTTGCAGAACTAGAATAACCTTTGGCGTCGGTTCCTGTAAGTGTTACAGTAACCGGAGTTCCCACGTTTGAGCACCCAAAAGAATTTTGATCTACTGTTAAGTTTAATTCTCCTGAATAGCTGATCGAACCACTATCCACCTGTGCTGCTATAATTGAAGCAGTACCGCTTGCATTTAATTCTACTTCTATATTTTTTGCTAGTACTGTTGGAGGGGTAAATACGTTTAGTTCCTGACTTACCGAAGGCGCAGCATCATAGCTTTCATCTCCATCTTGTGAAGCCGTGATGACGGTAGTACCGGCACCAACCAGATGGACTTTACCATCAACTATCGTTGCTACTTTAGAATCTGAACTTTCGTATGCTACCGTTAAGCCTGAACTTGCTGTTGCTGCTGCATCAAAATCTGCATCGCCAGTTGTTTTTGGTGCAAGGGCAGCAAATGTGATGCTTTGCTCTTTTCTATTTACGATAAGCGTTTGCGTGACAGAAACCGCTGCCTTATACTGCGAGTTCCCTGCCTGCGAAGCGGTGATAGTTATGATACCTGCACCAGTAATATGCAATTGCCCATTAACAACTGTTGCAACTGTAGAATCTGAGCTCACGTACGCTACCGCTAAGCCTGAACTTGCTGTTGCTGCTGCATCAAAATCTGCATCGCCAATGGTTTTTGGCGCAAGGGCAGCAAATGTGATGCTTTGATCTTTTTTGTTTACCGTAAGCATTTGAGTTGAACTTGCCGGTACGTATTCGGCATTTCCAGCCTGCAATGCAGTAATAGTTGAAGTTCCGGCAGCTAAAATATGCACCTTCCCATCTACAATAATTGCGACATTAGGATTTGAACTGCTGTAAGTTACAGTCAGGCCTGAACTTGCGGTTGCTGCCGCATCGAAATCTGCATCGCCAACAACTTTCTGAGCAAATGCCGGGAAGTTGATAGACTGTGCATTTTTAACCGTTAGTACCCGTGCTATCGACGGTGCCGCTGTGTAATCGGCATTTCCTGCCTGCGATGCTGTGATCGTTGAGGTTCCGGTAGCTAAAATATGCACCTTTCCATCCACAATAGTTGCAACTGAAGGATTTGAACTTGTATACGTTACAGGAAGACCTGAAGCAGTGGTAGCTGAAGGATCAAAATCCGCATCACCAAGCCCTTTTTCAGCAAGAGCAATAAACGTAATGTTTTGTTCTGACCTCATGCTTTCAGCAATCTCAGCAGCGCTTAAAGCCCTGTTGGAAATCTTAAATTCATCAATTGAACCTTTAAACATCGGATCATTAAACTGTGCTTTGCCAAGGTAATTCAGGTTTGTACTACCAATGGTAGAAGGCTTAATCGTAACGCCGGTATTAGTGGCAACTAAAGCTCCGTTAATGTACATGCTACATGTATTGCCCGATTGGGTGATAGCAAAGTGAGTCCAGGTGCTAAGCGGTAAAGTGTAGTTATAACTTACCTGCTGCTCTGAGCCTCCATTTTTAATCGCATAACGCATAATATTAGCCGTTCCGGCCTGGATCGTTAAGAACATATACTTGCTGGTTCCTGTCCCAAAGTCAAATACCCTCATCCAGTTTGCTTTAGCATCCATGTTTACCCATGAGGATATAGTAAAGTCATTTAAAGTACTTACTATTCCCGTTGGCAGAGTAGCATAAGCGTTCGCCGTGCCATCCAGCTTTATTGAGGTTCCGTATTTTCCGGCGCTCCGGGTTGCTGTGGCTGCTAAGGTGCCGTGAGTAGCTCCCCAGCTATCGATGCTGCGTATTCCGCTTGCCTCGTCAAATTTCAGGTAAGTAAACTGACCGATATTTGGTCTTGCCACTACCTCTACGCTGGAAGACTTTTCACCAACACTATCCACCGAAGCAACTACATAGTAATAAATAGTTCCATTGCTAATATTCGAATCGGTGAACTTAGTAGTGCTCACATTCGCGATAGTAGTATAGGGGCCTCCTGATGTAGTTGACCGCTTAACATTGTATGTAAAGTTCTGAATAGGATCCCATTCTATTATGTTCTTAGCATCACCTGCGGCAACCAGAACATTGCTTACTACACTGTTTTGTACCGTTAAGGTGATAATTTGCGTACCTGTACTGCTGCCATTGCTGGCGGTTAAGGTTACAGGGAAAATACCAAACTCAGTAGGCGTACCAGATATTACTCCAGTTGCGGCATTTAAGCTTACGCCGGCAGGCAAACCTGTTGCCGTAAAATTGCTGAGTGGCTTATTAGAAATGGTATACGTAAATGGCCTGCCAATTAACGTAATCGGTTGAGTATCGTTAGTGATGGCAACCGATAAAACTTTTGATTGTGATGTTGCTGGCCAGTAAACACTACTTCCATTCTGTGAAGCAGTAATGGTGGAAGTTCCGGCAGCAAGAATACGTACTTTACCACTTACAATTTTTGCAACTGTGGTATCAGAACTGGTGTAAGTTACCGGAAGGCCTGAAGAAACTGTCGCAGCAGGATCAAAATCCTCGTCACCCATTAATTTTGAGGCAATCGCATTTAGCGTGATCGTTTGACTTGTATAACCTGCAGCAATTTCTGATGCACTTAAAGCCCTGCTGTAAATCTTAAATTCATCAATAGCACCTTTAAACATAGGGTCAGGCCATTGAGATTTACCCAGGTAATTCTGGTTCATAGTGCCTATCGTTGAAGGCTTGATAGTAACGCCGGTATTAGAAGAAACTAAAGCTCCGTTAATATACATACTGCAGGTATTGCCTGACTGAGTAATTGCAAAGTGAGTCCAGGTATTAAGTGGAACGGCGTAATTATAGGTCATACCCTGTTCTGACCCTCCGTTTTTAATTGCAAAACGTACCTGGCCTGCAGCTCCCGCTTGTGCGGATAAAAACATGTACTTGGATGTTCCCGTTCCAAAGTCAAATACACGCATCCAGTTAGCTAAAGCATCCATTTTTATCCATGAGGATATCGTATAGTCAGATAAGGTACTCACTATATCAGTTGGAAGCGTAGCATAAGAGTTAGCGGTTCCGTCCAGTTTAAGTGCTTGCCCCTCTCTGCCAACACTACGGCTTGCAGTAACTGCTAATGTGCCGTGATTTGCACCCCAGCCATCGATACCACGTGTTCCGCTTGCTTCGTTAAATTTCAGGTAAGCAACTTGTCCAACAGTTGGTGTTGCCGCCACTTCAGTACTATTAGGATTTTCACCCAGGCTATCAACAGAAGAAACTACATAATAATACGTACTTCCATTAATAACATTCGCGTCAGTGAACTTGGTACCCGAAACAGTTCCGATAGTAGTATAAGTTCCCCCTGAAGTAGTTGAACGCTTAACATTATAACTAAAGTTCGGAATCTGATCCCATTCAATAATATTTTTAGCATCGCCTGATGCGACGATAACACCGCTTACCACCGTGCTTTGTACGGTTAGTAGCAACGTTTGTGTGCCTGTTGTAGTTCCGTTTGAAGCTGTTAGGGCCACAGAAAAAACACCAAACTCTGTTGGAGTTCCCGATATTATACCTGATGTGGTATCAATACTTAAACCCGCAGGCAGTCCTGTAGCATTAAAGCTGTTTGGCGACTTAATACCTGCAATAGTGTAAGAGAAATGCCTATCAATCAGTGTAGTGTCTGCTGCTGCACTGGTAATAACAACTGGCAAGGTACGATCGTCCAATAATTGAACATCATTACCTGTACCTCCTTTATAAGTAATACGGAAATCATAACCACCGGTGCTCACCAGCGACATTTCCGGTAAATCTTTAAATGTTCCGGCTATAGGTAATGTTCCGGTATTATCGATTAGCGTGTAAGCCGTTCCTGATGGCAATGTACCCGCAATACTGCTTACTGATAAAATCGGGCTGTTAAGCAGACTTACACCTGTTGTTGTAACTTTATCGCCGACTGCAGTGCCTAAATTAAGTTCTGCTTTATAAGTAGCATCTGCCTTTAGGGTAAGTGCACCTATCGTAAGCGAACCTACAGCGTCATTTCCTGGCTCAAAAACAGCACCAGGGCCATTTCCTATTCCAATCGTAGCTGAACCGGTACCTTTACCCGTTCCACCAAATGCACCCTCTTCCACAATAACCGGGCTAGGAAAAGTACCGCTGCTTGGGTTGTTGCTTAACAGGAATTTTCCTTTTTTAACCGTGGTTGTTCCGCCATAAGTATGGTTCCCGCCAAACATCAAGGTTCCTGTACCTACTTTTTCCACAAGTAAATAGTTGGCAAAGGTGCCACTGAAATATGTATTGGTATTTAACGCGCCGATGCTGATTACCGGAGAGCCTCCTACGTTGTTACGCAGATATCCTCTTCCCGAAAGTCCGCCAAAATGCAGCGTACCTGTTTGAAACTGAAGACTGTGGCAATCAACCCCATTGGCATCTAACAACCAATGAGCTTTGGCACTTCCCGACTGAGGGGTTTCGAAACGTACCCGTTGGCTACCACTACGCAATTTTGATATAAATGTACCGGCAAACTCGCTGTTATCTCCGAAAAGGTGCAAGCCTGCATAAGTATTGCCATCATGTTCAAGCGTACCGGTACCAGTCAACTTTCCCCTAAGAGTTAAAGCCCAGCTGGTTTCATACATGTAACTTCTCTTTCCGGCAGTAACTTCGATATCATTGTAAATCGTCGCGTCGCCCGATTCAGAGTACAATGAACCTCCGTTCATGATGATCTTTCCGGTTCCCAATGGGCCAGCGGTTGGCACACTCTGGGTTCCCGTTCCGGTTCCAGCTATTCCAATACCATTTACAGGAGGCCAACCACCAGTGGTTCCATTAATGGTAGTCCCACCCGAGTAGGTATTTGCTCCTGAAATGACAAGAAGCCTGCTTCCTGTTTTTAAGAGGCTTCCAGGACCAGTCATACCGCCCGAAATAACCACAGTAGCAGTATTTGTATTCACATTCAGCTGGTCGTTTAAAACCACCGGAGCAGTTATTATTTGTGTTTTTGCTGAATTATTTACCACATCACTTTTCAGGGTGATACTGTTACCGCCAATAGTATAGGCACTTGCACCAGCATCGAAAAGCATTCTCGAAACCTCAAGACCTGTGATATCGTTAGTTAAAACAGAATCTGTAGAAGCTCCAAAGGTTAAAATTGCTGGGTTTACCGGAAGGGCATTTCCCTGCCAGTTAGCAGCATAATTCAGAGAATCAGTAACAGGCGTAGGACTCCAGATTACAGAACTTGAGCCCGGTACACCAAACGCTTCCGGCGAATTAGCGCTTTCCTTTGTATTGCCCATGGAAGACACTACATAATAGTAAGCACTTCCATTTGTAAGGTTAACATCTGTGTAACTGCTCGTTGCAACAGAAGCGACGGTAGTATATGGCCCGCCCATGGATGCGCTGCGTTTTACGTTATAGGTATTAGCACCTGAAGCTGCGTCCCAGCTAAGGCTAATCTGTTGGTCACCGTTAACCACAACAGGCTTAGTCGGCACTCCCGGCGGAACAGACGCGAATACCTCGTTTGAAACGCCGCTTTCTCTATCTCCAGCAAGTGCCGTAATTACATAATAGTTATTAACTTCCGGTACCGGAGCTATATCCGTAAAAGTGGTGCCTGTAATCCCTGTCTGGATAGTCGTATAGTCACTTCCCGCTGTTTGCGAACGTTTTACAGAATAACTGGTAGCGTTCGCTGAAGCCGTCCAGGTAAGTTTAATTTGTGTTGTATTAACAATTGCTGCTACAGCCGAATCCGGCGCTGCAGGTGCCTCGTTATTGATCACTTTTAGAATGAGGGTTGCACTACCGCTGCCGCTGGCATTAGTAGCGGCTATGGTAACTTCGCTTTGTCCTAATTCGGTTGGAGTACCGGAAATAACTCCTGTAGATGTATTAATACTTAATCCTGCAGGCAAGCCGCTGGCACTATAGGTAGATGGATTGGCACTTGCAATGATGTTGTAACTGAAAGGCTCGCCAATAGTAGCTGTAACTGTTGTAGCACTGCTGATCTCCGGAGAACCGGTAGGAGCAGTTTGGCTATAGGCCACATTACTGAACGTGGCAGAGTTCAGCGCCGATGCATTATTTGAGATGGTATAAAATCCCGCATACAAATCTGTTGGGAAACCCGTTGCAGAATAAGCACAACCAATATTGGTCCAATGAACACCATCTTGAGAATGGTACGTAAAAATCCTGGTGTCTACACGCTCAATTTTTAACCACCAGGGTGCTTTGGGTTGGTAATGCCTCCCTACACCGCCGTTCGCCCCGAGATAAACATCCCAAAAACGGGAACCAGGTGCCAGCGATTCGCGTAACATAACGCCGCAACCTCCGCTAAGAGGGGACACACTGTTCACCTTTACGACCAAACCTGCATCGCCGCTGACTTTTTTAAAATTGAAGCTGAAGGCATTGCTCGTTGAAGTTCCGGCAGCCTTAAGTGTCCAGATACCGTTATTGAACGAAGCGCTGCCTGCGAGTCCGGTATTACCGATATCTATATTGGTGAGGTTGCTCACCGGCTGCACATGATCGGCAGGATAATATTTCTGTGGCAAAACGGTGGCCGTGGACGTGTCAGAGGATTTCAGATATAAGAAATCACCACCTGCGCCACCTAAAGCAGCCCGCATCCTGTCGGTATGAGGGGTAGGTATTCCCTTACGAACATTATAAGCGCTGTAAATTAGATTGGTCATATCTCCAACCCTTGCTCCAGGCTGAATTCCCCAGCCGGTCCAATAACTTGCATAACCTCCAAAGGGAATATATGTCATTGTAGCGCCGTCAAAGGCATATTTATGATACAGTTCACCGATCGCCAACACCCGCTTGTCCAGCTCGGAAAACATATCTACCTTCTGCTTGTAGGCAACTTCTGCAAACCAGGCCAGGGCAGCTGCCTGCACACGCCAGTGGTCGTCGCGGCCAGTATCCCCTACTTCGCCATTAGGCAGCGAGTTGCGCATACCACCGCCGGCATCCATCCTGTACACTTCAATCGACTGGTTAAACCGGGTGACATCATTACAAAAAATCGCTGCGCCCAGAGCTATTTTTAACTGAATAGCCCCTTTGTTCTGGTCGCGTAATGGATAGGGCACCCAGGAAGTCGGGAATAACACTTCAGAAAAATACTTTTCTACATGTTGTGTATTGGCTGCGGTCCAACCAGGAAAAGTATAGCGGAGTATTTCGGCAGCTGTAGCCCAATACTGGGCATAGTCACCGATATCCAGCATACTTTCATTTCCTCCCCAAACGGTGTTGGTAACCGCCCAGGCATCCAGCATATTGGTTGCCTTCCGTGCATAAGCACTATCTCCTGTAAAAACATACATAAAAGTGAGGTTGTGGATCGCCTGCATATCACTCTTCCACTGGGTGTTGTTTAAGTTCGGAGCGCGTGTTACCGTAGCATGTGGCCCCTGCATCCCATAGCTAAGCTTAGATCTGGAATCATTTTTAAAAGCATTGTAAGCTGAAAGCCATGGTTCTTTCGTGATATTCTCCTTTAGTTGATCCAGATCGCTGCTGGTAAATGGAATACCGGGATGGACAAATGTTTGAGCCTGCAAGGCTTGAGAAATAATAAAAGAAAAGAGGATTAAGAACAAAGCACTTAAGCCTTTATTTCTCTTTATCGGAACATGATGGAGTAATGGTTTAATCATAGTAACTTATTTAAGGTTATACGGCAATAGTTAGTGGTTTACAAGAGTCTATCGACTTTCTATGTAGACAGTTAGATTCAAGCATTATACTCATGAAAAAAAAAATTTATTTCTAAAAATGGAGTATTACTATAAGGAAATCTGAGTCCTTGCACTTAAGGAGGATAATGCGTTTAATTTATTTAGCGGATTTATTTAGCTGTTATCAGCGAGATATTATGAAGCGAATGATTGCTAAATGAGTATTTAGTCGGGGAATAAAAAAATGCGGCAAATACGGCAAAATTGATGGCTCGATCGACCCCGAAAAAATGCAAGTCTTTAACATCTGCGGAATCGCGTCAATTAATTTTCAGATAAGCGACAAACTGAGAGAAAAAAGAAGGGCAAGTACTGAACTTTCAGACTTGCCCTATTAGGTGCACTCAACTGTCTAACCGAAGAAATGCGTCCTTCTCCGATCAGTTAAGTCAAAACAACAGATTCCTCACATTTTAACAATGATACGTTTGCCTTTATAAACAATACTTTTATCCACTTTACTCGAACCTGTTCCTATTCCGTTTTCCTTGTCTACCCACACAAAATTGAATTTTCGTTTTTTTAACATCCCTGGAAAATTCCCTTTACGATCGGAAATGCTTAACAACTTATCACCGTCATCCCAATGGAAATGAACTTCGGAAAACTGCCCTTTCTCATAGTTATATGAATTTCCTTCATCCTCATACAGAGTAAAATCAGCATCAGCTCCCGGGTATATTCGTACTTCCAGATTATCCCATTTCTTTTCTTCAGCGAACTGAACTTTAGGTCCCCATGGAATAATTGACCCCGCCTTTATGTAAAGAGGGAGAATATCGATTGGACTAGCTTTATCAACAGTAGTTCCTCCTTCAAAATTATCTCCGGTCCAGAAGTCAATCCACTTACTTCCTGCCGGTAAATATACCGGCTGTGTCTTCACTCCTTTATCTGTTATCGGTGTTACCAAAATAGACCTGCCAAACATAAACTGATTATCAATATTAATGGCTTTTTTATCTTTCGGAAAATCCATCATCAGAGCGCGAATAAACGAACCGGAATTATGTGTCACGTCCCAGGCTGTTGAATAGATATAGGGAATTAAACTGTAACGTAAATTGATGAATTTTTCCTGTACATCGAAAGGCCAGCTTCCCCTCTCCCCAAACTGGTATATTTCCCTCGGTATATCTGTACCGTGCGAACGCATCAGCGGGGTGAAGGTCGCAAACTGCATCCAACGCACATACAGCTCCTGAAAGTCAGGATTCTTTGCTCCTCCGCCCTTCACAAAAGATCCGGCAAAAAAACCCCCGATATCGGTATTCCAGTATGGAATTCCTGATAGAGAAAAATTCAAGCCAGCAGAAATCTGCTTGCGGAAAGTTTGCCAGTTTGATCCAACATCACCGCTCCAGGTATTCGCGCCGTATCTTTGCTGCCCTGCAAATGCTGAGCGGGTAAGAATACTTACGCGCTTGTCTGAGCTTACTTTCCGCTGATTATCATAAACTCCCCCAACATGCTGTAAAGGGAAAGCATTTCTCACACTTCTAAAGCTGCCAAGATAGGTCGGCTGGTCAAAGTCTTCAGGTTTAAAATTGATGTGATCGGGTTCTGAAGAGTCTAGCCACCATGCATCCGCACCAAGCGAAAAAACACCCTTGTTTAAGTAATCCCAATAAATTCCGCGAGCCGTCGGATTGTAAACATCGTAGGGCTTAACGCCCCCTTTTGGTGGCCAGGTATCGAAGTTAATCAGCATGTTCTTTTCTTTAAACTCAGCATACTGCTTTGTTTTCGGACCAACTCCGGGCCATGCTACAATGAAAATATGAGCATTCATTTGGTGCACTTTATCTACCATTCCTTTAGGATCAGGAAAGATGGAAGGCTGGAAGCTCATGGCGTTCCAATTGCTATCCGAGCCCCAATATTGCCAGTCTTGTATTATTCCATCTAAGGGAACTTTCAGGCTACGGTATTTCTCCACTACTTCCAGCAATTCGTTCTGAGTTTTATATCGTTCACGAGACTGCGAGAAGCCGAAAGTCCACTTGGGCATAAGGGGTGCCTGCCCGGTTAAATCTCTCATTTGGGCGATAACTCCATCAGCATTCCCTCCGTACATAAAATAATAGTCGGCACAATCGCCCACTTCTGAATCAAAAAAAGTTTCGTGATCATTATCAGTAAAATGCGTGGGCGAGTAATTATCCCAGAACAAACCGTATCCTTTAATGGAATGAATAAAAGGAATGGCGACTTTCATATTCTGCTGCAGCATATATATATACTGCCCGCGCTGGTTCATTCTACCATTCATTTGCTGACCAAGTCCATAAATCGCTTCGTCTTTGTCTAAAAGAAATGACTGTCTGACTCTATAAGTATCTCTGTTTACATCCTTTACCGGTGCAAATTGTGTGGATCGGTCTCGTTCCCTGATGAGAATACCATCCTTGTTCTTAAACTCAATTTTCCCTCCGGCGACGTTTAAGTCGACCGTTAGTGCCTGGCTTTTCAAGCTTACAATCTCTCCATTCTGGCTTATTTCCAGGTTGGGAGCCTGAGGCTTTTTATTTACTGATAAACTTTCTTTTTTGAACGGAATACCGTGGGGTGATTTAATTACCCTCACTATAGTGGGCGAATAAAATTGAATCTCGATGTCCTGCGCCTGGACGGTAGTTTTTAATCCAAGCTTAGTTTTCTGAAAGTCCTGCGCCTGAACGGATAGCAATGTACAAAGGAGAATGAAAACTCCTGCAATTCTCTTGATCATGTAAAAAATTTAAATTTAGGTTTATACCAATTCGCTGTAAAAGCAATGTAATAAAGGTACAGGGCTAAGAAGTTTTACTTATTATAACCTGGTTGAAATTAATTACACTGTGGTTGAAAAAACACAGGCCGGGGGAGCATTTAGGGCACTTATTTAATTAAATCCCTCGCAAATTGCGATGGCTTAACACCAAACTCATCCTGAAAGCATTTGCTGAAATAAGGCACTGTTTTAAAACCAACTTTTTCCGAGATTTCGGAAATATTAAACTCTCCTTCCTGTAATAACCGAGCTGCCCTTTTGAGGCGAACACTACGAATAAATAAGGTAGGGCTTGTTCCGGTTAAAGCCACCAGTTTACGGTAAAGACCTGTGCGGTCCATATTCAAATCGCTGCTTAGTTGCTCCACGGAATAGTCGCAATTACTTAGATTCCGCTCCACGCATTCAAGTGCGCGAATGATTAGCTTTTCATCCAGAGAGCTCGCTGTCAGGGAATCCGGTTGAAGCACTAACGACTGCTTAAATAACATTTTCCGCTGTTCCTGCTGCTCAATGAGTTTACGAATGCGAAGCAGAAGAAGGTCGGCATTGAAGGGTTTGGATATAAAAGCATCCGCTCCTGCATGGTACCCCTCGAACTGAATATCTTCGGATGACCGTGCCGTAAGTATAATAACAGGAATGTGTGAAGTGCGGAGGTCTGTTTTAAGAGCCGAACATAGTTCGAGGCCGTTCATCCCGGGCATCATCAAATCGGAGATAACAAGGTCCGGAAGATTGGAAAGAGCCTTCTCTAATCCATCCTTACCATCTACAGCCTCAATAATAGAATAATTACCCTTCAACTGGGCAGAAAGAAATGCCCGAAATTCGGCATTATCTTCAGCTATTAACACTTTGAGCTTATTGTCAGTAATTCCTTCTAAAGAACCATCAATATGCTCAGCCTGTACCTCCGGGGCCAAATTAAGAGGAATGGTGACAATAAATTTCGAACCCTTACCAGGAGTACTTTCTACTCTAACATCACCCGTGTGCAGTTTAACATACTCCATTACCAGGTAAAGGCCGATTCCTGTACCTGTATTGCTTTCATGTTGATTATCTGCCTTATTGAAGCGTTCGAATATACGTTCCTGATCTTCAGCAGGTATTCCCACTCCCGTGTCTGAAACTTCAAATGAAAGATATTGGATGTTACTGTCGGATGAGTCAACTTTAGTGATATTGACTGTGACAGCCCCCTGCTTTGTGAACTTGAATGCGTTGGATAATAAATTATTTACAATTTTGCTGACCTTGTCCCGATCCAGGTAAGCATACGTACCTGAAATAGTGCTGTGTACAGTAAAAACTATATCCTTCTGATAAGCCAACGGTCTGAAAGGCTCGCAAAGCATGTCCAGATACTCTGATATGTCGCAGTACGATAAACACAGTTTTTCGCCATAAAGTTCCATCCTTCTAAAGTCGAGTAGGTGGGTAACCTGACTGAGAAGATTACGGGCGTTTCGATAGACACCTTCTAATTGAGACCTCAGTTCTCCATGTTCTTGCTTTTTTAATATTGCTTCCAGCGGAGAAATAATCAAACTCAGGGGAGTTCGCAACTCATGGCTCATATTAGTAAAGAAATTGAACTTAGCTTCATCCAGCTTCTCCTTCTGCTCCAGCGCAAGCTTCCTGCGATTTTTCAAGGTATAAAACCCGAAAATCCGATAGACTGTAAAAATGAAAAGAACCAGATAAAACAGATGCGCCCACCGGGTATTCCAAAACGGCGGTTCAATAGTTATCTTTAATATAGCTGTCTTACCTGTCCAGTTTTTACTATTATCCGTGGCTTGAACCTTAAAAGTGTACGCTCCGGGAGCAAGACTGGTGTAAGTAGCCTGAGCAGAACCATCGGAAGATGAAAGCTCCTGCCAGCCAGGCTCCACCCCTTCCAGCATATATCTAAAATAGGTTTGTGTGGGATTAATGTAGTTGAGGGATGAAAAAGATACCGTGAAAAAGTTTTGATTATGGTTCAAGACGATATCTTTAGTACTGGCAATAGAGTTCTTAAGAACTACATTTCCGTCGTACCTCACATTTTGATTTAGAGATTTCCCATACAACTGGAAGTCCGAAAATATTGGATTAAAATGATGCGGGTGCCTGGCAGCAGCATTGGTATTAAGCTCATTAAACCCCTCAATGCCTCCGACTAACAGCCGCCCATTTTTAGTAACAAAGGCCGAACGTTCAATAAATTCATTTTCAATGAGTCCGTCATATTTGTTATAACAGCTCATAACGTACCTGTATTTTCCCTTTTCCTTTTTCAGAACGATCTTTGCGATCCCATTTGATGTCGTGAGCCAGATATCCTGATTTTTATCTTCGATGATCGATTTAATACTACTTGCATTCAACCCTTCTGAACGGGAAATCCGGCTTAGCGTCCTTTGATTTTCATCCCAAAAATATGCCCCATCAGCAGTACCAAACCACAATAAACCCCGGCTATCCGCGAGAATACAGTTGTAATCATGGTTGTTGTGTCGAAACATGGGGAGTTTGCGGGAGTTCCTGTGGGGATAACTGAGTTCTCGAGTTTTCGGATCATACTCGAAAAGTTCTCTTCCGGAGAGACCTAAATATCCCTGCTTCCATTTAATCAATTGTCGGACAGAAGAAGGGGCTATACTATTTAGCGGCTCAATTTTAATAACAGGAGTAGCTTTAACCGGCGGAGAACATGGAACCAGAAAAGTCCCCTCTGCGCTATATTTGTAGTAGCCGTTATTTGTACCAACCAACACTTCACCTTGTTCATTTTCCGTAAAAGAGCTTACGAGCAATTCCTTGTGCTGAAATCCTTTAAAGAGTGTTCTGCCAAAGTTTTTGAATTTAAATCTCTGCGAATGATGATAGAGTAATCCACGATTTAAACTCCCTATCCAAAGTCCGCCCTGATTATCATTAAAAAGGGTACTTACTTCGTTATTAAGTTCTCTGCCATCGACTAGCTGCAAAGTTGGAAGAAAAGTTTTTTTAGTGAACGATTTGTCTATTAGCCACAAGCCATTTTTACAGCTTACCCATATATTTTCGTCCTTGTCGACAGAAACGCAATTCAGCCAATAGTCGGTTTCCAGAACCTTTAACCATTTGCGGGACCGGGTATCATAATTCAGCATTAACCCTTTTTTTCCGTTTCTAAGTTGCAGCAGGTTTTGCTTATGCTGCACCACAAACAAGGTGCGGCTATGCAAGGTCTTTTCATATTGGCTGAATGCATAATCCCGGTATAATTCCTTTCCGGTTTTCAGGTCCATACAAATTAACAAGCCTGAATTATAAAACAGGAAGACCTGCTTGTTTTGCACTGCCAGATCATAAAGAGCACCGGCAGGTCCTCCCCTGTCTGATACTTCGGTTAAAAACCGGCGGGTCTTCCCATCTTGCGCATCACGATAGAGAAGGTCGTCATTTTGAGTAAGAAACCATATATTATCCTGGCTATCCATGTAGATATCGGCGAGCGAATCATGGACGCCTAAACTTCTGAGAACATCTTGCGGACGATTTTCAAAACGTTCTTTCAGTAAATCAACTATAACTAATCGCCCGCCGTTTTTCAACCAAAGTCGTTTTTTGCCCTCCACATAACTGTGGTGAAAACCGTTATATTTCGTTAAAGGAGTAAGATTTTCTTCATCAACAGAGATGTCTTTAAACGACGTACCATTATACAGGCTAATCATTCCCTCTGTAATAATCAGCATGCGACCATCCTCAAGCTGATTGATATTTCTTACCCGGTTTTCAGAGAGTCCCTGGTTGCTTTGTAAAGGAGAAAAAACGTATTGGGATTGCGCTAAAAGAAATCGTGGTAACAGAAGGACGAGTCCAATGAAAAGCTGTCTCATGTAAACCTAAAGATAACAAAATGACTTAATTTCAAAGGTGTATTCGCTTAAAATATTAAGCGCATTAATGTTGTGACAGATAATTCAATCTGATACATTGGCAATGAAAGCTGATCTCGATATTTCCTCTACTTATCTCAAGTTGCTAGATCGTTACTAAGATAATGCCCTTAGGGATGAATAAGTTCAAGCTTTTTCAGATATCCCACTAATTTTCCTTATATTCAAACCAATCAAACGACACTCTACCCATGCTTTTCTTACCATTACTGGTTGCGTACATCCCTATACCGGGACCGTTAAATTTATTAAGGCTGCTTTCTGAAATTACAACTAAACTCTGTGTAGCGCCAATTTTATTCATGTTTTCTATCGATTCTCCAAAACTGAAATTAACATCAAGGTTATTGGCTACTACTTTGAAAAATACACTCTGTTTCGTGTAAGGAGCTGTGGCAATAATTTCCTTTTTTCCATTATATTTTCTTACCAGAATGATAGTTGATTTATTCTTCATCAAAGTAAAATAATTGTCGTTAGTTCGATAAATGATCAGGCCAGCCCGCTCATTTTCTTTGGACGTTTTGAAGGACATTTTGGTTAAGGCAGAAAACTGATGGTGCTTAATCTTTTGAACAATCATCGCGGGATTTACGAGGCTATCTACCACTTCGGGAGATGTTGAGAGTTCTAACCGTCCATTTTTAAGGTTAAAGAATTTCTTAAAAGGTGTTCTGATGAAATGCCACTTTAATGCAAGACTATCTGTGTCAAACTGGTCACGGTTTACTTCGGGTTCAAATGGCGACCATGGAAGATTAGGTCGCTCTTGCGTTGACAGAACTTTTCCGTGGTCTGGATTAAATAAAGGCGTACCCTCTTCAAATTTAACTTTGCAAAGAAACGTTTCCCGCGACAGCGGCACTTCTCCGTTAACTACTCTTTTACCTAGCACGGTGGCCCACCACTCGCCATTTTGGATTTGCACGAGATCGCCATGACCAACTGCCTGAATGGGATAATCCTCGCCCAAGTGGCGATGCGATAATACCGGATTAATCTTATCAGGAATGAACGGTCCCCACACCGAATTACTATGATGAGCAGAAACGGCATGGTACTTATCCGTTCCGCCTTCCGCTACAATTAATAAGTATTTACCATCAATTTTATATAAGTGTGGCGCTTCTGTGTAGGTTGCATTGGCGGCATGTCCATAGGTTAACATTTTTCGCTCACCAACGAGCTTCTTTTGGTTTAAATCCAATTCCTGCATCCAGATGGCGCATTGTTTGGGCCATGAGCCTTTAAAATGCCAGGTGTTCCCCGTATAGTAGCATTTGCCGTCGTCATCCCAGAATAGCGAAGGGTCTATGCCCGGAGCATCTTTTAACCAAACAGGATCAGACCAGGGCCCTGCGGGATTTTTCGCAGTTATGTAGAAATTACCTCCACAATCATTACACGTGGTGATTAGATAAAAAAGTCCGTTGTGATGACGTATGGTCACCGCCCAAATTCCGTTTTTGTCCTTCATTCTGCTAAAGTCCAATTGACTGGGGCGGCTAATACCATGTCCAATCAATTTCCAGTTCACCAGATCTTTACTGTGATAAACCGGGATTCCAGGGTACCAGACAAAGAAGAAGTTGCCAGATAATAGTCATCCCCCACTCTGCAAATAGAAGGATCGGGACTAAAGCCCGGTAATATTGGATTTTGAAAATTAACTAGCGAATTTTGCGCTTTTGCAAGTATGCTCAGGCAGGTCAATACAAGAATCAGAGCTTTTTTCAATGTGCTATATCTCTTCATTCGTTCTTTTGATTAGAAAACATAAAGAATCTGCTAGTTTTCATCACGCATTCAAATTCTCCAGCTCCTTTTGGTTAATTAATGCTTTTTCCAATGAATGTTTCTTCCACTGTGCCATACGGAAGTTGCCTTCCATCCAAACTTATAAGTATCCTATCAAGTATCACCCCTGGGTCTACCATATATATTGATAGTTTGTGTTTCCCGGGTTTTAATTGAGGAATAAAAACAGATTTGATAGCATAGTTTCGCAAAACATTTTCCTTCCATTCCTGGCTGCGGCCAACTGTTTTAAAATTTAAGATACTGATCGGCCCGTCATCAACTCTCACAGCATAGCGCATCTCATACTGATTGCTTAAAGGATGGGTAGGAATGGTATAAACATTAATCTTTGCGTCGGCAGAATTAAAGTTATAGAAGTTATACTCGAGGGATGGATTTTTCAGGATCTGGCCTTCTTCTGTTTCCGCTTTTGCTGATAAAGGAAATGCCTCTACCCATTGTCTGCCAGCAGCTGTTGCATCCAAAACCATCCACTTTTTACCGGCAGTATTGTTTGCTTTGTTGAAGCTAGATGCATTTATGGCAATATGCCCATCAGACTCTATAAATCCTTCGAAATCTTTTAATTCGTTTACCTCTGTATTATCTGCGGTAACATCTATCCTGTATTCCGTATTTCCGCCTTTTATCATTATAAAACCCGATGCCAGTTGGGCCGGCGCTTTACTCCAATCCACGTCTACCCAAAGGCGCTCTTCTCCTAACGAACTCTTGGTTGAAAGGTGACCACCCGACTTGCCGACTTTAATCCATGGAGCGGATGGAACAAGCTGGTAAGAAATGGAGGTATCGCTAGTTAGATAGAGATCAACAAAATATTTCTTCTTCAAATACCTGTTAAACGCCGGTAAGTTCTGTTGCAGGCTGGCACCTTTGCTTCCTTCTACCTTCGCAACGAATAAAAAAGGCATCTCCATCTTGCTTACATTTATCTTGGGTTTCGCGTAAACTGGCAAATCTCTTGGCCTCATAGACATCATCCATCTCCATTTTCCACCAGCCAGCTCATTGTTGTAAAAATCAGTTTCTTTAAGAATCTCATAATAGCTTCGCGTAGCAAGGTCAATATATTTTTTGGCAGATGCCCGACCCTGAAGCGAGTACAAATAGGCTTTGTCGCGATATAAGAATTTCTTGTTAATGTGGGAGGCCCCTTTTACCGGGTATTCTACTAACTCATAAAATGCATCTTCTAGTGATGGACTAAAGGCTGGCTTAAGAGCTTGCACTTGCTTCTCCAGTTGATCGTATCGCTCTATTCGCTCTTGGGCTTCGTCTCCGTATCTATCGTTCAGGTAGTCGGTATATTTTACCGCAGTAGTCGGTTCTGTTTGGCTCCAGCCCATAAATTCCGGTCTGCGTTCAAAAGCAAGGTCAAAATAGGTACGTAGAACTTGCGCAACTTCCTTTCCCTTATTCTGACCAAAGATTTCACCAGCCCAATTTTGAAGATGTTTAGCTGTATAATCAGGAGATTTAAAGGGCTCTACGTTGTAGGCCATATCCAAAAAAAGCTGGGTATTGTATTCTATGGGCTTAATATCCCCAACGTTTAGCACCCATATTGTTTTAGCACCCATTTCATGAGCCTTGGTCATTTCCTCCCTCATCAAAGCGGGATTGGCACTCGGGAGCCATAGATAGTCGTGAGGCCGCCCCCAGTAAGAGGCATGGTAGTAAACACCCGAACCACCTTTTCGTTTCCTTTCCTCGGGAGTTGGCAGCCTATGGATATAACCGTAATTATCGTCGGGCCAGTTCAGGGTGATGTCGTTCGGTACTTTCAGTCCGGCCTCATAGATGTCCAGTACTTCTTTGTATATCGACAAGGCTTGAGGAACCTTTTCGATATCCGTGTTAATAGATTTGGTTAATAGATTTCGCTGGTCTGAAAAGATTTGTTCAACCAGAGGCACAGCCTCCTCAGTTGTTTTAACACCCTCCATAGCCCCATCATGTATTCCACGCATGCCCATTGTGTAAATAACATCATTGCCTTTACTTTCTTTTACCCTACTTTCCCAGTAGTTTAAGATATTAGCCTTGTTTGTCTTATAATTGAAAGGCCCCCAGGCTTTTGAATTCCATTCATCCACGTTATTTCGCAACATAGGCTCGGCATGAGATGAGCTCACCACGATTTCGTAATCGGCAGCAACGTTTTTATTCTCCGGATAATGATAAAAGGCTTTCGTACTTTCGTGCATTGCAGGCCAGATCAGGTTCGCTTTCAAACGCAAGAGCAATTCGAAAATCTGCGCATACGTTTTCGGACCTATGTCTCTCGCCCCGTAGGGATCAAAAGTTTTAGCTGCCCAGGGCTGTAAGCCCCAGTCTTCATCGTTAAGAAATATTCCACGGAACTTAACACTAGGTTCTTTAGAGACAAGGTTGCTGACATTCAAAACAAGCTCGCTTTTCTTAACAGGATTAACATCAGCCCACCAGTACCATGGCGAAACTCCTATTTTTTCAGAAATACCAAAGACTCCGTAAGCTGTTCCGCGCAAATCGCTACCTGCTATGATCAGTATGTTTTTGATTTTCTGATTTCGTTTCCCACTGACAACTTCATATCCAAAACATTCCCATTTATTTGATAGGCTTTGTGGTAGAAACTTACTTGTCTTCCTGATCAATTCTGATTGAACGGTGCCTATAACGATAACATTTCCGCTTGCCTGATTAAGATCAGTGAACACCTTGGGCATATATCCGCTGACTATTTGAATATCCTTTGCAAGCAGGTACGCAGCGATCGAATCGAGCTTCCTATTATCTTTGGCATATACAATTGAAACCTTTGTATCAGAAGTAACGAGCTTAAAATCTGCCGCATGCAGGCTGTATGACATTGCAAAAAATGCGATTAGCGAAATGAGTGCAGCTTTTCTGTTGGAATTTATTTTTAATATCATTTCTAGTGTTGCTGAAAGTGAATCGTTTAGGGTGCTATCGACACCTTATCAAGGGAGACTACATTGCCTGTACTGCCGTACATGTTCTTTCTTTTGTCGTACCAATTGCCATGCTCTCCTTTCACAGTTACGGTTAATACATAATCGTCTTTCTTCAAAACAGGGGTGATATATTTTAGAGATGCAATGGGATACTTGCAATACATATCTACAAGACCGGAAAAAACAATGCTTCCTTTTTTAGTTCTGAGAACAATATCTGCATGGCCTCCATCGGGTCGGGATAATCCATAAAGCGCAATCTGGCGGCCATTGAATGACAGAGAGAAACTATCATCTTTTTTATCGGAACTACTGAGTGACAAACTATCCTGAGTATGCTTCCAGTTTCCTGAATAGGAGATTAATTTTTTATTAGTATTATCAATTTCGGTTTTAGGCAGTTCGGTGGGTTTCCATTCGCCGGTAACCATATCGATCATCCACGCATCCAGAAATTTAAGAATGGACATCCTGGTGCCCGAAATCGTTAGAGGCTGCCATACATAAGTTGCGGCAGATTCCTGTTTAGGAAACGCCCAGCGGTCGCCCATATACATAAAGGTCGTGTCTTTAGATCCGCCGATAGGGAGTACAAAAGTGCACTGCGAATTCCAGGTTAATGTTCCCGGCGGGCAAAACATTCCTCTCTTAGTCCATGGCCCTTTAAGTGAAGTAGCTGTATAGTAGTCGTTATCATTACGCTCCCAGCTTGTAAGATGCGAGCCGAGAAAGTAGTAAAGACTGTCTTTCCTGAATAATGTCGGCGATTCGAATCCGGGTATATTGGCTTTATGCACGTGTTCAACGATACTTTTATAATCATCGCTGAGCCTGTAAATGTCTCCGCCGTGAAGCAGCACATAGCCAGCACCGTCCTTATCCTGAAAAGCACCCATATCCCATTTGGGAATAATTGCGCCGTTAAAAAATAATGGTCCGTGATACGTGTAAGGGCCAGTGATATTGTTCGATGTTGCATAACCGACAAACTGGTCGGTATGCGAAAGGTTGTCAACATGCATATACATGATGTATTCTCCTGTGGCAGGACATTTCATTACTTTCGGCCGTTCACCGCGGCGGTTTGGCCCTAACTTGCCACTATCCTGAACAGGCAAGGCAATACTTTCAAATCTCCAGCTGTATAAATCGGTGGAGGAATAGCAACTGAAGCCTGTAAAAGCGTTGCTGGTATCGGACTGGCGTTCTCCAAAAAGATAATATCTACCGTTGTCTTTAATGATATTTGCTCCATGCGCACTAACAGATTTTCCGCGGTTATCAAACCATGGAACACCAGAGTAAATTCCTTCATACACTCTTTTTTTCTGTGCGTTTGCAATCAAGGGCAAGAAAAGCATTATGGGCAGTATCCTTTTAGCAAAAAAATTCATCATAAAAATTATATATAAAGGCAACAATAGTGTAAAGGTCAGACATCCACTGAAGGCATTTCCTTTAATCAAATAAAGGGCGTCCCCGGTCTCCCCGGGGCACCCTCTCCAAACTAACCCGTAGGTTATTGTTTTGCTGGCTATATTCCTCATCTTGCGGCAAGCCGCCATATTCTATTACGTGTTTTAATAGATTTTTCTATGGACTTGAACAGTGGAATATTCAGGGCTTTATCAATATTTTATCTATAGAAACTACATTACCAATACTGCCGAATAGATTTTTTCGTTTGTCGGACCAGTTACCATGCTCCCCTTTTACCCTGACGGTCAATGTATATTTCCCTTTCCGCATAACGGGAGTTATGTACTCGAGAGAGGAAATCGGATACTTGCAATACATATCCACAAGGGCAGAAAGAAGGAGTTTTCCTTTTTTATCCCTAAGATCAATCTCTGCGTACCCTCCATCCGGCCGGGATAAACCGTAGAGCGCAAGCTGACGCCCCTTGAACTTCAGAGAGAAACTATCATTTTTGATATCTGAACTACTCAGTGACAGGCTATCACTGATATGTTTCCAGTTACCTGAGTACGTTATCCGATTCTGCTCAGCATTTTCAATTAGTTTGTCAGGTAATTCAACTGGTTTAGATTCTCCTGTAACCATGTCGATTTTCCATGCATCAAGGAACTTAGGAATGGAAATACTTGTGTCTGATATCATTAAAGGCTGCCAAACATAAGTTGCCGCGGATTCCTGTTTAGGAAATGCCCAGCGATCGCCCATATACATAAAGGTCGTGTCTTTCGATCCGCCGATAGGGAGCACGAAAGTGCATTGCGAATTCCAGGTTAATGTACCCGGAGGGCAAAACAATCCTCGTTTCGTCCAGGGTCCCTTAAGTGAAGTTGCTGTATAATAGTCGTTATCATTACGTTCCCAGCTTGTAAGGTGCGAGCCGAGAAAATAGTAGATGTTGTCTTTCCTGAATAGTGTGGGTGATTCGAATCCTGGAATATTGGCTTTATGAACGTGTTCAACAATGCTCTTATAATCATCATTCAGCCTGTAAATGTCTCTCCCGTGAAGCAGCACATAGCCGGCACCGTCGCTATCCTGAAACGTACCCATATCCCACTTTTTGATGGACTTCCCTTCAAAAAGCAGAGGTCCGCGGAAGGTATAAGGGCCAGTAATAGAATTAGATGTTGCATAGCCTAAAAACTGGTCGACATATCCAAGCGTGTCGACATGCATGTACATAATAAACTCGCCCGTCTTAGGACATTTCATTACTTTCGGTCGCTCTCCAACCCGGTTAGGGCCAAGCTTTCCGGATTGCTGGACAGGAAGGGCTATACTCTCAAACTTCCAGTTGGATAGGTCTTTAGACGAGTAGCAGGTAAAACCGGCGAATGCATTACTGGTATCAGAGTGCTTTTCGCCGAAAAGGTAAAAGGTATCCCCCTCTTTAACGATATTAGCACCGTGAGCACTCACGGGTTTTCCCCGGTCGTCGAACCAGGGCGTACCCGAGTAAATAGCCTTGTAAACTCCACGTTTCTGTGCATTTGCGACAAAGGGCAAAACTAAAAGCACCACTACCAGTACCCTTCCAACCAATTTATTCATCGTATATCTTTTTATCAATTAGTAAAAATTGCAAGCAATATTCCGCAAAAGCATCCCGCTATTGGAAATAGAGAGCGTCCCCGGTTGCCCGGGCCTCTCTCCAAACTAACCCATCGGATTAATTGTATCGCTATATCGCTATTATATCCGTCCTACATAGAAGTCATCATCAACCGCAATCTATTGAATGCGACTGGCTATTTAAAGACAAGGAGAGATGAACTCCATCTCTCCATTCATTGTCTGCTATATGTATGTCACTCTTTTGAAAAACCGATCAATTAGGGTAACCCGGATTTTGTTCCAGCTTTGCGCCCCTGTTTCTTTCAATTTCAGAGAACGGTATCGGCCATAGATTGTAGGTCTGCAAGGCAGAAGGAGCGTAAAGAGGATTACACTTTTTAACCCTGTCGAACCATTTACCCATACGCATAATGGTAAACATTCTTTTTTCTTCCACACCAAACTCCCGCATTCTTTCATCCAATATTAAATCGATATCCACGCTGCCTGCTGCCACCGGCGAAGCATTGGAACGAGCCCTCACTATATTAATATCGGCTGCGGCCAGCCCGGTATTACTTAATCCCAAATAGGCTTCTGCCCTCAACAAATAGGTTTCTGCCAGTCTGAATAAATATTCATCCCGGTAGGTACCGGCAGCCACTCCCTTCAATTGAAAGGGGAACGCTTTTGCCGGATCGAGCAAATTTGCCGGAGGATTGAAAGGCTCGAAGCATTTTGTTTGATAAGGATACATGGCCCGGTTATACGTATCGCCTGAGACCAAGGGAGCGCCATTGAACCCTCTTGCTCCTGCGGGGATATTGTGAAAATCAATCTCAGTGCCCACAGGGTAAAGCGGATTGCCTGCTGCTGTTACTTTAAATTTTCGTACAAGGTTGTGATTGGCATTTCTTATATCATTGTCAAAATCGGGTGTAGCGCCAGTACCCTGATACTGATAGGCTGAGTGCACAAAATACATTGAAGGCGCCAGGAAACCTACCCCACGCCCCCCGCTTGAATAATCAGCAGCAGGCCAATTGACTGCCTGTCTTGTTGTGGTACCGCCGGCAGGAAGTCGCACGTCCCGAATTAATGGTGCATGTACCCTTTCCAATACATACAGACTGGGGAATGGAAAGCTGCTAGGTGTAGAAGAGCCATCGCCCCCGGGCACATCCGTTTCTATTTGTATCACCAGGATGCCCTCCCTGTTACCTGCTGATTTACGGTTCTGGTTACCACGACGGAACAGATCCCAATAAACATCGCCCGGCGTTTCTGTTCTGCGTGTGCCAAAGCGGGCTGTCATCAAATCCGTCGCGGGATCATCGATCACTATGGTA
The DNA here is from genome assembly GCA_946887045.1 of uncultured Sphingobacteriaceae bacterium. The sequence continues at coordinate 69,157 of CAMPKC010000012.1, read as the reverse complement.
GCTGCATCTACTGCTTTTTGATATTGACCATCGGCTATATAGACTTCCGATAGCAGGTGCTGTGCTGCAAGGTTTGACACTTCACCGTCTCTTACTGCAGTAATGCCCGGCAAATTAGCAGCTGAAAACACCAAATCATCAATCACCTGCGCATAAACTTCTTTTCTGCTTGCGCGAACATAATTGGTTTTGGGCTCAATCACTTCCTCCAGTTCCAGAGGCACTCCACCAAATAAATGAGCCAGGCTTCTGTAGGCAAAGGCACGAAAAAAGCGCGCACGGGCTTCAAACAGTTTTTTATCGTTATCCGAAAGCTGTGATTTGGGTATGCGACTGATAATTGTATTGGCTTCCGCTACCATTTTGTACCATGCGTTCCAGTGTTTATTGGTAAAGGCATTTACAGGATTGTACTCACCTGAAAGATTGGGAGGGTTACCGGTTGGAACAAACAAAGCCACGTCCGTCCTATAGTGGTAATCCCATGGATCATTCTCATTTGCGGTATATAGCTCTGTCCGTAGCAACCTGTAGAGGTTATTGGTCGACGCATCGAAATCAGCTGCTGTCTGATACGCATTAGAGGAGCTTAGAAAATCTAGCGGTGTTTCCTTCAAAAAATCTTTTTTGCAACCTATTCCCACGATCAGGGTAAGGATAAGCATAAGTAATATTGACTTCTTCATCTCAAATATTTTTTACAGAATGTGTGATAATTTTAGTAGGTAATTTGCAGGCCAGCGGAGAAAGCTCTCATCACAGGCCTTCCTCCAATGTCGAATCCTTGACCTGTCTCGGGGTCCCATCCCTCCCACTTCGTCCAGGTAGCAAGGTTTTTGCCGCTTACAAATACATTCACTGCCTGGGCCTTTATCTTTTCAAGGACTTTAGCAGGCAGGTTATAACCCAGCGATACATCCTGTAGTCTTACAAAGTTTCTGCTTTGATACAGGTTAGGCGACACTTTCGAACGATTGCCATCAACAAGAAAAGGGTATTTGCCATTAGGATTCCGTGGCGACCAATAATCTACATCACTAAAGTCATTATCGCGAATGCTATTGTCGTCGCGGAAAAAACTTCTGGTATTATTACCCAGATATCCATCTTTTCCGCCCTGTGCGCTGTTAAGTAGAAAGCTCAGCGCAAATCCTTTATAACTCACCGTATTGAACAAACTCATTCTGTATTTAGGTTCCGACTGGCCAAGAAATACCCGGTCATCGGGAGTAATATCACCATCGTTATTTTGGTCCACCACCCTTAAGCTACCTGTTTGAAAACCGGCCATAGGAGTTTCATTCAACTGGTAAATGGGACCGGCCTGGTAGTTGAAAATGGTTCCAATTGGTCTACCCATGAATAACCCGTCTGAGACCAGGTCATCTTCCTTACCATCTCCATCGGCATCGATGCCCGTAAGAGTATTAATCCTGTTTTTATTTGTCCAGAAATTATAAGTAGCCGACCAATTAAATTCTTTCTTTTTAACTACCTGGTAAGTCAATGTAGCTTCGAAACCTGTATTACTAATCTTGCCCAGGTTGGTTTGAATGCTGCTAAAACCTGTAATAGAAGGTACGGTCACGGCAAACAGCAGATCGCGCGTATTGTTTTTGTAATATTCCAGCGTTCCGTTCAGGCGGTTATCCATTAATCCAAAATCAATACCCAGGTTTAAGCCCTCGGTACGCTCCCATTTCAGATTAGGATTTGGCAATGAAGCCACCTGCTGTCCAAATGCCGTACTGCCCCCATCGCCAAACACGTAGGAAGAGTTTGTTGTTACTCTTGCCAATGAACTATAACGCGGGGTTTGGTTCCCGATGGATCCATAAGTGGCCCTGAGCTTTAGCAAATTCATTGGAGTGTTTTGCATAAAAGGTTCCGAAGAAATGACCCAGCCCAATCCTACAGAAGGAAACAATGCATATTTAGAATTTTCAGCAAAGCCGGAAAACCCATCCCTGCGCAAAGTGGCCGTTAGTAAATATTTATCGTTGTACTTGTAGTTCAACCTTCCCATCTGATAATTCAGGGCTTCGGTCCATGCGTCGGTTGTGATATCCCTGGTGCTGGCACCTTGTATGTTATTCCAGCTAAGATTGAGCCTGCTGAATCCAACGCCATTGGAAAAAGTCCTGCTGTACTTCTTTTCTACGGCGCCATATACCCCGGTTACAGTAATGTCGTGTTTCCCTAACTGCTTGGTATAAGTAAGAATATTATCCAGCGTATAATCATAATACTCGCCATTATCTTTAAAGGCCCGGCCGGTGAAACCTCCATCATATTTGCTGGCAAAATAGTTTTGGTCGTTTGTCAGGTTGTTTCCAAAGTTCAGCCTGTAGTTCAAGCCTTTAATAAACGGAATATCAAGGTCGGAGTAAATATTGGCGAAGTAATATTGATGCCGCTCTCTATCGTCCACATAATAAGTACGAAACGGGTTGAAGGTAACGGTGTTGGTAGGACTGGGAATAAGTTCGCCCTTAGCATCGAATGGAACGAGCAGAGGCGCATGTCGCACTATTTCGCTCATGGTAGGCTCTGCCCCATCCTGGTTTACAAACGATCCGGAAGATATTAGGCCAATTTTCCAAAATTTGACTGGCTTTATTTCAAGGTTTGCCCGAAGAGTTTTCCGTTTAAACAAATCGTTTGCTATAAAATTCTGTTGATCCGCCGTGCTGCCCGACAACAGATAGCTCACATTTTCAGTGCCGCCAGAAATGCTCAGGTTATTTTCCATGATTGAGCCTGAATTTGTAGCATTTTCCCACCAGTTATAATCATTTGTAAGCAGATTACCCGACCCATCGCGCATGGAAGCATCCACTCTGGCAGCCAGGTTAAAAGCCGGGTTCGGCTGTGTGTAATCCGGGCCCGTATAAGCTTGTCTCCAAAATGCATCTGTAACCCTTTGCAAATACTCTTCGCGGTTCAGCGGTCTAAGATTAACAGTGGGCTGCTGGGTCGAGTACGAACCTGAATATGCAATCCGCGGCTTTTGGCCTGCGCGTCCTTTCCTCGACGTAATCAGGATAACACCATTAGCGCCCTGCGCTCCGTAAACTGCGGTCGAACTGGCATCTTTCAACACATCAACAGAGGCAATGTCGTCGGGGTTGATAGACGATAATGAGCCGCTATATTGTATCCCATCCAGGATAACCAAAACTGATTTATTACCGCCCAACGTAACTTGTCCTCTAATGGCAATAGGCGGCGTACCACCTGCCCTATTTGACACGCCAACGTTTAGCCCGGGTGCTGTACCCTGCAACAGTTGCGCCATATTGGTATTGGGCGAATTCTTCATGGCCTCAAGATTCACTGTTGCCACAGAGCCGGTCACGTCAGCTCTTTTCTGAGTACCATATCCTACTACTACTACTTCACTCAAATGTTGGGAAGAAGGTTGCAATTTTACATTTATTGAGGTACGGCCATTGACAGGTATTTCTTGTGCATCGTAACCCAGATAAGTAATTACTAAAACCGCATTATCAGGAACATTCATACTGAACACTCCATTTATATCTGTTGTGGTTCCCTCATTTGCGCCTTTAATTTTTACGGTTGCACCAATTATTGGTTGATCTATTTCGTCCACAATTTTTCCTGTTAATTTGACATCGCTCACAGATGTGCCAACAGGTATAATTGCGATAAGATCATTTTGCAACCTTTGATAAGTAAAGGATGTTCCATCCAAAAGCTGATCAAGCACCACTAATGCATCCTGATCCTCCACACTTATATTAATACTTTTCTCAGCGGGAATCTTTCTTTCGCTAAACACAAAGCGGTAGCTTGTTTTCTTTTCAATCACTGCAAGTACCTTTTTAAACGTAGCTGATTTTAGGCTCAGAGTAACTTTTGTCTGGGAATATCCTGCTGCCAGCACTTGAAAGTTCAATACCAAAATCAGTGCAATCGTTAATTTCATTATAATAATTGGTTTGCTGAGGCACAAGAAGCCTGTAACACCTGTATGGTGTTTAAAAAATTTCATAACTTTACTTAGTTAAAGGATGATCGAATGCAGACTCCCGTCCAAAGCAGTCTGCGTTAATTGTAATAAGTCGTCTTTGAATTACGGGGATTCAATCCCCGTTTTTTTTTAATCGGGTACTATTCTATTCTCATATCTTATCAGGTTTTTTATTTGGTTATTGGATGACTATTTTATTGTCTTCGATTTCATAAGCAAATGGTTCTACAATGCTTAGCGCTTTTAAAATACTTGCAACCGACTCTTTTTCAAAAGTTCCGGTAAATTTTAACTCTTTTAAGTTCTCATTTTTAAAATGTATTTGAACATCATAAGCCCTTTCAAGTCGTTTTGAGAGCTCAGAAAATGTCTCTTCGCGAAAAGCAAGCTTGTTATATACCCAGGATGTTTCTACTACCGTGGTATCATTTTTCTGAACATGAGCAACCTGAGTCAAAAGATCATTATATAACCTCGGGTCTTTCCTGTCCTTATGAGAATTAATATTGCTTACAATAAGCTTTTCGGATGGTTTAAGGATTATCCTGTCGGATGGTCTGTCTTTCAATGTCACTTCGACACTGCCTCTTATCAAGCTTGTTTCACTGAATCTGTCGCCTGGATAGGATTTGACGTTAAAAGCGGTACCCAATACCCTGACATCCATTTTTGATGTGTGAATGATGAAAGGATGATTTCGATCCTTAGAAACATCAAAAAATGCTTCGCCGATTAGAGTGACTTCCCGATTTTCCCCGGTGAATTGTTTGGGATATACAAGCCTACTGTCTGAATTTAATGTAACGCGGGTCCCATCACTTAGTGTAATGCTTTTTTTGGCAGCACGTTTAGTATAGGTTAGCAGACTGACAGATGAGTTTGATTGACTTACGAATGAGTCTTTCTGGTGCAGTACAAAAGTAATTACTGATATTATAATCAGCGTTGCGGCAACCGCAATCTTCCAATAAAAAGCACTTTTATCACCTTTATTTGACTGAATTCCTGACTCTTGTTGCCGGTGTATTTTTTGCTGGATCTTCTTAAATACGGCCTCGTCCGATGAATGGTCGGTATGATTTTTAAACAGATAGAGTTTCAACAACTCATATCTCTCTTTAAGCAATTTATCCTGAATGAGCATTTTCAATTCGCTTGCCTCATCGGAAGTAAGCTCATCAATAAATTCCTTTGTTACTAATTCTATTAATCTATCCTGCGGCATGGTTAGTTTATACCTTATACAGACAGGACAATCTTTTTGAAAGAATTACTTACAGGTTTATAAAAAAAAATAAAAAAAAGTTATTGCTATAGCCGATGCGATATCTCTGACTATAGCGGTGGGGGTAGGTTCCTGATAGTTAAGCATCAGCGCATTGAGCCTATTCATAGCCCTATATATCTGAGTGTGAACGGTTCTAACTGAAACATTCAACACTTCTGCCACTTCTCCGCACTTCATTCCATCTTCCTTAACTAGCTTAAAAATAATTCTGCATTGATTTGGAAGCGAATTTACCGCCTTATCTAATTGCATCATCAGCTCCTTCCGCTCGAGTTCTTCGTCTGGTCTATAAGTATTAGGGAGTTCAGTTACCTCATCGTCAATCGACACCAATTGCATGTGACTGCTCTTTTTCCAATGGTTTAAAGCCTTATTCTTAATACTGATAAGCATATAAACCTCGGGCTTCAGAACATGACCCAGCTTATTCCGGTTTAACCATACATCAACAAAGACATCAGATACAATTTCTTCAGCAGTTTCTTTATCATGAATATACTGCCGGCAAAACTTGATACATTTGGCATTAATCAAATAAAATAACTGTTCAAACGCCTTTGAATCACTATTAAAAACTACCTCTCTCCAATAGTCTAATATTTGGTTATTACTATTCACTTATGGAATTTAAATTACTAATATACACCTATCACAGTTCCAACCTTTACTGACAGTAATTCCATCCTCGCGGTCGATCTATATAGTTTTGGTAACCAGTAACAACTCACCTATTTACTGCCAGGTTATAATTTACTAATGTAACAATTATGTTGGAAATAAAAAAATCGTTGGGTAGCGAAGGCACCCGGGTGACTTAAACGTCAATTTAATACTTTAAAAAATTCGCAGGGTCTATTGTGGATCTAATGTTTATAACAGCGTTAGAATGTTCTAGTGGGCCCGTATCGCTTCAGAACCGATTATATTTCGGAGCAATAACGGATTCAAGAGTTGAGATATTCGAACTTCGAACAAGAAGCCGGCAAGTACTACTCTATCCCCCACGCAAAAAATTACAACTCCGGTTAATCAAAAATTTGCCAAGGTTTGGACTTGTAGTTCATACTTCTTGTAGTTCATACATTAAGGTTTATACCAAAGGCTGTATGAGACAGATTAAAAAATTAACCACAGATAAAGCATAGATAAGGTATATATAAAGTATAGTTATAGTATATATAAAGTAACCTTTAATAAATATACTTTATCAATATATTTATTAAATATCGAGAGTAATTTTATAAATAAGACGATTAATCTATTCCCTACTATAGCTATACTAAAAGGTGATATTGAAATGGCATGCCAATTACTCCCTCGGTAGTTAATCCGGTAAAGTATGCAGGTTCGGCTAAGAAGTGGCGGTTGGCTGAACCGTCAGCTGGAAAAGATTTAAGTCTGTGATGTCACTATTTATCTTTTTTTTTATCTATTTAGTCAGATATTGATAAAATAAGCCCAATTAAGAGCAGTGTAGTGTTCGCAGCTCATACCTTCGCTCTTTTTCCTTAAATTTAGAACTAATCTTATTCCGCTTTATTGATGGACTTCATTCCGTTTAGATTTTATCCTATGATTTTCCTTTTGAAAATCATGATTCCATTGTCGGCTCTGGCTGATCAACCGGAGTTAAAGCTTTTAAACCTTTCGAGAGAACAAGGACTATCAAACAGCACCGTCTTTTCCATTTATCAGGATTCATATGCCTTTATGTGGTTCGGAACAGGAGACGGGCTTAACAGATACGATGGAGCGGAAATGCAGATATATCAAAACGATTCGAGAGCCGATCATACTATCAGTGATAATTATGTGAAATACATCTTTGAAGACAGCGACAGAAACTTATGGGTGGGAACAACAAATGGCCTGAATTTATTCGACAGGAAGCTGGGCAGATTTAAAAGATATTTCTTTAACTCTACCGGAAAACCAGCGAATTCAGGAAATGATATCAGTTGTATATTGGAGGATACCGAAAAGACTTTATGGATCGGCACTCATGGGGCGGGACTGGCTATACTGGATAAGAAAACGGGTAAACTGCGTTCGATCGGAACAGAATATAAAACTAAATCATTACTCAAGTTTAGTCACATCAACCACCTGTTCGAAGACAACAACCGCAACTTATGGATTGCGACCAACCAGGGCATCGCGATATTGAACATTCAAAAAAAAGAATTTAAAAGCCTGATTTTTCCCGGAAAGTCGCGGGTAGACGTGCGAACAATCCGCGAAGACAGCAAGGGGAACAAATGGATGGCCACCGAAGGGCACGGCATTTTAGTGTACTCTCCCGCTTCCGGAAAATTTCATAACTATTATCATCAGGAGAAACAAGGTTCGAGCCTTGGAAGCAATCTGGTGAGGACCATGATAATCGACAATAAAGGAAAAGTATGGTCGGGATGTGTCACAGGAGGCCTTAATTTATTTAATTCAAAAACGAATTCATTTTACCGTTATATCTCAGACCGTACGGTTTCCGCTCTATTTCAGGATAACCAGGGAAATCTCTGGGCAGGAACTCACCGGGGTGGAGTCTATTTATATGCACCAAATGCTCAAAAGTTTAATATTGTTCAGAAAGAAACCTCCCCTCATATACTCAGCAATAATGATGTACGAGCTTTTTTTGAAGACAAAAAGGGAAATATTTGGATCGGTACCGACGGAGGCGGTGTGTGCAAATATAATTTAGAGACGAAGGCAGCAACAAAATTCAGGCACAGAACTACAGATCGAAATTCATTGGGAAGCGATTTTATTCTGGATATTGTTGAAGATAGGAACTCAAATATTTGGATTTCTTCCTGGGGAGGCGGAATTAGTTTTTATAATGAAAAAAACGGCAAGTTTACGCACTACATAAACCGTCTCCGCGATAGCTCTACTATCAGCTCCAATTATGTCCACAAAATGATTCCGGATGAAAAAGGGAATTTCTGGGTTGGAACTTATTTTGGCGGTCTAAACTACTTAAATACCACCTCTACTAAATTTGTCAGGATTACATCCAACAGGAATAAGCCAACAGCGATGTGGGGCAACAATGTGATTTCGATGTGTGAGGATGCAAAAAGCGGAAATCTATGGATCGGTACAGATGATGCGGGGCTGAACTATTTCGACAAATCCTCTCACACCGCTAAACACTATTTCGTAAATGAATCAGGAGCACGGGAGATACGCATAATTTTCAAAGACCGGAAAAACAGGATCTGGGTGGGTGCGAAAGGCATATATCTATACAACAGAAAAAAAGACAAATTTGAACGCTACACCAAAGCGCCCTCCCTCAATACAGATTTCATTAAAGGTATTCTGGAGGACGACGATGGACTTTTGTGGATTTCTACATTGAATGGAATTGTTAGCTTAAATCCGGAAAGAGGAACCACCAGGCGCTTCAATAACTCGGATGGCTTGCAAAGTCTGGAATTTGAAGCGAATGCAGTGTTAAAAACCCGTAATGGGGAAATGTATTTTGGAGGTATTAATGGCTACAACTACTTTCATCCGGAGAAGATTCCGACAAACAACTTTATCCCGCCTGTTTATTTTACGGGGCTATCTATTTTCAACAAAAAGGCTATCCCGTTAGCGGATGATTCACCATTAAAGGAAGACCTTCCGTTTGTTTCCAAGATCAATCTCAACTATAAACAATCTTCCTTTTCGGTAAATTACGCAGCTTTAAATTATACTTCTCCTAATAATAATCTGTACGCCTATAAGTTGGAAGGATTTGACAAAGATTGGACCTACGTAGGAAATACCACCAAAGCATCTTATACAAACCTCGACCCGGGTGAATATATTCTGAAAGTTAAGGCGGCAAATAACGACGGTATCTGGAGCAGGAAAATTGCAAGCCTCGCTATCACAATAACTCCGCCGTTCTGGCAAAGGTTTTGGTTCCAGCTGCTTACAGGGGCATTGATCATCAGCATAATTTATTATATTCTTTCATTAAAAAGAAAACTAGAGCTAGAAAAACTGGAAGAAAAGAAAAAGGACGAGATACATCAGGTGCAACTTGAATTCTTTACTAATATATCTCATGAATTCAGAACGCCACTTGCTTTAATAATGGGTCGGCTAGAAAGACTGGTTAAAGAGAATCATAGCAGCACTCTGCTTCCTCATATTCGTTCTCTCTTTAAAAATTCCGCTTATCTGCTGAATTTACTAAACGAGCTGATGGATTTCAGAAAAGTAGAGTCAGGTGTTTTGCAACTCCACGTATCCAAAGGAAACCTGAGCTCGTTTCTGGACGAGCTCGCGGAAGAATTTATTATCCTGGCACAGGAGAAAAACATACATCTTTCAATAGAAAAACACGAAGAAATATCCGAAGCCTGGTTCGACCGGCAGGTAATGGAAAAAGTGATCACCAATTTAATCCATAACTCAATAAAATATACCGCTCCAGGAGGCGAAATAGGGGTTGAAATTGTTAAAGATTGGTCCGATCTCAAATTTAAAAATCAATTAGTTATCAGAAGCGGGTATAAACCCTTCGAAGCCATAGGGATCCGGGTAAAGGATTCAGGCATCGGGATAACCCGTGATTCGTTAAAATTTCTATTCGAGCGATATTACAGGATAACTGATGCGCATTTAGGCTCGGGCGTTGGTTTGGCCTTTGTAAAGAGTCTGACAATGCTGCACAAAGGCGACATCTGCGTTTCGAGTGAGAAGAACCGGGGTACCGAGATTGTCATTGCTATTCCATGCAGCCTGGACGACTATTCTGAAACAGAAAAGAGAACAGAACAAACCAAAGTCGGTATAGCTAACCTGGAAAGCATTATAGTTGAACCTGAAATTGGAGTATTTGATCAAACACCACTCGCAGAAAAGGAGGACATCAATTCATCTATTCATAAGAGACATATTCTTCTGGTTGAAGATAACCAGGAAATGCGGCTAATGCTGAAAGAATCTTTATCTCCGTATTTCACTGTGTCCGAGGCCTCTAATGGCATTGAAGGATACAAAAAAGTTAAAGAAGAGTTTCCTGAGCTCATTATAAGCGACGTTATGATGGAAGATATGGATGGCATAGAGTTTTGTAAGATAGTTCGGGAAGACGTCGAAACGTCGCACGTCCCCTTTATCATGCTAACTGCCAAAAGTTCCGTGGATTCACAAATTAGCGGAATTGAAACTGGTGCAGACTTCTACTTCCCGAAACCTGTAAGCGTACAACTTCTTCTGCTAACTATTCAGAATATTTTTAATCAAAGGCAAAAGCTTAAGACTCATTATGTGAAAGGTCACCAGACGGAAATGAAAGGACTCGTCCACTCCGTTAAGGAAAGAGAGTTTATGGACAAAGTTCTGGCTATAATCGAAAAGAACATGGAAGATCCGAATTTTGACACCGATTTACTTTGCCGGGAAATCGCAATGAGTAAGACCAATTTATACCATAAGCTAAAAAGCATTACGGGAAATTCAATTTCGGAATTTATCCGCTCTGTAAGGTTAAATAAAGCGAAGGAAATAATGGTGAATGAAGATGTGCTGATAAATGAAGTGATGTTTAAAGTTGGAATTCAAACGCAATCTTATTTCACAAGAGTATTCAAGAACGAATTTGGCGTTACACCCAGACAGTTTTTGCAGGACTTAAAGTCGAAGGCGTAATTTGTATAAAATCAGCTTCCCTGTTTGAGAAAGGAAACTGATTCCAGATTTAATACTATGTAAGGGATAATATTACTCTACTAAAAATGCATCCATAGCCTTTGTTGGCCGGCCATCGTCGCCCCAGGCACTTAAGGGATATCTGCTCCAACTCCTGGCACCTTGCGGCTCCCAATAGATCACTCCAAGGCCTTTGCGATTCGGAACCGCTTTAACCTTCTTCTGAACGGCTACCAACATGTCATAGGTATTCTGGGCTTGTTTGTCCTCCCCTCCTACTTCGACCACCATTACTTCTTTTCCGTAGCGCGATGCAAGATTATTCATATTAGCCGCCAAATCATCGATAGACAAGGTATAATCAGGCTTACCATCCAACCACCAGGGGTAATATGACAGCCCAATCACGTCGTATTTAGCACCATGCTTGCGAGCATTGTCGAACCAGCTGACAAATCGGGCACTATCATTGCCACGGTCTAGATGCAGGATGACCTTTGACTTAGGGCTAACAGCTTTTATTGCGTCGTAACCTTTGTTTATTAGCTGCGCTAGCTGAGGCCAGTTTTTCGTACTTCCTTCCGGGTAAATCATTCCTCCTGGGGTCTCGTTACCCACCTGTACCCATTCTGGTGTTACTCCTGCTTTTTTGATCGCCTTCATTACATCATAGGTATAATCGTAAACATCTTTCAGAAGTGTCGGAAAGTCATGACCCTCCCATGCAGCTGGTTTTTTCTGCTTACCCGGATCAGCCCAGGTATCACTATAATGAAAATTTATCATTACCCGCATACCCCACTGTTTTGCACGAACAGCCATTGCAACAGTTTCTTCCTTGCTGTTATGCCCGCTGCTTCGACTATCGCTGGGATTTACCCAGGTTCGCAGCCGGATAGTGTTGATACCGTGGTCCTTCAAAATCTTAAAACAGTCCTGCTCGGTACCATCATCACCGTAAAACTTGTAACCGGTAGCTTCCATCTGCTGAAGCCATCCGATGTCAGCACCCTTGGCGAATGCGCGAGAATTTGTTTTGCTCCCTTTAATGCTGCTGCAAGATGCCAGAAGCACTAACATAACTAATAGTAAAAAATTTCTATGTCTCATCGAATCTATATTATCTATTAAGCCTGTTTAGGCTTATTTAGAAGTGAGTTTTAATTCTCCACCCTTCAACCCTTTTCCGTCAACCTTAAGCTTAATATCGCCCGCCTCTGTTTTAGACTGCACCAAAACCACAAGTTTTCCGCTAAATAGCTTCATAGTTGGCAGATGGAACTGTTCCAGAGAGGTGGCATCCCCGTTACAGGCTGCCCGGTAAGTACCAGCTCCGGTAACACTAAATTTCAATTGTTCATTTACGGTAGGACAAGGATTGCCCTTTTCATCTACAACAGAGACCGTGACAAAAGAGATGTCTTTTCCGTCTGCATCGATGACAGCCCGATCTGGCTCAAGTCTCAGCCGGTAAGGTTTTCCAGCAGTTACAATACTCTTCTCTGCTGCGGGTTTTCCATCTTTATCAAAAGCAACCACCTTAACCGTTCCCGGCTCATACTTCACGTCCATCCACATTAAGCGGTAACGGCTTTGGGGAGAAGAGTCATTCTTTTTCTGCACACCCATACTTTTTCCATTAATAAACAGCTCGGCACTATCAAAGTTAGTATACACAAACACCGGAGTGGTCTGGCCTTCTCTTCCGGGCCAGTTCCAGTGCGGCAAAATATGTAGGGTATTATCTTTTGTATTCCATCTGCTGCGATACAGATAATAGCGATCTTTAGGTAAACCTGCGAGGTCATTGATACCGAAATATGAGCTTCGCGATGGCCAAAAGCTATCGTAGGGAGTTGGTTCTCCCAGGTAATCAAATCCTGTCCAAACAAATTCTCCTATCACCCATGGTTTTGTATCCTGAAGAATGAAATCGTCTTCGGGAAGATTCGACCAGCTGCAATATTCCAGATCATACGACGAACATTGGTGATCATCGTAGGTTTTGGAAACCGCCTTTACAACCGGGAATTTATATATTCCTCTCGAGCTTACCGTTGATGCGGTTTCCGACCCGAGGATAAAGCCTTGGGGAAACTGCTTGTAGGCGTCTTCATAAAGATGTGTACGGTAGTTCAATCCGGGCACATCAAGTATCGCTCCGAAGCCGGATGCCATTGTTGCTTTCACCTGGTCCATTCCCACAGTAACCGGGCGGCTAGGATCTTCCCGGTGGAAAATATCCTGAAGCCATTTAGCCCGCTTTACACCCTCAGAACCATGCTGGTCGGGAACTTCGTTACCCGAGCTCCACATAACAATAGACGGATGGTTGCGGGTAGCATGAATGAGATTCACAACGTCTTTCTCGGCATCAGTATTGAAAAAGCGGTTATATCCGTTTTTAACTTTTGGACGCGCCCACTCATCAAAAGTTTCTGCCAGAAACATAAAACCCATTTCATCACATAGTTCCAGTTGTTCAAGCGAAGGCATATTGTGCGAGCTTCGGATAGCGTCACATCCCATTTCTTTCAATATTCTTAACTGCCGCCGGAGGGCAGCAACATTGATCGCAGAGCCCAGCGGACCAAGATCATGATGGAGACAAACGCCTTTGAACTTTCTGGATTTTCCATTCAAACTAAAACCAGTCCCGGGCTTGTAACTGATTTCGCGTATCCCGAAGCGGGTGGTAGTTTCATCCTTTAACACATTACCCTGATACAAGCGGGTGATTGCCCGGTAGAGGTAGGGGGTTTCAGGGCTCCACAATTGGGGCTTCGAAACCGAAATATTCTGCTCAAACTCCTTTCCGAAACGAATTTGCGTCCGGTCCTGAGCAACTGTATCTCCTTTAGCATCGACTATAAATGTTTGAAGTCGTAAATTATCTCCAGATACTTTAGTTTTAACATTAACCTTTGCTACATCAGCTGAAATGTATGGGGTAGTGACAAAGGTCCCCCACTGGTCGATGCTCTCCTGATTTTTGACTATCAGACTTACATTTCTGTAGAGTCCGGCTCCCGGGTACCAGCGTGATGACTGGCCCTGATTAGAAAGATGCACGGCAAGTGTGTTTTTCCTTCCGGCCTTAATTTCTTTTGTGATATCGAAATAAAAATAATTGTATCCGTAGTTCCATTCGCCTACTTTCTGGCCATTGATATAAACTTTTGGCTCGCTCATTGCCCCTTCAAAGAGGATCAACACCTTTTGGCCCGGTCTGTAATTGGGCACCTCAAAGTAGTTTCTGTACCAACCTTCACCGATATAGGGCAGAGCGCCTGTCCTTCCGGTCTTTTCACTGGCAACCCGTTCTCCATTTTGGGTGATAGCTACGACCTGCTTGTCTACTTCTTTATCGAAGGGCCCATAAATGGCCCAATCGTGTGGAACCGAAACGTTTTGCCAGCTTTTATCATTGAATTGAGTTTGATACGCCTGGTCATTTTTCCCTTTCGCGAATTTCCAGCCGCCAGACAGTTCTGTTACTGACCGTTGCTGAGAAAAAGCGATACTTGCCAGAGTAATTAAAATAAAAAATGAGATTTGTTGTTTCATGTGAATCTATATGCCTATCTATCCTTTGTAAATCCGTGTGTAAATTTGAGTTCGTCAATGTACTAGTTTTGTCTCAGTTTTTATTTCAGGTTCAACCTCTAAAAGCTACTTGATAGCGAACCACGCATAAATGTAGCGATAGGATTATTGAAAAGAATCCCGTGCTGCCGGGAGGCAACACGAGATAAACTAACCAATTAAATCCGATGAAATCGGGGCAAGACCTATACACTGCGTTCGCGCCTAACCGCAAAAGCACATTAATTTTAATACTATGGAGTTGGCTCCATTCCCTGATCAAGCATATATTGCGGCACAGGAAACAAGCCTTGTGTGGTACCCGAAGGAGTTTTTCCCGAAGCGGTAACTTTCTCCATAAATTTCCCCATACGTACCAGATCAACCCTACGATGTCCTTCAAAGAAGAGCTCCCACCCCCTTTCGCGCAAAATGGCTTCTTTGAATGCCGCAGGGGAAGCTATATCGACCCCAGATAAATTCAGCAAATTGGACCTTCTTCTCACCTTATCGACAAATTCCCGTGCTTCAGAAGTAGGTCCGGCTTGTTCGTTGATTGCTTCAGCCAGCATCAGCAATACATCTGCATAACGACAGACCGGTATGTCATTCCCTGCAAACTGGGTAGGATCATTGTCCGGGTATTTATTAATTATTGCTCCGCGCATACCGGTCGAGCGGCCTTTTGTTACGCCGGTTGGATTTCCAGCTGAATTAACTGCTTCATACGATTCGAGCAGTAAGGCCCGCCTTGAGTCGGAAGGACTAAAAGAGTCGTAAAACGACCATGTTGCCATGAAAGCGGATGCCCATCCACCCGTACGCTTCCCGGCGGTATTAAGATTACCGGGAAAATCCCCAGGATATGTATAATACGTCCAGGCGTTCATATTCCCCAAATTATCGTTTCCATTGGCTGCAGGATCGCAGGTAACCGCCCAGATAGTTTCAATATTTTTTTCACCTGATACCTTAAATAAACTTGAATAATCGCCAACCAGATCGTAACCCAAAGTAAGGATCTCTCTTCCGGTATCTTCAGCTTTTTTCCACTCCTTTTCAAAAAGATACAGTCTCATTAGAAATGTTAGCGCACAGCCCTTGTTAAATCTTCCATATTCCGCAGGATTTTTCAACAGCTTGTCAGCAGCGAAACGAAGGTCACTCGCAACCCGGTTCACATAGATTGCACGGTCCGGACGTTTCATGTTCGATTCAGCAGCAGTTCCAATCAAAGCCGGGTCGTCGATATAAGGCACGGGCCCATACATCGTAAGCAGATTATACATAATTAGCCCCCTTGCAGCACGGGCCTCTGCGATATAAGCATCTTTTGCTGCATCACTTATAGCATTTGACGCACTCAGATCTCCAATAATTTTAGTGATCTTAGTAATAAACCTAATCTTTTCCAGGTGGTTCCTACGGCTACTCAATGTTTTCATAAAATTGAAATCCGCTTTACTGAGAGACTCAAAGAAACCTCCCCAATCAGTAAAAACAGTCATGTGCTCACCCGGGTAATCGTTTAAAAATAAATTCGACATTTCTACCCCGTAAAACTGATCGCCGACAGTACCGCCCGATGAAGCGCCGGGAGCACGTCCATCAGTATAGCTCCATTTTGATGTAAATAGTTTGTATACGTCGGTAGTAAGAGACTGGAAATCTGCCTCAGTTTTTGGAAATGTATTTGGGTTTAAAGTTCCCGGAAGATTTGCTTCCAGCCCTTTTTTGCAGCCCGATAGTATTGCCAGACTGCATGCTAATAATATTATTGCTTTTTTCATCAGAGTATATTTGTTTTTTAATGGAGATGAAGCAATCATGTGCATGTTTTTCACTCTAAGTTCATTGCTGTTGGTGAGTGGTATATGCTCATGATGATTTCATCTCGTTAAATTTAATGGTGTTAGAAACCTGCCTTGATACCTAAAGAATAAGTAGTAGCCACCGGATATGGAGCGGCGCCGCCTTTTACACCCCTTACCTCAACTTCAGGGTCAGCAATTTTATAATCTGTGATGATAAATGGATTTTGAACATCTAAAAACAACCTCAGGTTTTTCACATATTTGCTTACGAAAGACTGATTTAGCGTGTAGCCAACACCTATATTTCTGCAACGGATAAAATCTGTTTTTTGAAGATCCACATCAAGCCCTGCGGGTAAACCTAAAGCACCCTGATCAAAAGCTACTCCCGGAATAGTTCCCTGGGGGTTCGAGGTAGACCAGATATCTCCAACTTCTTTAATTCCACTTTGATTACCCGATACAAAGTTGGGAGCATTTGCCCAGCTTCTCAGAACATTGAATCCGTAACCGCCTCGGGCGCCATAGAAGGAAATATTAAAGTCTAAATTTTTATAGCTAAATGTATTTCCAAAACCAAGTGACAAATCCGGCGCTGAATCATATCTTACAATATCTGAAGCGTCGAATTTGCCGTCATTATTAAGATCTACAATTCGTGGGTTTCCAGGTTGACGGCCCCTTACCGGTAAAGCCTGCTGTGCTGGCGAAAGGGTCTCGCCGGGCTGTACGATTCCATCTGTTTTGAATACATAGATTGAATTTACCGGATCAGCCGCACCAACGCCGGGGCTCAATACGTCGAATGCAAATCTCTCTTTCCATTCATAAGACATCTGTGTAAGATTGAACGTACTGTTCCATTTGAAATTTTTAGAACTTACGTTGACGGTACTTAAATAACCTTCCCAACCTTTTCTAACCCGATGAGCACCGTTTACCGGCTGGGTTCCGAAAAAACTTAAAGGTGCTGTAGGAGCGCTTGTGTTTATGATACGAGTGTTGTCCTCTCTGAATATATCGAACGTTCCATTAATGCGGTTGTTTAAAACTGCAAAATCGACCCCCAGGTTCTTTTGAAGCAATTTTGGCCAAGACAGGTTCTGCTGATCCAGCTGGCTCAAAGTATAGGGAATAATTTGAGTTGTACCGCTATTGAAACTAATCAAGGTATTATCCGGACTATACGATGCATATGCAAACGCTCCAGAAGCATCGCCGGTAACGCCCATGCTACCTCTGAGTTTAAGCATATTTAAGAACTTAACATTCTGTAAAAACGGCTCATTTGAAATTTTCCATCCAGCTGTAACTGAAGGGAAGAACGAGTACTTATTGTCGGGGAAAAACTGGCTGTATCCGTCGTAACGACCCGTAAGTTGAAGTATATACTTGTCCAATAATTGAAAATTTGCCCTTCCCAGATATGAGCGTTTTCTTTCGTACCATTTAGAAGATTGTACAGCAATCGCTCCGGTACCTGCACCAAGATTCTCAGTATTAATACCATCTTTCATGTCGGCGCTGGCAGCTCCAAAATTAACCATGTCCAGCTGATACTGACCAATAACACCTAAAAGGTCAACATCTAATTTATCGTCAATAAAGCGCTTCTTGTAGGTTAATTGCGCTTCCATCGTTTGATTTAGACGCTCTGCCTGGTTTCGCGAGCCCCTTGAACGGTACATCTGAAAATAGAAGGTAGTAGATGGTACAAAGAAATCTCTGTTACTATTTTCAAAGTTATTTCCGTATAAAAGCTTCGCTTTTAACTGGTCTCCGATAATTTTGAAATCGGCCGAAACGATAGTGTTCAGGGAGTTAAATGCGGTGTTATCTTTAATATCAAGCAATGATACCGGATTACCTGTCACCTGAAACAGGCTATATCTACCAGCATCATCATATACAGGTACAGAACGCGGATAGGCAATTGCTGCTTGCAATGATCCGAAAGCCTGGTTTCCGGCATTTCCATTCTGCCAACCAGCGGTAGAGTTTGCAAAATTAGCTTTTGCCCCGGAGATGTTAGCATTCAGGGATAACCATTTATTAAGGTTAAAATTCAGATTTGTCCTTCCGGTGTATCGGGTCATTCCAGAATTCCTTACTGTACCTTGCTGATCGAAATAACCGCCGCTGAAATAATAGGTAAGCTTTTCATTTCCTCCCGAAACTGTAAGATTATGGTTGTCGACGGAGCCGTTCCTTAACGTTAAGTCCAGCCAATCTGTTCCGTTTCCGGCACCCGCTATCTGTGCGGCCGTAAATGGAGCGGTAAATGTACCGGGAGCCACATTCCCATAGGGAGCCATATTACCATTGAAAAGGTATTGATCCTTTTTTAGCTGACTATAATATTCCATGTATGCACTTGCAGACAAGGGCTCCAGGTATTTATTATTACTTACATAAGACCGGGATCCATCGTATGATACGGAAGTACGGCCAGCCTTCCCTTTTTTTGTAGTTATCAGAACTACTCCATTCATGGCGCTTACACCGTAGATAGCAGCACTGGCATCTTTTAGAAATTCCAAAGATTCAATATCATCCGGATTGAGGCCGGCGAAGCCCCCTCTTCTTACACCGTTCAACTCGTTAGCGACACCACCGTTACCAGGTTCCAGCGCCTCTGGCGACATTTGAACTCCATCTATAATAACAATCGGATTACCTTTTCCGCGTATAGAAAGTTGAATATTCCCTCCGGGCTCCGCACTTCTTTGAACAGCGGTAACCCCTGGAGTCTTTCCAAACACCAGTTGAGCAATAGAACTGTTAGCTGCCTGAGGAACATCTTTAGGGTCAATTTTGCTGACTGCGTTTACAAGGTCTCTACGTAACGCGGTTCCATAACCAACAACAACAACCTCGTTAAGATTATTTGCCTGGATGTCAAGCAGCACATTAAGAGCAGAGCCTTTTACTGTTTGCTGCTGCGTAACAAAGCCAATAAAACTAAAGGAGAGCACATTCCCCGAACTAGCTTTAATAGAGTACCGGCCGTTTGCATCGGTTGTGGCCGTTTGCCTGGTTGCTGTATTTATAACCGAGACGCCAGGTAAAGCTTCGCCGTCGCCCCTGGCGGTAACAGTGCCCGATATAGTAAGTTCTTGTGCTCCCGCACTAAAAACTGTAAAAACCAGCAGCCAACAAAGGAGCTGGTAACGGATTGGAATGTGAAAGTTTAAATAGATCATAATTTGATAAATTGATTAGCTAAATACGGTTAAGGTTCCATTGGAATTAATAAAGTGATCTCATGAAAAATGGAATACTGGTTTGGTTAATTATAACTGGAACATAGACTCCCTTTTCGATTCCAAAAGAACTCACAAAGCGACGCCGATATTTATCCTATTTATTCTTTTTTTTATCCTATTGTGTTTTAGTGGCAGAACCAAAGGCTGAGTGGATGAACGTCTAAAAAAACATCATATTTTGGCTTAACAGCACGAAAAAATCCTGCATTTAAACCCATAGAAACCAATTATCAACCTCCCATGGCTAACTCATACAAAATTTTAATAAGCGCGTTGAGCGTGCTTTATGTTTACTCCGGAGATCTGAAAGCTCAAACCAACAAGCCGGCTGAAATACAAGTAACTGCTTATAAAACTACCATGCTTGCTAACGGCGAGGATGAGGTTTTAATAACAGCCAAAATCATTGACAGCAAAGGCAAAGATGTGCCTGGTATTTCAAAACCTGTTATCTACAAAATTGTGGGTGATGCCAGTCTGGTTAGTATCAATGGTGTTAAGGCCCAGAGCTTGCGCCAAACAGATAGCACCTGGCAAGCTGATTTAAGCGGAACTGCACGTATCATTTTAAAGGCAGGCACAACCCGCACGCCGATAAAATTTGAAGCAAAGGCCGACAGTCTTGCATTAGGCGCTACCGAGATTCATACTATACAGCCTGGGAAACCGCACAAGGTTACAAGCGACCGTTACAAAGCCAGAACAACTACAGATAAGATTCTGGGGGCTGATATTTCTTTTTTACCTCAATTGGAGTCGAGAGGCATAAAATTTACCGACAATGGCATTCAAAAAGATGCGCTGGTAATTCTGAAAGAACATGGCTTCAACTATATTCGTCTTCGCATATTTAATGATCCGGCTCAGCCGAAAGGCTACTCTCCTACCAGAGGCTTTTGCGACCTTGAACATACCAAACAAATGGCGAAGCGTGTAAAAGCTGCCGGGATGAAATTTCTTCTGGATTTTCATTACAGCGACTATTGGGCCGATCCGCAACAACAGAATAAACCTGTTGCCTGGGTTGGTAAGGATTTTAAGACCCTTAAAGATTCTGTTCAGGCCTACACAACCTTTGTAATGCAACAGTTAAAGGATCAGGGAACAGAGCCCGATATGGTGCAGATTGGCAACGAAGTTAACCACGGCATGATCTGGCCGGAGGGCCACATCAATAACCTGGACAGCCTTGCGTCTTTGTTTTATGCCGGATTTAAAGGTGTAAAAGCGGTAAGTCCGAAATCGATTATTATGCTTCACGTAGCGCTTGGCGGCCAGGCCGAAGAATCGGAGTTTTTTTATGACGCTATGCAAAAGCGAAATGTACCGTATGATATTATCGGTCTTTCCTATTATCCAAAATGGCATGGAACACTCGACGACCTGAAGAACAATATTGCAAGCCTTTCGAAAAAATACAACAGGCAAATTATGGTGGCTGAGTATACACATGTGAAACGGGAAGTGAACGATATTGCATTCAATGTGCCGGGAGGAAAAGGAATAGGTACGTTTATATGGGAGCCACTAAACACGTGGGAAGCTATATTCGATCGTTCGGGTAAGTCTAATGAACTGCTTGATGTTTATCCTGAAATAGCTGAAAAATATCTGAAGTAGGCTTTCCTTTTATTGATAAATAAAGCTCTGCTCCGGCCAACGCAAGAGCAGAGCTTTACTTCGTACCTGTCCTCTTTTACTGTTCCAGAACCAAAGAAACATCGTCCACCTGGCATGATGCCCCCGCTTTACCCTCTGCTTTAAACCCTATCTCGACCATGCCGTTTTTCACTGGTATATGCTTTAGTTCTATAGTTTTCCATTCTGATTTTTTTTGTTGCAGATCGTAGGCTCGCTGCTTTCCGGAGCTTTCGGCATACATATCAAGTTTTGAAAAACCGTCGCTATTCCGGATAGATGCTTTTAATGTGTAGAATCCGTTCTCCAATTTGACATAGGGTGAAGAACTAATAGTTTGAGAAATTTTGCGCTCGAAAGGAACTCTATCACTGATATTCAGGCTCCTCTCTCCAATCACTCTCTTTCTGTCTTCTTCACTGTTAGCAAAATTTAGAGTTGGAGAGGTGTTAGTATCAAGTGAAGCTTTATTACCCTTCAGCACCCTGGTTTCCCAGCCTGTCAGATAAGTTTGCACTGGTTTTACAGGACTTGGCATTTTTTTCCGGTCAGCTTCAAAACTTCCATTTTTCACCCAATTATTATCAGCGGCAACCTCCCATTCTCCCGTTTTGGCATCAAGATTCCATGAGCCGAGAGAATTAAAATAAGGTTTCGCACCATTAAACGATAAGGGAACCCACTGATTGTATCCCAACCCATTGCCTGCGAAGTCGGCCCATCTGTCGCCGCAGTAAACAACCGTTTCCTGTTTACTTCCTCTGAGAGTAACAAAAAAACCGGTTTGAGTAACATGAGCATAATCTTCAGAAGCACCATCCATCACCAGCATACTATTGCGGGGCTCGTATGGACCGTAGATATTATCTGCTGCTAGGTAGTACGCTAAAGACGAATCCCAGCCATAAAGATTAGAGGCAGCCATATAATACTTTCCTTTGTACTTAAACATACAGTTTCCTTCGCGGCCTGCTCCCTCATAAATTTTGACACAATCCAGCAGATCGACCTTTCCATCTTTTACACCTATCTCAGAAACATAGATTTTATTTCTCCCCTGTCCGTAAGAATAGATGAGGTAGGATTTTCCGGTGTCTTCGTCGGTAAAAACCGTTTGATCCCCTGTATTGGGTGTCCCTATTCTATCGAGCATGCTTATCTTATGGTGCCATTTAAACGGACCGGCTGGATGATCAGATACGGCGATAAGCACCCCATTACCGTGCTGAACAAACATCGAGTATTGGTTTATCTCCTTTACATAAGCAACTCCCAGGCGCCCTACCCAAAAAGCTCTGCCCTTTTCGCTAGCAACAGCCTTCGTCATGGCATCAGATTCAAACGTCCAGTTAACCAAGTCTGTTGAGGTGTAACAAGTTATCGATTCAAAGCCCGTTCCCGGATATGTTTTGTTGGGCGAGTTTCTGTACACTTCGGCGCCCTTATAGTGTACCCCATACCAATAGTATTTGTCCTGACCGGTTTTAGGGTCATTAAATGTAAATATCCCTCCGCCCTGACTGTAAATGGGCTGGCCATCTTTTGTGTTCCAGAACACATCGTTTTTAATATTCAGTTTCTGGGCATAGCTTTCTCCGACAAGGAAAATGCTTAACAAAAGAACTAAATTAACAAACCTGACACGCCTAAGGCATGGGCTTTTGTGACTTAAATATTGGTTCATGGAAATGTTCTTGCCATTAATTTAGAAAACTTGCCCAGATAACTGGGATTCTGATGTAATAGTAGTCTGCTACAACGTTGACAGAAACTCCTTCAACACCTCGGTGGTGCGCTCCAGTTTATCGTGATGCAGGTTATGTGCAGCTCCATCGATATGCACAAGCTTTCCTTTAGGCATAGCTGCGGCAGCCTCGTCATTGCTTTTTCGCACTTCAGGAGAAGCGTCCGCTTTTAATATGATTGCCGGCACCTGAATTTTGGAGAGTGAACTTCCGATATTCATCGTACCGGTCATCGCCTGAGATGCTTCGGTAGTATAGGGTCCGTGATATTGTTTTTTTGAAAGAGCCCAGTACTCAACGTCCATCTTGTCCCACAACGGATTCTGGCGATGTCCGGTAGCTACCAGATCTTTGAAGCTATAGTTGTTTTGGGCAACCAAAGTTTCAGGACTGCCGAACATACTCACAGAAAGACGATTGTTTGGAGTTCCGGCCGGAGACGCAGCTTGAGGCTGACTTTGAGGCTGCGGATTGCGATTAGGCACCCCTCTTCCAGCGTTTGGAACCCCGCCGGTACGTGCTCTGAGCAAAGGGTCAAGCATGATTATTGCCCTGCCTACTTCCGGATGCTCCGCTCCTAACCTCATTACCGTAGCCGCCCCCATTGAATGTCCCATAAGAATGGGATTTTTAAATTTCATGACCTTTACAAACTCCACTACATCTTTTATCAATGTCTCGCCGTTATCACCAGCAATAAATGGATCCGACAAGCCGTGACCGCGTGTATCAAGCATGTAAATGTCGTACTTATCCTGAAGCTTCAGGGTAAGGGTAGTCCAGCAAAGCCCGTTATCCGTTACTCCATGAACCATCACCATCACGGGCTTTTCTGGCTGCGGAGTTGCGTGGTAGTAATGAATGCGGATTCCGTTCGCGTAAGCATAGCTATCGGACCAGCCCTCCGGGATTTTCACCTGCTGGGCAGATAGAATTGTTGGAAGCAGAAGCAGAAGCCCCATGATTTTCTTTAAGTGCATAATGGATTATTTTTTGTGATTATTTCATGTGTATTTAGTGTGCTTTCTCCCCTAAGGCATTTTCTTTTTCTCAAACCTCCAGTTTGAGTTCTTTGATAGCCCTGCCGGCTTTCCGGTGAACATTTTACCCGCTTCTTTATCGCCCTTCAACTGCCATTTGTACCAGGCTGTGGCAACTTTAGCGAATTCGCCGCCATGCGGCTGGCTGTAGGTTCCGCCATGACCAACGTCCATATTTGCCATGAAAATCGGAACGTGATTAATCTGCTGAAAATCGTCCATCCCATTGGCATACGCAATGTCTTTTTCGCCTCCAAGCATATACAGGGTTGGCGAATGGATCTTCTTGAGGCTCTCCTTTGTAAGGTTAGGCATATTACTTATTCCGTTTCCGGGAGTTTTAAAAATGCCACTATTATAAACTACTACTGTGCTCACACGTGGATCAGAGGCAACTTCAAGCGTTTGCAGCCCCCCGCAAGACATGCCACTTACTGATATTTTAGAGACATTGATCTTATTAAAGTAGGGACTTTGCTTGTCGCTGTTCTGAGCAATCGCCCAGTTGATAGCATCAACAAGCTGTGAGGATGTTGACTTGCCCTTTCCCCTCTCTCCTTCCTGTGGCATTGGGCCGATAGCTACCACTAAAAAACCATGAGAGGAAACCTCAGATAGAAAATTCACATGTTCCCATGGAGAATTAGCACACGCGCCGTTGCCCCAGGCGATTATCGGGAGTTTGTTTCTCTTGCTAAAAGCGCTCAGGTCCTTCGGGCGGAAAACAGTATGAGTTGGCAATGTAACTTCCGTCAGCATAATTGCGCTGTACGAACCGGTTCCGCCGTCTTCTACAACCCTTGAGGTTGTTTGGTCCGATGCAGGTTGCTGTGCGACCAGAGGTTTCGATGTGCCTAACATAACAAAGGCGAGAAATGTAAAAATCAAAATTTTCTTAGTCATATAGATATTATTTTGTGTTCACTGATGGATATTTGTGTAAATCGATTGAAATTATAACAAAATGCTTATTAATTGACCAACTTATAATACCTATACTCAAAACGTTACAATATCAAAAGACGACAAAAACAAACGCCCGCATTTATCTGAATAGTTATTTCTTTTATCCGATTTGTTTTTCCGGGGTTCTGCCACAGGCGCAGCCGTGCAAAGACTTTTTAGCAAAGAAATCCGATGATATTTAAAAAAGTTCATTTTACGCCCAATTTCAAAATCAATCGCTTTTTCAAGGTCAATATAAAAAGATAAAAATATCTTTTTATATAAATATTTTATAATTTTGAAGTGTAAAGCATAAGCTTGACAGAGTTGAAAACAGATGTGAAATGCCCGACGAGTCCTTACCTATTGTGTACTCCTGTTCTGGATGTTCAAGTGCAGCCCAGATGTCAAACTTCCTGGCCCTGCAGTTAGACAGGTCGGGAATTGCTAAAATGTCGTGCATTGCTGGTGTGGGAGGCGATGTAAAAAAAATGGTTAAAACAGCGAAATCCGCGACGAAAATTATTGCGATTGACGGATGTGCGCTGGCTTGTGCAAAGGCATGCTTAAACAGGCATGGTCTTTCTCCTGCCGTACACTATCAACTGGCAGAACTGGGGGTTCAAAAAAAGGAACATCAGGATTTTGACAAAGTTGAAGCTCTGAAGGTTTTAGCTGATTTAAAAGAACTCTTAAAGCCCTGAATAATCCAAAGAGAAAATATGAGCAAAATCACATATATGCTGCGACCTTACCACATACGACTGCTTACCCCATGGCGCGCTCGATAGGTCCCATGAATGCTTTTAGCTCTGCCTGGAAATTTTTTTTTATCGATGGTAACAGTACAGGCGTTTTATCATTAGCCTAAACAGCAAAATTAATCCACTAAAAATCAGCAGAACAAACGAGGAAGCAAGTACCAATAACCACCAAAACCGAAATTGCTTTCCTAAGCCTTCTGTTAAACGGTACATGTGTAACTGATCGAAAAATGGCTTTTCAGATTGTCCGAAAGCAGGATATAGATCAGAAACCGCATGCATTAACCCGGTCAGAGCAAAGAGTATCATAAACAGAGACACTGCAACCCCGATTCTTCGATGCCACAGCTTTTCCTTTTGTGCTATTGTTAAAGGAGTCCTTCGGCTCAGCCACGGCAATAAAAAGTATAAATAAAGGCCCAGCCATCCGGCAATTAATGTAATTAAAGAAAATAGGATAATAAGGGCGACCCTCGATGTAGGCCAGGATTCTAAAAAGTCCCATTTATGGAGGTGTCCGAACCATTTATGTATAGACCGACTTATTTCATTAGAACCAGTCACAATTCGGCCGCGTGATAAATCCACATATAATATTGTGTTATCCGGAGATTTCATAGAAACCTCAAACACGGGAAGCACCTTATTTTTTTCAGAGTAATGATGACTAAATGATTCAATTTTTTTTATGCTTTGAACGATTGAGTTTTGCTGATATAAATATTTCACAAGGGCAACTGCATGTTGGGTTTCGCTTATGTTCGGGGCAATCTCATAAGCGGCTTTTCTAAATTCGGGCCTGAACCAGGCATTCGCCTGGTGTAAAACAGCGCTAGCGGCCCACATCATCAGCGGTACAGTTGCGATGGCACTTAACCAACGATGCCATTTGAATGCTTTCTTCCTGAGTACCATTTTACCTCTTGCTTAGCTGATAAGAAATACCTGTATTAAATGTGCGTGGTTGTCCCAAATTGTAGTTATAGCCGGATGCCGATTTACTTGCTGCAACAGAATAATACCGACCAGCCACATTCAGCACATTTAACCATAATTCAAGCTGCTTGAAATGATAACCAGTGCGAATGTTGTATACATCAAATCCCGCGTATTTTTTTGAATTAGCATTGTCAAGCCAATACCTTCCCTGATGCTGCCATTCAAGGCTGGTTCTGAAACCTTTTATAAAAGAGGGCTTATAGGATACTTCCCCGTTGGCCAAAAAGCGAGGGGCGCCTGCCATTACGTTACCGTTATAGTTGACGCCCTTTTCTGAATACTGAAGGAAGGTATGCTTTGCATTTGCAGCACTAAATCTTAGCTTCCAAGCTGTAGAGGGCTTATAATGTATTCCGTACTCGAAACCAATATGCTGGGTTTTGCCTGCATTTTCATTTCTGGAGGTACCGTCATCCGATAAGACAGAAATAATCTCGTTGGTTCCCTTCATATTGTAGAGGCTCCAATCCACGAAAAACTTTCCGGCGTACAGCTCCACCCAGCCACCAACTTCATAATTAAAAAAGGTTTGCGGAGATAGATAAGGCACTTTTACGCCCTGATATAATTCGCTGATCTGAGGTGGAACAAAACCCTGACTGTAGTTGGCATAAAGTCCCGCATCTTTATAATTATAGGTGAGACCCAATTTGGGTGTAACACTTTGGAAATTGTTTTTTGTAGAGGGTGCGCCGGAGTAAGAAGAAGCTGAAAGCTCGTTTTTATAATTAAAATAGAAATAATCGTATCGCAGTGCTGTTACAAATCTGAACCCTTTCAGGATATCCTGACTATAATTTATGTAGGATGCAAGGTTAGAGATACCAGTAGAATAGTGGCTTAAAGCAGAATCAGTTTCATGATAAGCGGTATAGTAGCCGGCCTGGTTTCTGTCAATTTTAATGTAGTTAGACTGAAAACGGGATGGACTAAAATCAAGATTCAGGCCTGCGCTTATTTTGCTCCCTGTTTTTTCCAGTTTCTGATCGTGTTGTAAAAAGAAAGCGAAGCTATTAAACTGACTGGTATTAATTTCGCCATGAGCCTTTAAGGGATTTCCTTTGAATGTGCCTCCTGCTAATCGCCTGTAATCATTTTTGATACGATACGAAGGATTTTGATCGATGCTGTTGTTTCTGTAAACCCATGACGCTTTGATTTCGGCAAAATCATTCCAGTGATGATTTAACTGTGATTTAATACGCAGTGCCTTCACCTTACGGAATGTAAAGTTATTTAGGGATGAAAAATCTCTCTGCTCATAATGACTGCTGTCGAGAGCTCCAAACATATCACTGTAATAGTTATTATAAGAAAGGCTATTTATCCACTGAGTGCTATTATTGAGGTTATAATTAACTTTCAGGCTTATTGCCGCTTTACTAAAATCACTATGCTGCAACCTCCCGTTCGTATTATTAGCATAGTAACCAGCTATTAAAAACCCGCCTTTTTTAAATGAGTCTCCGTATTGGATGTCAGTCCGTTTATAGCCGTCAGTATTAAGTTGCAGACTCAACTGGCCTGTAGAATTCGCAGGAGGCGACAGGGTAATCACGTTTACTGCGCCACCGATCGCTTCAGCTCCGTACATCGCCGAAGCGGGTCCCCTTATCAGCTCAATTTGCTTAATAGATGCCATATTCATTTCAATCATAGCATTGTGATTATACAGTCCGGTGGTGCGAACGGGAATACCGTCTTCCAAATAGAGGAAAAGGCTTTTGGTTGTCATTGGCTGGCGGATACTCATCTGGTGCTGCTCGTTACCCAGGTTAACCATAAAAACCCCGCTCGTTTTATTCAGCAACTGATCAATAGAAGTCGGCTTGGTTTCTTTAAGGACTAAAGTATTTATCGTACTAATCGCAAGTGGCGCTTCGCGTCGGCTCTCCGCTACGCGACCGGCAGTTACCACTATTTCCTTCAGAGTCTGTACGTCCTGTTCCAGCGCGATCTGCCCGGCCCCGCTTGCTGGAACGTAACAGCAGGTTTTGAAACCCGAACAGCTAATAAACAGGGTGTCGGCATTGCCGACCTCAATTTTGAAATTTCCGGAACGGTCGGTTTTGACAATGTTTAAATCTTTAATTTTAATTGAAGCGCCGGAAACGGGTTCGCCTGTAAGTTTATCAATTACCTTTCCCTGTATCCCTTTGGTTTGAGCATCAATATTGCTCAGGAATGCACAAAGCATCCCCGCAAAAAGTATTAATTTTTTCATTTTGGAGTTTTTTGAAGATGAGCTTCAAAATCATCTGTTCAATATTTATCTGAATAGCCGAATTCATCAAAAAAAGATGAAAGCAGATTGAGGACTCAGACTGAACCTGAGTTTTTAAACATTAACAGATGAACCCCGGAGGATGAAAGGATTGCCGGGGCCAGCCTTTACAGTGCCTCCCGGTATCTGGTTCAGTTAAAAGGTTTCTAAGATCTATCGCGTAAAAAAAACCTGTTTGCGATTGCACAGGCATCACACAATAAACATCCTTTAAGGTATTTTCATTAGCGTCTTTCTGTTCTTCTGCCGTTTTCTGCATTTTTTTCAGGTAACATTTACCCATGCATTCTAACTTAGGCTTAGCCCGGTTTTCGCATAACTTTGCCGCAATGTAAGTTCTGTTCATCCGGAAGCCAATAGTCGCCAGCAGTCCTGCAAAGCTTAAGCCTTGCAAACATATTATCAGAATTACTGCTAAAGCCCTCCTTAACATGTTACAGATCTTTTTTTCTAAATACTCTCAAAGCGAAGTGCAAAGGTATTATTATCCATAAAATTTGCAGCACTACAGAAAAAATCATACCGTAGCCGCCGCCAAAAAACTTCTGATACAAAGCGCCGGTATATCCCATCAGGGCCGAAATATCCAGCTGAAGCAAAATCATTACGCGACCTAAGTCAACCGGGTTGAGAGCCGTGAGCAGAATCATCGCTTTTTCAAGCGGATAGTCGCTGAATGAGAATAAGAACAAAAGCACCAGGCCATCGAAAACAATGGCGCAGTAAAACCAGATCATCAGCGACAAGCCGATACCTTTGGCTTTATCAGATGTGAGAGTTGAAGCTAAAAATGCCAGGGAAATGAAAGCCAGAGTAAGCAGACAGCCCATCAGCATTAGCATGAAAGCGGTTGTCGACAACGCAAATAAACCGACAGGTACGCATACGCCTAGAATAAAAGCGCCTAAAATGGATGTCCCTATACCGATATATTTTCCCAGAAGAATATCCTTACGACTGATCGGCTGCGACACCAAAAGTTCGGTAAACTCGCTGGCGTTGAAAATGTAGGTTGTGGCAAAAATAATACTCACCAGCGGAATCATTATCATAACTACTGTCGAGACGCTAACCAGGCCTTTTGTTACATCTGCATCCATCATAAAAATAGCTGTTGATATCGCAGCAAGCATGATGGTGTAAGAGATTAAGACTTTACCTTTTACAATGTCCAGGATTATATATTTCGCGATCTTCAACATCTCATTAATCTAAAATCTTGGTTAATGCCCTACCCAACCGCTCCTCTCCTGTCTCTGTTTTTATTTGATTAAGCGGCTTGTAAAACTTCACTTTTCCCTCGAATAAATAAAGTACAGAATCGGCAATTTCGTCTACCTCACTCATTATATGAGAGGTAATTAAAATCAGTTTCCCTTTGGCTTTTTGTTCTTTTATCTTATCCTTCAGATGTTCTGCAGCCAGCGGGTCCAGTCCTGCACTTGGTTCATCCAGAATAAGAACATCCGGATTAAACATACATGCCAGCGCTGCACTTACTTTCTGTCGGGTTCCCCCGGATAAGGTATGCATCGCTTTGTTAAACATACTTTCCAGATTAAAAATCCGGACAAGATCATCATCCTGAGCCGGCATTTTTCGCAAATCCTTCATCATTTCAAAGAGCTGTCCCATTTTCATATTTTCTGGATAACGCCCTATTTGTGGCATATAGCCGATGCTGGATTTGTATTCGAACGTATTTATTACAGGCATTCCCTTAAACAGAATTTCTCCGCTATCAGGAATAACCATTCCAAGGATTGATTTTATCAGCGTGGTTTTCCCGGAAGCGTTGGGTCCCAGAACGGATATTACCTTGCCTTCTGGAAAATCGCAATCAATACCTTTTAACACTTCAAGCTTGCCGAAGGCCTTTTTTAGTCCTCTTATTTGAATTATCTCGCCCATTGTTTCATGCTTGGTAAATCGTCTTTTACAGATTCGGGAGTGAGTGAGGGTATTGCTCTTTCAACTTTATCTAAAAGATTTACAATAAAACTTCTCATTAACATCACACTTTGAGGCATCTGTTCTATAATTTGAGCGTACAGGCTAATGGGGCGATAAGGTATATCGCCGGTGCCGTCTTTATTCAAATCGTAGCCTTCATATTTGTCCCAAAAATTCTTTCGAAAATCATTCAGACTTAAAGAGCCGTTTGTGGTAACGTCAAAAGAATTTGCTTTAAAATTATTCCTCTCAAAGCTATTATTCACACAATTTGCCAGCACTCTGATTCCCCAGCCGTTGTTCATGAAATTATTTTGGTGTACGGTGATACCTTCACATCCCTCCATGTAAATGCCCGTTGTATTTCTGGTAAAAGTATTGCCACTAATCCGACTGCGTGTGATATCTTTCAGCAGGAGACCATAAATAGAACTGCCCCAATTTTCAAGAAAGATATTTTGCTGCATAAGGATCCGTTTTGAATACATCACCGCTACGCCCGAGCCATTATTTTTAAAAATATTCTTTCTATACTGATCGTCGTCAGAGAACATAAAATGCAAGCCGTATCGATGATTTCCGGCACTGGTATTTCCCTCAATCAAACTTGATTTAACAAATTCAAAATAAATGCCGTCTCTGTGCCCGGCTACCGAATTGTTCGTTATTTCAACTGAATTGCACTGCCATGCATGAATGCCATTACCTGAGCTCTGAGCGATTCGGGCGCCTTTAACCGTATTACCCCGTACTTTAATATTTTTAGAATCGGACAGGTATATACCAAAAAAATTATTGGTTAGCCTGTTGTTACTGATAGTTACGTTCTCTACTCTGTGTAATCGGATACCCGCAAAATCACGCATATCTCCGGATTTCGAGTTTTTGATAATGAAGCCGTCAAACTTTACATTATTTGCGCGGATAGTAATTACTTCTTCCTTCAGTTGAGCATCGAGGATTGGAAAATCTTTACCGAGAATAGTCACTTCTTTATTGATAATGGTATTGAAAGAAGGGTAAGTCCCTTTCAGTACAAGAATAGTATCTCCATCATTTGCTATGGCGATGGCTTTCTTTAATGACGAAACCTGAGTAGCGGGGGCTACAACAATGGTTTTTGCATCCGTTGAAAGATTCAGCGCTAAGAGACAAATTACAGAGCTCAGGATTTTCATTGCTAAATCAGTTTACATGTTTTAACAACTCTGTCCAGGTTAGAATTTTGCCATCAGCGTTCTGCAAATTATTTTCAGCCAGCTGCATTGACGTAAACGATGCCAGGTTACCACCCATCGGAGATTTAAACGCTCTGTCTTTCAAAAAGAAAGCCTTATCTGCAGATATCAGAGTGCCCGGTGCTGCTACGTTTACTGTCAAAAAAATATCTTTTTGGGAGCTAAATTTATCTGGTGTTTTTCGAATAAAATCCACCATACATTCCGCTGCGTCAAACTTGAATATTTTTCCTTTTTCACTAACTATTTCAGCTCCGTATTTTTGATCCATTATGGTCATCTTGCAATGCTCACAAGCGTCCTCTCCATATGCTATAGGTTCAGGTTCGCGGCTGCAGGAGGCTAACAGCATCGATGAAAAAAGAAGTAAACTAAATAGCTTTTTCATTTGAAGAGATTTGAGATGTGAGATATTAGATTTTTCGTGTGTCAATGATTGTTTTGGTACTCAAGAGGGCTGCGCCGTTTGAGATCATGCAGGGTTACATATATCGGCTTTTGTATTAAAATATCTAAGTTTCGTTGATTTTCTTTTTAATCGTTGTTCATAAAACAAAACTCCCCCGGAAGTCAGGCCTGCTATACCTACAATAACACCCGCAAGATCAGGAAACGAACCGGCGACAAAATTGAGCAGTTGCTTGTACCCAATTAGCGGAGGTTGATAATTCATACCAGGTACTTTTATGGCTGCCATAGGGTCAAGGTTGTGACCGTAGTCATATTCCCACAAATAAAAATCCGTTAAACCTATTATCGCAAAAATTACCAGAAGAGAAAACCACACCCATAACCAGGTTAAACTGCCTCTGAGAGCAGTAAGCAACCCAATCAGAATAATAATCGCGAAGACATAAGGCAGAATTTTAAATTCAATAAATTCATCAACTATAATGTGTTTCATGCCGATATAATGGTTCAAACCGTTAATCTGATCAACATTACCAGTGATATTATCCAGCCAAATTTTCATCCCCAATCCTTCGGGATATTGAGGAGCTTCAAGAATAATTTGCCACAGAGGTAAGAAGTAAGCACTTATCATCAGCAAGGCACATATAGCTATAATTACTCTGGATCTGTTTTGCATGTCGATAAAAGGTTTAAAATACCCGGGACAAGCCCGGGTATGGAATTTATTTTTTTGCAACAGGGTTGTTGCCTAATTTAAATGAGATTGGCACAGTAGAACTTGCCGGAGACACGCGGATATATCCAGCCATTTCTTGGTGCAATGCAGAGCAGAAATCCGTACAATAGAATGGAAAAATAGCACTGCGGTCTGGTGTCCATTTTAAAGTTGCTGTTTCACCCGGCATAACAAGGAGTTCTGCTGTATTCGCTCCCTTTACTGCAAATCCATGAGGTACATCCCAGTCTTGCTCAAGATTAGTTACATGGAAATACACTTCATCACCTTGTTTAATTCCTTCAATATTATCGGGAGCCAGGTGCGAACGAATAGCTGTCATGTACACATCAACACGGTTTCCCTTCCTTACTACCCTGGCATCTTTCTCTGATTTCACCGCATATGGATGATGATTTTCTTCCAGCTTGAAGAATTTCACCTGATTTTTAGTTACTAAATCTGCAGCAATTGATTGGGCATAATGCGGCTCACCAATAGTTGGAAAATCAAGCAGTAGCTTCATTTTATTACCTGTAATGTCGATCAGTTGTGCCGACTGTGTTAATTCCGGACCTGTAGCCAAATACCTGTCTTTGGTGATCTTATTCAAAGCAACCACATATTTTCCGTATGGTTTCTTGTTATCACCACCCGGAACAGATAAGTGCCCAATAGAATAATAAGTCGGAATACGGTCAATAATCTCACGGGTATCGAGTTTCCATTTCACAATCTCTGATGAAACAAACATTGAAGTGTAAGCATATCCCTGATCGTCGAACTCCGTGTGTAATGGTCCTAATCCTGGTTTTTCAACTTCACCTTCCAAAACAGATGCATATTTAAGAACAGGAATTCCCATGTCAGCAGGCTGATCTTCAAATTGTTTTTTATCAATTGCATTCAGCATTTTTTTGAATGAAAACACAGGAATTACCGCTGCCAATTTTCCGCTCGCAACTATAAATTCCCCGTTCGGACTCACATCTGCGCCGTGCGGAGATTTAGGGCATGGAATGTAGTATACAAGTCCGGGATAGTCTTTTACATCCAGCATCAAAACATCCTTTTTAATAGTAGAGGTTGCGGAGTGTGTTTTTTCATCCCATACATTGTGTGCATATTTTGCAGGAACTTTTTTGCCTTTTCCCTGCGCCACCAGTGCTTCAGCTTTTTTCCAGTTTACAGCCATGATAAAATCCTTATCACGCTGACTTGCATTCACTTCCAACAAAGTATTAGCCTGCTCGGTGTTGTAAGTAGAAAAGAAAATCCAGTCTTTTGATACACCTTTACCCGCTCTTGCCAAATCATAATTATAGCCCGGAATAACGAGTTGGAATGCAAGGTTCATCGTTCCTTTATCCTTATCAACCTTTATAAATGTAGCGGCACCTTTATAATTCTCTTTGTAAGTTTCAATAGACGCATCTTCTGTAGCATCTAATGGAATACTGAAGCGCGTATTGCCCACGATGTATTCTGTATTTTCTGTACAGAATGGAGATGCGTGGTTTCCTCCTACATTTGGCAACTCAAGAATCTCTTCTGTTTTAAATGTTGCAAGGTTAATCCTGGCAATTCTGGGAGTATTATTTCCGTTGATGAAAAGCCATCTGCCGTCGTCCTGTCCGTTAGTTTTTGATAATTGCGGATGGTGAGTATCATCCCATGGAACAAATCCATGAGATGTATTAAGCATAGGCTTTGTCTCTTCGGAATACCCATAACCGTTTTCGGGATTTTGAGAGAAAACCGGAATAACTTTTAACAAACGGCCCGAAGGAAGACCGTATGCTGCTATCTGGCCACTAAATCCTCCTGATGCGAACATATACAGTTCGTCAAATTTTCCGGGAGCGACGTATACCTTTTGAGACGCGTCCGCATCTGCTGATTCTACAGCTTTCCCTGGCTTACAGGCCGCGAATGCAATAGAGGCTGCAGCGGCCAGAAAAAGTGATTTTTTTAAATTAATTTTCATGATTTATAAGGTTTAAATTATTTAGTGTCGTTCTGACGAAGGAATTCAAGAATCTGACGAGTCTCGTCATCAGATACATTTTGGAATGTCATTTGGACCAAATGCTTCTCGAAAAGCGCCTTTCCTACCGGATCCTTCTTAGTCATTTCTTCAGGATTGGTTATCATGTTCATAATCCACTCCGGAGTGCGTCTCAGAGTAACATCTTTCAAGCCAGGACCCACAATTTTTTCATCGCTTGTTTTGTGGCAGGCCGAACATTTTGAGGTAAATATGGCTTCACCTTTTTCGGCCATTGCTTTGTCTACAGATCCAATTTCAACGGAAGTAAAGCGGCCAATTCCTTTGCTGTCGCTTTTAGCCTCCGGGTCGACTACCGCGATTTCTTCAGTCACGGCTGAAGATCCTGTCGTTGACTCTTCAGATGAAGCACTCTGACTGCTACCGCCACAACTGCTTGTAGCTGCGGCCACCCCTAGAATCAATGCGATCATTAATAAATTTAAATTTTTCATTCCCTGTGTGATATAATTTAGTTGTTATTTAAGACAATTTTATCCTCTATTTTAATACTAAAAAACGACTAGGATGTATCAATTTTATGTCGACTTAGTATCATTTGATTTATTTTTCTATTTCTGTTAGATTATGTAAATGACGTAATCGGTGTTCCGGTGACGTGCTGTTAATTAAAGACAAATTTATCTTTTAATAAAAGAATAAATATGATCTAAATCATATTTCAAAAATAAATTTCAGAAAAATTAAAGCTTGTGGAAACTAAACGAATCTACCCGAAGAGTAAATTAAATGACATCAATTTATTTGAGAAAGTATGTTTTCTTTTCAAACTCCTGCACCATTTCATGGACCGATTTTTTGCTAAATTCTATCAGCAGCTGGGTTCTGATTGGTTTCACCTGCTCATGCATCGGACAGGGTTTTACATCAGAACAGCTTTTTAAACCCATTACGCACGCACTAAACAGTTCGTTTCCGTCTACAGCCCGAACAATATCGATAAGATAAACCGAAGTAGGATCAGTGATAAAAAAACCACCATGAGGACCTTTTACTGAAGATATAACTTTTTTTCTTGATAATGCCTGAAGAATTTTGCCAGTAAAATGGGTTGGAGAACCAACGGCCTCAGAAATTTCGACAATCCCTGCCTTCTCCCCTTTATGGCTTTTATACGCGATATAGATGGAAGCCCGTATCGCATACTCGCAAGATTTGGATAATATCATATCTTATATATTTGCAAACCTAAGTATTCTGCCGAGTATTTGAAAAAGATTTAACCGCAGAAATTCTACGGGCATGAAACAATTTCCTACTTTAAAAAATGCTTCTGCTGTTCCTCCTCAATTAAAGTATCCAAAACAGATTTTTCGCTAAATTCTATCAACAACTGTGTCCGAATCGGTTTAATTTGATCATGCATAGGACAAGGCTTTGTATCCGAACAGGTTTTAAGTCCCATGATGCAAGATGTAAAAAGGCGGTTGCCGTCAATCGCTCTGATAATGTCAATCAAGTATACAGACGAAGGATTTTCTATAAAAAATCCGCCGTTAGGCCCCTTATGAGAACTTATCACTTTCTTGCGCGACATGGCCTGTAAGACCTTAGCTGTAAAAGGTATCGGGGAACCTATTGCTTCTGAGATTTCCAGAATTCCGGCCTTCTCGTTTTTACTGCTTCTATATGCTATATAGATCCCAGCTCTAATAGCATATTCACATGATTTCGACAATAACATAGGCTCCCCGTATACTAAAACAAACTATCTAAGATTTTTTTCCAGTTCTATTGATTTTGGAAACAAAATATTATTCTCCAGATGTACGTGCTGGAAAAGGTCATGTTCAAACTCTTCAAGTTTTTGGTAAAGTATGCGATAGGATGTACAAGCGTCTTCTGGTAAAAGATAATCGCTTGTTAGCTCGCGAATTTCTACCAGATCCTCCCCGGCACCTTCGTGCTCCATTTCCATCACGTTAATCGGATTAGCAACCTGACCAAAATGCGAAGCAGGCAAAGCTATATTTCCTTTTTGTGCCGCAACCATTTCCTTGATGTACGGAAACAGTATCTTTTCTTCTTTCATCATGTGCATACTTAAATCATGTGCAATACGGCCGAAAACCTCTGCGATTTTCAGAAGTTCGGGATGATGATCTCCATGTACTCTAGCCACTTTCTGAGATATCTCAACCAGGAAGGGTATGCTTTCCCTAACATAATTGTGGTGAGTATTTATTATATAGTCGCATAAGAAGTCAAGATTCCAACTTTGGAAGTTTTGCGATGTACCGTTGCTTTCTTTGTCAATCGCTTCGAGTTGGGCTTCTACACTTTGAAGGTCAATCCCCTTCTTCTCGCAAACTTCCGATAAGGTTTTCTTACCGCCGCAGCAAAAGTCGATTCCGAATTTTTTAAAAACCTGAGCCTTGCGAAAATCCTTTGCAACGATTTCGCCAATGGTTACTTCGTCCTCCCCTTCTTTCTTTTTACAGATTCTAACTTTCCAGATTTCGGGACCGTCTTCCAGGTATTCCCAGGTAAATATCTGACCTCTTTCTCCAAGCAATTGATAGTACAGCGGCTTAGGATCGTGATCATTATGAATAGTAAAACCCTCACCGGATTTTAAAGAATCAAACTTCTCAAAAATAGTAGGGTGCTTCAAGCGCGGTTCGATAAGTGTTACATTAAGAATGTCCATGGTTACGTATGTTTAATTAAAGACAAATATATCTTTTATTATAATGAATTAAATTGATAATTATTCTTTTGACACGAATTACAGATTACAGTGATTGTGATAATCAAATTCGTTTTTCCGATGTATTGCAAGCCTTAAAAAGCACAAAAGCATCGGACGTGCTTTTGTGTTTTTTCGATTATTCTTATTCTCTTCCAGAACGAATATCAAATTCGTCCTTTTTGAAGCTCCATCCAAATTTAAGCCCGATTACAAACACGGCCAGAGCTATAGTTCCTATCGCGAATATCGTATCGCCTATTGCTCTTAACCATCGAAATGTTTCCATAACCGGTTGCTGCATAAACTCTGCAGATCGTGCGTACCACATCCCTTCGTTTACGCTGGCGATAGCCTGCAACATTCCCATCGGAAGAAGGCTTAAAAGAGCCATCAGCATCAACCCGATGTTAATAGACCAGAAAGCAAATCCTATCAAACCATCTTTCCAGACATTTTGACGATAAAGGCCTTTTAGCACAAACAGCATTAAACCAATACCAAGTACTCCGTAAACACCAAATAAAGCTGTATGGCCGTGTAATGGAGTGGTATTTAATCCTTGCATATAATAAAGTG
Organism: uncultured Sphingobacteriaceae bacterium; assembly: GCA_946887045.1. Next base: position 30,478 of record CAMPKC010000012.1, on the reverse strand, counting down.
CAATTGGCGGATTTATAATGAAGCCAAAAATACCGGCGCCGAGAAAGTTCCAGAAAGCAACTGCTATAAGGCAATAGATCGGCCATTTGTATCCACTCACCCATCCTTTTTTTCCGCTTAAGCGATAGTTATGATATGCCTCGTAGCCAATCAACACCAGCGGAACGACCTCCAGTGCACTAAAACTTGCTCCCAAAGCCATAATTGCTTTCGGTGTTCCTGAAAAATAAAGATGGTGGAACGTTCCGAGAATACCTCCCGAAAGGAAGATAATGGTGGCAAACAACACATTTAAAGTTGCCGATGTTTCGTTAAGTAACCTCATTCTGACGAAAAGGAACGCCGCAACAACTGTTGCAAATACCTCGAAGAAACCTTCAACCCATAGATGAACCACCCACCAGCGCCAGTACTCGGCAATGGCCAGGTTAGTTTGCCGTCCCCACATCAGTCCTGCTCCATAAAACATAGCTATAGCTGCCGACGCCACAATGAACATGATTAATAAATGTCGACTGCCTGTCCTCTTCCGAAGGGCAGGAAGTAAGGCCCGCACCATAAGGAATAACCATAGGAAAAGCCCGACCAAAAGGAATATCTGCCACAAACGGCCAAGATCCACATATTCATATCCTTGGTGACCAATCCAAAAATTCTCTGCCAGACCAAGACGTTGCATAACTCCATACCATTGGCCAATCATAGAACCCACAACCACGACAATTAGTGCAATAAAAAGCACGTTAACACCTAGTTTTTGGAATTTTGGCTCATATTCTGAAACAGCCGGGGCTATATACAAACCCGTGGCTAACCATGAAGTCGCAATCCAGAATATTCCTAACTGTACATGCCAGGTTCGACTTAACGAATAGGGCATTATTTCATCAAGAGGAATGCCATAAAAGCCCCCTCCCTCAACACCAAAATGAGCGGTTACAACTCCGAGAATTACCTGCACAAGCATAAGTGCCGATACAATCCAAAAGTACTTGAGGGTAGCACGCATGGAAGGAGTTGATGATGAATTCATCATCGGGTCAGTTTCGGGAACAGTTTCCTCGTGATCGGCATCATTGGTTTTAGCATTGTAAAAGGCAAGAAGACCTATTCCCAGAAGCAGCACGATTACGCTGAATCCTGTCCACATAATCAAATCGCCGGTGGCAACATTGCCGATCAGTTTATCCGGCGGCCAGTTGTGAGTATAAGACACGGTTTCTCCTGGGCGATTAGTCACACAGGCCCAGCTTGCCCAGAAGAAAAAGGTATTCATCTGCCGCATCCTGTTCGGATCTTTGATAGAGTTCTTTGCAATGGCATAATCATCCCTTAGCTGATTAAAGGCCGGATCGTCTGTAAACAACGAAGAGTAATATTTTCGAAGATGTTCGAAAGCCATCCCCCGCAGCGGAGAAACAGTTAAAATCCTGGTTTCCGGATCATAGGTATTAGCACGAAGTTCTTTCTGGAGCCGGGTTTGCAAACCACTTTTCTGCTCCTCATTCAATTGATCGTAAGTCGACTGATGATCATGCTTCGCCCAGAAATTGAGAAAGAACAAAGCCTCGCGGCGAAGCCAGTCTGCTGTCCAGTCCGGAGCTACATAGGCCCCGTGCCCCCAGATAGAACCTACCTCCTGTCCGCCCATACTTTGCCATACGTTCTGGCCGTCTTTTATATCCTGACCAGAAAATAGTTCCGTATTATCTGTAGTTACGACTCTGACGGGAATTGGCGGAGCTTTCTGATAAATTTCGAATCCATAATAAATGAGTACCGCGAAGGATAAACCCACTACAAGCCCGAAGGCAATCCAAAGCTTAGTTGTTGCTTTCATTGAAAAATTTTAGTGAACGATGTTTGAAAATTGCTTATTGATTTTGATTTAAATTGAGATAGAAGCTTATTGTAAAAGATAATGCCCGACAAACAAAACAAGAGCGAAACAATCAAAAGGCATTGCTGTAAATGAGGGATGACTATATGGAACAAGCCCAGAACCGGTTGAGTAAAAAGAATTGCCAGGTAAGTAATTACCAGTAAGACGTAAAACTTTTCAGCGCTTTTTATTACCCGCGGTTTAAAAAATAAACTAAAAATGACAGGCGTTATACAGCCAAGAGTTATCAGGTGCACATAACCTATAATCAGGTTGCGGTTAGAAAAAGCCCACTCGCCTATTTGGGGCACACAAACCAATACCTGAAAAACCACTTTAATTGAAATTGCCAGTACTGCGATTCGGATGAGAAAAGGCAGGTTCTCGACTTTGTTTTTGAGCTTATGAATCATAATAGCCCAGCTTAGCACGTTCAGCAATGCCCCGGCAAGTGCAATTATTTGTAGCAATAACGATGGTTTCGACCATAACGTGAATATGAAAAAAAGCGGAATTGTTGAGAGGATAAACATCTTCACCCAAGGCACCAGGTTTTTCTGAGCATAATTATCCAATTTGTTAAAACGTGATGAAATAAGGGCCAGAGCAGCAAATAACATCCATCCGTTCATTTGAAAATGAAGGTAAAAATAGATGGCATTCTGATAAACAATTCCAGTATTGCCGGTCGCTTTTAAAGCGCCTAAAGCCAGTGGGCCGAGTGATGAAACAACAAGAAACCAAAGGCTGGCTTTAACCAACATCTCTGAAACTTTATCCTCTTTATTAGCCAATTTATTGTAGGCTGCATAGCTAAACCAATAGCTTATAAAAAGAAAAAGGGTAGAAAAGATAATTGAGATGGCTTTGTATCCCTGCAAAGAAAAACCGATGAGCATTCCAAAAGAGACTATCTGTGTAAGCAGCAAAATCCATTTAAAAGCCAGTAAGTTCTTTGGGGGCATCTGTTTTATGAGCAGGATAACAAGGGCCATAAACATCCATCCTGAGAAAGCGAAATGAGAGTGTGCATGAAGAATATTCAAATAATTTAGTGCCGGTAACGGAAAACACAACATGTATCTTAACAAGGCGCCGAATAAAGCCAGCAAAATAAAATTCAGGAAGGTCCTACGTTCAAAGTTTATTGTTTCTACCCACTTCATACGCTACCGGTTCCAGAATTCATTTGGATAAGTTTCTAAATACGGTTGATGCAGTTCGTTTATAAGTTTGCCCATTTCATCAAGTTCCTCTTCGGTTAAAAGTGTTTCGATGTACGGAAATAACTCACGCTCCTCAAATCGAATATGTGCCTCTACCTTGTGTGCCAGATTCATGAGTGCGTCTTTATCACAAAGAGCCGAATCTGCGATAAGCCTCACCGCTTCCCTGATTTCCAAATGCTCTGTAATGGTGCGTTTTCTAAAATTGTCCTGTAAATCGAGATAACCGAGTACCTGATTTTCTTCCTCATCGAAATGAGGAAATAAAGCATGTGCGGAAAAGTGCTGCACATAATCGGCCATCACCTCAATTGGGGTGTTCAGTTTAAGTCCCTGCTTTATTTTCCATCCCAAAAGCAAGCCGTGATGGTGGTCTCTGGACAACTCGATTAAGTTTTTATTTCGTTTCATATGACATATCTTGTTTATGAACCTGGGTTACCCTACAGGCACGATTTGTAAATAAAAGACATAATTATCTTTTTTTTCAAAGAAGCGATTAATACATCTTTAATAAAATGACGCAGATCACTTTTTTAAAATTCGTGAACTAGTTAAACAGGAAACTGAATGAATAAAGACGCCTGCTGGCATTTGTGCTGAGATGTTTATCACAAGTCATCTTTTAAAGAAAAACACAAACTTTACAGACCCCTTAAACGATCTTGACGATCTTTACCTAAGAGCAGATTTTCCTGACATCAATCAGCTCTTTTTTTTCTGACTTTTACAATGAGATATTTAAAATCAAATCTGGGCTTTATCATTTCGCTGATGCTTTTAGCCATTATCGCCTTCAATCCAAACGCAAAGGCATTTCTATTAAAAGCGCTCATTAAAACAGGGTTGTATCAGCCCGGCATTAGCAAATCAGAAAATGATTCTGATTACCCAAATGCTCCTGCAACGCTATTTATCGGCTCGAATGGCCAACATCTGGATATTTCAAGAATGAAAGACAAAGTAATTTTTCTGAATTTCTGGGCCACCTGGTGTCCGCCGTGTATCGCAGAAATGTCTTCTATCAATTCGCTTAAAGCCCGGTATAAAGACAATCAGCAGATGATCTTTTTAATGGTAGATGTAGATAATAAACAAAATGCTGCCCAAAATTTTATGAAAAAAAACAACTATGATCTGCCGGTTTTCTCTCAGGGCAGCAACATCTCCGAGGCACTTTTTAAAGGCAGTGTTCCAACTACTGTGCTTATAGATAAAAGAGGTAAAATTGTATTCAAGCATGAGGGCATGGCCGACTATAACTCAGAAAAAATGCAAAGCTTCGTGGATAATTTATTAAAATAAGAAGAAAATACAGTTTTTAATTACTCCTTGGAAAAGCAATCCCAGAAGATCAATAAAGAAGCCAGAGAATTAATCCGCTGGCCCCTCAATCAACACTATTAAATTAAAAACTCAGAACTATCCTTTCTGCTTATCCAGCCATGCCTGTAATTTCTGTATATCTCCTTTTTGATCGTCAATCATTTTTTTAGCAATGGTTTTAAACGTCTGATCTTTACTGTGCTCTAAAACCATTTCCCCCATCACAACACCATGCTCATGATGCCTTTTCATCATTTTAGCAAACTGATGATCAACGCTTTTGGCAGTCGTATCACCCATTTCCATCATCGCCATCATGTTTTTATTCATAGCCATACCCAATCCCCGGCTTTTGTTTTCGGGGCTGTAATCCTTAGCCGATGATTTGTATCTTTCTGCAATGGATTTCAAATCATCAATCTCCTTTTGACTCATGTCCTTTATCTTCTTCGCTATATCTTTCATTTCCTGATCAGTACCGGATTTCAACTCTTCCTCCGACATATTTATAGCTCCCCTATGGTGATAAATGAGCATGGTTGCTAAGTCATGATCCGTATTACCCGACATTCTCATCTGATGCATCTGGTCCATCATTGCCTGCCTGGACCTCATCATGCCTGATCTTCCGTAACCATGTAGGGAAGTATCCATACCCATCATTCCCGAACTTTCAAAGCTTGTGTCGGTAGAGACGGAATCGGCTGATCCGATTTTTGCTCTTTTGCTTTCGCAACTGATAATTACTAAAATTGCTGCAATTAATGGTAAAATTAGATTTCTCATATGTAAAGTGTTTATATTAATTCGATCCGATTTTTTTTGCCTATAGGAAAAAGCAATGTGATGCACAGGTGATGTAGCCAAGCTTTGCTCCGCCATTATTAAAAATTTCGCATTTCTTATTTATCACTATTCGCTCCTGCTTGCTGCGAGTAGTTTGTAATAAAGACACTTCCGATATCGCAGAAACTATCGAAAAAACAATTAATAGCGCTAACATCTTCATGATCTTCAATTTTGATATACAAATATCTTTCAACCAGAAAACATACATCCTGATTCGTGTCAGCTGTCGAAGTGATATCAATTAATTAAGCGGTCGGGCTGCAAGGTAAAATCTTCAATACAATAATTGCTTTCTGCTAAAAATGCAGGCTAAATCAAGCAAATATCTTCCCCTTTTTTTTATATTGGAACTTTCGCGTCTTTCCGCTATGGAAAGCGAAAAACACCAGCATTAAACCAAAATAAACCAAAATGAAAAGTACTGAATACCTTCAAAACATTGAAAGCAACCTTCTCTTTTTCAATGAGCTGCGTTACGAAGTTTTAGAAACTGCTTATCGCCTTTTGCTTGCCAGCGATAGAAAGGAAGCAGAAAACGCTACTACGTCGAATGAATTTACTCTCAAACCGGAACTATTACTTGGCTCAAAAGACAAAGCAGTACAAATGCTAGGAAACTTGTTTTCCGAACTAACTAATAAAACAAATCAGCTTGCCGGGATTAATAATATCACACTTGAAAAGGAAAATATTTTATTATATCAGCGGGTATCCCGAATTGATTCTGCCGTTAAGAATCATGATTACAATGACTTATTTTCGAGCTATACAGATAGGTTAGTGAGCTATACAATAGAGCGTGTGGATATATTGGGGGACTTAATTTTTAAAGCATCAGGTAGGAACAATGAAACCATTCATACATCCCAACTGGATAAACGACTTGAGCTATTAAAGCCTTACACAGACAGCAGTACAGCCTTGCTTCTGGATATGACATTGAGCCTCAGAGATACAATGGCCGGGATGATGCAGGAGGGTTTAAATGAGAAAGTTATTATCAGTAAATGTCTGGTAGAACCTTTTGAGATAGAAAATCAAAGCTGCTAACAAGTCGATACTTGGTACAGTCGGATAAACATGTACTGTATTCGTATTCTAAGGCGACACAGGAAGTTTTTTAAATTACCGTCAGTTAAGCTTTTGCAAAAAAAACCCGTAAAAAGCTATCGCTATTTTACGGGCCGTATTTATAAACAAACCTGCTGTTTAAAACAGCAAGGCTTTACCTTTATTGAACAATGGTAATCGTTCCTAAATCTTTTGTAGAACCATTTACTACCGAAATATTTTCAAGACTTTTAACTTGATAAGGGTTAACAGGCACAATATCAACCTTATAAGTTCCGGCTTTTAATCCTGGAAAATAAAAAGCACCTGTTGAATCCGAGATTGTACCAATGGTATCAGTACCGGTGATAGCATATATTTTCGGACTTGCAGCAGCCGGAGAAATAACGCCCCTCATTGAACCTGATATTGCCTGCGGTATAGCTCTGATTACAGGCTTTAAGATATATTTTCCGTTCCCGGTTTTCACGATGGATTTTGCAGCGTCGAAATCAAGCAATAAAGTATACTCGCTACCAGCACTTAAATCGGCATTTACTTTCAGTTTTAAACCCGAACTTTGTGCACTTGGTGTGGTTAAATTATGCTCTACACCATCCACCATAACCGTATTTCCTGTTTCATTTAAAACCAGACGAATCTCTTGCAGCTGACCTGCAGGAATATCCTGAGAAGCAAGCAATGTATCTTTGCCCATTCTGAAATGTAATATATCAAATGGTTCCGTGCCAACCGGCATTGTGGTCATCCCGTCTGAAGTAAATACTTGAATTTCTTTTACATTCAATAATAAAGACTGATATGCACCCGGTGCATCCGTCATCTTAACAGAGAATTTGGTTGCAGAAGATGTATTATCGTCCGTACAGGATGAAAAAGCAACTGCTATAGCCAAGGCTCCGAGGATAAAAAATCGTTTCATGTTCTTTTTAAATTTGATTGAACTCAAAGATGACGCGCGAACATGAAGTTTTGATGAAGTTTTGATTTTTTTCACATACACTTCACAAAACCTGAGCAACTAATTGATTCTAAGCTGCAAAAAATATTACTCCGAGAAAGTTGTTTGCTAACCTTTAAAACTTGGTGAAAAATCCAATAAACACCAGTTGATTATGAAGAAATTAAGACACCGATTTACAAGCTACCACCTTTACAGGGATATCTTTCAATTTGTTATAAAGATCTTTTAGCTTGAATGGCTTCAGAATATAATCGTCCATTCCGGCTTCTTTGATTTTAAAATTAAGATTATCAGATACAGACGCAGTCAAAGCTATAATGGGTACCGCTGCTTTAACTGGATCAGCTATAGCCCGGATAGACCTCGCAGCTTCGTATCCATCCATCAGAGGCATGTGCAAATCCATCAGAACAACATCATAAGAATCTTTGCTTAGCATTTCAATTGCTTCGCTACCGTTTAATGCAAACACAGGCTCATTATTCCATTTGCTGAACACTTTAAGCAATAAAACCCGGTTCATTTGGTTATCTTCAGCAACCAAAACCTTCAAGCCTGTTAAGTCATATTCAGATTCCAGACTTTCAACGTTTATACCCGAAGGTTCTTTATTTAATTTAAAAACAATATCAAAAAAGAAGGTCGAACCAGAGCCAGCTGAACTTTGGAGGTTGATTTTACTTTCAAACAAAGACAACAAACGTTTTACTATTGCAAGTCCCAAACCGGTCCCCCCAAAGTTTCGGGTGGTGCTTGAGGACGCTTGAGTAAAAGGTTCAAAAATTGCTTCCTGCTTGTCGGCACTGATACCTATTCCTGTGTCGATTACAGAAAACCGCACGGTAATTTCCTCCTCATCTAAACACAAAACCTGTAGTGTAACAGAAACTCTGCCCTTCTCGGTGAATTTAATTGCGTTTCCGGCCAAGTTGTAAATAATTTGAGTGATGCGTGTCGGGTCGCTTATGATATCCTGGCTTTTTAGTAGTTCATCAATTGTCACTATTAACTTAATACCCTTTTGTTTAGCCTGAAACTGCAATCCTGCGCAGATATCATTCATTAATTCATTTAAATTAACAGAAATAGCTTCGAGCTCTACTCTTTCAGAATCAAGTTTATTAAAATCAAGGATGTCATTTATAAGCGAATGAAGATTTACTGCTGAAAACTTCAAAATCTTTAAGTTCTCTTCCTGCTCTTGGTTAGTTGAATCCATCAATAAAAGCTCACTAATACCAATGACAGAGTTGAGCGGTGTTCGAAGTTCATGCGACATACTCGACAAAAAGTCCGATTTAGATAATGCAGCGTTATTAGCCTCGTTTACCGCCAGGTGTAATTGCCTATTTAGGTTCTCCTTCTCTGCAAGTGTCTTCACAAAAGCCTGCTGGAATAGATAGTGCGCATATATTATGGAGATGAAGTTTAACACCAAAATAATTTCATACCCCGGCGAAGCCAATTCGTTTGGTAAACCATTCCAGGTAACTAATTTGTCCGGAAAAACTAAAAAGGATATAACTGGAATTGTGGTTAAAGCCGAATAGAAAATTCCGAAGCCCCTGCCCAATATATAAAAGGCACTCAGAATCATCATAAAGACAAACTGAACCGTAATTAGATTAACGGCTTTCGCATACATTAAAACATTGCTCCAGATAACAAATAACCCAATACACGCCAGAGCATGAGCTACCATCTTCAGATTGTTCTTATTAGCCAGAAGAAGTTTTAATAGTGTAAGATAAAGCACCAGCATAGTAATTGCCCGGGGCAAATGCAGGTGCTGATTATTTTGCAATAACACCGGAATAACACAGCTAAGTTTAACCAATGAAAAAATCAGGATAACAAACACAATTTTGATCTTTGCTTTTACAAAAGCATCAGATTCTGTTAAAAGCACTTTTTTTAACGACCAGTTGAAAAATGTCATCGGCTGTTCCATATACTATCAAAGCCAGTCAAAGAATTAAAAACAAAACTCGTGTTCGCGTATTGAGAAAGGATACCATCAATGGGTACGAAAATCCGCGAATGTTTAAGATCTGCTTTCCTCACGAAAAGCCTGATCACTCACCATAACACAAAATTAAACAATTGTTTTCACAAGAAGTGTGTATTTTTCTCTCAGAAATATTTTTTCCAGAGGGGTAGATTACAAAAAAAAACCTCAGAAGCGTTGTCAACTGAGGTTCAATTTGTTACATTATTTATCGCGATCGCCTGATCTGACTTTTTAAAACCGAGTATCAATCTTTCTCTGCTTTCTTTCTTTCACTTTTTATAAACTCTTCAACAACATTGAGCAATACGGTGTACTTTCTGATGTGGTTACCTGAGATTACCGACAGATGAGCCCGGTGTAAACCGGCAGACAATCCGGCGGGATCTGCTTTTAACACAATATGATTGCTCATCCTTTCATCTTTTATGCGGCCCGAATTTTCGGAAACATTGAGCCATTTAACATCGGTTTTAAGTTGGAAATTCAATTCTGATGAACCCGCATTCCAAAGTGTAAAAGGCATAGTGATGATTGAGTCTTTAGCGGCACCCGGAATTTCAATAACATGAAAAGGTGCAGCTATCGCATTTGCCGACAGGTTTCCCGAATATGCGGCAGTGAATCCCTTATAAGTATTACCCCGAAACTTATTATTATCCGTTAAAGCGATTGCCGGGTACCCTGCACTTGAACTGAAGCTATTTTTATAAAAAGTCTGATCAGTGATATTAGCAGCTGGCTTATTCCGCAGATAAAAACCTCTGGCTACATTTAAAAACGCATTGTGCTCATATAAAAAATTGTCCATAATCGGTGTACCGGAAGGACTCAGCCATATAGCAATACCCGATTCAATTGCATTTTGAATAATATTTTTGCGGTAGATAGTTCCCATTAATCCGGTCTCGGCTCTTTTCAACTCCAGCAGCGCATTCATAATACCCCACCTGCTTTTGCTAATTGTATTATTTACATAGAGATTAAAATAATTCGGATCGATCCCTGTAGTATGTTGTGTAGACCAGTTTGAGATTCCTGCCCTGACATCTGTTAAAATATTTCCGTCAGCGATAAAGTTTAAAACCCCTCCATAAGGCTGTATCCCTGACGAGGCGTTCTCATCCCTGTTTACGGCTTCCGCCTTCCCGTCAATATAATTTTTATACATCACTATTTTATCAGCAAAGTGGCCAATAGCAATAGTGCTTGTATTATCCGGAGGCACATTCCATGGTCGTTCCAGTACAATAGCAGAGCCTTTATCAGAGCGAACCCATCGGGATTGCCCCACGCCCCTGCCTTTTGTGATTACCGCGATAAACATTCCGGGAGCCAGGGTTTTAGAAAACTGCCGTAAATTGGTTTCTGATTGAGACGATGCACTTGCTACGCCCGACCACTTCGCAGAGAAGCCTTCCCATAAAAATTGCTCACCAGAATTTTGATCCGTTCCCACGGGCCTTACCGCCAGATCATACGTTCTGTTATTCCCCAAATAAGTATGCCGCGTACTGCCGGCATTACCCGCAGCATGAAAAAAACGGCCTTTACCCCAACCTGCACCGTTGTTTATATCCTTATTATCATAATCGCGACACGTTGAGTTAGTAAGGCTGATTCCATTGCCACCCCATGAGTGAAGCGCATTTTCTGCATCGTTTGTTAAATAAAAGTTGCAGCTATCGATAAACAATTGCGAAGCTTTTCCAAGGAAGGATATTTTCCCTATTATTTTACAATTTCTAATAAAAACCTCATTAGTATTATCGAGTTGCCACACATCATAATTCTGAAAAGAGAATGTAACATTCTGCAATCTTACATTCGAACTTCCGCGCAAAAAAAAGGGCGATGAGTGTATAGCCCTGAAATTGTTATTGGTATCGAATGTCAAATCGCTTACCTCCAACGTATTCACGCTTCCGTAAATCATCGCGTCGGATTTTGCACTAAAGCCGGTACCACACTTAATGAAAGTTTTTTCCTGTCCATCACCCTTCCACCTGGTATTATCTGTTGGATTAAGCATTCTGCTTATGATATAAGTACCCCCGGGAAAATAAACCGTCGAACGGCTTGATTTTGCGGCAGCAGCCAAAGTCCTGTAAATTGCATCTGTATCATCCGAAACGCCATTACCCAGCGCGCCGTAGTCTTTAACATTGAAAGTAGTTTGGACCCATTGTGTCGGAAGCGTTACGTGAAGCTTTAAAGGGCCGCTCCAGCCATATTTCGCTCCATGGCCATTGTGTGTCCATACCTCATATTCCCCGTTTGACAATTCGTTGGGCACAATAAAATCCACTTTGTACGGATTTACCCTGATTACCCGCGCCCACAAACCCTTACCTCTGGCAGGCTTAATATAAATATTAGACGATACAGAATCATTAAACTGAGAAAGATTTCGCCCAAATACAGAAACAGTGCTTCCCCGACTCGCTTTAGCCGGACCGAGCCACCAGGCATCTGTTTTATTTACCGCGATTGGCTTTCCATAACCATACTTATTCCCCGGCCAGATGAGGTACATTGACCATTTAGGAACTTTCTTATCAATTGTAATAACTGCTTTATTTTTTTCTAAACGCTGTATACTCGCGTCTTTAACCATCCCCCCCGCGCCATACACTTTAAATCGCGAGTCTTTACCTTCATCAGCCCTCTTATATCCTGTAAAACCTTCACCGGAAAGTATCAAAGACTCGTCAGGACCAGCAGTTTGAGTCCACTCAGCACAAAGAGGCGTATTCCCTTTGGCGTTTCCAAACATTGGAGGAGCAAAGGGCTCGCCGGGTGCTGCCGGAGCCGGTGAGGGCATATCATAATCCGAATATCCGGGCAGCTCGCGATTAACCTTTACCTTACAACTCAGCGCAATTAAACAAACTGTTATCAATAAAATACTTTTTTGAAAATCATTTTGTCTCATTGTAAACTTACCTTATTGTTTTGCTGGTTAAATAACTCATTCAAAAGTTAATTGTTCGTGCAATTTATTTCTATTTTATGCACTATGTGTGTATTGAGAAGCATCATATCCTTTGTAGGCAATCCCGACCTGCTGTTTAATCAAGTCCTCGTGTTTTAGCCAAAGCATAATTCCCCCGCACAACACTCCGGGCTTTCCGCTCCGTCAGGTGTAGATATCAACAAAACAATTCCTGGCAACCACTATCAAATCCTTTTATGTTCACCGTCATTGTTTAGAGAGAAACAGTAAAATATTTTTGCCTAATCAATAAAAGATCACATGTATTGTTTCCGCTTGTCCACTGTCTGTTATTTCCTCATGCCCTTCCTGTTATTAATTACCTCTGCTAACAGTCATTTATCAGCTCAGTCAAAAGAAACAGATAACGAGCACGGAGCCCATAAAATCAGCCTGGGCATCGGACATGTGTATTACGGAAAACAACACGCTGACATTAAAGATTTTGTTGTCGACGCGTATGTTTTCAACTACGATTACATCATCAACTCGCATTGGTCTATCGGATCGCACAACGATATTCTTATTGAAGATATTAGAACGCATACAGCAGCAGATCATAAAACCATTACCGAACACGAACGTCCAATAATTACAAAAGCGGTTGGGTCCTACAGCCCGATTAAACACGCACATTTAATGTTCGGAATCGGTGATGAGATAAGTCATCTCCACAATTCCCTGATACTTAATCTGGGTGTGGATTATGGCGTCACCATCTCTCATGGCTGGGAAATCGGTGCGGAGATAAACTTCGACAATAAATTGAAGGGAGCTGATAGCTGGGTGTTAGGAATTGGTTTAAGCAAGATCATCAGTAAACAGCTTTAGTAAACCTGACAGGTGTCCATCGTCTGTTTCGAATTTAACACCGTACAGTAAAAAAATAATCTACTTAAATATCTTAAGATGAAATTAAGGAACTTTGTGCCCTAAATTTTGCTCATATCTTGGAATTCGGTAAAACACCCCCCTCACCTGCAAACACCTCGGTCATCAGTTCGAGTGCCCCAATCATAAGTCCCAATCGAATTCGCCTGGCAGTCTCTTTATTTTACTTCGGTCAGGGAATAAGTTTTGCGTCGTGGGCCAGCCGCATTCCAGATATAAAACAGAACCTCCATCTTTCTGATGCCTTGCTTGGAAGTATATTATTAGCCTTACCATTGGGACAGCTTTTCACTATGCCCATTTCGGGCAGATTGGTTACCCGCTTCGGAAGTCGGATTATATTGACCATTACGGCACCATTATACGTTTTAGCTTTAACAAACCTTGGCTTAGCAACGGCTCCGTGGCATTTAGCTGTCTTTTTATTTCTGTTTGGAGTGGTGGGCAATATGTGCAACATCGCCGTAAATACCCAGGGCGTAGAGGCAGAGAAGCTTTTTACCAAACCCATCATGACCTCCTTTCATGGTGCCTGGAGTATTGCAGGTTTTACAGGGGCGTTGATGGGTTTGGTAATGATGAATCTGAATATTTCTCCCTATGTGCATTTTTGGTTCACAGCTTTTTTGATCTGGTCGAATGTTTTGCTAAACCATAAATATCTGGTGCCCGGTAAAGGCACCGGTGCAGGATCAAAGCCTGCCTTTTTTATCAAACCCGAGGGGGTTTTACTACAATTAGGCATTATCGGCTTTTGCAGCATGGCAGCCGAAGGCGCTATGTTCGATTGGAGCGGTGTATATTTTAAGCAAATTGTGAAGGCACCGGCATCCCTGGTGGTTTTAGGCTATGCCTCATTTATGGTGATGATGGCTTTGGGAAGATTTTTAGGCGATTCGCTGATTTTAAAACTGGGCCGCAAACGTTCCATCCAGCTTAGCGGAGTCATAATATTTACAGGTATGTTTATATCCGTAATATTCCCCTATATTATCCCGGCGACAATAGGATTTATGTTGGTGGGTTTAGGCGTATCAAGCATCGTTCCGACAGTTTACAGCGTTGCCGGAAAAAATAAGAAAGTCTCGCCCGGAATGGCGATCGCGATGGTATCCAGTGTTAGTTATTTGGGGTTTTTGATGGGTCCACCGTTGATTGGATATATTTCCGCGCTATTTAACCTACGTTACTCGTATGCGTTAATCGGGTGCTGTGGCTTATTGGTTAGTTTTCTGGCGGCTAAAATAAGGGCGCTCGATTAATTTAAATTTTCCCTGTTTATTTTTTATCCTTGAGAATCGGTTAAGATTATAAATATTCTTCCTTTTCAAAATCATTAATTTCCTTACCAACACCTTTAATTATTTCATCGAGCTCCACTGCACATGTTTCAATAAGAGAATGAACTTCTTTAATTTCTGCAATTCCTTTCATTTCCCTGCTTAAAAACAACAGACTGAGAATTGAAGCTAAAGGCTTTCTAATGGCATGAGAATTCGTCCAGGAGTGCTTCCTTAATATTTCATTTTGTTCCCTGATTTTTTTCTCTCTTAGCTTCCTTTCGGTTATAATATTCTGTATAGAAATAAACCGAACCGCCTGGTTTTCATCATTATAAATAGCAGAAATATTTAGCTCCACCCAATATTCCTTACCAGATTTTGTATAATTTATAATTTCGAAACGTGAAAAGTTATTATTGGGGATAGATTCCACTATTTTCATCCGTACTTCAGGGTCGGTATTCGGACCATGAAGAAAACTACAATCTCTTCCTATGACTTCATTAAAGCTATAACCGGTAAAATCCAGGAAAGCCTGATTTACCCACATAATAATTCCGGCAGGATCACTAATCACAACCATGTTATTAATCCGGTCTACGACCTCAGCGAGTCTTTGATTCGAATCCGAAGACTGCTTTACCAGTATCATGTTTTTCTCCAGCTCCTCCCTCAATTCCCGCTCCACTTTGTATAACATTTTAAGCTTTTCTTCCTGCTGAAGTTTTAATGTTACATCCTGAGCAATAACTACAACACAATCCCGATTATTAAACTTTAATTTATGTGCCATAACGGAAACGGTAAAACCGTTTCCGTTTTTTCCGAAGTGGGTCCAATTCCCTGAAAGGAAGGATTTATCCGAAATCCTGGATATAAATTCTCTTACCCGCTGATGATCCTCTTCGGGGCGGATATCCAGAATAGTCATTTTTTTAAACTCGTCTTGTGTATAGCCGTATGTCCGGATAGCAGCTTCATTTACTTCAAGAAACCTTAATGTGTGATAGTCATAAATCCAGAAGGGATTGGGATTAGAATAAAACAGACTTTTATATTGCTCTCCGAAATCCACCAAAGCTTTCTGCTGTTTCTTTATTGCAAGGTAAAGCAACCCCGCAGTTACCAGCACAAAAAATGTTCCTTTAAATGTTTGCAGCATTAAATCCTGAACGCCCGTCACTGATGTCAGAAACTGAACCAGACGATCACTCAACAATATCCACGTTAAGCTGATTAATAGATAAAGAATTACAATTCTGTAGGGCTTATTTACCATGATCCGGAATAGTGCATACGAATAAGTGATCTTGGGGTTTCAATAGAATTTTAATAATTCTCTCCCAAAACAGCTATGAACCACATCAGATTATCAATTGATTTTATCCAACAACACACACCCTGCAGCTATGGTCAACCGTCGGTATTCGCAAATCACTTCGTGTGATTTCAGGATCATTCTTACCTCTTTTTTACAAATCCGGTTACATGGTAATAGATTGAATTATCTCCCTCAGCTTCTTGGCGGAGGATTGCAACATTTCCTTTTCTTTTTCATTAATGATCAATGGCAACACCTCTCTTATTCCAGTTTCATCCACAATGCATGGTACACCTAGGTATACATCAGAAACTCCATGGTAGTTATTTAACAGGGTGGAAACATTCAATACGGCAGACTCGTTATCCAAAATTGCCGTGCAGATTCTGTCTAAAGCCAGCGCTATGGCATAATAGGTGGCGCCTTTTGCTTTAATAATTTGATATGCAGCATTCTTAGTATTTTCGAATACCTCCTCCTTATCCTCAACAGACAAAGTAAGGTCAGTTCCGGCGATATTTGCCAGGCTCCACAAGGGAAGTTCAGAATCACCATGTTCGCCAATTATATGCGCGTGCACACTTCGGGGATCAATATGCAGTTTCTGTCCGATCAGGTAACGAAAACGAGCACTGTCTAGTAAAGTACCCGAACCTATTACCCTATTAACCGGCCAGCCCGATTTTTTCCAGGTGAAATAACTCATCACATCCACAGGGTTAGATGCAATAAGCAAAATCCCATCTTTGTTGTACTTTAATATTTCGTCTGTAATACTTTCGTAGATGGAAACATTACGCTTTAAGAAATCTATGCGAGATTCGCCGGGCTTTTGCGCCGCGCCTGCTGTAATTATTATAATATCGGCATCGGCACAGTCAGAATAATCTCCTGCCCAAACTTTTGTCCGACTTAAAAATGGCAAGCCATGATTCATATCGAGCGCATCTCCTATGGCTTTCTCCTTGTTGGCGTCGATCAACACCAATTCGTCCATCCTGTTCCGCAAAAGCAACGTGTACGCGGTTGTTGATCCCACTGCTCCTACCCCAATTACTACTATTCTTTTTTTCCTTTGTGTCGATACCATAAACCTAATTTATTAGAGTTTAATGGTATTCAAAGAAAATTGTTTCCGCGAAAGTTATCACCTACCCTGAAGCGGGGTTAAAAGGATGAATCGGTTAAAAATAGTGGGAAAAGAAATAATCGATGCAGTGATCGCGTTTTAAAAAAAAGCTCTGCGATCGATGCAAACGCCAGATATCATTCTAGTTCGATGCAGCAACAAAACCTCTGTCACCTTCAGCTATTGCAGCATAAATTGCATCCTGAATTCTCGGACGAATTCTTAAAGAATTTAATTTAGTACTTGCTGATGGATACACGCGGTTTGATAAGAATATGTACACTAAGTTTTCTTTCGGATCTGTCCATACAGCTGTTCCGGTATAGCCGGTATGACCATACGTAGCCGATGACGCAAGTCTGCAGGGATAACCACCACCTGCTTCGGCACGGTCAAAACCCAATCCACGTCGACTAACACCCGACTGGCGGGCAGTAAACAGCTCTACGGTCTCAGGTTTGAAGTATTGCACCCCGCCATATGTTCCGCCGTTTAACAGCATCTGGTTTAAAATGGCCAAATCGTTGGCGCTGGCAAACAATCCGGCATGACCGGCGATACCGTCCACCATAGAAGCGCCGCTATCATGTACATACCCATGTAACAGTGTTTTACGGAAATAAGTATCTCTTTCGGTAGGTACTATCTGGTCTTTCTCGAATCGTCTGCGAGGGTTAAAGCCCGCTGTACGCATTCCTAATGGCTTATAAAATTCGTCAAGTACAAATTTATCAAGTGGTTTATGAGCCTGACGCTCAATAACTTCTTTCATCACATACATGCTTATATCACTATAAACATATTTACCGCGTGTCGGCAGTGGTGTGCGAAGCATTTTGGGCCACATAACTTCTTCATAGTAATTTCTGCGGATAAAATAATCATCTGCGGCTTTTACAGGATAAAAGAAAGAAGAATCGCTGGTATGATCTGCCGAACGCAATCCGCTAAAGAAATCAAGATTCACAAAACCTGCCTGGTGCAGCAACACATCCCTCACGGGGATACCGTTTTTATTGGTGTTTCTTGCATCAGCCAGATAAGTCCCTAAACCTGCATCGAGATTAATTTTTTCCTGCTCATACAACTTCATCGTAGCGATTGTAGTCGCAGCAACCTTGGTTACCGAAGCCAGATCATAGATATCGTTTACCTGTGTTGGATTATCGCCACCGTAGGTATGAGATCCATAGGCTTTATTAAAAATTACGTTACCGTCTTTTACCACCATGACAACCGCACTTGGTGTAGCGTGCTCGCGAATTGCCTCTTCAACGATATCGTCAATTCGTGCAAGCCTGGCAGACCGAACTCCAACCTCTTCGGGTAAAGAGTATTTAAGACGGGTTTTCTGAGTGAAATATCCAGCGCCCGCCTGGTACTTCGGACTAACAGTTTGCGCTAGGCGACCTTCGGCCGCGATACCTCCGAAAATAACCTGAGCAGTATATGTTGCAGAGTACGCCGATTGTTCAGGATTCCAAATTACCGGCATGTTAAAAGCATCTAAACGTTGCAGGGCTGTGGTATTACCGAAACCAGCGATAATTACTTCTTTGGTTTGTTGTGCTTGTTGTATAAAATCAAATACTAGGGGATTAAATAAGGTTTCAGGATTCACCTGAAGAATAAGAGTAGTAAAGCCGAGAAGGGCGTTCTGAGACAGGTTCTCGAAATTAAAGCTCGTAATCGCACTGTAATTCCGTAACATGCTATCAAACTCAGCAGGATTTGAAACTCCCGTGTTGATGCTGGCGATTCGGCGATATGCCAGATCTTTAAAAGGAACGGATTGCAAGTGATTGTTCAGCAATACGGTAGACCGCTGATAGTCCTTCAGTGTTTGAAGCTGGGCTAATATTTCTTTTTCATTAACACGATTATCGAAACCACCGAATACTAAAACCAGTAAAATAATTGTGTAATAAAGATTATGAAATCTTATCCTTTTATTCTTAAAATTCCCCTTCACCATTCCCTTGAGTTAAACGTTAATAAACATCCTTGTACTTAATACGACGCTATTGGTTACAATAATCTTCCCTTTTCTTTAATCAGAAGCCCCGGATATAGGCGACTTTCTTGATTTATGAACGTTGGTATTGCCCAAATATTCTGAAATAAAATTAAAAAAAAGATTCTCTTTTATTCTTAAAATATGCCGATTGTATCCTATTGGCTTAAAAATTGCGATAATTACACATACAATACACACACTTAAAACAAGCATATGAAAAGCCTCATTATCAGCCTTATATTATATACTTCAATAACCGCTTCGGCGGGAGAAAAACTCTCCGACATCAGGAGCTCAGTCAATAATCTGCAAACAAAAGATTCCATAAACGAGCAGTATCGACATCTTGAAAAAGCAGTAGAGCGTTACGAAAAATTGAAAACCGAGCCGTGGCCTACTATCTCATTAAGCGCAAAAACCACATATAAATTGAATGATAAGGCACCGGTAATTAAAGAAATAAAACAGCGTTTGGATCTCCTCGGAGACTTCCGTGGAAACGAGGACTCTGAACTGTTTAACCAAAAATTAGAAACAGCAGTAAAGAAATTTCAATTTCGCCATGGCCTTGAAGAAACCGGAATTATTAATGCGAGCCTGGTTAAACAATTAAATATACCTTTAGAAACACGGATTAGTCAGCTGCGGCTGAATATGGAAAGAGTATTGAAAGAAGGGCAGGAAAACCCCGGAACGCACATTGTCGCAAATATTCCTGAATACAAACTTCATGTGTATGAAGGAAACCGTGAAGTGCTTTCAATGGACATTGTTGTGGGTAAAACAAGTAACCCGACAGTAGTTTTCTCGGATCAGCTCGAACAGGTTGTGTTTAGCCCATATTGGAACATACCTGAAAGTATAGTTAGGAATGAAATTTTACCGGCGATGAAGAAAAACCCAAGGTATTTGAAAATACACAATATGGAAGTTATTGGAACAAAGAACGGCTTGCCTGATATCCGGCAGCTACCGGGTCCTAAAAATGCACTGGGAAAAGTCAAGTTCCTGTTCCCCAATAAATACAATATATATTTTCACGATACGCCTGTGAAATCTCTTTTCGAAAAAAGAACCAGGGCTTTTAGTCACGGATGCATTCGCTTAAGCCAACCATTTGAACTTGCTAAGCTCCTGTTGAAAGATGATCCGAAATGGACCGATGCCGCTATCCAAAGCGCGATGAATTCTAGAAAAGAACGCTATGTAACACTCAATCAACCGGTACCCATTTCCATAAGCTATTATACAGCCTGGGTCGATGGATCGGGGAATATTCATTTTAGAGACGATATTTACGGACGAGATAAAAGGATGATATCTTTTGATGAATAATCATCCTTTAGTGTTTGACTAACGCTTTCGCTTCTTTGCAGAAGAAGTGAAAGCGTTAGCAGACAATTCATCGAAAAATCCCTTCACGTTATTTTGCCGGTTCTAATGCCCCCCGGGCATTCTCCACGTGCAATTCATTTACATTCAGACCATCCAGTACGATAATTCCCTGTAAGGAAGAGAACTTTTCAGCATCCTGTTTCCAGGACCAAACTAATTCCCCCCCAGGATTATACTCCAAAACCTGGGTACCACTGGCGCCGAACTTAGGTCCGTGTCCCTGCCAATTTGTAACAACATAATTTCCGTTTGATAAAACCTGGAAACCAGCGTAAAAATTGGGATTTACGTCTGCGGGACCTGTAATAGTTTTAATCAATTTGCCAGCAGAATCATACACCTGAAAATTCTTGGCATATCCCGTACTTGCAATGGTTTGCCCGTTACCTAAACGTACGGCCTGCCACACGTGTGGTTTTTCTGGCGGACCAGCAACTTCGGCTTTCCAAACTATAGTTCCGTTGGAATCGCCTTCAAAAACCAGATCATCAGCCGTTACGATAAAAGTGCCTTTTACTGTTTCGCGAATACAACGAACGTAAGAAAAGCCCGGATAAACAATTGTACGCAAAACAGAACCACCTTCATTAATTTCTACCAATGCAATTCCCTGCTTGTTTTGCCAGTTTGCTCCCGCCAAAAGTGTATTACCATTACGCAACCTCCGGGCAGTTTGCGTACCGGGGAACGATGTCATTTCAAACACCTTGGCACCAGTTGAAATTTCGCGTTCTTCATATCCGTTCCCTGTTCCTATTAACACACGGCCCTGCCCTACTAACTGAATATCGCGACCAGCCGGAACTGGCACGTACCAGTTTTTTGCTGGATTAGAAATATCCACATAGGATAATTGCGACAAACCCTCGTCCCGTAATAAAAGTTTTCTTGTTTTAGCGTAATCTGCTTTTTGAGATACGAGTGGACTACATGAGGATAAAAATAAGACTGTAGTTATTAAAAAAAGGAAGTTCAGATTTATAGATTTTTTCAGATTCATATTGATGATAAAATTTTATTGATAATCGGCCTGCGAAAATAACATTAAAAGTGCTGATAAAATAATCCTAAAATATGTGTTAGTTCTTAATCATTTCCTCACAAATTTGTTTTCAGGTGAGGGACATGAGAATGCACCCGAATGGTATGAAAATATCAAAACCGTCGTCAGGCTAGCACCGCCACCTTTATCCGCGGGTTCAAAAACAGCGTTCAAAGCCCCGCTTCTGGTTAGAAATCAAAGCCGCGATTGCCCCTTAAAAATGTCAGCATTACACCCTCACATAAACTTTTTCAGCGGGTAAATTTGTGTACAGATAAATAAAACCGAAATGAGAAAAATTACAAGCTTTCAATTCATAACTCTTAACGGCTATTACAAAGGGTTAAATGAAGATATCAGCTGGCATAAACATGGCCAGGAGGAAGGCGAGTTTTCATCCGAAAGCCTTAAGTCCGAAAACATGCTGCTCTTCGGCCGTACTACCTTCGAAATGATGGCAAATTTTTGGCCTTCGCCGATGGCTTATGAGAATTTTCCGCTGGTTGCTGAAGGGATGAATAAAGCTGAAAAAATTGTCTTTTCAAACACGCTGAAAGAGGTCACCTGGAAGAATACCAGAATAATTAATGAAAATATTATTGAAAAGATACAACGCTTAAAACAATCTGAGGGAAAAGACATGACGATTTTAGGAAGCGGAAGTATTGCAGGTCAATTTGCGGATGCAGGCTTAATTGATGCATACCAGATTATGATTGATCCTGTCGCAATCGGAAAGGGAACACCATTATTCAAAAACATCAGAAATCAGCTGGATCTCAAACTAACCGGCACTCGTACATTGAAAAGCGGAGTGGTTCTTCTTTCTTACGAACCCAGCTAATAAGGCAGGGTGACTTGATTACTAGCATTACCATATAACCCATTTACCATGGATAACAGAGAAGTTCAATTGAAAGGTTTCTTTAATCAATATGCGGAGCGGTTTAATCAGGCATTGAAAGGAGAAATATCGGATAGTGAAAAAACCGCAGCCTGTTTTTCGGATTGCTTTATTGAAGCTAGTCCAGTGGGTGTTAGTTGTGGTAAAAACGACGAATCTTTCCGGGCAGCCATACCTCAAGGATATTCATTCTACAAAAGTATAGGTATTACAACTATGGAGACCCTTGCGATATCAACGAGCATATTAGATCAGTTTCACGCGATGGTAAAAGTTCATTGGAAGTCTTCTTTTATCAAGAAAGACTTGACAGATGGAAGTATTGAATTTGATGTCATCTATTTTATACAGACAAAAGATGATAAACATAAAATTTTCGCTTATATCACCGGTGATGAGCAAGCCGCTTTGCAAGAAAATGGATTAATCTAGCGAACCCGTCTGTGTTTAAGCACCCTGTCGCAATAATAACCCAAAACCCTCCGCCCTACCCATCCAAACCCGATTGAACGAAAAGCCCGGAGCGCAAACGGCCATCTGGCAAGGCCGGCTTGTAGGAAAAGCGGGACTTCCAGGTCCATGAAAAAGGATTTCCATTTCCCAAAAAGTAATTAAAATCACTTTTTGCCGAAACCTGTATCACATAGCTGCTGGACGGCTAGCAATAACTTTACATCCGAAAATCCATTCAACTTTATGCTTGAGAAATTTAATTACGACAACAAAATTGTACGAGACTTTGGGATAGCCACTGTGGTGTGGGGAATTATCGGCATGACGGTAGGTTTGCTGGTGGCTATGCAGTTATTCGAGCCCGCCATGAACATGGGAAACCAATATACCACGTTCGGTAGAATCAGGCCTTTACACACCAATGCTGTTATTTTCGCTTTTGTAGGCAACGCCATTTTCATGGGAGTGTATTACTCGCTGCAAAGGCTTCTTAAAGCCCGGATGTTTAGCGATACTTTAAGCAAAATACATTTTTGGGGCTGGCAGCTGATAATTGTTTCGGCGGTTATAACACTGCCGCTGGGTTTAACAACTTCGCATGAATATGCGGAACTCGAATGGCCAATTGACATCGCTATTACTCTTATCTGGGTAGTTTTCGGGATCAATATGTTTGGTACTATTATCAAACGCCGCGAACAGCACATGTATG
Organism: uncultured Sphingobacteriaceae bacterium; assembly: GCA_946887045.1. Next base: position 7,010 of record CAMPKC010000012.1, on the reverse strand, counting down.
TTGCCATTTGGTTTTACATCGCAACGTTCGTAACAGTGGCAGTTTTGCACATTGTAAACTCTTTTCAATTACCGATTTCGGCCTTTAAGAGCTATTATTTATACGCAGGCGTACAGGACGCCCTGGTTCAATGGTGGTACGGGCATAATGCTGTTGCCTTTTTCTTAACCACACCTTACCTGGGTATGATGTATTACTTTCTGCCAAAAATGGCGAACAGGCCGGTGTATTCCTACAAACTTAGTATCCTTCACTTTTGGTCGCTTATATTTATTTATATCTGGGCCGGGCCGCACCATTTGTTGTATAGCTCATTACCGGGCTGGGCTCAATCTCTGGGTATTGTGTTTTCGATTATGCTTATTGCACCAAGCTGGGGCGGCATGATCAACGGTTTACTTACGCTTCGCGGGGCATGGGACAAGGTACGGGACGACGCCACGCTAAAGTTTATGGTAGTTGGATTAACTGCTTACGGTATGGCCACATTTGAAGGTCCGATGCTATCATTTAAGCAAATTAATGCCATCGCACATTTTTCCGACTGGATCGTTGCGCACGTACATGTTGGAGCTCTTGGCTGGAATGGCTTCTTAACCTTCGCTATTTTATACTGGTTGATACCACGAATTTATCAAACCGAACTTTATTCAAAAAAACTGGCAGGTTTCCATTTCTGGATAGGAACATTTGGAATCTTATTTTACGCCGTACCGATGTATTGGGCAGGATTTACTCAAGGGTTGATGCTAAAAGAATTTACTCCGGAAGGAATGTTAAAACACCCGGGATTTTTAGAAAGCACCTTGCAAATTATCCCGATGCACATGTTTAGAGCTGTCGGCGGTGGTTTATACCTTGCCGGAGTACTGGTTATGACCTATAACCTGATAAAAACTGTAAACAAAGGAGTCCTGCTAGCAAACGAACCGGCTGAAGCAATGCCTCTCGCACCGGTTTTTGTACCACATGCAAGTGAAAAAACCTGGCACCGCGGTCTTGAGCGTAAGCCGATGATGTTTTTGGTTTTGTCGCTAATCGTGATTCTGATTGGCGGGATGGTTGAAATGATGCCAACGTTTATGGTAAGCTCTAATGTGCCGACCATCGCAAGTGTGAAACCGTATTCACCGCTCGAACTGCAGGGCCGTGATATTTATATCCGCGAGGGTTGCGTAAACTGTCACTCACAAATGGTGAGGCCATTCCGGTCAGAAACAGAACGATACGGAGAATACAGCAAGGCCGGAGAATTTGTGTACGACCACCCATTTTTATGGGGATCTAAACGCACCGGACCAGATTTACATCGCGAAGGCGGAAAATATTCTAACGCATGGCATTTCAATCACTTGCTAGATCCTACTACCATGTCGCCGGGAAGTATCATGCCTTCTTACCCATGGCTTATTGACCAGCAAATGGATATCAGCACAACCGCTTCTAAAATTTCGGCGATGCGTACCCTGGGCGTTCCATACGAAGATGGTTTCGAAGAAAGGGCCAACAACAAATTGCAGCAACAAGCAGAGATGATCGCTAAAAACCTTGCTGCCGATAATATAAAGGTTAAAAGCGACAGAGAAATCATTGCGGTGATTGCTTATCTGCAACGCCTGGGAACAGATATTAAAGCCGAAAAACAGGCGAGTATTCAGTAAATACACGCCTGCGGCGAACTTGAGATTTTATCATTTAATTATTACGTAAAACCATGTTTAAACAGTTTTTAAATACAGTTACAGACAGCAATATCTACCTCATAACATCTTTGTGGATATTTCTGATATTCTTTATCCTGGTAGGCTTGATGCTATTCAAGATGAACAAAGACCACATTAAACACATGAGTGAGCTTCCGTTAAACGACGATAATCAAGACTTATGAAATCACTTCTAACAATCATCACCTTTTTATTCATCGCAGTATCTGCATTTGCTCAAACCAGCGAAAAAGCTGAAACAGCAACAGAAGCAATAAGCACCAGTTCTGGTGACATTTATTGGAACCTGCTAATTATTGCTTTTGCCGGTACCATTCTTATATTGTTAGTGGTTGCGCTAACCTTGCTTAAAACATTTAACAGCCTTTCAAAAGAGCTTCTGAATCCTACGCCATTCGTTAAAGAAGAGGTTAAACAACTTGAATATCATGAATGGGTTAACATGAAAAAGAACAAACCCAGTATTTGGACTAAAGTACTGGAGTTAAAGCCTTTGTCGGAAGAAAAAGACATTGAACTTGAACATGAGTTTGATGGCATTAAGGAGCTGGACAATCCTACCCCAGCCTGGTTTATGTATCTGTTTTATGCTACAATGGTCATCGCTGTTGGATATATGTTTTACTATCATGTTTTCGATTGGGGACAACTTCAGGATGAAGAGTATGCAACAGAAATAATGGAAGCTGAAGAAGCTAAAAAAGCTTATCTGGCAAAAGCTGCAAATATTATCGACGAAAACTCGGTAACGGAAAGTACCGACGCAGCGGTTATTTCCGCAGGTCAGGCAATTTATAATACCAATTGCGTTGCCTGCCATGGAGACAAGGGGCAGGGTGTTGTTGGGCCGAACTTAACAGACGAATACTGGTTGCACGGAGGATCTATAAATAAGGTATTTAAGACCATAAAATATGGAATTCCCGAAAAAGGAATGATCTCCTGGGAAAAAACTCTAAGTCCAAAGCAAATTGCAGATGTCTCTAATTTCATTAATTCATTGAAAGGGTCAAATCCCGCAAACGCCAAAGCTCCGCAGGGAGAAAAAGAAGGTTAGTTATTGGAGATTATTAGAGAGTTTAGAGGCTCTTTAATAATCTCTCCTTTGCCGAAAGAAGATGTATTTGATAGAATGATAAGATGGGACACACAGCAACTAGCAGAAACACTGATAAAAAACCCAGAGCCTGGATTTATCCCAAGCTCATAAACGGCAAACTTTATCAATACCGTAACTGGGTTAGTTATATACTTTTAGCTCTGTTATTTTCCGGGCCATTTATAAAAATCAACGGCGAACAACTCATCCTGCTTAACATCCTGGAAAGAAAGTTTGTGTTCTTTGGTGTTGTCTTTTGGCCGCAAGACTTCCATCTTTTCGTTCTGGCCATGCTTACCTTCCTGGTATTTATTATACTTTTTACCGTGGTTTTCGGGAGAGTTTGGTGCGGCTGGGCTTGTCCGCAAACTATTTTCATGGAGATGCTTTTCCGTAAAATAGAATATTGGATAGAGGGCGATTCGGTAAAACAACGAAAGCTGGATGCCTCTCCCTTAACGCTTGAAAAATTTTTCAAAAAAGGAACCAAACATGCCATATTCGCCCTGATTTCATTCCTGATTGCAAATATATTTTTGGCTTATATAATTGGCACGGAAGCATTGTTCCAAATCATCCGCGAGCCAATCGGCCAGCATATCTCTGGCTTCCTTGCCATCGTTATTTTCACCATTGCATTTTATCTCGTTTTTGCCCGTCTCCGTGAAGTTGTTTGCACAGTTATTTGCCCTTATGGAAGATTACAGGGAGTTTTACTCGACAACAAGAGCTTGGTTGTGGCTTATGACTACGAACGCGGTGAACCGCGGGGTAAATTAAATCGCGATGAAACGCTTAACGTCGGGCTTGGCGATTGCATCGACTGCAACATTTGCGTGCAGGTGTGCCCTACCGGGATCGACATTCGCGAAGGAACCCAGCTGGAGTGCATCAATTGTACACTTTGTATCGATGCCTGCGACATGGTGATGGAAAAAATCAATAAGCCCGCAAGACTTATCGGGTTTAAATCCGAGGAGCAGATTACCAGTCGCCAGCCTTTCAGCTTTAGTAAACGAATTTATGGCTATGCAGCAATCTTAGCCATTTTAGTGTCCGCATTAACGATTTTATTAATCAATCGCACCGATATCGAAACCGTTGTTTTAAGAGCGGGAGGAACTTTATACCAGCAACGCCCCGACGGCACAGTAAGTAATCTGTACAACGCGGAACTTATCAACAAAACAGCAAATCCTGTTAAGTTCGAGTTAGTACCTGCACAAAATGGAACAAAGATTCAGTTTATCCGAAAAGAAGATATTATTAAAAAAGGAGAAAGTATAAAACTCACCTTTTTTATCATCAGACCGCAAAAAGAGATTTCGAAATACAAGTCTGATGTAGAATTTAATGTACTCTCTGATGGCAAAATCATAGAAAAAGTAAATACCACATTTATTGCACCACCAAACTAATATTATGAATTGGGGAACGAAATTAATGATCGCAATGGGCCTCTTTATGGCTTTTATACTCACGCTGAGTCTTAAAATGATATTCAGCAACAGCGATGCCTTGGTTGAAAAAGACTATTACGAACAAGGCATAAACTACAGCAAAAAATACGATGCAAAGCAGTTAGCTATTGCAGACTCCGTTGTACCGGCCATTGAAACGGAGGACGCGGGCCTGGTTATAAGTTTTACTAGCGCTGCTGTTTGTAAACTAACTTTTAAACGAATGTCGGATGCCACATTGGATACCACATTTATACGTCAGACAGATCATGACTTCAACATTCAAATTCCCGGGGATGAACTAAAAAGTGGACCATGGCGGCTTTCAATGGATTATACTATTAATGATCAGGAATACCTGTTCGAAAAGGAAATTATAATGCCATGAGTTATCAGGCGCTAGCATTTTATACGGGCTTGTTTGGCAGCTTGCATTGCGTGGCCATGTGCGGACCATTAATTCTGGCGCTTCCTTTTTCCGGACAATCAATCTGGCTCTCTGTCCTGCAGCGTCTGGTATATCAGCTTGGCCGAATTATGATGTATGGAATTCTAGGCTTGCTGATCGGATCCATCGGAACTGGTTTCGCATTGCTGGGATTGCAACAAATTTTATCATTTATCACCGGCGCTTTTTTGTTTATATCGGGCATAAACCACTTTTTGGCAAACAAAAAAAACCGAAGCAACAGATTTTCAGCGAAAGTCTTAAATTACATCACTCCCTTACTAAGCAAAAATATCAGCAAGCCATATGGCAGCTTTGTAGCTGGATCTTTAAATGGAATCCTTCCTTGCGGCATTACATATATTGCCTTAGCGCAAGCGGTAAATTTAAACACAGCTGTTGAAGCAGGCGAATTCATGGTCTTCTTTGGACTTGGCACGATTCCTTTATTATTCTTGACAGCAATTTCACCTTTATTTTTCAGAAGATTTAAGGCCCCGGCTTATCTTGTACCCATTTTGTTTTTAATTGCCGGAAGCTTTTTAATGACGCGGGGATTGAATATTGATCTTCCATACGTATCGCACGCTGTTAGCACCAACTCCGCGGTTAACTGCGAATAAAGAGATATCGTCACTATCGTTTTCTTAAATTTGATTGTCGCTTCGCACCCTTTTTATTTCGCAATCACCCCCTTTTTAATTTTATCTTCCCGGTTAAATTTGTATCGTTAATAATAGTATCATGACAGGCACAATCATAATTGATCCCGGCTTCTTAAAAACAGATAAAAGAAAGGGGGAAAACCCCATAATTAGGATGACAGGACGAACTGCGATCATTTCGAAAATTGGTTTATTATTGAGCAGAACTGATGAAAGAAATCTCTGTTAACATCTAAAACATAAATATCATGGCAACTATCAATCCTTATCTAAACTTTCCGGGGACAGCTGAAGAAGCATTTAACCTCTATAAATCTGTACTTGGTGGAGAATTTTTAGCTCTTCAGCGATATAAAGATATGCCCGAAGGCAGCAAAGTATCGGCAGAGGATGCTGAGAAAATCATGCACATTGCATTGCCTATCGGCAATGGAAATATTCTCATGGGCACAGACGCACTTGAATCAATGGGGCAAAAGTTAACCACGGGAAATAACTTCTACCTGTCCTTAGATGTTAACAGCGAAGGTGAGGCAGATCAGGTATTTAACGCTCTTTCTGATGGTGGGCAAGCCATAATGCCAATGCAAAAGGCCTTTTGGGGATCATATTTTGGAATGCTTACCGACAGATTCGGCGTACAATGGATGGTGAGTTACGAATATAAATCTTAAATTGCCCGCATCCGAGATGTACTAATCCCGGATCGCTATCTAAAGAGAATCATTATCACACTAAAACTGTTTTAAAATCACATCGATATAAAACGGGTTTAACAAATTTTATTAATATAAATTCATCCTAAAAAACAACATTTAAACAATAACACACATACGATTAACAACATGAAAAGGAACTTTCTTTCTTACCCGCCACTTAACACAGATTTATCGGCTCTTTTATTACGATTGATTTTAGGCGGTTTAATGACTTATCATGGATATACCAAAATCATAGCATACGATCAGATTTTGCCAATGTTTACAGACCTGATAGGCATCGGGGTAAAATTATCTTTCAATCTGGTAATCTTTGCCGAACTATTTTGCGGACTATTTTTAGTCTTCGGATTCTTAACACGCTTATCGGTCATTCCAATCTTCATTGCTATGTTCGTTGCTTACTTTGTAGCTCATGGCAAAGATCCTTTTCAGGTAAAAGAACTAGCCTTTGTATTTCTCCTTTTATCTATTGTAGTTTTTGTACTGGGAGGCGGAAAATATTCTGTTGACAGACTGTTGTTTAAGCCGAAGGAACTTTAAGAGGTGAAAATTTCCCTCTACATTTTTAATTAGAGGTTATGATTGAAGTCTTTAAAACGAATATCACCCATCGGTGGGACGCACAAAAGCTCATTGAGGAAGTGCAAACGGTATTTTGCGGCTATATTGCAAATTTCGATCTGGATGATTGCGATAATATTTTACGCGTTGAATTTGAATCCGGCATCATCCAGAGCGAAATACTTATTGAATTTTTAAACACATTTGGATGTTTGGCTGAATTATTGCCAGATGAAACAGAATTAATTAAAGAATAATTGCATACTAATCACAATTGTAAGCTGGTTTCTAAGATGAAACTTTGGATTTAACATAGCCCAGAGAATAACCA
>CAMPKC010000011.1 GCA_946887045.1 uncultured Sphingobacteriaceae bacterium | reverse complement strand
TTTTAAAATAAGCTTTTATATTTAGGTAATCATTAATTTAAAAAGAGTATGCGAAAACTTCTATCGAGTTTGTCAATCGTGTTGCTATGGGCAACTATTGTCCTGGCTCAGGAGCGTACCATAACAGGTACAGTAACAGCCCAGGAGGATGGACTACCTCTTCCTGGAGTAAGTGTGAAAATTAAAGGTAGCAGCACCGGTACACAAACGGGTGCAAATGGGCAGTATTCTTTGAGTGTTGCCGGGAATAATTCGGTTCTGGTATTTTCTTATATCGGATACGCTAATCAGGAAGTGACTATCGGCGAGAGAACTGTAGTCAACGTTGCATTAATTGTTGATGCAAAGCAATTGGGAGAGGTAGTTGTAACGGGTTATGCCACTCAAAGGCGTACAGAATTTACAGGTGCCGCTGCCAGTGTTACAGGAGCGTCTATTGAGGATCGGCCAGTACAAAGTTTTGATCAGGCTTTAACCGGGCGTGCTTCTGGAGTTAATATTGTTCAGCCGAATGGTCTGTTAAATAATCCGCCAGTTATTCGCGTGCGGGGCGTTAACTCAATTTCTCTGAGCTCATTTCCTTTAGTTGTAGTTGATGGTATTCCGATTTCTACTGATCAAGACATCACAGTAAATACAGCAGCAGTGAATAATCCCTTAGGTGATATAAATCCTGCGGATATTGAGACTATTGATATATTGAAAGATGCTGCTTCCACTTCAATCTACGGTTCGCGTGCAGCGAACGGAGTCTTGGTAATAACTACCAAAAAAGGGAAAGCTGGTGTAACCAAAGTAAATTACAGTGGATGGGCGGGCTTTAACAATGCCGTTCGTTTGCCAGAAGTATTAACCGCACAACAATTTATAGATCATAAAAATAATGCGCTGGCTAACGCGCTGGCTTTAAATCCCAATGCTGTAAATTCATCTCAACGCGATGCGCAGGGCAGAGGTTTTTTTGCTAACTATAATCCGGATGGATCGATGGTTAATACTAAGTGGGCGGATGAAATTTATAGAACTGCTTTTTCCAATAATCATAGCCTGTCTTTATCAGGTGGGTCCGATAAAACAACTTTTTATTTTTCAGGCGGTTATTCAAATCAGGAGGGATTTTTAACAAACAATACTTTTGAAAGAAAGTCTGGCCGCTTCAATATTGCTCATCAAGCTACAGGTTGGTTAAAGATTTCGGCTAATGTTAATTACAATAATTCGATTAACAATTCGCCTCCTAGTGGCTCTAATCCCGGGAGTGCCTTTACTTCTGGTGGGCTTGGTCGTTTAGCTATTGCTCAAGCTCCAAGTTTAGCCCCATATGATGCTGCTGGAGAACTAAGTATTCAGCCCGGCACTCCATATATCGGCAGAGGAAATAATCTAGTTCCAATAACTTGGTATAATCCTCTTGCTGTGCGCGATTTGGATCGAAACGTTTCTGAAAATAACAGATTAATTGCAAATCTTGTAGGCCAAATCAAAATCGTGGAGGATTTAAATTTCAAAACCTCTTATTCTTGGGACAGAGGAAATACTGAAAATATAGTATTCTGGAATCCTATTTCTGGTGATGGTTGGTTCTCTAATGGCTTGGCAGACAATAATAATTATAGAAGGAATAATTGGAACTTTATTAATACTTTACAATATCAAAAAACATTTGCTGATAATCACAACCTAACCCTGTTAGTCGGATCAGATGTTCAAAAAACACGGGTTGAACTTTGGGGGGCACAACGTCAAGACCTTTCAGATCCTTTCTTTACGAATTTTCAAGGAAATTACAGTATCAATCTCAGTGGAGATAATGCGATTAGTCTTCGTACATATGAATCTTATCTTTCTAGTCTTAACTATAATTATGCAGGAAAGTACTTTATTACCGGAAATTTTAGACGAGATGGAAATTCAGCCCTTTCTCGAGAAAACAAATGGGGGAATTTTGGAGGTGCATCAATAGGGTGGACAATATCGAAGGAAAACTTTTTTACAAAGTCTTTTATTGCTGACAAAGTTTCCAGCCTAAGGTTTAAAGCAAGTTGGGGTAAAGTGGGGAATGGTTTATTAGAAAACGACTACGGGTCATATACTACATTTGCTGGAGAGTTATATGGCGATGAACCAGCTTTAGCATTTAGTCAGGCAGGTAATCAAGATTTGCGCTGGGAAACCAGTACTCAAAAAAACATAGGGTTGGATATAGGGATCTTAAATAACAAAGTAACGTTGGAAGTTAATTACTATAAAAATGATATTGACAATTTGATCCTGGAAGCGCCTCAAGCTCCGTCAAAGGGAATACCTGATAATGTCATTTTAACGAACGTAGGATCTATGTACAATAAAGGTTTTGAGTTCGCTCTTAATGCTACGCCTATCAATAATAACGGACTTAATTGGTCGACTAACCTGAATTTCTCTACAAATAAGAATAGAGTTACAGCACTTACAAATGACGGGTCTCCGATAATTGGAACGACAGGTTCTTTAGAAACTACAAGTATTACTGCTGTAGGGTATCCTGTGGGGAGCATTTATGCGGTTAAAACAGGGGGTGTCAATCCTGCAAACGGTCGACGAATCTTCATAAATGCAAACGGTGAGCAAGTTCAATACCTACACCATGGAGGTGCAAATAGATATACTTATTTAGATGGCTCTCCAGCTCCTGCTATTTCCGGTGCGGATGCGCAAATTGTGGGGAACGCTTTACCAACCTGGTATGGTGGATTCAATAATAATTTAAAATACAGCAACTTTGATTTGAACGTTTTATTTACATTTTCAGGGGGTAATAAAATTTATAATGGTTCTCAGGCAGGATTAAGAGATCAACGGCACTGGAATAATTCAATAGAGGTGCTTAATGCATGGTCTACTCCTGGTCAAATTGCTGAAATACCCAGGCCTGTATATGGTGATAACGTTTCGAATGGTTCTGCTTTCGCAAATGATTCCAATGTCCAAGATGGAGATTTTCTTAGGTTACAGAGTGCTGCCTTGGGATACACTTTACCTACAAGGTTATTGGGAAAAACTGGTATAACCTCATTAAGAGTATATACTCAAATCAATAATGCATTTATAATTACAAATTATAAAGGCGTTGATCCGGAAATTTCAACAAATGGAAATGAAAATACTACTCCAGGTGTGGAAAGGAACTCAATCCCACAGGGGCGTGCAGTAACGTTTGGACTTAGTTTAGGCCTTTAATACGAAAGAAAATGAAATTAACTCTAAGATCATATAGAGCGTTTACAGTAAAGTGTTTTTTACTTGCGCTACCTTTAACTGTCGTAACATCTTGTAAAAAGAATTTTTTAGAAGCGATTCCCGAAACCACAGTTTCTGATGCTACTGCCTTCGATACCCCTGACCGTATATTATCTCAGGTAAATGGTTTATATAGTACTCTAAGGTCGCAGTATGTCGACGTAAATGGTAATATATTGGGTTTTTTAAGTGGAAGATATCAAATTTTCAGTGACATCCGAGCCGAGGAGTTTAAAAACCAGAAAACTAACGTTGTAACAGGATACGATATTTACCAACATACTAATGGTGCAGATAACACATACCTGGCTAATATCTGGACTGCCGGTTATTTGGCAATAAATCGTGCAAATACTTTCCTGGCAGGGTTACAGCAAAATCCAGGCGTCATATCTCCTGCATTAGAAGCACAATATCGTGGGGAAGCTAGATTTGTCAGAGCGCTATCTTACCTTTCATTAGTTCAGTTTTTTGCTCACCCTTATACAAAAAACGATGGAGCTTCGCCAGGCTTACCGTTGAGACTTCAGCCGGAAAGTACCTCAGAAAATAATAGTCTTGCAAGGAGTACAGTAGCGCAGGTATACGCTCAAATACTTAAGGATTTAAACGATGCTGAAACAGAACTAGCCGCCGACAATGGGGATGCGTTATATAATACAACAAGGGCTCATAAAAATGCGGCGATTGCTTTGAAAACAAGAGCTTACCTTCTCATGGGAAACTATCAAAGTGTTCTTACCGAAGGTAATAAGATAGTTTCTGCCACTGCTCCATTTACGTCTCCTAATAACATTCCTCACGCCTTAGTCTCTGACATTAGTGCAGTATTTAAAGCCCCGTTTACGTCTAGTGAATCTGTATTCTCATTAGCTATGGCCGCGACTAATAGCCCTGGCACGCAGAATGAACTTGGATCTTATTTTAACTATGACGATAATGCTTCTTTTGAGTATTCTATAAATCCTGTTTCTCCAGGGATTTTTTCTAACGCTCAATGGAGATCAATTGATGACAGAAAAACTGACTTAACTGGAATAAATCCTGGTGGTGACATATACTTAAAAAAATACAGCGGTATTTCTCCATTTGTCGACTATGTCCCAATTATCCGTTATTCAGAAGTTTTGTTAAATGTTGCTGAAGCAGAAGCAAGGGTAGGTAATGTAAGTGGGTTATTGAGAGCACGTGCTTTGTTGGAAGCAGTTCATCATAGATCTGATCCGACCTATATTTTTGGTATTCTTACACAAACGCAATTAATTAATGCGATTTTAACGGAGCGTCGTATAGAATTAATTGGAGAAGGATTTAGATCTAATGATTTGTTAAGATTAAATTTGCCCATTCCATCTGTTGGCGCAGGAACCAGCATTGCTCCTACCGATGACCGGTATGTATTTCCTATACCAGTTGATGAGGTAAATAATAATCCTGGATTATAGTAGAGTTATCAGAAAAACAACCCGGTGGAAAAGCTGGGTTGTTTTTATAATATACCTACTTAACACCACCTACTGACATCCGAAAAAGATTCTCATTTGTATATTGTATACTTCTGAATATCGAAAAAACACTTAGTGGTTAATGTAAACATTGATTGCAAAAGGCATTTTTTTAAAACGTTAGTGTAACCTTCTCCTGCTCTACACATAAAGTTACAGTCCCTCCCAAAATTAAAGCATGATTGTTTTCAATATGCCCCGCGGGAAAATCAAAACATACGGGGTAATTATATTCTTTAACATGCTCTAAAACTATTTCTTCAATACTACTTCCAAACGATATTTCATTGTCCTTTAAATCAGTGAAGCCTCCTACTATTAAGCCTTTTAGCCTGGCTAGTTTCCCCGATCGTTTTAAGTTCCATAGCATCCGGTCAATCGAATACATGTATTCGCCCACATCTTCAATGAATAAAATTTTATCAGCAAAATCCATCTCCGAAACAGAGCTACCTAACATCACTAGGAGAGTTAAATTTCCCCCTATCAATGGCGCACTTACCTCCCCAGGTTTGTTGAGAATGTGACCTTTCAAGTCATATTTCAAAGGCTCGCCAAAAAGGGCTTTCCGCAAAGACTCTAACGAAGGTTTTGTGCCGTCAGGAACGTTTAGAGGCATTTGACCATGTATAGTTTGTACGTGGCATGTTTCAAAAATATGGCTGTGCAGAATAGTAATATCGCTGAATCCGACAATCCATTTTGGCTGGATTTTAAACCGGGTGAAATCCAGTTGATCAATAATTCGAATGGTGCCATATCCGCCGCGAGCCGCGATAATTGCTTTTATTGAGGGATCATCTAAAAACTTTTGAAGATCGTCTCTCCTTAATTCATCTGTCCCCGCATACTGGAAATGTGAAGCGGTGACTGTTTCACCAAGAACAACCTCCAGTCCCCAGCTCTCTAATAATTTGATTGCGCTGTCAATGGGGCCCGGTAATTTCTTTGCAGGGCATGTTATGGCAATTTTATCGCCTTTTTTTAAAAATGGCGGGGTTGTTAAAGGTGACAACATATTTAAGCTAAAAGGTTAAAGGTAAAAGCTTAGCTCTGAAAGCGCAATACAAGGCGATTTAAAAATGAAGAACATAGGTCTTTAACAAAGGCATTTCAAAAACAAACGAGATGTTTTACATTAAATTCATCTTCATATTTGCACATATAAATTTACCTTATCTTTGTGCCCATTATAATTTTGATTGATGTCTGAGCTCGATAAATATAAACGATTTACAGTTACTTCCGCACTTCCTTACGCCAACGGTCCTTTACATATCGGACATTTAGCCGGCGCCTATATTCCAGCTGATATTTTCGTAAGGCACATGCGACTAAAACGCAAGGATATTATTTACATGTGCGGATCTGATGAGCATGGAGCTGCAATAACGATAAAAGCAAAAAAGGAAGGCATAACGCCAAAAGAGATTATAGATAAATATCATACACAGATAAAAAATAGTTTTGAAGAGTTTGGGATTGCATTCGATATATATCATCGGACATCCTCTCAAATCCACCATGAATTGTCGCAGGAATTTTTTCTGAATCTGTATGAAAAAGGTGAGTTTATAGAGAAAGAGTCTGAGCAGTATTATGACGAGGAGTATGACCAGTTTCTTGCCGATCGTTATATTGTTGGCACCTGCCCGAATTGCCACAATGAAGGTGCATACGGAGATCAGTGCGAAAAATGCGGAACATCTCTTAACCCGATGGATTTAATAAATCCTAAGTCCACTTTAAGTGGAAAAGAGCCGATATTGAAAGTCACAAAACATTGGTATTTGCCATTAGATAAATATCAGCCATGGCTGGAGGAATGGCTTTTGGAAGGCAAAAAGAATCTGTGGAAACCGAACGTTTATGGCCAATGCAGTTCATGGTTAAAGGCTGGCTTACAACCGCGTTCGATGACACGGGATCTGGATTGGGGTATTGATGTTCCATTGGAGGAAGCTAAAGGAAAAAAACTGTATGTATGGCTTGATGCTCCAATAGGATATATTTCTGCTACAAAACAGTGGGCGCTGGATAATGGCAAGGACTGGGAGAAATACTGGAAAAAGCAGGAGAATGAAGCCGAGGATTCTTACCTGGTGCATTTTATCGGAAAAGATAACATCGTTTTTCATTGCATTACTTTTCCGTCAATTCTGCATGCTCATGGCGAATATATTTTACCCCAAAATGTTCCGGCCAATGAGTTTTTGAACCTGGAGGGTGATAAGCTTTCAACATCACGAAATCATGCGGTTTGGCTTCACGAATATTTAGAGGAGTTTCCTGGCAAGCAGGATGAATTGCGCTATGTGCTAACCTCAATTTTGCCCGAGACATCCGATAGCGAGTTTACCTGGAAGGATTATCAGTCTCGTATCAATAACGAATTAGTAGCAATTCTTGGAAATTTTGTGAACCGCGTTATGATTTTGATGCACAAGTATTATGAAGGCAAGGTAGAGGGAAACACAAGTTTGGCAGATCCTGCACTTGAAAGCCAGATCAGTGCTATTTACAATGATGTTGAGGGAAGTATTGAGAGTTATAAGTTCCGTCAGGCTTTATCGTCTGTTATGGACCTTGCACGTATAGGGAACCGTTATCTTACGGAAAATGAGCCATGGAAAACTTTTAAAACAGATCCTTTGGCTACAAGAGAAGTGCTGCAGAATAGTTTGCACATCATTGCTCACTTAGGCACACTGTTGCAACCAATTCTTCCGCGGACCGCGAAAAAAATATTTTCTATGCTTAATTTGGGAGAGTCAGCTTTCTACGACCAGAAACTTGAGTTTGCCCGGGGTCATCAGTTGGATGAGCCCCAGCTTTTATTCGAGAAAGTTGAAGACGATGTGATTGAAAAGCAATTACAAAAATTAAGTAAAAAATCAGAAAATATGGATGCTACCATTGAAGTTTCTCCTGCAAAAGAGAATATTAGTTTTGAACAGTTCGCTGCGATGGATATTAGGATTGGGACGATATTAGAGGCAGAGAAGGTTGCAAAAACAAAAAAATTATTGAAATTAAAGATTGATACCGGAATCGATCAGCGGACAGTTGTTTCCGGAATAGCGGAGTATTTCGAGCCTGAAAATATCATTGGAAAGCAAGTAAGCCTTATTGTTAACCTTGAGCCAAGAGAAATAAAAGGCATTCTTTCTCAGGGGATGATACTGATGGCGGAAAACAGCGACGGAAAATTGAGTTTTGTTGCTCCGGGCGAAGTACTTCAGAATGGGTCGACGATCAGGTAATTAATATTCGATATACTCATTGTCTTATTTGGCAAAAATCTGCACATTTGCACATCTGTGTATTTTGCAGAGTTTCAATTGAATATTGGTCCCGTAGTTCAACGGATAGAATAGAAGTTTCCTAAACTTTAGATATGGGTTCGATTCCCGTCGGGACCACAGTAAAAATCGGTAGAATCCTGTAAGTTAGATACTTGCAGGATTTTGTGTTTTGATTCGGACAGTATTCGGACACTAAATTCTGATCAAGATGGATGGATAGCAATTTAAAACCAGTATCCTACCCGGGCCTGACTGCCGTATGGAACTGCATGAAGCCGTTTCAGCTGACCGAATAAAGAAAGTTGTGCATTGTTTACTTCAGGCCTTTCGGATGACCTTCGTCGCTTTCAGGCCGAGGTAATTCATGGTATTAAAACTCCGCCCATAAATAACCTCGCACCCAAGGCTTATAAACGGACAAAGGATAAAGTGGAGATAAAAAAAATTGCGGAGGCTCTGCCCAAAGGTGGATCCCCATTTTTTTAATACCACTAGCGAAGCGAACCCGTGTCTGGGTTAGGGCCGAAATTTGTGTAGATGATTAATGAGGCTCATTATAACTGAGATAATATCCGCTTAATATTAGATATATCCGCTAGTAAATGACCCCACACCAATCACTGGAGAAACTTACCATTCGCGACTTTTCAGGTAGTGAAGATGACCTTTACGCGCAGCTGCTGATGACCATTTTCTATCATATTCAAGAAGATATATTTCCGCTACTTGTGCAAGCTGAAGGAGAAGGAAAAAGACTCGCCATACGAGAGGTGACTGAAGAAGAATTAGGGTTACAGGATGAAATTTCAGTTACTGATGTGATTCTGGTTTAAGGAACTCCCACTTATAACTTAGGTTTAATGGAATCCGTATATGCTTGATATAATTTTCTATTGTAGGTACCTACTGTAACATCCAAACCGAAGAAGTCGGCGTCATGGGTGATGATTATGGCTGACTCGTGATTTGCCAGCAAGTAAAGATAGTTGTCATTAAAATCCAGTTTTTTCGCATCAAAAGATGTCAAAGTGGAAAAATCGCTTTGATCCAAGTCCTTAAAAATTACGTGAGATGAATATCCATCAATGTCATCTATAATATTTTCATAATATATTTTGCACTCATCGCTACCTCGGAATTCAGATTTATAAAATTCCGGAAACTTTGGTGCACCGGAGGTTCCTTTGTACTTGTTAAAATAAAGCTTGTTGGCGTTAAAGCGCAATAAACGATTTAATATTTCACTTAACTGAAGTGTGCAAAGTAATATTCTTGCATTCTCAAGCTTAAATATTTTATCGAAGAATATTTTATAGTGCTGGCTTGTTGGTTCATCATCGATACCTAAAATTGGCAGCCAAACATTACTGTCTAAAATATAATAGCAGTCTTTCGGACTGCCATTATTATGTAAATTAATAATATTCAAAGTGTCTTAAGCAAGAGCTTCCTCGCGGTAGGCCTGGTAGTTTTCTTTATTAATAAAGTTGTCCCACATGTCAGAATACTTATGCATAAAGTTTAAGATTTGAGTATAACTAACGGGGTGAATATACTTTTTCACTTCTTCTTCTCCATAGTCGGCTAAGAGCTTACCAAATGAAGCATTAAGAAATAATGTAGAACAGCGTTTAATATCAGCGAAATCTACTTCTACTTCTTCCTTTTGAGGAGATTCGAAATGCTTTCTTATCTCATCATATACCTTAATGCCATCATCGTGAAGGGAAGCATTTGAGCTATTTAAGATATTTATAACGCTAATTTTCATTGTTAAAGGGGTGTTTTTCAATATACTAACGAAAATTATTTTGGATTGTTTTCAGGGTTGCAAAGCTAAGTATAAATATCAAACCTTAAAACTTTCCTGAAATTAGTGTTTTTTTATTGAACTCCAAATTTATTACTGAACCAATATATGTGTTTCTTAAACTAGTTACACCATTGGGATAAATAGAACCTGCCTTCATTGTTTTGCTGCACCAGCCAGCATCGCCAGTATAGATTTGAAGCCCCCCACTATTATCGTCAAAATATTTGTGAAGGTTTTTAAGCCCACTTCCACCCGGTGCGTCAGGCTTAGTACTATTTCCTTCAATAGCCCATAAAATGGAATCGCCGTCCGAATTTATTTTATCCGGCTTACGCTCTTTAATCTTCTTATAAAACCCTACTCCTAAATCACATATCGTGAAATGTATCTTTTCTTGTCGAACATAGTGCTGGCCGCAAACAAAGAAGGGGTCGTCTGTTTCTGCATGTTTATCAATGTTAGCGTAAACCTCTGTTAAGTCATCAATTAACTTTTCTTTGGTCTCATCTGCAAATTTCGGCATTGCCGCGTGAACAAGCAATTCATTCTCCAGGTAATTAATAAACTCATCCTTTTGCTTTGGCAAAAAGCCCTTATAAGGGATACAACTCTTCTTTTGATATTGCCTCAGATTCTGGTCGAGCGGGATAAAATTGTTATGAAATAAGATTCCGCACTTCTCGGATACCTGTTTTGCGTCGATAGAAAACGACAACTGATTTTCTTTATTAAGTCTGTAAAGGATTGCTCCAAGGAATGCACAGAGGTTTCCGTCCACCCATCGCACATCATCCAATGCAATAGCGATAGTTGTGTCATGATATTGGCGACAGTTCTCATAAAACCTTAGAAGCTGCCGGAAACCTGAAAAATCTGTAAAAATGGAGTCCTCTCCGAGATGTATACTAATCACCTATCTATCGTTAAAGTCTGCCACTGTATATACTTTGTCCGCCGCCTGGATAATTTGTGTAAATATGCTGATATAATGAATTTGTTTTAACATTCACATCATCATCTGTATATACCGATGCAGGCAACCATTGTAAACTATCAAAAATCATCGTTTTCACCTGTGCGGATATTTGTCTGCTATCCCGCCATCTTTCAACCTGAAGTTTTTGCTCTTTCAATAATTGAAGTGTAGCTACTGCCACTTTCTTTACTTCTTTAATTTCATTCTGACTTAACGTCTTTCCTTCCCGCAGTAAATCAAAAATTGCCAGGGTTTCATCGTTCAGATTCTCCCGAACTGCTCTGGCTTCCTCGATATTTAAATCTTTGATAAAGTCACTTAGATTATCAAAAGCTTTCACAGTATCCTCCAGGCTTTTACCTTTATTGTATTCCTGAATGATAAGCTGATAGCGTTCGTAAAATTCAATGCGGAGCGGATTTTCTTTTAGCATCTGCTCCAGCTTTTGCTCGACAGCTTGCTGCAAGTCGAACAACATGGTGTTTTTACGCTGGACTTTCTTAAATGCGGCTTTTAGTTTGTCAAAATCAAGATTGCCTAAATCAATCTGTATTTCTTCAACTTTCGAATCTGTTATAAATACACTTTCATCAATAAGCTGCTGCAATTCTAAAATGATGGAAGTAACATCAGCTGTTTTCACCTGCTGATTTAACTGTTGATAAATTGCTTCAATAGCGTTAAAACTTCGGATATAAGCTTTTACCTGCTCCTCCGGATAGAGCGCATGGTATTTACGGAATACTTCCCTGGCCATAACCTCAAACTTGGTACGGGTAGTCTCATTCAGGCATACGCAATCCATAGCAGATTTTATCTTACCGAGCTTCTGCATTGGCTTAAGTTCCGGACTGCTCAGCTCTGATAATTGAAAGCCTAACTCTGCCAAATACCCCTGTACTGCCCGGATGGATTCTTTGAGTTCTTGCTCGAGTTCAAGAATCAGTTCTACCGGCCGCTTTGGGTCATCTGGGTTTTCACCGGGTTTCTTTGCTCCACCTTCGGTACCTTCACCATACACAGAGTAAGCTTTTTCAAGCTGAGTATATACGTTGCCGTAATCGACAATGAGTCCGTTCTCTTTCTCATCATCGTACACACGGTTGGCACGGGCAATGGTTTGCATCAGGGTATGACCCTGAATTGGTTTATCCAAATAGACTGTGGAGATACAAGGCGCGTCAAAACCCGTAATCCACATAGCACAGACAATAGCAAAGCGAAACGGGTTTTCTTCGTCTTTGAATTCTTTTTCCAGATCCCGTTCAACCATCTTTTTCCGGTGGATCTCAATATCCAGATCCATTTTCCGGAACTTGTCAACTTCGTTTTGCTCCGGACTTATAACCACACAAATCTCGGTACTCTCTACATTGGCGAGTTTACGTTTTAGTGTCAATTCCTCTTGCAGATCGTCGGCTTGTTTAATCCTACTTTTAAGATCTTCAATATAAACCGGCCAGTATTTTTGCATCAACTGATACATCCGTACTGCTGTTGGTTTATCCAGAGCCACAAGCATCGCCTTACCCTGGTAACCTCTTTCGTTAAAGTGCCATACCAGGTCTTTAGCAATAGCGTTTAAGCGCGGTTCGGCGGTAAGTACCACATAATCCTTGTTGAACAAGTAGGTAAGTTTGCGTCGCTGGTCCTCATCTAGATCCTCGTTTAAGAGAATGGCCGCCATCTGTTCGTCGAGCAAAGGATTTTTGATTCCCAGCTTTTCTCCACGGTTCATGTATAATAAGCGAAGCGTGGCCCCGTCTTTTATCGCCCGGTTGAAATCATATACAGACACATATTCTCCGAAGATATTTTTGGTGAGTTCTTCCTCCTCTTTTATAATCGGAGTACCTGTAAAACCTAAATATGAGGCATTCGGAATGGCATGATAGCGCATGTTCCGGGCGAAAGTTCCTGCCTGAGTACGGTGGGCTTCATCAGAAATAACGATGACGTTTTTCCGGTCGGTTATCAGCGGAAACTCAGTTTCCGTTTTCGGGTCGATGGAAAACTTATGAATAAGCGTAAAAACGTATCTGTGATTGTGGCTAAGCAGTTCTCTTAAATGGTTACGGCTCTTTGCCAGCACTTCTTTTCCGCTTACACAACCTACGCCGGTAAATGTATCGTAAAGCTGCCGTTCCAGTTCGGACCGGTCGGCAACGATGAGGAAGGTATACGAGCCGCCAAACTTGCGGTGTATTTTCTGACAAATAAAAACAATGGAGTACGATTTTCCGCTTCCCTGTGTATGCCAGAAAACACCCAGCTTCCCTTTCAGGTCGTTAATGTTGGAAGCCTGGTCAATTACCTTGTTTACACCGATAAACTGGTGGTTCTTGGCCATTATCTTACTCACGTCGCCATCACTGTCGTCGAACAGCAGGAAGTTTTCGAAAACGTCCATCAGGTTTTCTTTGCTGCAGGTTCCCCGGAGCATGGTGTCTAGACTCACAATGCCTTCCTCTTCCTCGGTTATACGCTTCCATTCCAGGAAGTATTTATAGGGACTGGTGATTGTTCCCACCTTGGCATCGGTACCATTGCTTAATACAATGAAAGCATTGCAATGGAAAATGTGTGAAATGGTGTCTTTATAGTCGCTGATGTTTTCCGTGTAGGCATTTCGGAGATTGGTATGATGCGCTTTCAATTCAAAGAACACCAGCGGGATGCCGTTAACAAATCCAATAATATCCGGGCGGCGACTGTATAACTCGCCAACGACCTCAAACTGCCTTACTGCAAGGAAATGGTTGCTTTGATAGTCAGTAAAATCGAAAGTTTTTAATCGCTTTCGTTCCAGTTCTCCCTTTGCATTGGTAAAACTGACTTCTACACCTTCTTTAAAGAGCTTGTATTTCTGCTGATTGATCTTTCCGAGTGATTGATCAGCTACCTTTTCCGAAATCTGGTCGATGGCTTGCTGATAGGCTGAATCGGGAAAACCGGGATTGTTTTTCCGCAAAGCAGCCAGTAAATACCGGCTTAAAATAACCTGTGATTTATTTTCTCTTCCGAGCAAGCCTTCAGGGCCGAAGCTTTCCTGTTTCCAGGCATACTTTACTTCCCAGCCAAGTTCTTCTAAAACCTGCTGGGTGGCGGTTTCTACCAAGCCGTCTTCGGAGTATTCGTAGCTCATTTAATTCGCAATTATCTCTTCGATAAAGTTTTTACAATTTTGTATTCTATCGATCTTTTTATTTTCCGGCAAAATGTAAAAGAGATCATGATTTTCAATCGAATATTTGTTTAAAATAGGTTCAGGTATCTTATAATTTTTCAGTGGGGTTATTTTCCAACCTGTCTTATGGCATATAAGGTCGAATTTTCCCTTTAATCGAAGAGTGCTAATATAGTTACTAAATCGGCCCCAGAAAAACTCAAGCTTTTTGTTTTCAAGTCGTTTATAGAGGGTGAAAATATATGGATTTACGTGATAAGAAGCTAACGGGTTGGTTCCGGTGTTCCCTACTCTCGTGACTTCATAATCATTATCGCTCCAAGTAAATGAGTTAAAATTCATATCGTATTTGGAGGTCATTTCGGAGTATTTCACGAAGTAGTATCGCCAATCCATTTTCTCATCTTTATACAATTTCATTATGGACCTTATTTTATCATCTACCTTTCCTCCCTCGATTTTAATAAAATCTGTAATCAGGTCGTTAAGTACTTTCGCAACCTTAGCCCGTTCACCTTTGTCGATTGCTGTCAAAATCCTATTCCATTTAGAATCTATACCGAAATAATATATAGGTCCTAGTAAAGTAGACTCGTGGGTCATTACAGCATAATCATCGTACGATAATAGAGACCGAATTAAAAGAGAATTATTTGTTTCAGGGTTCCATATTTCATAGAAAGCTTTTGCAAAGTCGGCTATGTCATTTTTCCTCAAATCAAAAATTTCAGTAATACCTTGAATATCTTCATGATCCTCTAGTAAAAAAATGATTTCTTCAACATCCGGTCGATTGCAAATTATCCTAGCCTTGTCTTGTTCGGCTTCAAATGCTTCTTTTGGAAAGCCACTATATCCGTTCTCAGAAAAAGTCAGATAAGAATTGAAAATCTTCGCGGAATTAATATTGTCTACGAAACCGCGTATGAATTTGGCATACTCGCTTAAGTTAGGGAGCCTCAAGTTTGTTGTATATTCTATGCGATTTTTTTGGTTTACCTGTCGCACCCTCGCCAGCATGTTCCTTAAAATTCGCAAAAAACGCTTAAGTTCATTTTGATCTTCGCGACTTACAAATAAAGAGTAATAAAGCAAGCCATACATCAATACCTTTTGCGTGACATCAAATGAATTTGCAGTTATTGCTCTCAGAAACAGATCTGTCGATTTGTTATCGAATAGTCGGACCTTTTTATTGCTATATCCGTTTAGATAAAAAATGTCGTCAAAAAAGTCGACAAGACTCTCTTGTTTGGCCAAGAAGTCTAAGGATTTGAAAAGGAAAAGCACGTTCTCCTGCTTCCAATATATTTGCTCTAACAGAGATGTATTAAATTCAAAATCATTTTCCCCTACATTGTTGATGTGATACAGTGTTTCTGTTAAATAAGTTATAACGTTAACGATTGCGTCATCTATAGCTACCGATTCACTCCTATATTTCCAAAATAGATCCATCCATGCCCCATCAATTTTGATAGCGAAATATTGCTGGTAGGAAATCTCTGACCCCGATAACTCTATTTTAGTAGTCGCATAATCAGATTTTGGGCTCGCTAGTAAATCGGCGAAGAGAGCTTTGAAATTCTCGAAGTCTGTAAGTGGCTTACCCCTGGAATTCATTTTTATATATAATTCGTCGGTAAGTTTAAACTCATCAGATTTTATATCGATAAACTCAAATGTGATACATTGATTATCCTCTAGTCTGTGCCAAAGGGTAGGGGAATCCGAGAATCTATTGTGGATAGTGTCTAACATGTAGAGTAGAGCAGAAACTGTCGGATCGTTTGACCATGAACTGCTGAACCAGGGTGCATCTTTAATCTGGTCACTGGGAAGATACCCATTGTCAAAATCTATCCGATTTTTTATTAAAGCTTTACAAAACCGTTCGGAAGATACTCGTGTCTCATAAGTGAATTTTTGAAGAGTGTCCTGTATTTGTTTGAGGTTCACCTCTTCTGAATCAAACTCTTTGCAGGCGAGATAGTAATGCAGAAGAAAGAGGGTAGTTAAACGCTGCTGCCCATCAAGAGGAATAAATGTCGAGTCTGGCTTGACATACCCATACACAAAATCTAAATGCAATCTAGAGCTAGGCGCTTCGGGCTGGCTGTTTAGTGTCTCGTGCAGCTTAGACACAAAGCTTTCCCGAATCTCCTTTGATGATTCTCGTCCTTGGGCATAGTCCCTCTGAATAATTGGGACAGTTATATTATGATTATTGATGAGTTCCAGAAACGAAAATTTCATACTTGTGTTGTTGATTGCCAGTGCTTAGGAAAAAAATCGTTTAAAGTTGATTGCAAGTCGCTTACATAATATTTCCGGTCATCGTCAGTCCAGAAAGCATTACTTCGGGGAAAAGTGGAATAGGCCTTCAAAAAAGCATTCCTTGTACAAATTGGAATATAATGGCCTTCCAGTTCTCTCTTTTTCAATTTTTCTCGTTTGACATCGAATACTGAATTATTCAACTGGCTATTTGAAGCTGCATCAATCAAGCATAAATTTCCAATTTTATGTTTCTCTTCTTCAGGGAATCCCGATTGAATGTCAAATACTTTATTCACCTTTTCAAAAAGCGAATTGAACTCGTCCTGGCTCAATTTGCTTTGTTTTAATGCCTGTTCAAGTTTATTTATCAAAGAGTTATTTCGGTCGTCACCAATATTTTGAAGTGATTTGATATGGTCTTTTATCCAGGTCTGTTGATTTTCCTGATTTGTAATTATCTCCGAATTCTGAGCGTGTATATGCTCCAGACTCCACTTTCTCTTTTCCTTTGTTTTTTTGTAAAGATTAAACGGAAATCTTGCAAGTTCTTTATCGCTATTTAGAGTGGTTATAACATTATGTAGCAAAAGCACTTTATGAATTACTGGACTGTCAGAATCATAGTTAAGCTCCGAAAACGCTATCAGTTCAGAACTACCCAATTCATTTTCTCTCCTTTTTTTATAGGTAATAGCTTCCTCAATCTTTTTTTCGAGAAGTTTCCGAAAGTCTTTTTTAGTTAATTTTTTTGAAGCCCCAATAAGGGTTTCAATTAGCGTTTTTTGAAAATCGAATACGATCAGGTAGCCCACATAATGAAAGAGATCCCGTTGATTAAACCACTCCAGAAAATATTGAAAATATTCTGAAACTTCATTCCAAAAGCTTTCCAATGCGGCAATTCTGTTTTCGTCATACGCTGTCGTTTTAGTAGCCCCCGTCAGTTGGTCTATGTATTTCGAAATTACCAGGTAGGTAGAGTGCTTTAAGCCCTTTTCGCTGAATAATTGATAGGAAGATTGTTGTTTCAACAGGTCCGGAAACTCAGAGGTTTTCTTTTTAGCGATCAAATCAAAAATAAACTCTATATGTGTCGGGCTGTTCTTTTGTTCGTTATTGAGGAAGTACCAAAACTCCTCTTCTTGAAGTTTATACTCAATTTGATCCCATTCTGAAGCAATTTTGAACAATTTCTTTTGTACCCGCTCTAGTTTTTCGGGGGAGTATTTATCGGATTGAAGTAAGAGAGCTTTTATCAGTTCTGCATCAGTCAACGGGATTTTTCCAATATTGAGTCTGATGAACGCATCGATTGGATTTTCATGATTAGCGATTTCATACCAAATTAGCTTTACATTTTTATTGCTTCCATCATCAACATCCATTAGGATTGATGTAAGCTTACCCTTTGATCCAGGGTGTATGTCAAACCATTTTTTGATGATCTGGTAAGCATGGCAGATATGGAAATAGTCTATATTGCTGGTGTCAGTTTCCCCAGCGAAACGCTTGTCAAGTAGAAATGCTTCGCAGTCTTTTCGTGTTTCATAAATAAGTCTAAAAAGTTCAGCATTATACCCCTCATCTAACCTCTTATCCTCCAGAAACACTAAGATAAGATAGAGGGTGGTTAAACGCTGTTGCCCGTCAATTACGTCAAACTCATTTTCCGAGATCCTTTTGAGCACTATTGGCTGTAAGCAATAAAATTCGCCCTTTGAAGCTGCTTTCTGGAACTCCCATAGATCATCTAAAAGTTCGGTTACTTCCTGATCTCCCCAACGATAACCTCGCTGATAAGATGGTATATTGAATTGCTTTCCAAACAGATTAATTAAAGGTGCGGTGGTATTCATGATTGATTTAAGGGATAATTTTAATGACGCTTAGAAAGTTGTCTGCCGTATATCCATCACGAAACCCAAATTCACTTGCCCAAAAACCTCGCTTTCTTATTTTTGCTCGTATACCCTTTTGTGTAGGAGTATCAGACTTCAGCTTCTCTTCAATAAGCTTAATAATTTCATCAGCTTCTTCACGGGTATAGGTAGTTCTGCTTTTCATATTAGGCTTTGTTATATTCTGCCTCCGGCTCTGCCGCCATTGCAAAACTCTCTTCAGCTTCTTCTACGTTTATAGTGCCGTTCATTAAGCGAGGTAATAGGATATCCCGGGATCGCTTAAGTAGATTATTTTGGTTTTGATAATTTGATATCGATTCGAATACATCCCTAAAAACCTTATCGTACTTTTCAACCAGTTCTGCAGAGGGAACAGTAATTTCCGCATCTTCAAAAACATTTGATGTCACTGCGGGATAAGCTGCACCTCCTGCAAGACTGGTAAGGTAGCCGATGAAGCTCTCGGCTTTAACACACTGGTATAAAAAACTAGAAGGTAGATCTCTGGGTGTAATAACCGCAAAGCCGGTTGACACAATAAGATTGGGTAACGGATTCCAAATTATTGAATAAGATTTACGGTTCGGTCTTACACAAGACCAGATAATATCTCCATGTTTCACAATTCTTCGAGCCCTGCCAGGAGCTTCATCAAAATCGTATTCAACATACGAATCAATTGATCCTGTAGAAACAGATGATATATCAACGTATTTTAGAATGCCTGAAAAACCTCTCTTTAAAGTGTCTTTATTTACGAAAGCCACTTCCCCTAATTGTTTAAGGGTCCACCCTTCGGGCAACCCGGTTTCATCATTAATAGCTAAAGCCTCACCATTTACCCTAAGCTTTACAAACCATTCTTCATATGTGCGTTGCGCTAATTCTTCAAGCAGCGTAACGCGTTTGAGGTTGTTATCTATCAAATTATCATATGCGGAGAGGATGGAGGCGATGCGAGTTTGAGTTGGGAGAGGTGGAAGTAAAAATTTGTAGTCTCGAACGGCTTTAAGTCCAAGATTTTTAATTGTTGCTCCCGTGGCAAAAGCAACTGCGTACCTTTGGAAATCATTCACCTCTAAGACATACCTTATAAAATCCTTGTTGACATCATCACTAATGTTTAGATAACATGCACTCTTCCCGAGGGCTAGTTTTTCACCCTTATAAATTGCGATATTTCCAAGGGTCCCATTTATAGCTAGTAGGATCGTTCGATCTGTAAGGTCTTTCTTTATTTTGGAATACTGCTCCTTAGAGATTCTTTTTGTATCGGATTTTATAACAATCTTTCCCTCAATCAAATTATTGCCATTTACAAAAAAGTACTCACCATTATCGTCATATTCCGGCGTGCCGTGTAATCCATCACCTATTCGAGTGGTCACATCATCTAAACTAACCAAGTTCCAATCTCTCATCTCAAATCGCCCAAATTCACCGCAATCACCTTACTCAGAACTTCTGCTTCAGCATTCAAAACTTCCAACTCCTCCTGGATTTCTTCCAGCCTGGCCTTATAATCAAAATCGCCATCCTCGCGAAGCGTCACCCCAACATACCTGCCCGGCGTTAAGCTCCAGTCGCTTTCCTTTACTTTATCCAGAGAAACCACCTTACACAAGCCTTCCACATCGCGGTAACTACCATCTGGAAATTGAGCATTAAACCAGGAATTGTCTTTCGCTACTTCCGGTGTTTCGCCGCGGTATAGTTTTATGATGGCGGTTAGCCCTTCCAGTTGTTCAGGACTGAAATCGTTGATCGTAGTATTTACTTTACGGAAGACGTTTCGGGCGTCAATCATCAGGATGGTGTTGGGGCCGTTGAGGGCTTTGTCTTCGACTGTGCTCAGACTGACGGACGGATACGCCGCCTTCCCCTTATCGAAAAACCAAACATGGCAAGGCAGCGAGCGGGTATAAAAGAAGTTGTTGCCTACGCTTACGATACAGTCCACCGCACCGCTTTCTATTAATTGCTGGCGTATCAATTTTTCGCTGTGCCCTGCATCTGTTGCGGAGCTGGCCATCACGAAGCCTGCCCGTCCGGTAGGGTTCAGATAGCTAAAGAAATACTGCATCCAGAGGTAATTACCATTGTCTGATTTTGGCAGTCCGAAAGGTAAGCGCGGGTCGGTTTTTACATAGTCTTTGCCCTTATCGACTTTGTTTACGTTGAAAGGGGGATTAGCCATTACGAAGTCGCATTTGCCTACAAGCCCATGTGGGTCGTTATAAAAGCTGTTGGCTTCGATGATCTTTCCTTCAATGCCGTGTATCGCCAGATTGATTTTAGCTAAGCGGGTGTTATTGGTTTTCAGTTCCGTGCCATAGCAGGTAATGGCCTCGTTTATTTCTTTTTTGGTATGGTCTTTTACGAAATAGCCAGTCTGCACAAACATACCACCCGATCCGCAGGCCGGATCGTGAATGATACCATGGTCGGGTTCAATAAAATTAACAATTAGCTGCACCAGACTTGGTGGCGTAAAGAACTCACCGCCTTCCTGCGCACCGGCTCCCTGCATAGAGAACTTCATCAGGAAGTATTCGTATATGCGACCAAACACGTCCCCTGTGGCTTTTTTTACAGCGTCTTTATTGAATATGCGGATTAACTCACGTAACAAGTCGCTTTCAAATTCCTGATAGTTCTTTGGCAAATTACCCTGAAGGTCGGGGTATTCGGCCTCAATAACTTTCATTGCATTGTTGATGGCTTCTGCAATATCTACACTTTCAGGAAGCCCCGCCAGGTATTCGTATTTAGCTTCGTTGGGAAGCATGATGGCTCCCGCAGCCAGGAAATCTTCTTTGGTTGCTGCGCGTTTGCCGCGAGGGCCTTCCGGAATACGGGAATCTACTATCGGCTGGGCCTCTTCATATTTGTTCTGCGCAAAACGAAGCAACACTAATCCTAATACCGGGTCTTTATATTCTGCTGCGGTTAGCTTGCTGTTTGCACGGAGAGCATCGGCGGCGTCCCACAATTCTTTTTCAATTTTGCGTATTTGTTCCTGTGTCATAAAACTCTTGTAAATATTCAAAAATTATGCGGGAATAATTATGTTTAAAGCAGACAACTAGGATGACTGCAATTTATAGACTGGAAAAAAGTGCTGGCTAAAGCCGTACCCGGCCTACAACATCATTAATAATTTTTTGAGTTGCCTAACTTGGTGATAGTGGATCGATAGCGCATTTAATCAGCTTTAAAACAGGTGAGACAATAAATAAAAGCCAGTGGCCGTGCCAAAAGCGATTAGTATTATGATGGTCAAAACGAGTGATTGCCGAGCTCGTAGGGTTTTATGTTGACCTTCTAATTGCAGCCTGAGGTTACTGAATTGTTCGCGTATATCTCTTTCCAAGTGGTCTGTTTTATTAACAACCGTCATTACAGAAGATTGTATGCCGGCGACATTAGCGTCCAGCTTATCCATCCTGAGTGCAAAATTTAAATCCTGAATCACTTTTAAAGTGTCGGAATTTATTTTTTGGTTTGAATGGCTAAGCGTATTGAGGCCTTTACTTACATGTGATTCTATACTTTCTTGAAACTTAAATATTCTTTGAGGTAAATCTTGCCTATCTAATATATCTATTACGCGCTGATTGTTTTTTGCGCTTGTGTCAACAACCTTTTTTAAGTTATCGAAGTTGCCCTTGAAGTCAACTTCTTTGACTTGTTTTGTTAAAATTTCAATCTCTATGACTGAAGCCTTTCTTGTCTTTTCAATTTGAAGGATAGTCTCCTTTATTATTTCTTCGATTCGCTGCAGTCTTTCTGGGAAATTAATTCCGTCTATTTTTTGGACAAGGTGCTGCGATGCGTCTTTTAACTCATTCACATCACTTAACACCCTTTCAAACTCACCAAGTTTTAATGCCAGGCTTTTTTCGTTTGTGTTTAAAGCTTTAGAGGCAGAATCTATTTGTGCCTTGGCATCAGTGAGATAAGCAACACCCGATTTGAATTTCGTTAATTGCGCCTGGACGCTCTCTAATTCTGAGACAACTTGTTTGGCAATATTAGAAGTGGAAGACATAGCGCTTTATTTAAAATAGAGAGTTAAGAGAGGATAATACTTGGTTTGAAAATTTTAAGGGTTTTAACAATCTCGAGATTAATATTTGATCAAAATCAAATACGAGGTTAAACTTGTCCATATAAGAAGGCAGATCTGGGTTTTTTTCTAAGATTAATTTTATAAAGTGGTTAAATACCTCCTGCAGTTCAACTTCGGGGATATTGTCTCTTTCCGCCATTTGGAAAAAGGCTTTTTGGAGTAACTCCTCCGCCTCGACCAAAAACCGCTCGCTTTTGAAAGATACCTGATATATCGAAAATGAATTAAGCAGCAGAAAAACATAATTATCAGGCTGACTTCTTAGTAATCTTGTACATGCCCCTCTCAGATGTTTTATGTTATCCAGAAATCCAGCCTTCGGGTCTTTTTCAACCACATCGATAAAGAACCACACTAATTCCAGATCTTCTTCTTTTCTACCTTCATCAGTAAGGTCGGTAATGGAAGCATTTGTCTCTTTATCAGTAATTTTGTCTTGAAACGAGTAGCCCTTCCTCGCATATTTGGAATTGAAGTAAAGATCTATGTAGTCTTTGAATTCTATATTGCCTTGGTTTAGTCCAATATAGCAGGCCTTTTTCATATCCTGAATGGCAAGCTCTCTTTTCTTTTTTATTTCGTCGTAGACGAATTTTACTAGAAAGCTCAAACTCTTCTCGATAATAGTATCTCCTTCAGATTTCGGTAAGCTCTTAATCCTCTTTTCTGCAATGTTTCGGGAGTAGTACTTCAGCAAATATTTTATGAGGTTTTGTTTATAGGTTGTGTCTTTCCTCTTGGTTCCATACAGTGTGAAGGTATTAGCTGAAAAGTTTACCGTGTAATCGTCAATAATGCCCAGCGTAGAAAGCCTGTAAATCGCTTTCTCAGAGTCCATCTTATCGCGGTACCCATTGTAATAATCCTCAAATTTTTGAAATGTAGTACCTGAAAGTATGCCCTTTTCTTTGTCTCGTTTTTGGCAGTGAACGCGCAGTTCCATCACTCTATGAGCCTGCCTTTCATAAAATTGTTCAACAGCCTCAACAAAACTTTCAAAACCCTGACTATTATCTTTTAATTGCCGCACTTGAGCTTCTGAGAATCCTGGGTGAATAATTGTCTGCAGCCATTTTGATATAATCTTAAGCCTTTCAGATCCGTTATTTCTAAAGCCAATAGTTAATGAAAAGGTATCACCTACTTGCTTGCTGTCTAATAACTGTTGTATGCCGGCACGCTTGTCGCTTTGTTGTATCCATTGATGAACAGGTTCGTTAGGGTGCTGATCTAAAATATGTTTTTTTATGATTTCAAATACATCCGATGAGAGTTTTAGGTCAACAGAGTCTTTAGGTACTCCCGAAAAGTTGGATAGATTAAAATAGCCTAATTTTTCTGTAAAAGATTTTGATATGAACAGTCCTTTAAAGTTCTCACGCTCCCAATAAGAAACTTTAATATCAATGTCTAATTTTTGCTGAAGCACATTTTCTAGTTCGAAAGTCCTGTCGGGGAAATAAATTTCCTGGAGCAACTCATCCAAAATGGCCAGTTCTTTCGACTCTCCTTTAAATGAGTTGTTATGAAAATAGAAGTTATTGTCTAAATCAACCTCACAGGTCTTTCCTTCAAGCTCCAGTTGCTGATCGTTAAACAGGATGTAACTTAAGGCTATCTTCCTGTCGCGTCCTGCTCTTCCAGCTTCCTGAACATAACTCTCGATCGACCCTGGATAATTTATATGAATAGTAGAGCGAATACTCTCCTTATCTATGCCCATCCCAAAAGCCTTAGTAGCAACCAGGAGATTTATTTTACTTTCTATAAAATTGTCCTGATTTGAAGTGGACTGTTCTTCTATGTCTTGTTTTACACCCTCGTCATCCGAGTTGGAACCCATGAAAAAACCTATTTTTAAGTTGGGATTAGCAACACTTAAAACATCCAGATATCCATTTTTTTCCTGAACAGGAGCCCCATTTCTATCAACCTTATATTTGTCAGTTACACCAGAATGTCCTTTTGTGTGAGGGCAGAAGATCAGAACCGCATTTTGAGCGGAATGATAGAATTTTGAAGAATTGAATTCATCTAGGTGCAACTGATGATGGTGGTTTCTATTCTCATCATTTTTATCGAAGCACAAATCCGAATCATTCATAAATAATTCCAGATGTTCGGGTATTTCCTGAATTAACTGTATTGTTCTTTCCTGTTTCTTTTTTCCAAGAGCTCTCTTTAAATCCCAATTATTCGCAATTCCCTTTTCAGGAAATGAAACCCTTTCAATCCGATATTGTAATTCAGGTCGTTTTGTGCTTTCAAAACGAATAATTGAGTCGTCTTCCAGTTTGTTGTCGTCAATATTTCCTGACAATTCACGTTGAACATCAGACAGAACATCAAAGGAAGCTGTCGCTGTTAATCCGAACAGGGAAATATTTTGTCCCGACTTCGTCTTGCAATACCTAAGCGCATTTTCACCAAGTCTGAGATAGGCCGTTCTGAAATCGTGCCCCCATTCAGAAACACAATGAGCTTCGTCTATCACACAATAGCTGAAGTAATTTCCTTCATCAGCCATCTCGGTCAGTGTAGCCCTGAAATCTTCCATTTGAAGCCGCTCCGGGGAAATAAAGGCAAACTGCGATTGTCCGCTTTTTAGGTTTGTAAGAGCCCTTCTTTTATCTTCACCACGCAGAGTAGAATTTATATAGATACAACTATCTATATAATTCTTTTTAAGTCCGTCCACCTGGTCTTTCATCAAGGATTTAATTGGGTCGACCGCCAGCGTAATCCCGGGCTGAAGGAAGGTAGATAATTGATAGGTCAGAGATTTACCTCCGCCGGTGGGGAGAAGTCCGATAACGCTTTTCCCGTTCAATGCTCTGTTTATTATTGGTAGTTGGCCTTCCCGAAATGCTTTTTTCCTAAAGACACTTTGTAGGAAATATTCCAAGGCGATTTCTTTATTTTTATCGAAGGTCCAAAGTTCGTCCTTCCCTTTGAATGCGAATTCCGGATAGTTAATAAAAGCTGAGGATTTTACTGTTCTTTGCTGATGAGTATGATACGAGGATCTGACAATTGCAAAATTTGTGTTAGCAGTTCTTATTGTTTCATTTATTCCGGCTCTTTGCAATACGGAGACATCAATCACAAGGTCATATCGTTCTTTATTATCCCAGCTCGATAAAGGCTTAATTGAAGCAAACTTGTGCACGGGAGAATCCATAAATTCTGGAGTTACGAATATTGCAAGC
The DNA here is from genome assembly GCA_946887045.1 of uncultured Sphingobacteriaceae bacterium. The sequence continues at coordinate 70,807 of CAMPKC010000011.1, read as the reverse complement.
TGTATTTCTGGAATGGGAATCTCCATTCCCATTAATCGAAATAAATGGGTTATTTGAACTTTTAAATCTTCTACAGCAATGTAAGCACACGGAACATCTCGCTCAACTATGGCAATTTGCCAGACATCTTTAAACTTTGATATTTTGCCGGATCCGATATATTCAAGAATGACTCGTTGTACCCGGGCTATTGCGATAGGACTTAAACAGATTTCAAGGAGTTCTCTTTTGATAGTGCTATCTAAAAAGTTGAATTGGCATGCGTCCTTTGTTCTTTTATAGAATGTATTATCCTTTAGAAAATCTTTAAGATAATTCAGCTTAGATTTAATTGCATTGGTGCCAAAATCAGAGGTTTTTATTCTTAATGTATTTGCCCATCCACTCAAACTTACCGCATGATCCCTTTCTGTATCGAGATAAGCTTGCGAGTCCCCCTGATGCTGCGGACCGTCTATCTCTAATACTATTCCTATTTTCTCATCATTGACTACGTACGGGGCTTCGAAAGAAAAGTCTGTTCGCTGTTCAGAAAAATTATTTTTTATTCGTTCTGCGACTTGCTTGTGATGTTCTTTTGTAATTGACTGAATGCTTCGCTGACTTTCAATTAATTGTAAAGGATAGTCTTCGTCGAGTATTTCAGGGAGGATATTAAAAAAAAAACGTTCTTCGAATTGTGAACCTAACTTTTCCCAGGAATCTTTATAGTTTTTTAAAAGATTTTGTTTGTTTAGTCTCGGGTCGATTACATGGAAGGCATAAAATAGGATACGATTGAAATTTTGTTTTTCTTTCAACCTATTTATAAAATCAAAGTGAAGTGTAAAATCAGAGTGTTTTGCTTCTATTTGACTATAAGATTGGTTGAAAATATCCGCTGCATGCCGACTTAATCTTGTAGGTAAGCCTCTTTGAAGAAGGTTAATTAAAACCGCAAATTCTGGTGTATATTCCGTCTCCGCAAGCAGATTGCTTTTAACTTCGAAATAAGATAAGAAGCTAAGTAATTTCTGGAAGTGCAATTTATCATCAGATGAAAGTTTCTTTAACAGCTCTAGGATTCCATCGAAAAGGTAAGCACCGTGTAACTGCATATTTAGCTCAGACGATTTTCACTCACAGTACTTATGATAAAGCATTGCAGTGGAGATTCAATAGATAGTCGGTTTTGTTCGATAAATATACATTTTTCAAACTATTAATACTAAAATCCTCATCTGATTCCGCTAAATATGTCATAGGAAGTTAATTCGTTGAAATTTAAAGTTTTTCGTTACAACCCACCGTTGTTTTAGGAGTTTAATATTGACGTTACTAAGAGTAGAATATGGCCTAATTATGATGCATCTCGCCAAGATAATCGCTGGACCTTGGTAGCCTTAGATAAGCCCAGATCAAATTTTCTTCAAATTCAACCGGACTTTGCAGTTTAAAATCGCCACAAATAGAAGAGACCTTCGAATTAATAAAAAGAAGGACTTCAAGCCGAGAAGAGAAAGCTGAACGGAAATTAGGTTAACACTATTCACTAGCTTATCATAGCCACATAAGTATCAATAGCATTTTCTCCTTTTGAAGATAGCCAGTAAACTGAGGGTTTATTTTTATATCCCTTCTTTACTAAGTCCAAAAGATTATTGCTTTCAAGCCTCTGTATGGACGTCCGTAACTGTTGTATATTGGTTTTAGCATAATATTGCTTCAATTCATATACAGTGAATAATTTTTTCCTTTTTGCGTATGCTAGCACTTCAATGTCAGTATGAGAAAGTGGAAGTTTCTTCCTCAGCTCTGCCAAGGCATATCTTTGTCTAAGTAATGATGACAAAATCAATTCGCTGGGTTGTAAAATCATCGTACAGCTAATATAAGCACTTTTAAGCCACTTTGGTGCCAGTGTAGTATTAGGTAAGCTTGATTTCTAATCTTTCGACAATTTCACGCACGCTTTGTCGGCTTGGGTTTGGTTTTGTGACTATTTATAACTGTACACATAGCTTAACTAAGTCGCAGCGGAGGTTAAAAAAGAGCCACTGTTCCGTTTTGAATAGTGCGGCAGCATTAGCTAAGATTTCATATATCAAGCCATTTTTGTTAGAAGCGATGGAGTGTGTGTTATGAACTTTTGTAGTTCTTCCTTCATCACGTTTTCAACAACTGGGATATAGTCCGAAGTTGTTAGAATGCTATCATGAATGGTAAAGATTGGAATATGTGGATGTTCACTTGAGATTCTCTTAGCGATCACTCTTAGGACCAAATAACTTTCCAATTGCTGGAGTAGCCATGCTAAGTGTACATGCGATATGGCTTTAATAGCAGAAAAGACTTTATAAATATTGGGAAATAATTCTGCAAAAGCTTTTTTGAACTTTGCATTAGGCCCCCTTTCTCCGGGCTTTCCGAAGAAAACTATTAGCATCATGATCTTGGCTTCAGCCCGTTCAAACTTTTCGCCGTGCTTTTTCGACAAAGTTTCAGCAAAATGTTCATACAAAGTGCCGGAAACTACATGTTTTTTGTATGCTTCAACTTCCTGATAATGAGTGTCTTTCAGTTCTTTTATTAACATAATGATAATTGATACTTTAATTTTATATTTTAATGCTCTTCCTTTCCAGAACTGTTTGTATTGATAATTACCAGTACCGGGGCCGACTTCCTTATCTTTTCTTTCACTGGATTTTGGGCTCTTGCAACTAGTCCAAAAGTCTTCTTCGAAGAGAGCGAGGGATAAGTAAGGCTGACTGTTCTTTATATCAATCAACAATAATGGCTCGCCCTTGTATTTTACAAACTGCCTATGGTCAGATTTAAGGTTTGTTAAGCATGTATACAGTCTTTCCCCGCTCAAATCAACTGATGAGCGACCCCGACTTTTCTCAATTCTGTCGAATGCATATCCTGCGTAGATTTCTTGGGTGACAGGATGAATTCTCCTTAATGTCTTTGGGTGAATGTCCCACGCACCAGAAGACATTTTTTGTTTACGCTCGTCCTCGATATACTTTTCGGCGGCTGCTCGGTCAAGTGTTAACATCTCCAGCCAGCGCGTTATGTAATGTAGTTCCTTTACATCCTTTTGCTTATTTTTTTCCTTACTTAATTTGGCGCTAAATCGAGGTGATATTACTTCTACATCTTGGGCTCTAGGCTTGTTCCTGTGGTCTCCAGGGATTGTTAAGCGATAGGTTTTTGAGAAATTTCCCGATGAGTATCCCTTTGAATTTCGTTCTATTATTTTGTGGGTAATAAGAAAATCTAAGTAGTCAAGGTAGTTATTTGCATATTTTTGAAGGAAACGGCTATACAGTGGGAAGTAGAAATCATGCGTTAGCAGCTTTTTATTTTTGAGTGGCACAGTAACGAAAAGGCTTAGGAAGTAAAGTAGCTTATCCCGGTCAAAATTCTTGATGCCGGTAGTAGATGGATGGTTTGAAAGCTTTCCAAAGTCCACCCAGGAGGGTATTGGCAAAGTCATCCGCCCCTCCTTACTTATTGATCGCCTTTAAGCTTCCAAGAATCTCATGTTCTTTGAAGAAAATTCTACGACCCATCCGGTGGAAGGGGAGTTTGCCTTGTTTTTTATAGGCATAAATAGAGGATAGGCTAACCTGCAATAAAGCAGCAGCTTCTTCAATCGTTAATAATTTTGCAGATTCTTTGTCTATTGGATGTTTAGGCAGGCTTGCGTTTTCAATTGCCTTTACTACCGCTGCTTCAATTAACCTTTGAAGTTCCGAGACTTCGATTACAACTATTCCCATTCGGGAAAGTTGCGTGCCGATTGCACCGAAATACTTCCGCGACTTCCGTCTGGCTTAAAATTTATCTATCGGGAATGATCGATTTGAAATAGGTTAGGTATTCTTGGTGAAGTGTTGGATTGTTTCGTAATGCCCTATCACTGAGGCTTAGGTCAAAACTTTTACAGAAAGCTCGTCCGATTGTGGTCTTGTCCGGATATTTCTGCAGATAACGCCTATCGTCTAAACATTCAATTAAAGCCAATACAGCGGTCTTAGTGCCATCCCTGGTTTCGAGTTTAGTCCCCGGTGCCTTAATAATTGCACCCGCCCATTGATTTTCGTCGTCGATGACGCCATTGCTTCTCAAAAGCACCCTAACCCTTTTTAAATCCTCGAGGTCTTTGAAGTAGTAATCGATTCCTCTAGTTTCACTCTCTATAGTTTGGATCTTAGCTAGAAGATAACCGATGACTTCCCAGAGAAATTGAGTTTTATATTCTTCTGTGTTCAGCATCAGAAACCTAAAGTAAAAGCTGCGAATTGCAGCATGGTTGAGGTCATTTGGGTCATTTCTGTGCAGAACCGCCCCGTGGAAATGTTCGGCGTACCCTTGGTTAGCTATTACACTTATTAGCTTAATTATTTGTGTTCGGGGAAACTTGGTATACGGAAGCTCACCCAACTTCCGATATTTCTCTTTATCTTCTTTGAGGAGCTTTTTGAAGCTCTTTTTAGCATCGTTCGTTATTGTGGATTTGAAGGTTTTAAGGATTGTAGCGTATTCATCCAGTGAATTCTTGTAAGCATACTTGTCGGAGTTATTGTGGTATGATACAATATTGTATTCCGCCGATTTTTCGGACATATCTATAAAGCTTTCATGAGCGAAAAAGCTCCATAATTCAGCTTTGAGATTTTTGAGGTACTTTAGATATGCTGGGCTGTCAATATTTGCATTATTATTTATCTCTCCCTTTAATAATAAAACAAGCTTTTCCCCCCGAACTCGATATTCTGTTAACTTCCCCATAGTATTTATCTCCAGAGCTTCTATGCTCAGATATTCGATAGCTTGGTTTTTAATGTCGAAATAAATGTTCATATCGATTTATTTATACATGAGAGATGGGTGCTGAGCCCTCTCCCTGTAAAAGGGCGGGGGTGGTTAATGTTTTTAAATTGCTTTTGTCCAGAGGGGGTGGGTGCCTTTTTTTAAAAGCACTTAGTTTTTATCATAATGCTTCAATAAAAGTTCGTCCATTTCAAATTCATACATGTCATACAATTCACGAAGGCCAATAACCTTTTCAAATAGGGCTCTCTGAATCAACTGTTCCCGATATGTATTATGAAACCCTCCCTTTAATGTGATATGTATATGCTGGTTACCATTTTGAATCTCATGCTTTACTTCTGAAACCCAAAAGTTATCTGTCCCTATTCTTGCTTTTACAAAATAGCACTCTAACTTTTCATGTACTCTGGGCGTTTGGGAAAGCCATACAGTCAGCACTTCAGAATCGTCATAGTATCTGAAATGTAAAGAGTGCTTTATACCGTCAGATTGAAAGATGTTCGGATGATAATAGTTCAGTTCGAATATGTCATCGTAAATTTCTTTTATCCATTTAGTTACCTGATTTGTTTCAAATCCCAGTTCGCTAGCCATCCATTTTACAGTTTTTCTCTCTTCTATATTGAGAAAGTATTTCTTTACCATTAATTTTTGAAGAAATGCCTCGTAAGGCCTCCCAGTACCTTGAAGCTTCTCAACCCAGGTAGCAGTATTACTGAGACAATAGAAGGTCTGGAGAGTGGATGGCCGGTGCAGGATTTTCACTCTATTCTTCTTCATACGATTTAACCAGCTTGATGGTTTATTTCAGTTTGTACAATCTCCTTAGTCCAAATAATTTTCATTTCGTTCTCTTTCATTTTATTTGTAACAGCGATATAGCGCTTCATTGTTTTGAAATCTTTATGGCCAGATATTGCCATTACCGTTTCAGGCCTCATTCCTTTCTCTAGCGATAGTGTGATGAAAGTCCTTCTTGCTGTGTGAGTGCCAAGGAACTTGTATTTAGGTTCACTTAATTCAATTCGTTCCTGACCACGATACTTGACGATTTTTATATTTGTGTTGATTTTTGCTTTTTCTCCAAGGGTTTTGAGGTGCTCATTTGTCTTCTGGTTGGATATCACGGGTAAAGGCCTTGCATCATTTTGGTATTTGTCAAGTATTGCCCTTGCAAAATCGTTAAGGAATATTTCACTTTGAATCGTGTCTTTTACTTTTATCTGATGCAAGAGCCAGTGGTTTCCTAGCACGTCGCCTCTTTTTAAATTAGAAATGTCAGAAAATCGTTGGCCTGTAAAACAACCAAAGCAGAAAACATCGCGGGCGTGATCTAAAGCTGATCCAGCCGGTAGCTCTAACTTGTAAAGATTCATCAACTCATCCCAGGTGAGATAAATCACTTCTGTGGCATCATCTGTAATCTTAAATTTTGTCGATACCCTTTCTGCTTTTGTATAGTGGTGATCCACAGCCCAGTGTATAAATGTTTTAAGCGTTTTTAAGTACTTGTTAACCGTATTGGTGGTGTGGTTCAGTTCATTTCTTAGATAGCCGGAGAAGTCTTCAAACAGCTTTTTATTTACCCTTTCAAAGCTTAATACATACCGTCGCTTGGTGCTAAAATCTTTGAGGTGAGTAGCCATTGTTTTATACTTCTTAATTGTAGAGTTCGCTAACTCTTTATTAGCCTCCCTGCTATCAATAAATTCATTTAGCGCATCTAAAAATTCTTTTTCTGTGTCTTTTGGAACATTATCATTAATAATGTGAGTTATTTGGGTTTTCAAAGCATCAATCGACCACTGCTCTTTACTGTAATATGATTTATTCACATTGGTGCGAAGCCGATTTAGCCATGCATTCATTTCAGGACTTCCTGTAAATTTACGAAAATGGTTTTCGGGGGTTCCAGGATTCCAATACTTCGGCAAAATCCTTTTGCCAGTTTTAAACTTTAGAGTAGTTTTTCCGAACCTGACAAACATATAAATAGCTGTCTCATTTTCTGCGAGGGGTTTATCTAAATAAAATTTAATTGTCATGGCTGTGGCTGTTAAATTAATCGGACACTATTCGGACACCAAAGTTGTAGTTACTTGCAGTTTCCTCTAGATAGATAATGTAAAACAGTAAAATATGTTTGAAATTCAGCCATTTAACTGTAGATAGCATCAGCGATCTTTTATGGGCATTTGAAGGTTCGAGTCCCGTCGGGACCACAAAGGAGAAGAGAGTGTGATGGCTCTCTTTTTTTATGCGTTCTCCTCATAAGTAAGTGATTTTTGGATCAGGTTTAAAAGTTGTCGAGAAGAGCAAAAATTTGGTTTTGAGCTCCAAAAATCTTAATGGGTGTCGCTCGTTATTTCAAACAGCTAGCCAATAATCATAAAGAGAATAGAGCTATTCATATCTATAAAGCGGCGAAGATGCCTTAATTTGGATATTTGGCAAGTAGTATTCCGCAATTGGAGAAGCCGGTGAAGAGCTAAAAGTTAGCATCAATTCGATTGCCTAGACGCTTAGTTAGGTCCAGCTCCCTACCAGGCAGGGGACTTATTCGAGACAAGTTCGGACCAAGTCCACTACCTAGTGGACTTGGTCCGAACTTGGTACCTATTTGGTAGCGTTCATTCTCCTAAGAGGCACTGCTTTTAACCCTTATTTTTTACACATCCACACTTTTATGTCCGATCCTGATTTTGCGCCTGCGCCCGTCCCGCGTTAAAAATCCTCTTTGCCTTATCCCTTTATTTTTTTTGATATACAAAACTTTTACCCTTTCTCGTTCTTTGTTAATATAAAGATTTGTGCAGGTATCACCATTATTCCAAAATCACTTGTTGGATATTTTTGAAGCGTCTACAGACCCTATCTACGTCTGCAGCGGAGAGAACGCCATAATATAATATGCCAACAAGGCTACTTTACAAGCCTGGGGGAAAACCGATTCAGTGATTGGGAAACCGATACTCGAAGGTGTCCCGGAGCTGAATGAGCAAGCTTTTCCAGCACTTTTATCCAATGTTTATCGTACCGGTGTCCCTTATCGTTCAGAGCATGACAGAGCAGACCTGGAGATCGATGGTGTTCTCAAAACATTTTATTTTAAGTTCACCTACCAACCCCTGAGAAATAATGAAGGAACGATTTGGGGTGTATTGTGTAATGCAACTGACGTAACAGAGCTTGTAAATGCCAGAAAAGCTGTAGAGGACAGTCAGAAAGATCTCAGGAGCATGATTGTACAAGCTCCGGTTGCAATCTGTATTTTGAAGGGGAAATCATTCATTGTCGACATAGCAAATGACAAAATGATTGAGCTTTGGGGTACGACAAATGCAATCGTAGGGAAACCATTTTTTGATGGCTTGCCTGAAGCCAAAGGGCAGGGCTTTGAACAACTTCTTGAGGGCGTTTTAAATACTGGAGAAAGTTTTTCAGCTTTAGAAAGGCCCACCGATTTACCCCGGAACGGTAAGGTGGAAAAGGTATTCGTAAACTTCGTATATGAAGCATTAAAAGATAACTCCGATTCAATTACAGCGGTGATGGCTGTTGCTACGGATGTTACTCAACAGGTGCTTGCCAGAAAGAAAGTAGAAGAGAGTGAGCGCGAGATGAGACAAATAGCGGATTCTATGCCGCAAATGGTTTGGGTTACGGATGCTCAGGGATACCATAAATATTACAACAAGCGATGGTATGATTTTACCTGTACGAATTATGAACAGGTGAAAGGTGAGGGGTGGTCAGACTTGTTTCATCCTGATGACAGACCAGATGCCTGGGAAAAGTGGAATCATTCTCTTGCTACCGGAGACACATACGAAGTTGAATACCGGTTAAAAAACGGCAACACAGGAGAATATATTTGGGTACTCGGAAGGGCTGTCCCCATTTACAATGAAGAGCATCAAATAATCAGGTGGTTTGGTACTTGTACGGATATTAACGAACACAAGCAACTTCAACAACATAAAGACGACTTCATAGGAATTGCCAGTCATGAACTAAAGACTCCTTTGACGGCTTTGAAAGCATCATTGCAATTAATTGGAAGATTAATTAAGCGAGATCCCGAATCGCAAATGCTTACCAGATTTGTAGACCAATCAAACAAAAGTATTGGAAAACTAGGCTATTTAGTGGAGGACTTATTAAACTTTACCAGGCTTAATGAGGGACAATTGGGTCTTAATAAAGAAGATGTTGTATTGTCTCAACTTCTGAATGATTGCTGTCAGCATATACGGGCCGATAACTATAAAATAACTACTACCGGCGATTTAAGTTTATCCGCCTGTATCGACGCTCACAGAATTGATCAGGTAATCGTTAATCTCGTAAATAATGCTGTAAAATATGCGGCAGAGTCTAAAGAAATAACTCTGACGATTGAAAAGCTACCTGGATACGCAAAAGTGTCAGTCACTGATTACGGTCCTGGTATACCTCAGGAAAAATTAGAGCATTTGTTTAATCGTTATTACAGAGTCGATTCCTCGGGAAGTCAGGTATCCGGACTGGGGCTGGGACTTTTTATCTGTAAAGAAATCGTATCGCGCCATAAGGGCGAGATTGGGGTTAATTCCAGGCTAGGTGAAGGGAGTACATTTTGGTTCACTCTTCCTTTAGAGGACTCTTGACTTTAATGACAGTAAAATTGTATTTTTGAGCCCAAACCACTTTTTAACCAATTTCTTAAAATTAAAAATATGTTTAAGCATTTCTTGGCCCTCGCTCTTATTTGCATATTTTCTGCGGCGACCATAAAGGATGAACCCGTAAAAGTATATTTAATAGGGGATTCAACAATGGCGATTAAACGACCCGAGACCTACCCCGAAACTGGATGGGGAATGCCGTTTGTTCAGTTTTTCGATTCAACAGTTGTAATTGACAACAGAGCCCAAAATGGCAGGAGTTCCAGGACATTTATCGAGGAGGGGCGCTGGTCGCCTGTAGTTGAGGCACTAAAGCCAGGCGACTATGTATTTATCCAGTTTGGTCATAACGATGAAATTCCAACTAAAAAAAGCGCTACAACGAAAGAGCAGTTTAAAAGCTATTTGATAAAATACGTGTCGGATACAAGGTCGAAAAAGGCCCAGCCTATTTTACTCACCTCAATGGCGAGACGCAAGTTTGATGAAAAGGGAAAAGTTGTTGGTACCCATGACGAGTACGCCCAGATTGTGAGAAATGTAGCGAAGGAGACCAAAACCCCACTGATTGACATGGATCCCAAAAGCCAGAAATTATTGCAGGACCTTGGCCAGGACAAATCTGCGCTCTTATTTAATCATTTGCTTCCTGAAGAACATCCAAACTATCCGAAAGGAAAAAGTGACGACACCCATTTTAATGAACTTGGGGCCCGCTTAATGGCTCAGATAGTTTTATCAGAAATAAAACTTTTGGATCTTGATCTAAAGACAAGAATAAAAAAATAGATGTTGCTGACGTGCCCTAGTTAAACACAAAATCCTCCCGAGAACCGGGAGGATTTTGTGTTTAACGTTCCTGAGGAATTTAAAAGCATTCTATGCTCCAGGTTTTCTCCCATTTATCATGGCCCTTTAAGGTGATTATTCCTTCTTTTTCTTCAATCTTCTGATTGTGATTTTCAGAATCAGGTATCCCGCACCACGGTTCTATACACACAAAAGGCGCATCTTTTGCCGCCCAAATTCCCATGTAGGGAAATCCGCGAAAATTGAAGTGAATGCCATGGATGTTCCTGGTGTTCCTGATAGAGATCGTGTTGGATGCCAGGTCTTTAAAAATTATCGCATCATCATAGAATAAACTTGATTTTAAAGGCAGCTCGGATTGCTTTTCCAAATAGGGCGTTGTGCCGCTTAAAATGTTACCGTCAAGATTATGCCTTAAAGATGTTTCCTCCTCTTCAAATTCCAGAAAATAATCTTCATATACAGTATTTTCGGTCAGTGGAACATTAAACGCCGGGTGTGTCCCTATCGAAAAGTACATAGGCTCATCAGAAGGATTCTCTACCTGATAGCTAATTTTTACTTTATTATCTTCCAGAGTGTAGCGAATCCTCAAAAGGAAATCAAAAGGATAGCTTTTTAATGTCTCGCTCGTGCTTTTTAAAATAAAGCTGGCGCTTTCTGAAGAAGAATTTTCCAGTTCAAATTCTGAATCCCGCGCGAACCCGTGTTTTGCAAGGGTATATTTTTTGTCTTTATAGATGAACGAATCGTCTATTAATCCACCTACAATTGGAAAAAGAACAGGCGAATGCCTCGGCCAGAAATCAGCATTACCATTCCAAATATAATCCAGATCTGAATCTTTATTATAAAGGCTATGAAGTTCAGCTCCCATAGGATGAATGGAAGCTTTTACGGTGTCGTTTTCTAAAATTACCATTGATTATTGATTAAGAATGCAAACAGCATTAAGTTATTTTCGTTTCCAAGATATTAAAATGCTTTTATCTTGCAGACAATTATGAACAGAATCCTGATAATATTTTCATTGCTATCCTTCTCAATTTTGGCTTGCACAGTAACAAAGCCGTATGGTTCAACAAATAAAACATACAAGAAACAGGCTAAAGAACTTGTACGCTCCCTTCAGGAACTGCCGGCCTTGTCAGCCAATAATCCTGCCCCGTACCAGGTTGCAACCACAAACTTTAATCTTAGAAAACCGAATTACGTTATCATACATCATACCGCACAAAACGCGTGTGAGCAAACTCTTAAAACATTCACTATTCCGAAGACGGAAGTTAGCGCCCATTATGTAATCTGTAAAGATGGTACCGTGCACCATATGTTGAACGACTACTTCAGGGCATGGCATGGCGGCATGGCTAAATGGGGAACAATAACGGATATTAATTCTGTTTCGTTAGGGATTGAGCTTGACAATAATGGCACCGAAGAGTTTGCCGAAAGCCAGCTGAATAGTTTAATACTTTTATTAGCAGGGCTTAAAAAATCATACAATATACCAAATTCAAACTTTATAGGTCACTCTGATATAGCGCCCACAAGAAAGCAGGATCCCAGCGTAAAATTTCCCTGGAAAAAATTAGCTGACAACGGATTCGGCAATTGGTATGATGTGTTGTTGGATACAGTGCCGGCAGGATTTAACCATTTACAGGCGCTAAAAATTATTGGGTATGATGTTAAAGATTCTACCGCAGCCAAGATCGCTTTTAAGCGCCATTTCATTCAAACCGATGTTTCTCCAGAGCTTACGGTTAACGACAAAGCTATATTAAACAACCTGCTGAAAAAGTACTAGTATAGTTTTTATCTATAATGCTATTGAGAAAAAGAATGTGTAAATCTATAATTTAACTTTTTGCGGAAGTATATCTGAGTATCTTTGCAGAGAATTAAAAAAGATAATACATGATAACTATAGGTCAAAAATTCCCTTCATTTGAAAAGAAAGCTTGTGTAAGCATTGAAAAAGGTAAAGAGTTTGAAACAATAACTTCGGATTATTTAACCAACGATGATAATGTTTGGACTGTAATGTTTTGGTGGCCAAAAGATTTCACCTTTGTTTGTCCTACCGAGATTGCTGAATTCAATAAAGCTTACGGCGAATTCCGCGACAGAGATTCACGCTTAATCGGTGCTTCTACAGATTCTGAATTCGTTCACGCCGCATGGAGAAGAGATCACGACGATTTGCGTGACTTGAAATTCCCAATGCTTGCCGATACTTCAAAATCATTAGCAGAAGACCTGGGAATATTAGAGCCGGTTGAGAAAATTGCATACCGCGCTACTTTCATTATCGATCCGACAGGTATTGTTCGTTGGGTTTCTGTAAACGACTTAAGTGTTGGACGTAACGTAAAAGAGGTTTTGCGCGTACTTGACGGCTTGCAAACTGATGAGCTTTGTCCATGCAACTGGGAAAAAGGTCAGGAAACTTTACAAGGTTAATATTGAATTGAAACTTATAAAAATCCCCGTTTACCGGGGATTTTTTTTAAACAATAATTTTGAATATGAGTGAGACAACAGAAGTAATAAAAGAGTTATTAGAAAGTGTTTACGTTGACGGGGGCTACCGGAACTCGAGTTTGGATTTGCTTGAAAAAGGTCAGTCACGTTATGTGAGAGATCTGAAAGTGAATTTTAATAGTACATTAACTTCAGAGCATTTAACCGTGAAAGAAATTGCTCTTATTGGTGTGTGTATTGCAACAAATAACTGTAATAAAATACTTACAGACTTTTATACAAAATTTGCAGAAGATAATGGAGTTACTGCGGAAGAGGTCGCCGAAGCAGTGGCGTGTGCTTCTCTGTTATCATCCAATAACGTCTTTTACCGGTTCAGACATTTTACTCAAAAAGAGAAATACACTCAAATTCCTGCACGTATACGCATGCAAATAATGGTAAAGCCCTTAACCGGAAAAGAGTTTTTTGAATTATTGAGTCTCGCCGTGTCTGCGGTGAACGGTTGCGAAATGTGCGTGAATGCTCATGAAGACTCGTTGATTAAACTTGGGACAGCTGAAGAGCGCATTTTCGATGCGGTTCGAATTGCTTCATTAGTAACCGCTACAGGTAAAGTTATTTTCTAATGTTTAAACATTTTTGTACCTTCGAAGCAAGGTTAACCGTTTTAAAGCATTAGCAAAATTCCCACAAAAAAATCAATGCTATTTGCATGTGATTAGGCTTTAAAGGAACGGATTTTTAATTGTAATTTTAGGGATGCCGTCGTATAATGATTTTATACGACGGTTTTTTTTGGCCTGTCATTATAAATTACTTAATAACTTCTGCAACAATTCTTACTTTTGGAAAAAAAGATAAAAATGGGAGCACAAGAAAAAGATAATCAAGATTACGGGATATATTTTCTTTTAGCAGCGATTTGCGGAATCGCCACTGCATGGGTTATTACAGGATCACTTTTATGGATTTTTATAGGAGCACTTATAGGTTTGCTTGTGGCCGGACTTTTTGTTAACGGGATAGTTAAAGGCAAAAGAGCAGATTAGCTTAAAAAAATAAAGCGTCCCAAACTAGCCGGGACGCTTCAACCTAAACCTTATCACAATTAAACCAATTTTACTTGGTTTATATAGATAACGCCGCCTGTTATGATTTGTTTTAAGGAGTTTAATTTTTTTTACTTTTTTTCAAGCAATTCTAAATCCTGGTGGTTTTTAACTTTCTGAAAGGCCTCGTATATAGAACTACTAGTGATTGTTAGCAACTCGCCGGGCTTCATCTTCGCAATCACATATTCCCATGCTTGCTTGCTGTTTTCCATCACTTTGTACCTGATGTTCGGTTTTACCTCCAGGAGACCTTCTATCAATAAGGCTGCTATTTCTTCCCGCGTTCTTCCTCTAAGGTAATTCTCCTGGCAAATTACCACCTCATCAAATAGTTTTGCAGCCTGTCTGCCCATCTCCCGGATATCATCATCTCTCCGATCTCCTGTCCCGGCAATCACGCCTGTGTAAAAAGATGCGTTCACACTTGTTAAAAAGCCTTGAATTCCCTTCAGTCCGTCGGGGTTATGGGCATAATCAACAAGAATTTTAAAATCTTTAAACTCAAAGAGGTTCATTCGTCCCGGAGTATGTGTAGGCGATGGAGAAAATGATTCAAGTGCAGTCCGGATGTCTTCGGTTTTAAATCCCCACAAAAATACAGCAAGACTAGCGGCCAGGGCATTCTGAATCATAAAGTCAACCGTTCCTCTGAACGTGATGGGTATGTGAGTGGTCTTAGTGATTTTTATTTTCCAGTCGCCTTTTTTAATAGTGAAGTAGCCATTGTCGCAAAAGGCAGCCACGCCTCCTGCTTTGCAGTGTTGTTCAACCACAGGGTTATCTTCGCTCATGCTAAAATAGGCCACATTGCAATGTTTAGTCTGTTTCCCAATTTTTACACAGAATTCATTATCAGCATTTAATATAGCCCAGCCATCATTTTTCACAGATTCAATTACAACCTGTTTCACCCAGGCCAAATCATCCAGGGTATGAATATCTGAGATTCCCAGATGGTCTTCCTGAATATTGGTCAGCACCGCAATATCACATTCGTTAAATGCTAAGCCTGCTCGAAGGATGCCACCGCGGGCGGTTTCTAACACGGCAAATTCAACCGTCGGGTCTTTTAAAACAAATTCAGCACTTACAGGGCCGGTCGTATCTCCTTTTGTCATCAGAGAATTTTGAATATAAATTCCGTCTGATGTAGTATATCCCACCCTGTATCCATTATTTTTAATAATGTGAGCTATAAGACGTGTTGTTGTCGTCTTTCCATTGGTCCCCGTAATAGAAATGATCGGAATTTTCGAGGACTTGCCCGGAGGGTACATCATATCAAGTACAGGAGCTGCAACATTTCTTGCCCGGCCTTCACTTGGTGCCAGGTGCATCCGGAATCCGGGTGCCGCATTTACTTCCAGTACAACACCGCCGGTTTCTTCTAAAGGCTCTGATAGGTTTTCGGCCATGATATCTATTCCGCAAATATTCAGTCCTATTACCTTTGCAATGCGCTCGCAAACAAAAACATTTTGGGGATGAACAATGTCAGTCACATCAATAGAGGTGCCACCGGTGCTTAAATTCGCTGTCGACTTTAAGTAAACAGTCTCATCTTTTGGGGGAATACTGTCTAAAGTGTAATTATGTTTTTTTAGTAATTCAAGTGTGTCCCGGTCAACAGTGATGAGAGTAAGTACATTTTCATGTCCGTACCCCCTGCGAGGATCTTTATTTTCCAGGTCTATCAGCTCCTGGATTGATTTACGTCCGTCGCCAATAACATGCGCCGGAACTCGTTTTGCTGCGGCAACCATTTTATTATCAATTACCAGAACTCTAAAATCGTGACCCTTGATGAAGCGTTCTACAATAACTGTTCTCGAATATTTTTGCGCGTAGCGGAAAGCCTCGTAGGCCTCCTCTTCAGATTGTATGTTAATTGATGCTCCTTTACCCTGATTTCCGTCTAAAGGTTTAAATACCAAAGGAAAACCAATATTTTCTATTGCATCTTTTAAATTGGCTTCGTTGCTTATAGCCATTCCATCGGCTACAGCGATAGCCTGTTCTTTCAACAGCTTTTTCGTGTCGTCTTTGTTGCCGGCGATATCTACAGCAATACTGCTGGTTTTATCTGTTAAGGTTGCTCTGAATCGAACCTGATTTTTACCGTAACCTAATTGCACCAGTGATTGAGAGTTTAACCGGATATAGGGGATCCCGCGTTTGCGCGCTTCATCAATAATTGCTCCGGTGCTCGGTCCGAAACGTTCCCGATCACGCATTTTACGCATTTCAATGATGTTGGCTTCAAGATCATATCCATTTGCATCAATCAAAGCCCTCGCAATTTCAACGGCTTTTTCAGCAGCATACATGCCAACACTTTCTTCTATATATTCGAATACGACGTTGTAAATGCCTTTTGTCTTTGTGCTGCGTGTTCTTCCAAACCCTACATCCATTCCCGCAAGTGCTTGAATTTCGAGGGCGATATGTTCGATGACGTGCCCCATCCATGTGCCGTCATCCACCCGTTCAAAAAAGCCGCCTTCATATCCGGGAGAGCAATGGTGAGTATATAAACTGGGGATGAGCTTCTCAAGCCGATCGCGAAATCCGGAAATTTCGTTAGTGGGTTTATGCTCAAAATCCTGCAAATCCAATTTCATTTGAATAAGCTTATGGCGTTTTATTGACCAGATATTTGGGCCTCTTAGTGCTTGAATACTTAAAATCTTCATATAAAATAATGTCAGCTTTATCTCAATCAAATAATAACGGCAGGAGTTTGCAAACAGTTTTAGCCCCGCCGTAAAAACTTATTGGCGCTTATTTGATTTATTTATATAGTTATTGTGAAATATGGTTCCAAAAGGAAAGCTAATTATTATTGGGGGTGCGGTTGACCTAGGTAGCTCTTTGAGCTATAACGACAATATAAGTCATCCACATTACATAAAATTTTTTGAAAAGGGGATTTTAAGACGCATTATCACCGAGTCGGCGAAGGGAACAGATTCTGTAGTTGAAGTGATTACTACGGCTTCAAAAATTCCGGAGCTTGTTGGAATAGAGTATATAAAATCCTTCAAACAACTTCAGTTAACTAATGTGCATGTCCTCGATATTAGAAGCCGCGAACAGGCAAATGCGCCCGAGACCCTGGAACGTGTGAGAAATGCTGATGTGGTTATGTTTTCCGGTGGCGATCAGCTACGCTTAACAGCAATTTTTGGGGGAACAGAATTTTTACGGATAATAAAAACGCGGTACCGACAAGAGGATTTCATATTCGCAGGTACTTCTGCCGGTGCAGCAGCTGCATCCTCGAATATGATTTATCGCGGGAGCAGCAGTGAGGCTTTAATAAAAGGGGAAATACAGATTACCGGGGGCTTAGGTTTAATTGACGATGTGATTGTTGATACCCATTTTGTGCAACGCGGAAGAATCGGCCGCCTATTTTATGCTGTGGCCACAAATCCGGGCATGCTTGGTATTGGATTGGGCGAAGATGCCGGACTTTTAATTACCGAGGGGGTAACTTTAGAAGCAATTGGCTCGGGTTTAACAATTTTAGTTGACGGGCGATATATAAGCGAAACCAGTATTTATGATGTAGAGATCGGTTCGCCGGTTTCGATCGATAATTTAAAGGTTCATGTGATGTCAATTTTTGATAAATACGATTTGCACACACATGAATTAACCATAAATAAAGCCATTAAGGTTGAAGAGGAAGTTTATCTTAAAATGAAAGATAAGGATTAAAATGGAGCCAAAAGTTAGCATTCATGGAGGCTTTTTCAGCGAGTCGACAGATAGTGAAGAGGTTAAAATATTAAAGCAAAATGCGCTGAGAGAGATTGTTGAAAAGACGCAAAAATACCTGGAAAATCATTCCGCACTCGATACTGTCGTTTATGGAGTTTCTTTATTAGAGAACTGCGAATTGTTTAATGCCGGCTTAGGTTCGCAAATTCAAAGCGATGGTAAGATTCGTTTAAGTGCTTCTTTAATGGACGGATTTACCAAGAAGTTCTCGGGCGTTATTAATATTGAAGATGTCAAGAATCCGATTTTTATTGCCAAAAAGTTGATGGATTTTGACGATAAGGTTTTAAGCGGTGCCGAAGCTCTCGCCTTTGCGCGTAAAAATGGATTTGAATACTATAATTCAGAAACCCCATTGAGAAAGCAGCAGTATTTGAAAAAAATAAATGATTCTTTTCGCAAAGGAACGGTTGGTTGTGTTGCCATTGATAAAGAAGGCCGGTTGGCTGCAGCGACCTCAACAGGGGGAAAAGGTTTTGAGATACCGGGACGAGTAAGCGATTCGGCAACTGTTGCTGGTAACTATGCAAATGATTTTGTTGCAGTTTCTTGCACTGGTGTTGGAGAAGATATTGTAAGCGGTGCCCTGGCCGCTAAAATCGCTACCCGTATGATCGACGGATTTACGTTAAAAGAAGCCTGTGATAAATCCATGGCCGAGCTTAAACCATTTGATGGTTTCGCCGGTGTTATTTGTATTTCTTCCAAAGGAGAAATTTACCATACGGACTCTCATCCATATATGGTTTGGGCTTATTTCGATAAAGAGCCGGTAGTATTTAGCTGAGCTTATTGTTCCAAATCCTTCTTATTCTGCCACTCCTCGTGGTGCAAACACATTCCTGTGAGAATACATGGCAATCTGTCTGTGTTTCAGAGCTCTATTTGAACAAGAAATAATAATTTGTCCCCCTACTTAAACCAGATTAACCCTTATATAAAATTTACAACATGCCTAAGTTTGTTTTGCTAACCAATTGCAATACACCGAATTGACTGGCGGGCAATGGCCTTAACTAGCCATTTTAAATTTTTATCCAATTATTAACCAATTAATTATGAAAAAACTTTTACTTTCTGTAATTGCTATGATCTGCTTTTTGAGCTTTGATTTGGCAGCCCAGGCACCTAACTTGCCTACAAAAGGCACTCTTAGTGAAGCCGTTTTATCTTCACGGTTTTTTTCAAATGCTTTACAGGCCGATACGGTTGTTAAGCAGCGGCCCATTGCAGAGAATTACACACTTGAAGTGGTTGCGAAAGTTAATTCTGCATCGGGCCGGGGGCTTGACATTGAAGCTCGTAATGCTTCAGTTAAAGGCTTCAGACTTTCGCTGGATGCTACTGCCTTGAAGTGGACATCTTCGTTAAATTCGAGCACCTCATTAACTTCTTCAGATGCTGGCCAAAGCCAAACCATCCGGATTGCCGTTAATAACCAATCGGTGCATATTTATCAAAATGGTGTATTTGTGCAAACCCAAGCGCTTTCTGCCATCAAAGATATTTCAGGCGGCCTTGAATCTGATAACTTGTTAAACACCAGTAAGGGGCCCACACTGATTGCAAACTGGGCAGGTACGGCACCGAATAATACCGGCAGACCGAGTGATTATGGATGGGCCTATACCGGCACTACGGTTAATCTTTTTAATACCGCAAATTCAGGCAGTGGTATACGATATATGGACATAAACGCCTCATCAGGCAGCAATGTGCATATGTATAACGGAAGCCCCTATGTTGGCCGCTTAATGTTTATCAGGTGGGATGGGTCAGGCTATAAAGATGCTTGTTTTAGCTATCCGGTAACCTTGGAAGCAAACAAGACCTATGATTTTTCGATGCTTCATGCCTATGTTACAAATGCTACTGGCGGCAGGGCCATAACTGTTGGAATTGGGAAAACAACTGCTGCCAGCGGCAGAATTGCTTCGCATGTTTTTAATACTACCGGAACGAAGACCTTCAAAAAAGAAAGCTTTGTTTTTACTTCCCAGGAAGCCGGACAATACTATTTAACCTTTACAGGAAATTGGGCGCTGTATTCCATAGCTGAGTTAGCGGTAAATAAAATCAATGTAAACCCGAGGTTCATTTTTGGGAAAAATTATCCGAACGGTTCGGTTGATATGGAAGTCTCGTCAGTAACTTACGAAGAAGGTGCTTACGCTCCTTCGGAGGTTTTAGCGGCGCCAAAACAGAACGTAATGATAACAGGAAATGTGGTTTACATGCTGCCCTCGTTCAATAAAAATTTCATTGTATCCGGCAAAACTGATTTTCATCTTACAGGAGAAACTACACCGCTCATAAATTCGTCGGTTGAATTAAACTCTGAAGATGCCTGGCTGTTTTTTGACAATATAAAGCCTTCTGTTGTTATTGCTAATTGGCTGGATAAAGTAACCATAAACGGAATCTCTGCGACCAATAACCCAAATGTGCGCATCAGTATTTATAAGAACGGGACAGTTATCATCCCGAATGGAAACCAGATCTCAAGTCGCGCCTTGCAGGTGTTTGACCAACCGAACCTGGCCGGAACCACAAGATCATTGGAAGTAGATAAGTACCACAACAGTTTGGGAGATTTTGATAATAAGATACGATCCTTCAAATTAAGCAGGGGTTACATGGCTACCTTTGCCAATAATGCAGACGGATCTGGCTTCAGTCGCGTATTTATTGCGAATGATGCTGATCTGGTTATCGATGCAATGCCTTTAGGATTAGATACCACAGTTTCTTTTATCCGAGTATTTAAATGGGATTGGCCCAGTAAAAAAGGAAAGGCTGGTTGGTCGCCGGCTAAAATAAACTCTACCTGGTATTACGACTGGAATATAGGCGGCGGACCTTCAAGCGACTACGAGTATGCCATTATCCGTCAAAATGCAGGCTGGCCTTCATGGACAGATATAAACAACAAAAAGAATGTAAATCATCTTCTTGGATTTAATGAGCCGGACAGGCCTGACCAGGCTAATATGACCGTTGATGAGGCTTTTAATCAGTGGCCGGAAATGATGAAGTCGGGATTGCGGATCGGTTCGCCTGCACCTGCCAGTCCTCATTCAAGCTGGATTACAAACTTCCTGGCTAAATGCGACCAGTTAAATTACCGAGTCGACTATGTAGCAATTCACTGCTACTGGGGAGGTTTAACACCTGCGCAGTGGTACTCGCAGTTGAAGAGTATTTACGACCGGGTTAAGCGTCCTCTCTGGATTACGGAATGGAATAATGGCGCAAACTGGACGACCGAAAGCTGGCCGTCTGATCAGACGGCCCAGTTTGAAAAACAATACAACGACATGAAAGGCATCTTGCAGGTGCTTGATACTGCGTCTTTTGTTGAACGCTATGCTATATACGACTGGGTGGAAAATAAAAGAGCGATGGTGCTGGGCGACACTCTTACTCTGGCGGGTAAATACTATGCTGCCAATAAATCTGATTTTGCCTATCGGTCCAACAAAGCGTACGTTCATAACTGGAAACTTGTAGCTGCGCCATTATCCAGCCGGGTAAATAGTGAGGATTATTTTAAAGTTACCCTCAGTTGGAAGGATTTAAATGGAGAATTAGGTTCTAAATATATTCTTGAACGGAAAGTTAATGGAGTAGATTCCGATTTTCTGCCAGTTTATGAAGTTCAGGGGTATGTTAAAGGCAGCACTCTCAACTATGTTGATACGGTGTTTGATAAAGCGACCTACCGTGTCAAAGCGTTTAACTTAAATGGCGATCAGTTCGCATATTCAACAACTCTTGATGTACTGAGGGATGCGACTCCAACGCCGCCAACAAGTCTAACAGGCGAGGTTCTTTCCTCGTCAATTATCAAACTGAATTGGAATGCCGGTGCAAATGCCCGCTCATACAACTTAAAGAGGTCGCTGAATGAGGCTGGTCCTTTTGAAACAGTTTATGGAAGAACAACCCAGTTCCTTTATCAGGATACTAGCTTAACTCCTTCCACCGATTATTACTATGCTGTTACTGCGTTAAATTCTGCCGGCGAGAGTGTTAATTCTACAGTTTTAAATTTGAGGACCAAAGACTTGGTGGCTCCGGATAGTGTAAGTAACCCAAGAGCAGCTTCGGGTGATGCCAAAGTGATATTAACCTGGGATTTTATTTACGATGCAAAATACGACATCTTGCGGTCTGAAACACAGAACGGCACTTTCGATACTATCGCAACCAATGTGAATGCCGTTCGTTATGAAGACAAGGATAGGATTAACGGTAAAACATATTATTACAAAGTTATCGCTCAAAATGCTGCAGGTCGAAGTACGGAAACTCAGGTTTTACAAGGAACGCCTGCCGCGGGACAATACGTTTATATTAATTTCGACGAAGCCGAAGGAAGCTTTGCCGAAGATGCATGGGGCGGTTATCACGGAACTTTTGCGGCTACAGCAACCCGCGCCGATGGACATACTGCCGGGGCAATGAAGCTTGATGGAACGGGAACTTCATACGCGTCCTTAAATCCGGGTCTTCTTACAGGCTTAAATGACTTTACTATATCTACTTGGGTAAAGATGGATGCTCTCTCTAACTGGATGCGAATTTTTGATTTTGGTGCGGGAACCTCAAAATATATGTTCCTTACACCGCAGGTAAATGTTAGCGGCGGAAAATCTACTGTTCGATATACAATTAAGAATGGTAGCGGAGAGCAGAGTGTAAGTTATCCATTCAGCTTTCCATTAAATACCTGGATGCATTTTGCAATCAGCCAGTTTGCTGATACTGCTAAATTATACATCAACGGTAGCTTTGTTGCCGCAAACAAGGTGCTTATTAAACCATCTGATTTGGGCCTTACCAACCAAAATTATCTTGGTAAATCACAGTACAACGATCCGCTGTTAAAAGGCTCTATTGATGAATTCAAAATATTTAACAGGGCATTAAGCGAGGCTGAAATTGGGGAGGCTATGAAAGAGGAGCAGATCATAACATTTAATCCATTCTCAGAAAAGGTTCTTGGTGAAGATGATTTTGATCCTTCGGCAACCGCATCTTCTTCTTTGCCGGTTTCGTACAGCAGTTCAGATACAAGTATTGCAACCATAACGAGCGAGGGTAAAATTCGCCTTGTTGGAAGAGGAGTAACTGTGATTACGGCTTATCAAAGCGGAGACTCTACATATCGTGCTGCTCCGCCGGTAATTCAGCAATTAAGTGTTTTTGCTCCACCGATGGTATTAGTTAAAAACGCCGAGATATTCCTGGATGAGAACGGAAATGCTTCTTTAAATCCTGAAATGGTCGACAATGGTTCTGTTAGTTATAACGGTTCTCTGACTTTGGCCTTAGACACAACTGCTTTTAATTGCGCGAGCACCGGAACTCCGATTATCGTAACGCTTACCGCTAAAGATGAAAAGGGATATAAAAGTTCGGCAACTGCAGAGGTGAAGGTTGTTGATAATTTAAAACCTGTAATTGGTGCGTACTCCAATCAGTTTTTCTGTTTTGCAGGCGAGACTTACAGCATACCCCTTCTGAGTGTTTCTGACAATTGCGGTATTTCTTCTGTTGCGTATAGCATAAACGGAGCGACTACCAGAAGTGGTTCTGGTTTGGATGCAAGTGGAATTTTCAATACTGGCGAGTCGACAATTAACTGGACCGTTACCGATATTCACGGCAATATAAATACAGCTGTTTCAACTGTTACAGTTAACCTTCCATTACAGGCAATTATCCCTGATGTTTATGCAATCGACTCTATTTCTACTAAGAAAAACACTATTTACCTGGGCTACGGTCCTACTTCATTAACAATTCACGCAACGGCTGATGGAGGTTCTGGATCTTTTAATTACTTATGGAGCACCGGTGCGACAAGCGAATCGATTGCTGTTACTGCCGCGGGAACTTATTCTGTAATTGTGACTGATTCGAAGGGCTGTCAAACATCAGCTTCGATACTTATCAGGACACACGACGTAACCTGCGGCAACAAAAATGATAAGGTACTGATTTGTCATAACGGAAATGTTTTATGTGTGGATGCAAGCTCGGTTCAGGCGCATTTAAATCATGGTGATCAATTAGGTACCTGTGCAAACAGTGTAGCCCTGGCGAATCAGAGCACTATCAAGAAATTGATCTCGATTGAGGATAATCCAAAAGTGATAGTTTACCCTAATCCGGCTACCGAATATGTTTACATCTCGGGACTTGGTCCAAAAGCATACCAATATAATTTATATAATTTGGGAGGCAGCAAAGTTTCTGCCGGTGTTTTATTGGATGGGAAAATTACACTTCCTGTAAACCTCGCTGAGGGAAACTATTTGCTGCAAGTTACCGACAGCGGCAAAACTAAGATTAGTCAACAGCTGATAATCAAAAAATAAAGATAAAAAGCTCCGGGTTCGTTCCGGGGCTTTTTTACAGAATTCGTCAAGTCAATTTAATCTCAGTTATTTGTATATTCCTTTTACCGTTATCGCGACAAGCATGTCATCGTGATATAGATTTACGGACTTGATGGGTTTATTTGAATGATTCGCATTTTACTAATCTTTTTTCTTCTCTTCGCCTATCGGGACGGTCATTCTCTGGACTCGCTAAATAAAGCAGAAAGTGTAGTTCAAGAAAGGAAAGATGCGCTTTACTATCAGCAACATGCGACGAAAGCTGACAATGAATATCAAGCCATAGAATTTTCAAAGAAAGCACTTTCATTACGCAGTGCTAATCTGGATGAAAACTGGGTTGCTGATGTGAGGGTAAGTATGGCCTCCGCCTTGTTAAGAATTGGCAACACAAAAGAGGCTTTCTCCGAGTTTCTTACCGCGGAAAAGATTTACACTCAAACCGGAAATATAAGCTCAAAGGCAAATGCATTGGTACTTATGGCCAAATTTTACGAGCAGAATGCCGCTTGGAAAGATGCTTCCTATTATTATAAAACCGCTCAAAAGCTTTATCAATCGACAGAAAAATTTAATCAGGCTGCCCTGATTGCACTTCATTTAACTGATATTTCCCTGACTCAAAATAATCTTTCAGATGCAAGCAGGCATGTTTCGTATGCAATAAGGGAATTTGATAGACTAAACGATAAAACCCGTCTGGGCATATCTTATTTGAAACAGGCTGAAATTTTCAGACGTCAGAAACAATATAAAAAAGGCGAAAGACTGATCCTAAAAAGCGCATTGCCGTTTTTTCGCTCAACAGGTTACCAAGCAGGTCGAATCGGTTGCTTTGATGTTTTGGCTAAAATTTACCGCAGTCAAAGCAGATATTCTGAAGCAAAATGGTTTTTTATTCAGGCAAATACACAAGCACGGAAATTAAATGATGTCGAAGGGATCATTAATTCTTTAATTAACCTGGGAAGAGTAAAAGTTAAGATTAGAGACTACAATCTTGCAACGCGCGATTTTAGAGAGGCTCAGACACTGTCATCACAACGGGGCAATTTGTTTTTATTGGCAGAAGTAAAAGATGCGTATGCTTTTTTATATAAAGAAATGGGGAATCTTTCCGGCTTCCAAGTCGCGAGTGAATCTTCCGCAGACTTAAGAGATTCGGTAGCTAATTATTTAAATGCCCAGGCAGACTCTGCAAGAAGTGCCAGAATAAAAATAGTACCCGACCTAAAGGGAAACGCACCCACAATTGTACGGGTAGAAAAAACGCAAGACTTTTTAATTGCGAAAATCCTTACCGCTTGCCTTGCTATTCTGATCATTATATTCTTTATTTTAAGGAAGTTAAAATAAGATATGTATCGGGTTCGTTGTAAAGCCTATCTTTACAGCTTGTCTGCATGACGAAAAATATGATAAAAAGTTTTTTGAGTTTAATTTTATTGGTCTTATTATTTAATTCAGCATCTTCTGCTGATACCCTGATGGTTAAGCCAAAAGTACTAATCGGCCCCCCCGAACTTATCCTTCCTCCACCTGTAGATTCCACCCTTTTAAAAAAGTTGTTAATTTTCGACAGATTAAAAAAGAAAAATACGGAACAGGCTGATTTTATCAGTCGCCAGAATATATTACTTCTCAACACACTTCTTCTTAGAACGGAAACCGCCATTGAACCTGATGCACGGTTGATTGGTACTCTTGAAGAGGTGCTTTCCGATTACATCAAAGCCGGCGATATAAAAAGCCAGGCACTTATTTACAGTACATACGGTGTTTACTATGGACGCTACGGTCAACCTGATAAAGCTATTTATTATTTCAATGAGGCTCTAAAGTTGAAGGAAATAATCAGGGATAATGCTGGCATCGTCAAAATAGCTGAAAATCTAACGGCCATTTACAAAATGAATGGGCAATATGATTTGGCAATAAAATTCGCCGAGCATTTTGTATCTGCAAATTTAAGCCTGAAGAAAACCGCCACCGCAGCTAACGCATATCTTGATATTGCATCAATGAAATTTATGCAGGAAAAATATAAAGAAAGCGAATATTACATTCTTAAAAAGGCTTTCCCCTTATTTCAGCGTACGGGAAATAAAGTAGGTCGGATGAACTGTTTCCAGAGCCTTGCGGATATGTATTTTCATCAAAAGCGTTATTCGGAAGCAAAGTGGTTTTACATTCAGTCGAAGATAATGGCAGTTAAACTATTCGATAATCAAGCTATGATAAACAGTTTAGCAGGTTTAGGAAGAGTGAAAAACGCATTAGGTGATTATGCCGGCGCCTTACAGGATTATAAGGATGCCGAAGACCTCGCCTTGAAGAATAATTACCTGGCTAAGCTGGTTGAAATAAACGCCGATCTGGGCGAAACATATAGCCAGTTAGGTGATTATCCTGCGGCAGGAGCAGCTTTAGATAAGTACAGCATATTCAGGGAAACCTGGTTAAAAACCAATAAGCTCTGATTCGCCTGTCTTTGCAAAGCAATTTTATTTCATTTGAAATAATTTATAACTGGTATAAATACTATTTTTGATTTATACTTGTTTACAAAAGAGGCAGTAACAAAACTGTCTCTTTTTCATTTAATATAAACTCTGGTATAAAAATCGATAGAGTTAAGGTAACAATGGATTTTAAATCATTTAAAAAGATGCTGAATAAATTATTTTTGGCTTTGTTTATCGTGGCAGCCTTCGCCTGCAAAGCCAATTTACGTGTAAATACTAATGTAGATGGCTCAAATAATCTTTCTCCGGAACCCCAGCAGCAGTTGGTTGCAAAAGAACTGGTTAAGGTGATGGAAACTTACAACTATAAGCGAGTGAAAATTGACGACTCTTTGTCAAATGTAATTTTCGATAGTTATTTAAAAAGACTTGATCCTTCGCGTAATTACTTACTTGCAAGTGATGTGAAAGAGTTTCAGCAATACCGAACCAAATTAGATGATTACCTTAGAGCGGGCGATTTAAGCGCATTCTTTAAAATATTTAACGTTTTTCAAAAACGTTATGAGGAGCGCATTAAATTTTCGATATCTCAAATAGATAAGCCTGTTGATTATACTAAAAATGAAGTCTACGTGTATAATCGTGAGAAATTGCCTTGGTTAAAATCAACGGCCGAGGCAGACGATTTATGGCGTAAAAGAATTAAATATGATTTATTAAATCTGCGAATTGCTAGCGGCGCCTCCACCAAGGCAGTTGGCAAAGTCAGACCAGATTCGAGGGTGGTGGATAGCCTGGGCAATGGATCCGGCCAGAAAGATACGTCGCTTGTTAAAAGCCGCGAAACCTTAAAGAAGCGGTACCAAAATCTTTTATCTCAAGCGAAGAAGACAAACAGTCAGGACGCATTTCAGATAATAATGGATTCCTTCACACAGTCTGTAGATCCGCATACTAATTATCTTGTTCCAACAAAGGCCCAGGAGTTTAATGAAGAAATGGCGAGAAGTTTCACTGGTATTGGTGCTACTTTACAGTTAGAGAATGAAGTTGTTAAGGTAGCCTCTGTTGTCCCCGGAGGACCTGCATTTAAAGCAAAAACACTAAATGCTGGCGATAGAATCATTGCAGTTGCCCAAGGTAACGAAGAGTTCGTAGATATTATCGGATGGCGACTGGATAACACTGTTCAAATAATCAAAGGTCCAAAAGGAACTACAGTAAGATTAAAAATTATCCCTGCAGGACAGGAGCTTTCTTCTGAGCCTAAAATAATCTCGATTGTTCGTGACAGGGTGGTACTTGAAGAGCAATCGGCTAAAAAAACTATTAAAACTGTGGTTTCTGATGGTAAAACTTATAAAATTGGTGTAATTGATATTCCTGGTTTCTATCTGGATTTCAAAGCATATCAATCAGGAGACCCTAATTATAAAAGCACCACCAGAGATGTGAGGCTTATTCTGGATACTCTTAAACAGCAAAATGTTGATGGTATTGTGATCGACTTGCGTAGTAACGGTGGCGGATCATTAATCGAAGCAATTGAGCTGACCGGATTATTTATAAAAACCGGTCCGGTTGTTCAGGTTAAAGATACGCGGAAAATTGAAGTAAACTCCGACGATGACCCTGCCATTGCATGGACAGGTCCGGTGGGTGTAATGATCGATCGTTTTAGTGCTTCTGCTTCCGAAATATTCGCGGCAGCCATTCAGGATTACGGGCGTGGTGTAATTATGGGGACTCAAACATACGGGAAGGGAACAGTGCAATCTGCCATCGATATGTCGAAGTTTATCACCACGGTGGATGAAATTCTGCTCAAAGCAAAAAGCGGATCCGCATCAAATAATAATGGTAAT
Source organism: uncultured Sphingobacteriaceae bacterium (assembly GCA_946887045.1). The sequence continues at coordinate 42,375 of CAMPKC010000011.1, read as the reverse complement.
GTAGTTTCTTCAACTGCTGCGCCTAAATTCGGACAGATTAATTTGACAATGGCTAAGTTTTATCGTATCAACGGAAGCAGTACCCAACATAAAGGTGTAATTCCGGATATCGAGTTTCCGATGATTTATCCTGCCGAAAAATACGGCGAAAGCTCTGAGCCTTCGGCCTTGCCGTTTGACCGAATCAAGCCTGCTCCATTTAGTGCTGTGTCAAATTTAAATCCGATTAAACCGCTTTTAGCGAAGCAGCATGAAGCGAGAATGAAGGTATCGACAGAATACAAATATTTATTAGAAGATATTCAGCAGTTTAAAAAGCGCGAAGAAGAAAATTCTGTAACTCTTAATGAAGTTCAGCTTAAAAAAGAGAGAGACGAACAGGAAGCGATTAATTTGACACGTACTAATCAGCGCCGGGCCTTGCAAGGATTACCTCCTTTGAAAAAAGGTGAGGTGGCTCCGAAACAAGACAATGATTTTATTCAGGATGAGAGCTTGAAAGTAATGGCTGATTATATTAATCTAAATGAATCGGGAAAATATAGCTTAAGATATTAAGTGATTAATATTTCTACAAGAAGCCTGGCGAAAGCCGGGCTTTTTTGATTTTAAAACCTTAATACCCGTTCAAGGTTTAATATTTATGGCCAAACCACTTCTTCAGTTTAATGATTGCGGAATATATTGCGAAGCCGGTAACTTTTACATCGATCCCTGGAAACCTGTTGACGATGCAGTAATCACACACGCGCATTCAGACCATGCCAGATGGGGAAATAAACGTTATTTGGCACATCATTTATCACGTGAAGTGTTAAAATACCGCTTGGGTGATATTAAGCTTCAAACGGTAGAATATGCCGAACGGGTTCAAAAGAATGGTGTTACTATCTCTTTTTATCCCGCGGGACATATAATAGGTTCGGCACAAATTCGGGTAGAGTATAAAGGAGAAGTATGGGTTGCTTCAGGCGATTATAAACTTGAAGACGATGGTATTTCAACCCCCTTTGAACCGGTAAAATGCCATACGTTTATTTCTGAGTGCACGTTCGGGATGCCGGTTTATAAATGGAAAGATCCGGCAGTGGTGCATCAGGATATAAATGACTGGTGGAAGCTAAATGCAGAGGAAGGGAAGGTGGCAGTTATCGCCGGTTATTCACTAGGAAAAGCCCAACGCATTATTCAACACCTTGATTTGTCCGTTGGCAAGATTTTTCTCCATGGCGCTATTGCCAATACCCATGACGCGCTTGAAAGAAATGGCGTAAAGCTCCCTCCGGCAACACGCATTACTTCAGAAGTAAAAAAGGATCAGTTAAAAAAAGCAATAATAATTTGTCCCCCTTCTGCCCTGGGATCGCCCTGGCTAAGGAGGTTTCAGCCATACGCTTTTGGATATTGTTCGGGCTGGATGGCGCTTCGCGGAGCAAAGAGACGTATGGCTGCCGACAGAGGTTTTGTTCTTTCAGATCATGCCGACTGGGAAGGGCTAATAAAAGCTATTGATGCCACCGGATGCGAGTGTGTACGGCTTACCCATGGCTACACTGCGTCGTTTACCCGTTATCTGTCAGAACGTGGGTATAGGGCATTCGAGGCACATACGAATTACGGAGACGATGAAGCGATAGAAGAGGAGTTTATTGCGCCGGATGTAGAATCGGTAAATTCGGATAACTCTGCGAAGGGCGAAACATTCTCTTTAAAAGAAGATTTAGGAGATGTCTTATGAAAGATTTCGCCCGGCTTTTTACTCTGTTAGACGAAACAAATAAAACCAATGCGAAAGTGGAGGTTTTAAAAGACTACTTCGTTAGCGTTTGTGACGAAGATAAAATTCATACGCTGGCTCTGTTTACAGGTCGGAAACCCAAGCGGCAAATCAACTCTACTTTAGTTAAAACCTGGGCGCAGGAAATGGCAAACATTCCGCAATGGTTGTTTGACGAAAGTTATCAGGTAGTTGGCGATCTTGGCGAAACCATAGCATTATTGCTGCCGGAAGGTGATAGTAGTCATGGCAAATCTCTGTCAGAATGGATAAGGGAAATTAACGAACTCAGCAGCTTTACGGAAGGTGAGCGTAAGAGCTGGCTGGTGAATTCGTGGCTGTCGATGAACCAGCAGGAGCGTTTTGTTTTTAACAAAATATTGACGGGAAGTTTCAGAATTGGAGTTTCTCAGAGCTTAATTGTGAAAGCGCTGTCTGAAATATCCGGTTTAAGGCCTAACGTTTTAACACACCGGATCATGGGGAACTGGAATCCGGATACTTTCAGCTTTCATAAACTAATTCAGGAGGAAGATGCCTCGGATGACGCTTCGAGACCCTATCCATTTTGCCTTGCTTACGCGATACAGGAAACCTCGGATAAAGCCAAATCTGCAGAAGAAATTGCGCAGGATTTGGGAGATCCGGTAAACTGGCAGGCCGAGTGGAAATGGGATGGAATACGAGCGCAGATAATCTTCAGACAAGGTGAAATATTTATATGGACCAGAGGAGAAGAACTGGCGACGGAGAAGTTTCCTGAGCTGCATGCCTTCGTTTCGGAGCTTCCGGATGGGACGGTTCTTGACGGCGAGGCTATCTGTTTTGCAGATAATAAACCGCTGCCGTTCAACGTACTTCAAACCAGAATCGGGCGCAAAAACTTGTCTAAAAAGATTTTGGCTGAAAGTCCCATGGCATTTATTGCATACGACTGCCTGGAGTTCGACGCTGATGACATTCGCTCGATGCCATTCAAACATCGGAGGTCGATGCTGGAGAAGTTACATCATATAAATCCTTTCAAAAATACCTTTCAGCTATCGCCGATTGTTGAATTTGACAACTGGAAACATTTATATGATCTTCGTTTGCAGGCCCGAGAGAATCATGCTGAAGGTTTCATGCTTAAAAGGTTGGATTCTGTTTATCAAACAGGCAGAAAACGCGGCGATTGGTGGAAATGGAAAATTGATCCCCTTTCTGTAGATGCTGTAATGATCTATGCTCAAAAAGGCCACGGCCGACGGGCAGATCTATATACTGACTATACTTTTGCCGTTTGGGATGGCGATAAACTTGTGGCTTTTGCCAAAGCATATTCCGGCTTAACGGATAAAGAAATTAAGCAGGTTGATGCCTTCGTAAAGCGAAATACGCTCGAGAAATTTGGCCCGGTTAGAACCGTTAAACCGGAAATGGTTTTTGAGATTGGTTTTGAAGGAATCAATCGATCAAACAGGCATAAATCCGGCATCGCCTTACGGTTTCCGCGGATTTTACGCTGGAGGCATGATAAAAAAATAGAGGATGCCGATACTTTAAACACGCTTAAGTCGATGCTTTAAAGCCCAATTATTTTTATGTATTTTTACTAATTAATTTATGCATATGGATTTTGAAGTAAGAGAACCTGCAATTGCTTATGGTAAGAAAATACTTACAGTAGAAGAATATCTTCGATTTGAAAAGGAGTCTCAACAGAAACATGAGTTCTTTGAAGGTGAGATATTTGCTATGGCAGGCGCCAGTCAAAACCATAATGAGATTTTTAGTAATTTGTTTACCGAGCTCGGAATCCAATTAAAAGGTAAGCCTTGTAAACCTTATGGCAGTGATCTAAGAATTCATATTCCTCAAAATACACTTTATACATACCCTGATATTTCTATAATTTGTAAGGAATTTACATCTGCTAGTCAGGATGAAACGTTTTCAGCAACAGAACCCACCATTCTTATTGAAATTTTATCAGAGTCTACCCAAAACTACGATAGAGGTGTAAAATTTAAGCTCTATCGGGATATACCATCACTCAAGGAATATATTTTGGTTGATTCTGAGTCAATAAACATTGAAACTTTTCGTTTAAATGAAAGTCAGCATTGGGAGCTGGAAGAATATAAAGCAGAAAACGATATTCTGGTAATTCCAACGCTTGAAATAAGTATTCCACTTAAAGATATCTACGAAGGCACTAAACTTAGATAAACACAATTATTGCGTTTATCATTTCTCTGTTAATGAAAGGCGAAGCAGTAATTTCCGAATGGTTCCAGACAAAAAGATGGCATCAATTTCCTTTTCAAAAGGAGATGGAAACTGCTTTCCTTACAGGATATTCAGGTCTGCTTAACGCACCAACCGGCAGCGGAAAAACATTTGCCATGTTTCTTCCTTTCATCGCCGATTATATTAATAAGCATCCTGAAGATTATCAGAAAAGGAAGAATAACGGACTGTTGATGTTGTGGATAACGCCGTTACGGGCACTCACAAACGATATTCGTAAAGCCATGCAAACAGTGGTGGATGATTTAGATTTGCCATGGACCGTAGCAGCCCGAACGGGAGATACGTCAGCAAAAGAAAAGGCGGCAATAAAAAAGCGGCTCCCCGAAGTTCTGCTCACTACGCCAGAAAGCCTGCATATTATGCTCGCCCAAAAAGACTATCCTAAACTATTTGAAAACTTACAAGTTGTTGTGGCCGATGAATGGCACGAGTTACTAGGTACAAAACGTGGCGTGCAGCTGGAACTGGGCTTATCGAAACTAAAATCATTACGCAATAATTCACCTTCTTGCCAATCCGAATTAATTTCCACGATCCAGATCCCTCAAGCCACAACCTCCAACCCGCCAGCCACACCCCACAACTCACAACCTGCAATCCATAACTCACACCCCACACCCCCCCTGCCACCCCTCAAAATCTGGGGAATCAGTGCCACCATCGGTAATTTAGAACAGGCCGCAGAAGTTTTATTAGGCAATGATGTGCCTCGCGAACAGATTAAAATGATTCGGGCTAAACTTGATAAAAAAATAGTTATTAATTCTATCATCCCGGAGAATATAGAAGAATTTTCCTGGGCAGGGCATTTGGGCATAAAGCTTTTGCCGCAGGTAATGGAGATTGTGGCTCAGAGTAAAACCACACTTATTTTTACCAATACGCGCTCTCAAACAGAGATCTGGTACCAGGCCATTCTCGAAAAATATCCTGAATATGCCGGTATAATGGCTATGCATCACGGCTCTTTAGATAACGAATTGCGCAATTGGGTTGAAGGAGCCTTGCATGCAGAAATGCTTAAAGTGGTTGTTTGTACTTCAAGCTTAGACTTGGGGGTCGATTTCAGGCCAGTTGATACCGTCATACAAGTGGGAAGCCCCAAGGGCGTTGCCCGATTTATGCAAAGGGCCGGGCGAAGCGGTCACCATCCGGGAGCAACCTCCAGAGCCTGGTTTGTACCAACACATTCTTTAGAATTACTGGAAGGAGCTGCAATTAAACAGGCAATTGTAGAAGAGATTTTCGAATCACGAGATCCGATTTTATTAGCCATGGACGTGTTAACGCAGTACCTGGTTACCCTTGCTGTATCAAACGGCTTTCGACCCGCCGAGGTTTTTAAAGAAATTAAAACTACCTATGCTTTCGCGGATTTAAGCGATAAAGAGTTTACACAGATTCTGGACTTTATCACCAAAGGGGGAAAAACCTTATCGGCATATGATGAATACCTAAAGGTGGAAGTTGAGAATGGGCTTTACAAAGTAAACAGTCGTAAAGTTGCGATGCGACACCGTTTAACAATGGGGACCATTGTTGGTGATGTAAGTATGCGAATAAAGTTTCTTACCGGAGGATATCTGGGGTCAATTGAAGAGGATTTTATCGCACGCTTAAAAATCGGGGATAGCTTTTGGTTCGCTGGGCGGAGCCTTGAACTGGTTAAGGTGAAAGACATGACTGCCTTCGTGAAGAAATCGCCTAAACGGAACGGTAGAATACCAAGCTGGATGGGCGGAAGAATTCCTTTGTCTTCTCAACTCTCTGCGATGTTTCGTCAAAAACTGGATGAAGTTGCTCATCATAAGGAAGAGGACATTGAAATTAAAACCCTCAGGCCTTTATTTGATATGCAGGCCGGGCTTTCGCATTTGCCGATGAAAGACGAGTTTCTGATCGAGAAATTTACTTCAAGAGACGGGTACCATCTCTTCTTTTACCCATTTGAAGGAAGATTGGTTCATGAAGGAATGGCTTCATTGTTTGCCTACCGGATAGCCAGAATTCGTAGCGCAAGTTTTTCTATCGCCATGAATGATTATGGTTTTGAACTTCTCAGCGATGAAGAAATTCCGCTGGAGCAAGCCCTGGGTAATGATCTATTTACTTCAGAAAATTTACTCGATGATATTCAGCATAGCTTAAATGCAAATGAAATGGCCAGGCGCAGATTTAGAGATATTGCTCATATTGCCGGACTGGTTTTTACTGGTTTCCCTGGAAAAACAATGAAGAACAGGCATTTGCAGGCATCAACATCGTTGTTATTCGAGGTATTTACCGAGTATGAGCCGGACAATGTGTTGGTGCGTCAAGCGTATAACGAAGCCTTGCAGTTTCAGCTGGAAGAGTTTCGCTTACGCGAAGCATTAAAGCGAATTCAAGATTTAAAAATTATTATTACGAAAAGCAATAAGCCTACACCTTTTGCTTTTCCAATTATGGTTGATCGCTTAAGGGAAAAGCTGACTACCGAATCATTGGAAGAAAGAGTTGCAAAAATGACCCGGGGATATTCCTAGATCTCAATGGGCAATTTAAAGATGTGGAAAAAGGCTCGGTGCGAAAAAGTTTACAAAAGAGGCCATTTTTAAGATAAAACAGTACAATTGTTTTACAAATCTGAAGAATTATCCGTTCCCCTCCTGAAATGCCCGAGGGAATGGTAGAGATAGGGTGATCTTTCTGCTATTTACACATTAATATCAGTTTAATGTCGCAATTGGCAAGTGCTTTGCAGTATATATTTTTAAATTACATAAACTATGAATTTAAAGAGAACTTTTGGAACGATCCTGACTATACTAGGTATAATTGGATTGATATATGCGGCAGTCGGATTTGCACAGAATTCTGAGACAGCTCGTGAGCTGATAGTATTTTTTGTGTTAGGAGTGATATTTTTCTTTACCGGAATTGGTTTGGTAAAAAATACAAGAGACGTGGCCAAAATGTAGACACAGAATACTGTTTATTAAAATACATAAAAAAGCCGTTTCATAATCATGAAACGGCTTTTTTATTGCAGTAAGTTTAGAAATTAATGCCTAAACCGAGTTGAATTACCTGATTTTTATATTGTGGCGTTTCTGAACTGCCGTCTTCGTTATTCTTTTGAAAATCCAGGGCATATCTTGCAACCAAGCTAGCTCTGGATCCTACATTAAAGCTGGCTCCGACTACTCCTCCTAGAATATTTTTCTTCAGGTTATCGTTTTCTTCCTTTATTTTTCTTCTATACTCGTCAGAGCCAGTTTTAAAGCTTTCAGTGGTCGAAGTCAGAAAGGAAATTTGTGGGCCTAAATGAATATTGAAGCCATTGGAAGCTCCAATTTTAAGAAGAATCGGTACTTCAATAAAGTTGGTAGTTACAGAGTATTCATTTTCACCACCTAAAAGACTGGTTCCATTAGTTTTGTATCCTTTTTGCGAGTACATCAACTCTGGTGCAAAGGATAAATTAGACACTAAAGGGATGTTTAAGGTGATTCCTGCGTGTAAACCTGGTTTAAAATCCGTCTCAAAGTCACTGTCGCCAGTCTTGATAATGTTAGAAAAGTTAACTCCAACTCTTCCACCCAGAGATTGTGCATTTGCTGCAACGGCAGAAATAAGCACCAATGATAAAATTACTATTCGTTTCATGTTTGTGTGTTTAAATAATTCTTAAAATTAAAATCCTTGCGTTAATAGCAAAAGGCTTGTAGCACAAAACAGCTTGCCCTTAAATTTGTTTGGCTTATAGTACTTACCTTTATCCCTAAAGTAGCGGCTTACCGTTCTTTTGTTAACACACATTATGCGCTCATATTTTCTATTGTTTATTTTCATAGCAAGTTCTTTTACATCCCGGGCACAGGCACGAAAAAGTTTTACAGAGCCCAATTTTGAGCAGGACCGTTGGGTTGACTCAGTTTTCAAGAAGCTGAATCGCAGGGGGAAAATAGCCCAGTTGTTTTTTCTCCGTGCCCATACCGATAAAGGCAAGGCTTATGAAGAAAACGTGGCAGAGCTGATAAGGCGACACAAAGTAGGTGGTTTAGTCTTTTTTCAGGGTGGACCAGGCAGACAGGTAGTTTTGACGAACAAATACCAAAAACTTTCCAGAGTGCCTTTGTTAATCGCAATGGACGCTGAATGGGGACTTGGAATGCGACTCGACAGTACCATTTCTTATCCCTATCAAATGACTTTAGGGGCCATCCAGGATACCAGTTTGATTTACCAGATGGGCCAAAAAATTGCCGCTGATTTTAAACGGATTGGCATGCATATCAACTTCGCACCCGTAGTTGATATCAATAATAATCCCAATAATCCCGTAATTAATTATCGCTCTTTCGGCGATAACAAATACAATGTTGCAATTAAGAGCTCCGCATATATGCGAGGTTTGCAAGATGCCGGAATCCTGGTGAGTATAAAACATTTCCCGGGCCATGGCGATACAAATGTGGATTCGCATAATGACCTACCGGTTTTAGGTTTTACAAAGTCAAGGCTTGATTCTTTAGAATTATATCCTTTTAAAGAACTTATCCGTCAAGGTGCTTCGGGTGTGATGGTTGCGCATATGAATATTCCATCTTTAGATAACACTCCTAATTTACCGTCTACTTTATCCAGGCCAATAGTTACAGGTTTACTTAAAGAGCAGCTTGGTTTTAAAGGATTGGTGTTTTCTGATGCCATGGAAATGAAAGGCGTAGTAAAATTTTTCCCTGATGGAGAGGCTGATGTACGCGCAATTATCGCGGGTAACGATGTGATCGAACTTTCTGAAGATGCACCACGAGCCATTAAGCTGGTGAGAAGAGCGATCCGCGAAAAGCGGCTGACGATGGATCAGATTGATGAAAGCGTTAGAAAGATTCTGGCCGCCAAGTACTGGGCTGGTTTAAACAATCGGGAAGAAATTCGCACAGAAAGCGTATACGAAGACTTAAATGGGGGTTCTGCACATGCCTTAAATCAGCGATTGTCTGACGCTGCTGTTACCGTGTTGAACGGTGATAGTTTATTGACGCAGCTTGATCCAAATCGTAAAACTGCCCTAATTAGTCTTGGGGTTTCAGAAGTAACTATTTTTCAAAAAGAGATGCAGAAAAGGTTCACTAATTCAACCAGCTTTATCTTGTCGAAAATCGCTGGAGCAACAGATATTAAAAATGTTTCAAAGGATCTCCAGGGCTATGACCAAATTGTAGTTTCAATTCACGATTACAGAAAACGCCCGCAAAGTTCTCTGGATTACAATAACGAATTAAAAACGTTCATTTCTGATTTAGCTAAACTAAATACAATAACCTGCTTGTTCGCAAATCCCTACTCTATCAGAAGTTTACCGGGAATAGAAAAAAGCAAGTCACTGGTGGTTAATTACCAGAATAGTGACGAAATGCAGATAGCTGCTGCAAAGGTTTTGAGTAATCAGATGCAGGCATCGGGAAAGTTGCCGGTAACAATTAATTCAATGTTTAAAACAGGTGATGGAGTCCATTTCCTCCCGGTGCCACAAACTGTGAGCGGCCAGATTGAATAGCACGCATTATCAATATTCCATAAAAAAAAAGCAGCGTTAAGGCTGCTTTTTTTAGTTAAGACTGCTTTTGTTAAAAGTTTCCACGATCGCCACGCGGTTGCCCGTCCCGACCTCTGAAATCCTCTCTGTTTCTATCCATGTTTGGTTGCATTCCCCCGGGGAACTTTTGAATTCTGAAGCTGAATGTTGCCATAACATACCGGGTTAAACGGTTGGTTTGGCTGCTGCTGATTGTATTGGCATTTTGCGAGATACCAAGCACCGTGCCTTCATTTTTTAGATCGAATCCCTGAATCCGGAAGGTTCCCCGTCTGTTAAAAAATTGTTTTTCCAGATAAGCATTAATGATGAGCGGGTTTGCCTGAATAGATCGATATCCCTGATTTATGTTTTTACTGATATCAAATCCTACAATAAATGTCTTAAGGAAAAATAAACGACCATTCAGATCATAGTTCCACGTGCTTGCTTTTGTATCAGCATTGTCGGTTAGGGTGTAGTTCAAAAAGGTTCTGCGATATCCTGCCGAAGGGTAAATTTCAACATTTTGATTCGGGTTAATCTGTAAACGAACATTTTGCGACAAGGTCCAGTCTCGGCCAATATTTTTTTGACTATCAGTGAATGTTACATCATTCGTATACCTGATGTTTCCGTTTAACGAAAGGCGATATTTCTTTTCCTTAAAAGGTTTTCCGAACGAGTAAAACGCATTTGTTGAATAGTAGCCATCGGCGTTTAGATACCTTGTTTCCTGGATAGTTCTTTTAGTTGCCTGCCCCTCCACTAAAATTTCTTCTTCGTATCTCACAATATCACGTGTGATCTGGTCATTTGTGAGATTTCCAAAAATTCCCGTATTGAAAAATAGCCCGGAAGATGGATCGGTTGTATTGTACCGGATGTTGACAGATTGTGTAAACGCCGAGTTAAGTTCGGGATTTCCAACAACAGGTCTTAAAGGATTTGATACATCTCTTACCGGCTGAATCTGGTTGAAACTTGGCTCGTTGCTTCTTCCGTTGTAGTTGATTGATAATGATCGGGAGCGGCCGAAGTTATAATCAAAACGTGCTGTCGGGAAAAAGTTAAAGCCTTCGCGCCGGGTTGGCGGAGCGCCGGTTGTTAATGATATTCCTTTCAACAAAGTGGGTTGTGCTGTTACACCCACAGTGAAGTTGTAAAGCTTCGGCCGGTCATACCGGTAGCTTAGGCTAAAGCGATTGGTAGTAAATGAATAGTCGTAAATATTACTAAGAGCATCGTTAATGACAGGGATCTCATCCTCGTACAGATTCGTTATCCGGCTATTTTCATAATCTGAAATTGAATAGTTATAACCCAAATCAAGGCGGCCTAATTTCCCAACGGGCTCACTATAAGTTACGTTAGCGTTTGCATTAAATCGTTTGCTTGTGGTTTCGATGAGACGATGAGAGGTAGAATCTACATTCGGGTTATAGTAAGTAAAATCGTCAATCACGTCCTGCTCGTTTTCATTATCAGACCCATTGACGTTTATACCAAAAGAAAAGTTTCTTCCCAGTTTCCTGAACCTGTGGTTATAAATGAGGTTTCCGCCAAATGATGGACTGGTTGAGTTGCTGAACTGATTAGTACGCTGGTCTTCCCGGGATCCTTCAGAGTACTCCTGTATAAGATTGGTTGTCCCGTCTGAATCCGAGTTGCTGAGATTAAAATAAGGAGTAATGCGGAAGTAGTTTAAACTGTCAATCGCATACTCAAGATTGAAGTTGGCGCTATGGAAACTGTTGCCGCTCTTTGAATTAGCCGCGGTGTTAAACCTCACTGAATCTGCCTGGAAATACGAAGTTCCGAAGCTCGTTGAAACCGCGTTATTGTTTCTCATCATTAATCTATAGCTTCCGTTTACTGCTACTTTTTTGCTGAGGTTATCTCTATAATTTATACCTCCGGCAGTAATATTGGTAATTCCGCCGCTATTTCCGAAGCCGCCTCCGCCTCCTCCGCGGCCACCACCACCGCCTCCGCCAAATCCACGGCCACCACCTCCGCCAAAGGCGAAAGGAGACGTGTTATTGTTGTTTGAATTTAGACGAACATCGATCTGACGATCCTGATTCATAAACTGACCGTTGCCAGATACCAGGTAACGATCTTGATTCCCGCCTCCTACAGCGCCGCTGATCACGCTTCCTTTCATTCGGTCGGGTCTGATGGTAATATTCAGAATTTTATCGGCTTCGCCTTCTCTTATGCCTGTAATATTTGCCTGGTCACCATAATCATCCACAATCTGAATTTTTTCAATAATATCCGCAGGCAAGCCCTGAGTGGCGGTTTTCAGATCGCCATCAAAATAATCTTTTCCATTTACACGAACTCGTGTTACGCTCTTGCCCTGGGTAGTAACGTTCCCATCCTTGTCTACCTCAACCCCCGGAAGCTTCTTGATCACATCTTCGGCAACAGAGTTCTCTCTTACCGGGAAATCGCTTGCGCGATATTCTACCGTATCTTGCTTAACAACTACTGGCGCAGCGCCCGATACAACCACTTCTCGCAAAACGTTGCTTTGAGATTTTAAAACTATGGCATCTAACTTTATCGGGGTAGTTCCATCAGCATACAGAAATCTCTTAACTATATCTGTATATCCAAGACTGGTAATAGTTAACACAAACTGAGATGATTTTACGTTTTTAAAACTAAACAGACCGTCAATATCTGTGCGGGTTTGCAGAGTATCCAGAGGTGAGCTTAGTCTAACTGTCGCGGCGATTACACTTAGCCCTGCAGTATCTCTAACCACACCATTTACTTCGCGTCCGGATTGGGCTAAAGTAAGTTGGGCGGTTGTGAGCAGCATTAATAAGATTATTATTTTTTTCATGATGAGAAAATATCTGATTGTATTTTGGTGCAAGTTTAATGCCTGCAATTATTTATTAAACTGAAATGATACTTACGTACTTAATTTATATACCAAATCGCACTTCGAGGCGATTTCATTGCTGATGTCCCATATAATTGAGCAATACTTCGCGATAGTTATCGCTTACGGGCACCTCAAAGGATGGCATAAGTACACGATTTTTCTTAAAGGATATTAGCTTTTCCAATGATATGATGTAGGATTTGTGAACGCGCATAAACCGCTCTGATGGAAGTTTTTCCTCCATATATCTCAGGCTTAAGCGGGTTATGACAGGCTTTTCTGTGTCTAATAGATAGATTTTTATGTAATCTTTCAGCCCTTCTATATATAAAATATCATTGATGTTTATTTTAACTAAGGAGTAGTCGGCGTTAACAAAAAGGCATTCGGCAGAAGCTGCGGTTTGGGACGGGGCAGAAACCTGGTTTTTTAAATTAGTCAGTTCCAGGGCTTTGTTTGCTGCTTTAAAAAACCGCTCGAATGATACCGGCTTAACCAGGTAATCAAGCACATCTAGGTTAAATCCTTCCACCGCATATTTTTCATAGGCAGTCACAAAAACTATTAGAGGCGGATTTGCCAGGCTGTTTACAAATTGTAAGCCCGAGAGACCCGGCATTTGGATGTCCAAAAAAATAAGATCAACAGTTTGCTGGCTTAAAAAGGTCATGGCTTCCATTGCATTGCGGCAACTTCCTACCAGTTCAAGAAAGGGAACCTGGCGGATATTGTCTTCCATTAGCTCGATGGCTAAGCGTTCATCATCAACTACCAGGCACTTTATCATTTAAGTCGGACTTTTAAAGTGGATACAAAGATATTTTGGTTTTGGCCGGTTTCTAAGATGTAACGGTCTTTATACAGAAGTTCCAGGCGTCTTCTCATGTTAATTAAGCCAATTCCGGAGTTTTTATCTTTAGAACCTTCCTGCAAAGCAATATTGTTTTCTACCTTGAATGAAAGTTCATGATTGGTTCGATCTATGTCCAGATTGATTTTAATAACAGGTTCATCGATCATTCCAACCCCATGTTTGAAGGCGTTTTCTACGAAAGCAATCAGTAGCATAGGCTCAATTTCGTAGCCTTCTAAACTCTTAGAAATGTTTAGGTCAATTTGTACATCATCACCAAAACGGAGCATTTGCAAATCAATGTAACTTCTTAAATACTCAACTTCCTGTTCAAGGGGAATGCGTTCATCGTTGCTTTCATAAAGCATGTAGCGCATTAAATTTGAGAGCTGAATGAGGGAGGGTTCTATCAGGTCGGATTTCTTTCTGGCCAGCGAAACCAGGGTGTTTAGCACATTGAACATAAAATGCGGACTAACCTGCGATCGTAAAAATGTGAGTTCTGTTTTTAGCGTTTCGGTTTCATTTTCCTTACGGATTTTTTCAAGCTTATTATTGTCCTTTATCGTCCGATAGCTAAAACTTATGCCCATAATAAAGAGATAGGTGAGACCATTGGTAAAATACCAGCGCAGCCATCTGTCGCCACCATGGCCTCCGCGTCTGCCTCGGCCAAAGTTTTTCATGTCTGCGAATAGTATGCTATCGATAAACTTTGAAAAAAACATTAAAGCGATAATGATGGCTACCACCGAAAGCAGATAAACTAACAAGCCTTTAGTTTTATAGATTTTGGGATATAAAACAAATGCGTTAAAGTAAAATAGCAGAGCAAGAATTACATTATTAATGATCAGTTTGTAATGCCAGGGCTTAAAACCTTCCCAGGTATTTGGATTGCGGAATAAGTAAGGGGAGATGATAATTAGTCCCCAGAATAATATGTGAAGGGCGGGTGTAAGATATTTATTTAAGCTCAGATTCTTTATTGCCATGATACAAAGATAGTTGCATGTATCAATTAATTTGGAATATGAGCCCAATGCATAGGTATTTTAGACCAATGGTAGTTAATCGGCGACTAAACATCTTTGCGAGAACGGAAGCAACGGGTTTCTCTAGTGTCGTGTCAACGAAAAATATCGTGTCGCTTGTCTCCCTGCGCGGAGTCCAAGGGTAATTCGCATGGGTTTCGATTCCGCTCGGGTGACTTAAACAGGTTACACTACACTAACTTTTTTCTTCCCAGATTATCGCAAGATTTACAATTGTTTCTACTGCTTTTTGCATATCCTGAACTGAGACCCATTCTTGTTTGCCGTGAAAGGCGTGTTCTCCGGCGAATATGTTAGGGCAGGGTAGCCCCATAAAAGATAGTCGGGAGCCATCGGTCCCGCCCCGAATACTTCGCAGTTTCGGCTCGAGACCGGCCCGTTTAACGGCCATTTCAGCAAACCGGATGGTATCCGGATAATTATCCAGTACCATTTTCATATTCCGATACTGTTCTTTTATTTCGAGTGTAAAGTTTGAGTTTGGATATCCCTCCATAACTTCATCGCCGATAGCGAATAAAAGCAGTTTGTATTTTGTCAGCTCAGTTGTATCAAAATCCCGTAAAATGAACTCAATTTTTGCCTGTTCAACGCTGCCGCTTATGGCAACCGGATGAATGAAACCATCCTTTCCGGTGGTGCTTTCCGGACTGAATTTATCCTTCGGTAAGCTGGCCACAATTTCAGAAGCAATCTTTATTGCACTTTCCATTTTGCCTTTTGCAAATCCCGGATGAGCGCTTACTCCGTTAACCGTTAAGATTGCCGAATCTGCCGAGAATGTTTCATTTTCGATGGAACCCGAGGTTTCTCCGTCTACAGTATAACCATAGTGAGCACCTAGTTTAACCATATCCACCTTTTCTACCCCTCTGCCAATTTCTTCGTCGGGTGTAAAGAGAATGCGGATTCTTCCATGTTTTATTTCAGGGTGAGACATTAGGAAGTTTGCGGCGTCCATGATTTCTGCCACACCTGCTTTATTATCTGCGCCAAGCAGTGTGGTGCCGCTGGCTGTAACTATGTCATTCCCAATTTGATGCTGAAGGTCAGGATGGTCTGATTTTTTTAATATCTGTGAATTGTCGTCGGGTAAAACCAGATCCTGGCCTTGGTAATTTGAATGGATTAAAGGCTTTACGCCCTCTCCGCTGCAATCTGGCGAAGTATCCATGTGCGAGCAAAAGCATATAACCGGCACATCTTTGTCCGTGGACGACGGAATTGTTGCATATACGTAGCCATACTCGTCCAGCTCAGCGTCCTGAATCCCAATCGCCTTTAGTTCGTCTACCAAAATCCGACCTAAGTCTTTTTGAACTTCCGTTGATGGATTGCTAGCGGAATGAGGATCGGATTGCGTGGGTATAGTTACATATCTTAAAAATCTCTCTAAAACGGTGAACTGATAATTTTCTAAGCCTTTCATATAAACTCCTCTTAACTTGATAACAATTTTCTATTCCAAGGTGTGGATTTTTTTTTGAACTCATACTATAGGCTTTTGAGATTCTTGGTATTGGAGGAAGTATTAAAATAAAATCTTTTTCTTCTATTTACTTCAATAGTGTTAATTTTCAGAAATTGAGATTTTGAGCTATGGAATATTATTTACTGGAGACACCAGTGGCCAGCATTATTTTTGTTTTAACCATCGTTACCAGTTTGTACGCTTTCTCGAACCAGCAGGTGTATGGCAAATTTATGTTGCATCCCTATAGTGTTCATCGGGGCGACCGGGTTTATTCAATTTTCACAAGCGGGTTAATTCATAAAGATTACGGGCATTTGTTTATGAACATGCTGTCGTATTATTTCTTTGCATTTACTTTAGAGCGGTTGATAGGCTCCTGGCAGTTTGCCATTTTGTATATAGCGAGTTTGGCTTTGAGCGATTTAAGTACTATTCTAAAGCACAAAGATCATTTTTGGTACAATAGTTTGGGGGCGTCCGGTGCAGTGTCTGCGGTCGTGTTTAGCTATATATTATTCGATCCCTTAACCAGTTTTTATCTTTTCTTTATCCCAGTTCCTATTCCAGCTGTCATTTTTGGTGTGTTGTATCTGATGTACAGCGCTTACGCTTCAAAACAATCGGGAACCATTAATCATGATGCCCATTTTTTTGGCGCCCTGGCGGGCATAATTATTACAATTATTTTTTATCCGCAGGTACCTTTTGAGTTTTTCAGAGAGATATCGAATTGGTTTAATTAGAGGGCCACAGGCCTCTCCAAAGAAGATAGTCAACGCACTAAAGCCAGGCTTTTTTAGCAGAAGTTTATTTGGTATTTAAACGGCAACCTTTTCCTGAGGAATAAATTCTCCGTTTTCGTCCACTAAAAAGCTCATCGGCTTTTCGGGGTTTTTAATAATCTCTAAAAGAAGAAAGCCCCAGGGCTTCCAGAAATTTTCTAAAACCTGTCCGTATGTTTTTGCTTGCCAGATATCATACACAGGTCTGCTGCTTATTCTTAAAGGCATAGCCTCAATAAATACAGCTTCATCTGTCGGAATAATAATGTATTCAGGTAGCCGGTTGAATAAATAAGCCGAATAAAAGAATCTGGCGCACAACTCTTCAAATTGTATCGGGTGCAGCGGGTTTTCCGAAACTTTATCCAGAATTTCTTTATGATGGTTTAAGCTCTCGCCATTGTCCTGCAAACTGGCAATAATGCCGAAGTCATTCATCCGTAATGAGAAAACCAGGGTATTTATTTCGTCGCGATAGCTAAATGTGTCCTCGTCGTTTTTAACCCTGAAAACTTTGATGCTCCATGGATTGATGCCTTCGAATTCAACGTTCTGAACCAGTGACTGCAGCATGATATGCAGGTTGCTGAATTTATGTGCGATGGCTTGGGAGAATGAAAATTCCTCTCCTATCGCTCGCTGCTGACGCATTCCGGCCCTAACTTCCCAATGAATAATTCCGTAAACCTGCTTAGCGATCCATTGAAAAAGCTTTACTTCCTCGAGTTCCTCAACAGCAGAATATCCTGTATTAAATGCCTTCTGCATTTCTTTATCTAAAGAATTGATCGCAGAGAAAGCTTTTTCGGATACCGGGATGGTAATGTCTTGATAGGTAGCAATGCGGTCATCCAGCATTTTGAAAGGTTTTTCGCTCAGATGAAATTGTTGAAGCACCCAGTCGGGAAACACTGTTGTTTGTAAAGTTGCCGGCTGGCCTGTTAGGTAGCAAACCTTGTCTGAAAAGTTGTACCTGTCAAATGGGCGAAAAAGTGCTTTACTCATTGTCGCAAAGGTACAAAGAGCAAAGGTTTTTGTAGTGTAAATAGCTTTTGTATTATTATTTTACATACAGATTATTTGGAGTAGTACAGACGGATTTCGCGGGAGAGCCTGTCGAGCATTTCCTGGTTAGAAAGTGCCAGTAAAATATCATCGGTTAAGGGTTCCATCGGTGGAAAAGTTGCTGCATGGACAGACGGGTCAAGAGCCCTTGGATCGCCTTGAATGTTGGTAACATATATATTATCGATATTTAAATTACTGCTGAAACTGCGTTTAAAGACTTTCCCCGGGGGGCCCTTAATAATCATATTGGTGTTAAATAAAGCAGAGGTCCTGATTCGGGACTGCACTATATCCGCAGTTGCGGTTACCGTTCTATAAACTGGCCGGCCGGAAGCATCGGTACCGGCTTGAATATTTCTGCGAAATACCCGCCGTGATATCCTGGTTTCAGGAGGGAAGGCCGTATATCGATCGATGTCGATCGTAAGATTTACAACAGCGGTATCGGCATCCTCGGTAAGATCAAGATCGACCACATTAAAGTCTTCAAGTCTGTTTAACACCTTATACGCATAGATATCCAGGTTCACCGGGCTGAGCTGAGGTTCACTTGTCTGGATGGTGATGGCAATCGAAACAAGGGGTTGCGGAGGCCTGTTTCGATTTACACCACATGCCGCGATAAAGCTGAATAGCAGGCAAAGCATGGTAATGATTTGAATGCGATTTTTCATGAGCAGGCGTTTATTAAAATACAATAAACTCTATAAATTGTGCTTCATATTTTATCTAAGTTTGAACCATGATTCTCACCTATAGTCCATTTGAGCTCACCCTTAAATATCCCTTTAGTATCTCCGGGTTTTCACGAACGTTTACGCCCATCATGCTGATTGAGATAAGTTATGAAGGCTTTACAGGTTTGGGAGAAGCTTCGATGGTACCTTATATGGGAGAGAGTGTCGAAACGGCAATCAGATTTCTGTCAAAGGTTGATCTTCGATGGTTAAAGTATCCTTTTGAGTATGATAAAGTAATCAACTACCTTGATACTATTGAGGCAGGCAATCCGGCTGTAAAGGCAGCTATTGATATTGCTTTGCACGATTTGGAAGCTAAGATAGCAAAGGTGCCTTGTTACAAACTTTTTGGGTCAGATCCGCAGAGCATGCCCTTAACTTCTGTTACTATCGGAATTGACTCGCCAGAAATTATTATTAAAAAGGTGGTAGAGGCGGAACCAGCCCGGGTGCTGAAGGTGAAGCTGGGATCGGAAGAGGATAAGAATTTGATCGAGACGATTCGCTCTGTTAGCAGTAAGCCTATCTATGTCGACGCCAATCAGGGCTGGACAGATAAAGAGAAGGCGCTCGATTTTATTTTTTGGCTAAAGGATACTGGCGTTGAGCTGATAGAGCAGCCGATGCTGAAAGCAGATATACTGTCGAATGCCTGGTTGACAGAAAGAAGTCCGTTACCCATTATTGCAGATGAGTCAGTTCAGCGTTTTTCGGATCTTAAGAATGTAAAGGATGTCTATCATGGGATCAACGTAAAACTGATGAAGAGTGCAGGCATGCATGAGGCCTTTTTGATGATTAAACGTGCGAGAGAGCTGAATTTGAAAGTTTTGATAGGCTGCATGAGTGAAACAAGCATCGCAACTCTTGCTGCCGCTGCCTTAGCTCCGCTTTGCGACTGGGCGGATATTGACGGGCCGTTTTTAACCAGTAATAATCCTTTTGAAATGCCGAAATTTAAGGATGGAAGATGGGTGTTGCCCGAAACTCCGGGTTTAGGGTTGGCTGAGGAATAATAGATGAACGCTACAGTTCTTCTAATTAGCTTAACATATTTTTATCTTTTTAGAACTCAAAAGTTTTTGAATTTGTTGGCCTTGCAGACACCTGGTTACGCTGGCGGGGTCAATGTTGTAATTTAAAAACGTGAATGAGGGTGCAA
Source organism: uncultured Sphingobacteriaceae bacterium (assembly GCA_946887045.1). Next base: position 22,704 of record CAMPKC010000011.1, on the reverse strand, counting down.
CTATACGGGGTTATTATTTGGAAAGGATCAATTCAATTGAATCAATTCTGGGAAAACCTCGTGCTAAATTCTCTGGAAAAGATTTCCATAAGTTGCGTGTAGAAATTAAAAAGGTAAAGGCCCTATCCGAACTTGTTTATTACTGCACACAAGAATTTCAAAAAGATAAATTTCCTGGAAGTTTTCAGAATATCTTCCGAAAAGCGGGTAAAGTCAGAGAGTTAACCTTAGAAATATCGACGCTTAAGAAGCTTCGGATGTTCAGCTTGCTTAAAAATTATGTAAGTCAATTAAAGAAGCAAGTGGAGAAGAAGAAGCGCCGTTTCTTTTCTGTTGCTTATGCAAATCAGGAGGAGCTGTATAAGAGCTCCGATATTATTCTCCCTTATTTTAACAGGATTGATAAAGCTGGAGTAAACGGGTTTTTAGAGACGAAAAGCAAAGAGATTAACGGATTACTCGGAACGAAGATTCTTAAGGAGGAAAACGCTCACGAGCTTCGAAAGCTATTGAAGGAGTTTTATTATACGGCATCAATATTCGGACTGAAAACTCCATGGTTTAAACAGATGGGCGATTTTCAGGAGCTACTCGGTAAATGGCACGATGACCTGGTGATGGATGGATATTTACAAAAGACGCTGAAGACAGGCAAATTGAATGATGATGAAATTCAGACGATTAAGGCGGTGAAACAACTGGTGTCTTATGAAGGTGAGCAGCTTTTTAAACAGATAAAGTTGAAAGTAACGGATTTTCAAGAGACAAAGCGATTTTTAGATATCCGGCTCTAGAATTATTAAGAAATTATAAATTGAAGACTCGGCCTGTAATCACGAAAAATTATCGGGTAAGCTCCTAATTTATTACAGCTTACCCGTATCTTTTTTCCTGCTTAACTTTCTAGCTCGTCCGACAGGCTTTTTAGCTCTTCCAGTTCATTTGTATATTCTTCAAATTTTTTGCCGTTGCGTTCTTTAAAGGCGCCAAGTTTGAAGGCAATAAATACCATGACTGCGGCTATTAAAATGGGGATCAGAGTTTCGATGATTCCTCCCCAAAGTCCCACACGCTCAATTTTACGCGGCAGGAAAGAGAGAGGGAACAGTATGGCTGTGCTTAATATCAATTTCAGCGTCATTCCCAACAATCTGCCCGGTTTTTGATATTTCTCGAATATGCTTGCTATTTGCTTTAATGAGGTATCAAGATTGCTCTGATTAATTTCTATCTGCTGCAATTTTCGGTTAGTATTAAACATCGCGACGATCAGTGTGGCTAAGCAAAGAGTATATAAAGCAACCGGCAAGTACTCAAGAGTGTAGGTATAATCAAACGGGTTGCCAACAAGTACCGCGACACCAAGCCCTAGCAGACAGATCATATAAATAAGACCAATCAGATAATGTTTTTTAACTCTGGAAAGGCGGGATTGAGATTTTTCCTTAATCATGCTGACGATAAGTTTGTCGCTGAGTTTATGGGTTAATTGCAACCTGGTATCGTAAGTCTGCCAGGCAGTTTTTAGTTCATCTATATTCATGATCGCTTGCTTTAATAATTTTTTCGAGTTTGACTTTTATCCTGTTGATTTTTACTCCGACATTGCTTTTGCTTATGCCAATTATCTCTGAGATTTCTTCATAGCTTTTCTCTTCAAGATAAAGCAGAATAATTGCTTTTTCTATCTGCGTAAGCTGATTGATGGCCAGTTTAAGCAGGGTGAGATTTTCGTTTTGCTGCGGAAGATCGCTGAAATCTGGAATTTCAAAGTCGGCGTCTAAAATTGACCTGCGCTCCGGTTTTCTGCTTTCCTTCCGGAAGTTTGAAATGGCGGTGTTAAGCGCCACACGATACATCCAGGTCGAACTTTGCGAGTCGTTTTTAAAACTGGGATAAGACCTCCATAGTTGCAAAACCATTTCCTGGAAAAGATCTTTCTTATCTTCTTCCTGATGGCAATACAAATTGGAAACCTTGAACAGAATTCCACGATGCCTATTTATCATTTCGATAAATTCTTTTTCCATCTCATTTTTTGAAGAGTTAGTCGCAGGTGCCCCCGGAAAATTACAAGATCGGGAAATAAATGGGTTGTTGGGCCAGGTTGGGACAATAGAGAGATTTTGATGAACGCAGTGTTGCCTGTAATCCTCGATATTTCAATATTTGAGAAATACTTATCATTATTGTTGAATGAATAGTATCAATGTCTTCATATTCAAAAACCTGCGGCTTTTTGAAATGATCGGGGTTATTATGCGGATAATCAGTTTTACTCTGGTTAGCTGGCTCGGCCCGGAGAGTCCCTTTCTATTTGTTTGGATCTTCAATACTATAGATGCTCTGTTATTGTCGTGGTGTGCCTTATTAAAGAAAGACTCTGCTTATATTCTTCTGAACGTGTTCTGGGTAATTGTAGGGCTTATTGGAATATTAAGAGCGTCGGGTCAATTACAATAAGCATTGCAACAAAGCGTAATCTTTACGATTTATCCGCCCGGCAACACACCAAATTTTAGAACTTTTTGAAAGAATTCTGAAAACGATACATCTGGTTTGAGCTGCCCGTATTTATACTATCATTTATTTTATAAATTTGTTTATCGTATCAGCAGGGACTTCCGCTTCCACTGCCTGCGCTAACAAATTATAAGAACGATCATGAGATTTTTTTTATTTACAGCTATCCTTCTTTCCGTATTCTTGAATACAAGCCTTGCTCAGAAAAGCAAAAAGGCTCCAAAAGAAAAAGATATGAGAGCCTACCTGATGGCTTATTTTAAAGATGATACTCATAGTCTGTATCTGGCACTCAGCAAGGATGGCTATAGCTTTACCGATGTAAACAATGCCAAGCCAATTATCGCCGGCGATACCATCGCATTACAAAAGGGAATTCGGGATCCGCATATATTCCGTGGTCCCGACGGTATGTTTTACATGGCCCTTACAGATTTGCATCTTTTTGCGAAAGAGAAAGGTTACCGCGATACACAATGGGAACGCGACCAGGCTCTTTACGACTGGGGGAATAATCGTTCGCTTGTGCTGATGAAATCAACAGATTTGATTAACTGGAAGCACACAATTCTTCGCGTTGATCAGGCTTTTCCAAGTTTGGCCGAAATAGGCTGTGTATGGGCTCCTGAGATTACATACGACGAAGTGAAGAAAAAACTTATGCTTTATTTCACAATGCGTATTAAACACGGACCCACAAAAATGTATTACGCTTACATGAACGATGAGTTTACCAGGATGGAAACAGAGCCGAAACTCTTGTTCGAATATCCAAGGCCAAAGCAGGTTCTTGATGCAGATATTACTAAAGTCGGGAATAAATATCATATGTTCTATGTGGCGCAGGAGGGAAAATCAGGAATAAAACAAGCGGTTTCCGATTCTATAAACACGGGTTACGTATTTGATGACCGCTGGTACGATCCTGAACCTAAAGCTTGCGAAGCTCCAAATGTGTGGAAGCGCATCGGTACCAACAAATGGGTGTTGATGTATGATATATTCAGTATTAACCCGCATAACTTCGGCTTCAGTGAAACTTCTGATTTTGTAAACTTCACCTATCTTGGCCGGTTTAACGAAGGTGTAATGAAGACCACAAATTTTTCCTCGCCGAAGCACGGATCTGTGATTCACCTCACCAAGAAAGAAGCAAAAAGACTGGCTAAGCACTGGGGACTGGACATGAGGTTTTGATACACAGGATTTTACTCTATTTTTTCGTACCTGGAGCCGCAGCCCTCTATGCACATTGCAGCTCCTGCAGGGCTTAGGTTGAGAAAGCCATCTTCTATTCGATAATAATAGTTTTCTCTTGTTTTGTCTTTTTTAATAAACGTTACTATAGTGGTGTCTTTAAGGTTATAACTCATATAATCAGTATTTGTACCAGACAGGCGGCCCCGAGCATTGAATGTTAAATAAACTTCATTTCCTTCAGCTACTCTACTATAAATAAGAGGTCCGCCTATACTTAAATAAGTATCATAAAGCTTCCATTTTCCTAACAAGGCCGACGAGTCGACAAACTCTTCCTTTTTACAAGAATGAGTTAGAAATATTAGAGTCAACCACAGAGATAAGTACAGTGCTTTCATAGTGTTTATTTAAATTACGTTGGCCATTGTTTAGATGATACAGCCCGATGTTTTATTCTTAGTGTGATTGACGAGTACATCGGGATGGAATCAGGATTCCCATTAATTGATTCGTCCTGCTAAAAAATTAAACTAAAGCGTTCACTCCCCGTAGAAGTGTTAAGCTCGATACCGTCGAAGTCTAAATTGTTAATTTACACCCTTTTATACTTATATAATCTTTCGCTCGTTTTCAATGTTATTATTAAGCCTGTTAATGGGCACGCTCTATGGAATATATTAGCCCGATTTTAGATTTCCTCCTTCATATCGACACACAAATTGCTGAAATTAGTAAGACTTACCAGGTTTGGACATACCTTATACTCTTCCTTATAATTTTTGCTGAAACAGGACTTGTACTCTTTCCTTTTCTGCCAGGTGATCCTCTGTTATTTGCTGCCGGAGCGGTAGTGGCTTCGGGGGATTCCGGAATAAATATTTACATCTTGGGTTTCGTGCTGTTTATTGCTGCGATAACCGGCAATCAGACCAATTACATGATTGGTAAGTATACAGGCTTACGAATATTTAAACCCGGGAACAGGATATTGAAGCCTGCGAACTACGCCAAAACAAGGTTATTCTTTCGCAAACACGGAGGGAAAGCAGTTATATTCAGTAGATTTTTTCCGCTTCTGCGAACTTTCGTCCCCTTTGTTGCCGGTGTTGGAAAGATGTGTCCCCGCTTGTTTTCGATTTACAATTTTGTAGGCGCTTTCGTTTGGATAGCCGGTTTTTTGGCACTGGGCTATTTATTTGGAAACCTGACTATCGTTAAAGAGAACTTCGCGCTGTGTACAGCCGCAATCTCTGCGATCACAACCCTGCCGCCTCTGGTGGCTGGAATTACAGCAAAATTTTCAAAGAAAAAAAGAGTGGGGGTTAAGAGCCCGAACGCTTTGCAACCTAAGATCAGCCTGCAAACTTTGGACTGATTGTTTCCCTGGAGGCCCTGCATCTCTAAAGTAAAATTGCTATAAACTTATTCTACTGCCATAAGGCTGTCATAACGCCGTTTTAATTTACGGTTATGGAAACTAAAGATGGAAAACAGGCTGTTTATGCTCCAACGAGAGCGGAATGGAGAAATTGGCTGGAAGAGAACAGCCAATCAGAGAAATCTGTTTGGCTCATCCTGTATCATAAAAAAAGTAAAGTGCCAAGCATCAATATCAATGATGCTACCGAAGAGGCTCTATGTTTTGGATGGATCGATAGCCTGGCGAAAAAGAGAGATGCTGAAAGTTATTATCTGACCTTTACGCCCCGCAACCCTAAAAGCAAATGGAGCAAACCCAACAGAGAACGCGCAGAGCGAATGATCCAACAGGGATTAATGACCCACTCCGGGCAACAGCTTGTTGATATCGCTAAGAATACCGGGACCTGGGAGTCCCGAATTTTTCCCCGGTTTGAAACTTTAGTTATTCTTTATTTTCGTTTCATCCTCGTTACAAACGAACACCATTTAGGTTATTTATTTAATTTAGATAATATCTATGCAGCCTAATATGAACGAAATCAAAAAAGAAGACATTAAACAGGAAGTGTTTGATCTCTACGACGATTATGCCCACAACCGTGTTAACAGACGAGAGTTTGTGCAAAAACTATCTGCGTTCGCTGTCGGGGGACTTACTGTAGGTTCATTAATGAGTTTTCTCTCTCCTGATTACCAGGAAAAAATCCAGATTAAAAAGGATGATCCGCGTCTAAAATCGGAATACATTAACTATCAATCTCCAAAAGGGGGCGGAACGATCAAGGCCTTGTTGTCGATGCCGGTGGATACCAAAAAGAAATTGGGTGGAATAATCGTTGTTCACGAAAACCGGGGTTTGAATCCGCACATTGAAGATGTTGCAAGAAGAGCCGCTTTGGCGGGATTCGTTTCGCTAGCTCCTGATGCTTTAAGTCCATTAGGCGGTTATCCCGGTAATGACGATGAAGGCCGCGACATGCAAAGCAAACGGGATAGAAATGAAATGTCGGAAGATTTTCTAGCTGCATACGACTATTTAAAAAAACACAAAAACTGTAATGGTAAAGTCGGTGTCGTAGGTTTCTGCTTTGGCGGAGGAATTGCGAACATGATGGCAGTGAGAATTCCGGATCTGGCTGCAGCTGTACCATTTTATGGAGGTCAGCCTGCGATTGAGGAGGTCCCCAAAATAAAAGCACCCCTGCTATTACATTATGCAGAACTTGACACACGCGTTAATGCCGGATGGCCGGCCTACGAGGCTGCTTTAAAAGAACATAAAAAAGAGTATACGGCATACATTTATCCCAATGTTAATCATGGATTTCATAACGATACAACACCGCGATATGATAAAGCAGCGGCAGAGCTGGCCTGGAAACGTACGGTTGATTTTTTTAGTGAAAAGTTGAAGTAAAGGAGGAGAGGCTTCCGCGCAGGAGAATTGCACGAAGGAAAACTATAATATCCTACAATTTTATGTAAAATAAGTACACAAACGCATTCGACTCTCTATGTAGATTTGACAAATTACCAATCAAATATGCTTCATTTTACACGTGTCACTCTGGTTGTCTTATTTTTTACAAGTGTTATATATGATTCTTTTTCACAACAACTGGCATTTCCAGGTGCTGAAGGATATGGAAAGTTCACGTCGGGTGGACGAGGAGGCCAGGTAATTGAAGTAACGAATCTAAACGGCGACGAGTCGCCAGGAAGTTTAAGAGCTGCTTTGAATACTCCCGGAAACGAGCCTATTACTATTGTTTTTTGTGTCTCAGGTAATATAAGCTTAAGCAACGGTCTGGTTAAAGTAGGTCGGTCAAACATTACCTTGGCTGGACAAACCGCTCCGGGTGATGGTATATGTATAAAAAATGGATGCCTTAAGTTTAGCGGAGATAATCTGATTATCCGGTACATGAGGTTCAGGCCTGGCGATGAAGCTGGCCTGGCAGATTTATCTGCTTTAGGAACGGAGAATTGTAAGAATGTAATTATCGACCATTGTTCCTTAAGCTGGTCTAATGAAGAAAGCCATACCTGCTACGATAATAAATTTATCACCGTACAATGGTGTATTTTGAGTGAAGGTCTTTACAATTCGTTTGACACTAAGGGAGCCCGGAGTTATGCCTCACAGTGGGGCGGACAATATGCTAGTTACCATCATAACTTAATTGCACATAATGCCAGCCGTTCACCAAGGGTAAATGGCGCACGCTCTCACGATACCGTTGCTTTATGCGATTACAGAAATAATGTGATTTATAATTGGGGGAAATCTGGAGCAATTTACGGGGGAGAACTTGAAGTGAATTCGCCTTTGGCAAAATGCAACATTAATTGGGTAAATAATTATTATAAACCCGGACCCGCTACTTCTCGTGAACATTATTTTGCAGCCCCATCATATGAATCGCGTAAGGGAGCAGCTAAAGGCTATGCTAAATGGTATTTTTCTGGCAATGTAATGGAAGGAGAAGAGAGCATGACTAAAAATAACTGGAAGGGAGTGGATGTAAGTAAAGTAGGTTCTATAGCAAATATCAGGGCAAATGAAGAGTTTCAGGTAGAAAAACCTTTTACCCAATCTGCTAAAGACGCTTATAAGTCGGTTCTGGCTAAGGTCGGAGCTGTGTTTCCTGTGAGGGATGCAGTGGATACAAGGGTTATAGCAGAAGCTTCGGGTAAACTAGCACCTGTCGGCAGTGGTGTTTATGGTGCGAAAAAAGGGATAATTGATAGTCAGAAAAATATTGGAGGATGGCCAGAGCTTAAATCGTCCACCGCTCCCCAAGATACGGATCGCGATGGAATGCCTGATGCATGGGAAATAAAGAACCGTTTAGATCCTAAAAATCCAAAAGATCGTAACATCAAAATGAGCGATGGCTATACTATGCTGGAGAAGTATATGAATGAGCTTGTAAAGTAGGAGGTAATTATCCGATAGGATTTGCCAATGATATGCCATCCCAATTTACTAGATAGGGATTGTCGAAAGACAAGGTGCGTATTGTAAGTGCTATTAATTGCTATTCAAAAGCCTTTAGAATCGACTGTATTAAAATGCTTTGGTGATACGCCTTATTAACACCCTTTGTGGAGCGTAGCGAGACATTATGATCGTTATTTTCGGGAGCTCTCCCGGGCCCTTAAACCAGAAACGGAATGTACCACGAAAACAATTCGCTGCAAATATCTGTAATACAAATCCGAAAACATCTTTAACATACCCATGAGATATATTCTGTTGCTATTCCTGTTTGTCTATCATGCCGGCTTGGCTCAACAGAAAGAAGGTTCCGTTTCTATAAGTTGTTATGTAAATCCAGAACTCTACATTCAGGCGAATGTTATCGCTCATGTTAGCGACAAATCAGGGAACATCTCTTGTAATGGTAAGTACGTCACTATCAATAACAAAAGTCGCAACTCTTTCTATTATAAAAGGGCTAGTACCTGGGTTTTAGTTAAACCACAGGCGAAAACAATCCTTTTGCTCGCCGGCGCTAATGCTGCTGCTTCGAAGTCTCCTTCCGTATTTAAACTTAATGTAAAATATAAGCCCGATGCTTCAGGGAGTATGTCGGCTAAACTTATGGCAATTAGTCAAATGAACGCCCAAAGCGACAAGGTGCAGGCTCGTGAACTGGCAGATTTAAAACAAGAAAATTCAAACACTCAGCAGAAGGTTCAAAATAAGCCATCTTCTGAAGCTTTGGCAAAACTCGAAAAGCCCTCTGAAGAGCTTTCAAAAAAAGCACCTGCTGCAACTGCAAACAAGGATATAGCCGAGACAGATGCTGTGAAGACCACGCCTAAAACGACCTCGCAACAGACTAAACCCAAACCAACACCTGAAAAAAAGACTGCTGTAGCGAAGGCTCAACCCAAAAAGCCCGCTAAACAAAGCAGGACTGTAGCCGCGCCGGAAAAACAGAAGGGTCGGGACGTTCAGCGGGCTTCATCCAACGCTGTTGGATTGCGTGTTGATTTTGGATCGGGATCCGCAGGATTGGGCCCTAACATCAAACACAGATTTAAAAGAAATCTTTCCCTCGATGCGGCGATAGTATTTTTTGAAGGGGATTTGGTAGGCATAGGCGCGCAGGTAGAGCAAAACTTCCCTTTAAAAGGTGTTCCTGAGCTTAACTGGTACATCGGTATAGGCCCTCAATTGTTAGTAGCCAACGAAAATACGGATGTTGTTTTAGTGCCGGTGACGGGTTTGGAGTACAACATTCCAGATTTACCTTTAAATTTTAGCTTCGATTGGAGACCTAATTTTTATTTGTCGCCCGACGCAAATGTGCAAACAGGACGATTTGGCTTGTCACTCCGGCTTGCATTTTAGCTTCTTACTATCCGCTGGATAATAGATCTGCATCTATGAGACAAAATCGTATTTTAGGAAACCGGATGAGTTAAGTATTTTAGATGACCAGGCCATTGTGGATTTATAAAGAATGTACCCAATAAAGGGTGATAAAATGCCATATTTCCGAGGCCTAAACGCTTTTATGAAATACATTCAATTCATTTTAATTGCCTGCCTGTTTGCTTTCGGATGTTCCGGTCAGGAAAAGGTTTCCGAAAAAAAATTTCCGGAAATAAGTCTGGTAAACAAAATCAGTTTCTACAATCCAAAGTACGATCAGTCCAGGTTTAGCTGCGGATTTCTTATAAAATACGGTTCTGATACGTTTGCAGTCACAGCTAAACATCTTTTAAAAATCATCAGGATGGATAAAATGAATACGGTGGCATTTGGCAATGAAATCAGATCGTGGTCAATGTATCCCTTAAACAAAGAAGCTGAGCTTATAATTACCGATAAACTTTTGAATGATGATCAAAGCGATTTTCTCGATGCTAAATCAACGTACGACAAAGACTGGTTGCTCTTTTCAATAGAAGAAAATCACTCGCAGATTAAGCCATTAGAAATCAGGAAAACAGCCCTAAATTCGGGCGAAAAGCTTTATGCGGTCGGCTGGACCCGTACGATGACGAGTGGTTCGCAAAGAGTGTATGAATTTGAATATTATAAAACCATCGGCAACAGGTTGCTTTTAAAGGATGTTATCGTTCCGGAAAAGTTTGGAGGATTAAGCGGAGCACCCGTAGTAGACGAACAAGGATTAGTTGTTGGTATTGTGTCAGGTGGTACTACCGATCCGACAACGGATAAAAAATACTTTTCACCTTGTTCGTTAGAGAGTATGGTTGTGCTGTTGGAAAAGCTGCATACGAAATAATTGTCGGGTTGAGTATGGGGGTAAATCAAAGTACCAAATCCTTTTCCAATTTGGTAATGGTTTCTAATGGATCGGTACAGAAGCCTGGATGCACTTTCGAAGTTTGTAAAACCGTGCTTCGCGTTGCTGTAAGCCATCGAAAGCGGGAAGGGGCATCAAGCTGGCCTATCGGCCCGCTATCTTGTGTACCCTCGCAAATTTTCACAAACGCCTGAAGGTTTTTTTCAAGATCGTTGATGTTCAGATCGGGGTTAAGCGATCTTATGCGTTCAGGATTTAAACAGTATACAGCCCTCAGGAATTTCAGCTTAGAGCAGTAGAGAATAATCCCGGTGTTTATAAATTCTTCGCGCTCCACCTTCGGCACAACACGAATAACAGCATACTCAAATAAGTGTTTCTCTTGCATGTTGGGCTTCTTTAATAAAAATTTCTGAAGACTGTATCCGCGACAAAAGAAAGCTTGCATAGGCTTGTCGCTGTTCTTCCGGATCATTGAATACGTCCTCATTCAGCCACCCGGCAGGTATTAAAGAAACAATCGCTTGAATACGTTCTGCCGTTAACACTGATTTTAGCTCGTCGTTTACTTCGGTCAACTGACTGGATAAGGGTAGAAGCACATGATCCTTAATAAAAGTAAACGGGCGTATTGCCTGTTCTTTCCAATTTTGCCATGAGTGATGAAAGTACAGGGCGGCACCATGGTCTATTAACCACAGTTCTTTATTCCACATTAACATGTTCGTGTTGCGTGCCGTACGGTCTACATTCATCAGCAGACAGTCAAGCCAAACTATCGATGAGGCAGTTCTGGCATCGACCTCGAATACAATCGGATCAAAAGTAATGGCTCCGGAGAGGTAATGCAACGCAAGGTTAAGACCGGTGCTAAACTTCAGCAGGTCCTGTATCTCTTCATCGGGTTCTGTGCGCCCGAAGGCTTCGTCAAGATTTGCAAGCACCAGCTCAGGAACTTTAAATCCTAGTGTTCTGGCGATTTCGCCTCCAATAAGCTCTGCAATAAGAGCCTTTACTCCCTGACCCGCTCCTCTAAACTTCAGCACATATAAAAATCCATCATCTGCTTCGGCAATAGCGGGCAGCGAACCGCCTTCACGCAAGGGTGTTACATATCTGGTTACATTTACGGTCCTGAGCTCCGGCATCATGAATGTCGATTTTGCTGAAAATTAAGCGAATTTCGTGAGAAATCAACAAACCAAGTACTAAAATGACTTCATGTCTTTCGTTTAGATGTGTGGTTTGTTTTCAAAAAACCGAAATTTACGGATAAGGCTAAGATGTAATGGGACTGGCTGTAGCAGTTTATGTTTCACAAAAACAGTATATTTCCAATTCATTTTTTCAGAATTAATGAAAGCGATTAAAATAGCCTGCTTAACGTTTTTACTTACAGGCATTCTGGCCTTCGTAAATCCGGTAGCTATTCTTGAAAGACTAAATCAGCGGCTCTCACTTTATAATGCTGAAAATCCCTTTACTCACCTGTTTTTGCATCTTGATAAAAGCACATATTCCCAGAACGAAGATATCTGGTTTAAGGCATACATACTCGACGGGAAAGTAATAGATAATAAAGTGTTATATGTTCGCATCACCGACGAAAAAAAGCAGGTGATGATAGCGGAGCAGTTTCCGGTATACGACATCAGAAGTCACGGCGATATTCTTTTACCCGATACACTTAAAGACGGAAATTATTACCTGTACGCGTATACCGACAGGATGATCAATTTCAAAGAAGAAGATATTTTCGTTCAAGCTATAAAAGTACAGCGAAACGTTACAAAAAGGTTGGAGGCAAGTGCATCCGTAACTGATACCGCTAACATAAAAAGAGGGCAACCCGTGCAGGTTGTAATTAAACTTAAAGAAGGTATACACCTGCAAAAGGGAGTTAGGGGTAATTATGAATTGATTGATGATAAGAAGGTGCTGAAAAGTGCTCGAATTACCACGAACAATTTTGGTGAGGCAGAGATTAATTTCACTTACCCACAAATTGCGGATGACAGGAGTTTAAAAGTGAGGGCTGTTTTCAACAGAAATTCTGATTTCGCAGAGCTTGAACTTAACCTGCGGCACGAGTCGAATCCGGTACGGCTGAAAATTTTTCCGGAGGGCGGCAATTTAATTCCAGGGTTTAATTCCAGGATAGTAGTTGAAGCATCGGATATTAATAAATATCCGGTAAGCACAGAACTTAGCCTGTTGGAGAATGGTAGAGAGATCAGGCGCTTTAAAACTAATCATTATGGAACCGGAACCGTGCTTTTTAAGCCCATAAAGGGTGCGACCTACAGCATAAATTATATTGGTGGCAAGAATAGTCAGAGTTCAGGCACTCCGGTAATAATTGAAGAAAAAGGCTATAGCTTATCCGTATCGCAAGAGCGGAAACGACTTACCGCTTCCGTTAAAAACCAGGGCGAAAACGGGAAGGTTGTGCTGGGTTTCAGAACACTCAATGAGGTTTTGCAGGCGGTCTCTCTAACGATTCCTCCGGGTGATTCTGTTAATGTGCCGTTTATTTTTAAAGATATGCCGAAAGATGTGGTGAGTGTTTTTTTACTGGATGAGGGTGATAACATAAAATGTGAACGGTTAATTCTTAATAAGTCGGGAGAGGAGGACTACACAGTGAAGTTAAGTACCGAACAGAAGGATTATGGAAGCCGAAAGAAAGTTCTGGTGAATTTAGAGGTAACCAACCAGGACGGGAATCCGGTGGCCTCAAACCTGTCTGTAGCCGTGGTCGAAAAATCCCGGATTGATCCCGACACCTATCGCACCATATTAAATTCATATTACTATCGCTTCCTTGAAGGAAGAAATTGTAAGCTCTACATCCCCCAAACTATCGAAAAGGACATAGACGATCTGTTAATAACCAAACACTGGTTGCACAGTGGAACCAAAGAGTTTACAAATTATATCTCACGCGGACCCTTAAAACTGCTGGAAAATACCGGCGGTATTACCGGCACCGTAAAATCCAATTCAAAAAGAAAGGTTGACTTACAAAAGCTGGTTTTAATTTCGAAAGAGAAAGGTGTAGTGTTTGATGTAGCCGGGGATAACACATTTTCCATCAAACCGGAATCGTTGACTTCAAGCCGGGGTAATAAATGGACAATGAAGGCTGGTGCCGAGTTTTTTGAAAGATATACTGTTAGCTTCAATAATTATGAACGAGAATATGATAAGCGTATAGCGAAGGGTAATGCATTGTATATCCCGACAATTTTCAATGTGTTTGACAATAATAAACCTGCTGATCTAACTAAGGCGGGGAGTGGATTTCTGCTAAAAACAGTGGAATTGAAGGGCAAATCCACAGATACCCGAAAGAATGCGGCCGTTTTCTCAAACAATGTTGTGGGCTGTGAGGCCTATATCTGCCGAAACAATATTCTAAATTGCGAAAACCACCCTACTGATGGTTATCCTCCCGAAGAGGGCAAAGTCTATTCCTCTAGAAATGGTCCGGTGGTATACCGTTGCCGCACCAGCGGAGACGAACTGGCAGAACTGGTTTTGAAAAATATTATACTGCCTAAACCATTCCCTCTTACAGATTTCGAGAAGGAAAATATTAATACTCCAGCTGTAGAAACCACGCTTTACTGGAATCCTAATTTTGGAACGAACTCGAGCGGAAAGAATAGCTTTAGTTTTTTCACCAATGATGTAAAGGGGGATTTCTTTGTGATTGCGCAAGGCTTGGATATCAATAACCTAAGGCCATTGTTTGGTAAAGCAGTTTTTTCTGTTAAATAAAAGATTTTGCGTTATCAGATAAATAGTGCAACCTAATGCTCTACTTCTCAATCGTCCTGAACGTAAGGTTAATCCGCGGTTTGCTTGCCATTTTTGTGGGTGGCAAACAATGTAGCCAATGCGTCTGTGTAGCTCCTTTCATTACAAGCAAGCTGCCATGTTCCAGGACCAGCGAGACGTTTGTCTTTTCTATCTTGTGCTTAAATGAGAATTTCCGTTCGGCTCCAAAAGATAATGACGCAATAGCGCCGTTCTTTTTTAGATCCTTCTCTCCATCGCTGTGCCATGCCATACCTTCTTCGCCGCTGTGGTATAAATTAAGCAAGCATGAATTAAAGGTTTCATTTGTCTGTTCTTCTACAATTGCCTTTAGGTCCAATAAATTAGCCGTCCAGGGCAAAGCCTTTTTGGTGGTGTTGGAATAGGTGTACTCAAACTCCGAATCACCGTACCAGGCTACTTTGCGCTTGGTGACAATCAATTTTCCGAAGATGACGGCCTCGTCACATCTCCACTCTATCATATTCAGCAGGCTCTCAAAATACCGCTTTGCCTGCTTTGTCGAAAACAGTTTTCCGTAGTAATTTACCGTTCCGTCTTTTGGTAGTAGATTACGCAGTTCGTCTTCTTCCTTGCTAAATAAATCCATAGATATTTGTCTCTTCTCGAGGATAGAAATTAAGATCTAAGGTACGAATGTCAGCGGCTTACCGGTTATTCAAAGTGTGCTGACGAAAAACCGGATTTTTTACAAGATCTGAAGACTTGCCCCACAGATTGTAGACAATCTCTACACTTTAAAACACTTGGCAGAGTAGTTAAAGTATTGATTTTCAGATAGATGTTTTGGCCTTCCGTTTTTGGCACCATTGTGTACTGTAAGGAGCTATAACAAACGTTAATTAATCTAAATTTTATGAGAAAACTAATTTTGTCGGCAGCCTCAGTAGCTGTTTTAGCCTTTGCCGGAACCACAGTTAAAGCAAGTACATTAAACCATACCTTAACCATTACACATACCACTCAGGATAGCCTTATCAAAACCGCAGTTAAACTGGAAGAAATACCGGATTCCGTGAAAGCCACCTTAAAATCTGAAAAGGTAAAAGATTGGACGCCTGCAGCAGCGTTTTTGGTAAAAACCAAAGAAGGCGCCGAGTATTATCAGATAGATTTAACGAAAGGTGAGGAAAAAGCTTTCCTTCGAATCGACAAGGACGGTAAGATAGTTCAGTAACACACCCCTATATATACAATTTAAAATAACCTTTATGAAAGCCGGAAATGTTCCGGCTTTTGTATTTTTGCTGCAGGGCATCCAATATGGCAAAAATTCTGGTTATTGAAGACGATCTTACTTTCTCGCAGCTATTGGACGGTTTCTTGAAAAAGAGCGGTTATTCAGCAGATCTGCGACATGATGTAAAGAGCAGTATAAAAGCGCTCGATCAGGAACAATATGATCTGTTACTGCTAGACTATCGTTTGCCCGATGGTACAGGACTTGAAGTTTTAAGCGCCAGCCGCCAGAAATCTCTGAATATGCCTGTAATTATCATGACAAGCTTTAACGATGTTAGAACGGCGGTAGAGGCAATGCGTTCGGGAGCCTTTGATTATATTACAAAGCCGGTAAATCCGGATGAGTTGCTGATGAGAATCGGAGAGGCTTTGGAACCTAAAAAAGAGAAACCGTCTACACAATCTTCATCAACCGGTTTTATAAGCGGGAACAGTCCGGGAGCCGAAAAACTTAATGGATATATTGACCTGGTAGCACCCACTGATATGTCGGTAATTATTCAGGGAGAGAGCGGCACAGGTAAAGAATATTTTGCAAGAGCTATTCATCAGCGAAGTAAAAGAGCGGCAAAGCCTTTCATCGCATTAGACTGCGGAGTGCTTTCGAAAGAACTTGCTGTAAGCGAGTTGTTCGGACATGTTAAGGGTGCTTTCACAGGTGCTCTGACGGATAAAAAAGGAAAGTTTGAAGCAGCCGGTGGCGGCACTATTTTTCTTGACGAAATTGGTAACCTCGATTATGAGGTGCAGGTAAACCTGTTAAGGGCTTTACAGGAAAGGGTAATTGTGCCTTTGGGAAGTAACCGGGCGGTGCCGGTAGATGTTCGCATTATAGCCGCAACCAATGATGATTTGTTAATCAGTGTAAGTCAGGGGAAATTTCGCGAGGATCTTTATCACAGGCTTAATGAGTTTAAAATGCAATTGCTACCACTTCGTGAGCGTGCTAAAGACTTTGAATTATTTACCAGGCATTTTATTGAACTGGCCAATAATGAACTTAATCGAAACGTGACAGGTTTGTCTGAAGAAGCTTTAGGTGTTTTTCAAAAGTATGATTGGCCCGGGAATTTGCGGGAGCTTAAAAATGTGATCAAGCGGATGGTTCTTCTTAGCAAAACAGAAGAAGCAGGTATAGAAAGCCTTCCTGATGAGATGATGTTTTCGATTAGCCAGGCGCCTAAAATAAGCGGAACAGACTTGAAAGCGATAAACGAAACGAATGAGAAAACACTCATTATGGAAACGCTTAGAAAAGTAAAGTACAATAAATCGATGGCGGCTAAATTGCTCAATATCGACCGAAAAACACTTTATAGTAAGATCGAAAAATATAATCTGGAATGATCGCTGCTTATGCCTGCTGAGTGAATGTGCCTGCATTCAGCTCTTTGTCGATCAGTTTTATCCAATTTGCCAGAGTGTTCAGCTGATAGTTCATCTCGTCTTCCTTAAGTATTCCTTTTTGCGAATCTATTTCGAGTTTTCTGAATGCCAAAGAGAGTTCTTTCGAGCCCATTTGAGCGGTTCTTCCCGCAATCCGATGAAATACTAAAGTTAATTGGTCTGTATCTTGATTCTTTGCTGCGACTGTTATCTGGCGAATATCATTCTCTGAATCTTCTATGAAAAGGGTTAATATTCTTTTCAACTGTTGTTCGTCTCCAAAGGTCATTTTCTGCAACGAGTCCAGATTCCAGGTGTTTTCTGTTTCCTGGTGGAAGTTTTCTGATTGTATCAAATTAAGGAGCTCTCTTTCTCTAAATGGCTTCATCAATTGTCCGTCGAAACCCTGCGAAAGAATCCAGGCACGTTCTTCCGGAAGAGCCTGTGCCGTTATCGCGTAAATTTTCACCTCTTCCGGAATTCTGTTTCGCAGTATGGCGCAAAGTTCAGCTCCGTTCATACCCGGCATCCTTATATCCAGTAAAATGCAGCTCACTTCATCGTCCCAGGGCGTATTTAGCATTTTTTCCGGAGTATCAAAACACTGATGCGCAACCTCGTGATTTTCTAATATTGACGAACATAGCTGAAGAATGAACGCATCATCATCCACAACCCAAACTTTCCCTTTTACAACATGCTGTTCTGGGTCGTTATTGGTCGGGGTGTTTACCTGATTTTCTGCCAGTTCAAAGCCAATATATAATGTAAAGCATGTTCCTTCTCCTTTTTTACTTTTGACATAGATTCGCCCACCCAGCCTTTCGGTAACCGCTTTCACAATGCTGAGACCGAGGCCGGAACCAGATGTTATTTGCCCGTTTTCAGAGCCGCTTCCCTGATCAAATTCATTAAATACACGCACCAAATCATCATCAGCAATCCCGATACCTGTATCCTCGACCCCAAACCTAAGGTAAGCGTTACCATTATGGTGTTTACTGGAAGCAGTAAGTATAATTTCTCCCTTATCAGTAAATTTTATCGCATTGCTAAGCAGGTTGTAAAGAATTTGCTTTAACCGGAAAGCATCTCCGCTTAAGTATTCGAAAGGAGAAAGATCAAAATCAGTGCGCAGTTTAAGTGATTTTTCCTGAGCGGATAAACGCATCACTGATACCACTTCCTCTAATAAATCCGTCAGGTTAAAAACCGACATGTTAAAGCTAAACTTACCCGAAATTATCCGGCTGTAATCAAGTACCTCATTAACTATTTGCAACAGATGTGTTGATGAATGATGTATGGCGTCAATGGTATATTCACTTTTTTTACCATTCTTCAGAAGCTCGGTATAGCCAATAATAGCTTGCAAAGGGGTTCTTATTTCATGACTCATGTTTGCTAAAAACCGCTGTTTGGCCAAACTATGGTATTCGGCTTCATCTTTTGCGATCTCGAGCTGCGTACGATAGGCGTTATTCCTTGAAATATCTGTTAAAATAAAATACAGAAGAATTGCCGTAAGGAACAGGAATGTTATCAGGATTATGTTTATATACTTCACACTGGTGCCAACCACCTCCCGGGCCTGCAAATTATTTAATGCTGATTGATTCATCACATCTTCTTCTACTTGTTGTAGAATGTTGAGCATCTGGTTGGTAAGATTATTACTTGCAAGAGCAAGCCGGGTCTCCTGGTTAATAAATTTCTCACTTTGCAGAAGCTGCTTTTTTTCCATGCTCAGCATGGCTCGCTTGACGGTCTTTAACGCGGTATCCCGACTGGCAATAGTTATCGTATCTACGGTAATGTCCAGTTCTTCGTTGATCACCTTTTCCTGGTTTTTCTTTTTCCCGAAAAGTCTGTTAAAGAAACCCTTCTGAAACTCCTTCTCAACAGCCAAAACCGTTGTCGTAGAAACTTTTTTCTGTGTAGTATGAACAGTTGTACTGTCGTTTTTATTGATATTATTTGAAAGTATTCCGTTGAGAGACTCTAATTGATCAGACAGTTCATCATTATTAACAAGTTTCTCCCTTGTATGCAGATAGTTAAAAAACAGCTTGTTGCGTTCGGACAAAAGTTGCTTCATAACGTTAATGCGTTTTACCTGGGTGGGATTGTCTTTGTAAAGCCGGCCCAGTGTGTCGAGCGTGAGGCCCAGTTTTCTGAATTCTTTTATAAAAGTATCCTGATAGTTTTCGCTGTCAATAGCCATGGTTCTTTGCAGCTGATCAATGCGTGTTATTCTTCCCGAAAGGCGACTAACAATTGTTAACTTATCATTGGGAGCAGATAGATCTTCTACGGTATGAAGCATCTCCCTGAACGTGTACTTGCTTATATTCCAGGCTAATGCCAGTGCGGTACACGCGATAATAAAAGCTATTATTACTTTTCCTTTTACCGGAGTGTTAAAAAAAATGTTTTTCATCCGAATATGATTTTTTTTTAACGGGGATGAAGCTATAATGAGCATATTCATCTCGGATTTCATCCGAATAAACCTTAACGCTTAAAAAGACCTTTTAGAGATAGACTAATAAAAACAGTTTTGATGGGAATAGTTTGAACGAAAAAGATATTGACTCTGTTGAGGCGCTTAACCGGGAAAAGAGGAGGTTTTTATAAGGGGGATATCTGCGCAGATGGGTTGTAAAAAAATCCCCTTGATAGAAAACCTGTCTACCAAAGGGATTTTAAAGTTTAAATCAGAGCGTTACTATTGCTTATTAAAAGTCAGTTCATAGGTAGATTTAAATGTTTGGCCGCCAACCGTCTCAGACTCCTCTTGGTACAGTATCAACTGACTGGATGTAAGGCTGTTTATGGTATGGAAATCATCTATGTCATCTTCAGCATTGTTGAATACGAGCTTTTTGCCATCATTTTCAATAGAGTATGTACCAGTTTCCTCAATGTCGCCTTGGTAATAAACCGTATATGAACCGTTGCTTTTAAATTCTATCTCATAATCAACATCTGTTTCTGTTCCCTGATCTTTTAAAGATCCGTTTTCATATTCTTTCCAAACCTCTTTAGTCATTTCCCATTTGCCTAATATTTTGGCTTTAGTGTCATCACCGTCATCTTTTTTACATCCGGTAAATCCCAGAGACACCACTAAAAGTGCTAATGCTAAAAGTTTAAATTTTCTCATCTTGTTAATTGTTAATTATGAATTGATTGTTTGTAAGCATTTACATTCAGCCGTTAATCCGTTTGTCATATCCAAAAACGGATGGGATGTGATCAATGCCCAAAGTTAAGGCCAAACAACGGGATTAAACTTGCGCCAATCAATACCCATTATTAGGTATTTAACAGTCGTTAATAAATTAAACCAACGACATAAGCATGCCGGCAAACTGTGAGCGAATTAGCTGATAGTTTTCTTTTTGTTATTTGCGTCGTTGTCGATTATTCGGAAGAGCGGGCGGGTTTACTGTTCATGGAGACTTTGCAGAGAGTTTAATTACACTTTTTCAATCTGTTAATGGCTTTAATAAGGCTGTTCTTGTCGGCGACAGAATTGGCAAGCGTCAAGGCTGTCTCAAAATGTTGCAAGGCTTTTCTGTTGTCTAAATCGGTGTAAAGATTGCCAAGCAATGAGTAATAAAAATGATTACTTGTTAAATTCAATTTTTCGGCTTCAATGATAGCCTCTTCTTTTCCATGGGTTTTTGCGAGTGCAAAGGTCCGGTTCAAGGCCGCAATTGGCGAATACTCTAAAATCAACAGGTTGTTATAAAGTTGCAAGATACTCTCCCACTTCTCCGCAGTATCTGCCTTTTGGGTATGCCAATAGGCAATTCCTGCTTCCAAATGATATTTGCTTAGTCTTTCTCCCGCAGAGGCCTTATTCAAATAATATTCTCCCTTTTCAATCAACTCTGTGTTCCATAACGATTCGTCCTGGTCTTCATATAAAATTACTTCACCGTCTTGATTTGTCCGGGCTTCAAATCGCGAGGAATGAAAACACATTAAAGCCAACAAGGCATTTACAGAAGGACTGTTAGTAGCCGGGTTTTCAACAAGCAGATAATTTAATCTCATTGCTTCCGCACAAAGATCTTTGCGAAGAATAGAGTTTTGAGAAGTAGAATAATATCCTTCAGAAAACAATAGATACAAAGTGGTCAACACAGTCTCCAGCCGGTTATTGATGTCAGCTATTTTGGGTTGTTCGATCTTTATATTGGCTTCTTTCAATTTTTCTTTAGCCCGGTTTATCCGTTTGTAAACCACCTCTTTGTTGGTTAGATAGGCATCTGCGATTTCCTGGACTCCAAATCCGCAAAGTAAGTTCAGTGCTAAGGCAACCTGCGATTCGCTGGAAATGACCGGATTGCAGACGGTAAAAATCATTGCTAGCTGACTATCGGCAATGTTTTTATTCGATAGGTCAATTTCAATTTCTTCCGAATTAGTTGTACTGTATCGTATATCGGCCGACAGTTTTTGTTCAAATAGCGAATTTCGCTTTAAGTAATTCTTTGTTTTATTTTTTGCAACTGTATACAGCCAGGCTGTGGGGTTTTCGGGCAGACCTTTAATGCTCCATAATTCGGTCGCTGCCAGAAAGGTGTCGCTAACAATGTCTTCGGCAATTTCAATATGTTCGATGCCAAACAAATAACTGAGTACAGAAACAATTTTCTGATACTCAGTTCTGAATAAATGAGGTAAAAGCTCTCTTTCTTCCATAGATTTAATGATAATGCCTTTGCCTTAACAAAGGCATTATTTGATAAAAATTAAGGTTCTTCTGAAGAAGTCGCCATGCGCACTTCCACAGTGCCACCCAACTTTAATATCGGACACCCTTGTGCAATTTCTACAGCTTCATCATAGTCGTTGGCTTTGATTATAACCAAGCCTCCAATCGACTCTTTAATTTCCACAAAAGGTCCGTTAGTTACGTGTTTGTTGGGCTTCACCACCTTGCCATCCAAATCCCAGCGTTGCAGCGGCCGGGCAAGTTTGTTTTGAGCAGCAATTCCTCCAAACCAGTTTTTCCATTCGTTAACAGAGCTTTGCATTTGTTCTGGAGAGGGCTGTGCTTCTTTACTGGTAAAATCTCGCCGGAATATTAAAAGAAAATCGTTCATTTTTATTTGATTTAAACGTTATTAAATGCTGTACTAACCAAACTGTCCAACTCTGTAAGTTCCTATTTCGTAAGGAAACGCAAGGTTAATACGATTCCATGTGTTTACGGTTGTTACTGCAAGCGTTAAGTCAATTAGTTCCTCTTCGGAGAATTGATTTTTAACTTCATTATAAATGGTATCCGGCACAGAACAGTTGGTAACTGCTTCTGCCCATCCCAGTGCCGCTCTTTCACGTTCAGTGTAATAAGGTGTTTCCTGCCAGGCACTCAAGCCATATATACGCTGTTCAGTTTCTCCTTTGTGACGTGCATCTTTAGAATGCATATCAAGACAATAAGCACACTTGTTAATTTGTGATACTCTAAAATAAACCAGCTCTAAAAGAGAGTCTTCAACAGGTGATTTCTTCAGATAACCTGTCATTCCATAAAGAGATTTCAATGCACTTTGTCCTTTTGCGTGGATGTTGATTCTTTGTTCCATTGTGTTTTAATTTAATCGTTAAAACCTAATTACAATCGAATTCTTCAGATTGGACAAAATGCCTAAATTTTTTTAAATTATTTTGAATGGCTTATTCGAACTGGCGGGAGATCCTTGGGTTGAAGTTTTAGACCTCTATAAAAAAAGGGTCGGAAAATGAATCCCGACCCTACATCTACCTATGAAAAACGTCC
>CAMPKC010000010.1 GCA_946887045.1 uncultured Sphingobacteriaceae bacterium | reverse complement strand
TATTCCATCATCGACTAACTGGATCCCATTGCCTTCGTAATTATTGCCCCCCATTCGATGATATGTTTTTCCATCCGTGGATTGAAAAATGACAAATTTATAAACAGCCTTTCCATAACGATATTGAATCTGCACTGAGGGCCACTCCTGCGGGAAACAAGGTTTAATAATCAGTTTGTCACCCCTCAGTTCCAACCCGAGCAACGAACTGGTAATGAACTGATACATCCAGCCTGCCGAGCCCGTATACCATGTCCATCCGCCCCGGCCCCTATGCGATTCATTTGCATACACATCTGCAGCCATCACATAAGGTTCAACTTTGTATATCTTCACATCAGCAGCGGTTGATGCATGGTTTAAAGGTTGGATAAGACTGAATAATTCATAAACCTTTTCACGATCGCCGAGGGCCGCAAAAGCCATTAAGGTCCAGATGGCAGCGTGTGAATATTGGCCGCCATTTTCACGAACACCGGGAACATAACCACGGATATACCCCGGATTCGGTCCTTTTGCGTCAAAAGGGGGATCGAGTAGCTGAATAAGCTTAAGATCTCTTCTAACCAAATGTTTATCGAGCGAGGCCATACCCATCTTGCTCCTCTCTTTGCTCCCCGCGCCCGATAAAACAGACCAGCTCTGTGCAATAGCGTCAATGCTACATTCGGCATTTTGAGCCGAGCCTAAAGGTGTACCATCATCAAAATATGCGCGGCGATACCATTTACCGTCCCATCCTGATTGTTCAATATTGATCTGTAGCCTGGCTGCTTCTGTTTTACAAGTTTCAGCAAAGACGGCATCCTGAAAATCAGCAGCGACATCAGCAAATTTTTTAAGAATATCATACAGGAAGAACGCCAGCCAAACACTTTCGCCCTCGCCTTTATGACCAACCTGATCCATACCATCGTTCCAGTCGCCGGCCCCGATGAAGGGCAAGCCATGGCTGCCAAAGCGCAAACTGTACCCGATGGCGCGTTTACAATGCTCATATAATGTTGCCTGGATACCCCCGCTAACCGGCAGATCGTAGAGTGTCTCTTCTCCATCAAAGAGAGTACGACTTTCAAGGAAGCCGATCGGAACGCCTAATATTTCTGTATCGCCTGTGGCTGCAACATATTTCGAAACCACAAATGGCAGCCAGAGCATATCATCCGAACAGCGGGTACGCACTCCTCTGCCCTCCGGCGGATGCCACCAGTGCTGTACATCTCCTTCGGTAAACTGTCGGGATGCACTTAATAAAATCTGCTCCCGGGCCATATCGGGCTTGTTATGCAACAAAGCCAACACATCCTGTAACTGATCGCGGAAGCCAAAGGCACCACCCGATTGATAGAAACCACTGCGGGCGAACATTCGGCAAGCCATTGTTTGATAGGTCAGCCAGCCATTTGCCAGAATATTCAGCGCTTGGTCCGGTGTATTTACCTGGATAGTTCCTAAGGCTTCATTCCAGTATTCTTTTACCTCATCGAGCGATTGCATCACTGCATCGCGATTAGAGAATTTTCTGATCAGCACTTCGGCGGCCTGAGTATTTTCCTCATTTCCTAGAATGAAGATAATTTCTTTTTCGGCGCCGTCCAGTAAATCAAATTTGACCTGAAGAGCGGCGCAGGGATCTATTGCCGCTCCTTTTTTCCCGGAAAGTCTTTTGCGGGACATGGCTTGCGGTTCGGCCAAATTCCGGTTTCGGCCGATAAATTCTGTGCGGTCGGCGGTATAACTAAAATCCACACCCCCACCTACTTTAAAAAACGTTACCCTCTCTGAAAATGCCGAATTATACCTGTTTCTTAAAAGAATTGCACCGGTATTCGGATCCTGTTCGGAAACAATGTGCATATTCGTTTTAGAACGTACATCGCCAAGGACAATCTCCATAAATCCGGTCGCAGAGAGTTTAACTTCCCTGCCCGACTGGTTCTTTAGTTTAATCACAATGAATTTTACAGGCGACTCTTTATGCACAAAAACGCACATTTCTGAATATATACCTTGCTCGATGTACTCAAACTTTGAATAACCGAAACCATGGGTAATGATATAGGGTGATATCCCCGCGGCAGGAAACGCGGATGGCGACCAGAAATTGCCGGTTTCTTCATCACGCAGGTAAAAGGCCTCACCGCCTGTATCGCTAACGGGGTCGTTGCTCCAGGGAGTGATACGATATTCGTGGGCATTAATAGCCCAGGTATAAGCGGATCCGCTTTCTGAAATCACACTTCCGAAATTTGGATTTGCGATAACGTTTACCCAGGGTGCAGGAGTGGTATTTTTGTTATCGGTTAAAATTTTATACTCTTTTCCATCTGGCGTAAAACCACCCGTTCCGTTATAAAAAAGCAGATCATCGGGCAATTTCAGGGTATGAGAAACAGCCCGCGACGCAATAGATTTAGGTTCAATTACAGGCGGCAATACCCGTTCGGTAAGATGCGTGTTCACCTGCTCGGATAAGCTGCCTTTATTATCATAAATGATTACCCGGGCAACGCTCTCAAACAATATACGGTCTTCTGAAGAAAGCTGATCAACAGATTTTACATAAATAGTGCCCGGAGTAGTATGATTTGCCTGGTTGTTTATTTCGGCTGTGATAAGGCTGAGAATCTGATCCTGCAGCACTTGCCGGTAAGTACCGTGATCTTCGTTCCATATTACCAGGTCTACCGCCAGTCCTTTTAGTCGCCAGTAGGCATGGGCCTGAACCATTTGACGTACCAGTTCCATACTTTCCGGATCATATATGTGGAGCAGCACAATAGGCAAGTCGCCTGAAACAGAATGGCTCCAAAGCCATGACTGGCCACGAAAGTTGTTTTGTACCACCGCGGCATCCGCCCGTAATTTAGCGTTACCATAGATTATGGAAGAGGCCAGGCGTCCGTATAGCTGAGCATCGCTTTCGGTGGCATTGATCTGACGAAGCAGAACCTGACTGTGTGTCCAGGAAAGGTCAAAGGCCCGGTTTTTTATATGCTGATCATGGTATTTGTGCATCAGACCCAGACATCCCTCTTTGGTATCGCTGATACCGTGGATGAGCTCAAATGTTGCGGTTTGGCTGGGCTTGATAGTAATCCGGTAACGGATAGAAAGAATGGGATCTAATACCGACCCGTCTTTGCCCGACAACTCGTCGGTATCCATTGCCTGCGGCCACACTAATGTTTTGCCGCGCCCCGTGAACTGCATACGGTCGGTTTCGAACGATATGGCTTCAACCGAAACACCACGAACATCCATTAAATGAAACATCCATGGTGGTGTTTCACCTTCAGAACGGGGTCTGCGGGTACAGAGTACAGATTTTTGGTCAGACATTATTTCTGTCTGCACAAACAAATTACTAAAGGCGGGGTGAGCCTCGTCCGAAGGCTGACTTGCCATCACAACCTCTGCATAACTTGTAACCTCCAGTACTCTTACACGCTGTGTTCGGTTGGTGATTTTTATGCGCCTCATTTCGGTGTCATCCTCCGGAGACACGACCACTTCGGTACGCGTATGAATCCCAAAATCCTGGCGTCGAAACTCAACATGCCCCTGCGAAAATGTAACTTCATACGACTTTGCGGGATGAAGCGTCGGCTGATATGTATTTGACCAGAATATACCGGTATCTACGTCCTTAATATAACAGAATATGCCACGATCATCTTTCGTTGTATCTTCGCGCCATCGCGTAAGGGCTATGTTTTTCCAGCGACTGTACCCGGCACCCGAATTAGTAACCATCACCTGATAATTGCCATTGCTTAAAAGTTGTATTTCAGGAATTGGCGTATTAGGCGTCATGATATTACGCACCTGAACATCGTTTTCTATGTTATGGGTTTCAATAATATCTGCCGTATGAGCATAAAATAGGGTTGTTCTTGGAATTCGTTCCTGGAGCAGCAGTAAAGTTGCCTGAAACCGAAGCTCTGATATAAAACGCCTCTGCATAGGTTTGTTAAGCAATACATAAGCGAGCGAAAGAAATCCCATTCCCTGGTGATGCACCATATAAGATTGTATGATGCTGTTTGTTTTACCTCGTGGAAGACGTGTAGCCGTATAATCAATCGCTTCAAAGAAACCGTGTTCGCCTTCAAAACCCTCTCTCGACAGGAGCTGAAGATTCATACAGGCCTTTACAGGCGAAACCATAAGCGCAAGCATAGACGCGTAGGGCGCTATTACAAGATCCTCCTCCAATCCACGTTTCAGGCCAAGCCCCGGAACGCCGAATGCCCGGTACTGGTAATTGAGATTGGCATCGACAGTATTATACCCTGACTCTGAAATTCCCCATGGCACCCCCCTTTGAGAGGCATAATCAATTTGGCGCTTAACTGTAGCTTTGTTTGTTTGATATAGAAGCGTATTTTCATACGTGGGCATTACAAGCTGAGGCATTAGGTATTCGAACATTGATCCACTCCATGACAGAAGTATAGGATCTCCGCCGGAATTCGTTAATAAGCGTCCGAGGGCGAACCAGCTTTCCTGCGGTATTTTACCCTGTGCGATCGCTACGAAAATCCCTAAGCGGGCTTCGGAAGCCAGCAGGTCATAAAAACTATCATCCTTTCTCTGATCATCAACGTTATAGCCGATTCTCAGCAGATGGGTGGATCTGTCGATTAGGAAATCATATTCCACATCGCTCAACTCCTCACATTGATTTGACAATTCGTCTATGAGACGAATCTGATCGGTAGCGTACGAACTTCCGGCCTTAAGCAATACCTGTATTGTACTTAAATATGTTCTTTCTTCTTCACGATAATCAGCATCACTATAGTTCTGAAACTCCTCAGCAAGTTTTATTATTCCTGCCATGGACGGTACAGATTCAAACACAGAAAAATTTTCTGGAGTCTGCACTTCTATCCATGGAACCAGTTGCGACAAGGTTTCCCGGAAGGTTCTAACTTGTTGAGATAAGCGAGCCGACCAGTTATAGAGTTGCAGTTTTTCACCATCGGTTTGTTTAAGCAACCCGGCAGTGAGTATTACCAGTTGATCGAGATTCTTTTTCACTACATTCAACGAATTGCTTTCTTCTTCGACAGCAGAAGCAAGAAATTGAAGTATCTGATCAATCAGTTGGACATGCTGGGCCGTAGAAAGGTCTTTAACAATTTTTGCTGTAGTGATTAGCCCTTCGTATACTTTAGTGCTGAATATCGGTTCGTCAGGAAGTGCGAGCAGCCCCTGTCTTAACGTAAGCAAATGGCCAACCAGGTTACCGCTATCAACAGTGGACACATAACGAGGTTGTAAAGGCAGTAATGATAAGGTATCGTACCAATTGTAAAAATGCCCTCGGTAGCGTTCGAGCTTAAGCATCGACTGTAAGGTATTGTTACAGCGGGTTATAAGTTGCGGGCCGGTGATATAACCGAAATCGTAAGCACCAAGATTGGCCAGCAAAGAAAGTCCCATATTAGTGGGTGAGGTCCTGTGGGCAATAACGGCTGTCGGATGTTCCTGAAAGTTATCAGGTGGCAACCAATTTTCCTCTTCACTAACAAAGTGTTCAAAGAACGACCACGTTTTACGGGCGGAAATATGGAGAAATAAACTTTGTTCCTCTGTAAACTCCGGAAGCTCTTCTTTTTCGGGTTTATTAAGTTGCCATGCTATTGCAGGAGCCAGCAGCCAAAGAACTAATATTGGAGAGGCGACAATGAGCGCCTGTGCCTTAAAATAAAAAAGCAATCCGATACACACCAGTGCAAGAAA
The DNA here is from genome assembly GCA_946887045.1 of uncultured Sphingobacteriaceae bacterium. The sequence continues at coordinate 90,949 of CAMPKC010000010.1, read as the reverse complement.
TGGCGTAATCCACATGGATAAATAGGCGGATAAAACGTCTTTATTAGCTTTACGCGACACATTGGCTGAGGGTGTCCATTGCAAAAGCTTTTTACCGCTTACTATCATTCGCCAGTTAGTACGAATAATAGCATCCAAATAAATATAGGCTTCGTAGGGTAATACAGCCAGTCCGAATACAAAACGAATCAGTAAATCCCTCACTGTAGTACCTACTTCTGCAAGGTGAGCATTAAGCGTTAGTTCAAGTGGCTTATTCAATAATTGCCAGCCTGCAGCGAGGGTGACAGGTAATAAAACCATAAGAGTGACAGTCAGAGTCCAGAACCACGGGTAAGGTAAAACCGTCCATCCCAGCACCAACAGCAATGTTAATGATATCGGAACCAGGCTTCGGCGAAGATTGTCGAAAATTTTCCACCGTGACAATGCCGATAAAGGATTTGAGCCCAGCTTCCCATTACTATCCGTTACAAAGGGAAGCATCCAGGCGCCAATTTGCCAGTCGCCCCTTATCCACCGATGATGGCGTTTGATATCCGCAGAATATTCTGCAGGGCCTTCTTCGTATAAAAGCACATCGCTTATTAACCCCGATCGCGTATAACAGCCTTCTAGCAAATCGTGGCTCAGAATACGATTTTCCTGAAAAACGCCATGGACAGTCCGTTCAAATACATCTACATCGTAAATTCCTTTCCCAATAAATGAGCCCTGATCAAAAACATCCTGATACACATCTGATGAGACCCGGGTATAAGGGTCGATACCGGTTACGTTTCCCTGCATCCGCAGATACAAAGAGGTTGCTGTTTTAGGAATACTTGACGCAACTCTTGGCTGCAGAATTCCGTAACCCTCCGTTACACGCCTTTTATCAGTATTAAAAACTGCCTGATTGAGCGGGTGAGCCATAGTTGCGATGAACTTCCAGGCTGCATCCCGAGGGAGCTGTGTATCCGAATCAAGTGTGATAACATACTTTACATTACTAAGAAGTGTAGTGTTTCCAACTATCGCTGAGAATTCGCTCGTCCCGCGCCCACGCAAAAAAGCATTCAGAGCAGACAGCTTGCCGCGTTTCCGTTCATATCCCATCCACATCTTTTCTCGTGCGTTCCAAATTCTGGGGCGATGAAAGAGAAAGAAAGTGTCTCTTTCCACAGGATTATATTTTTCATTTAAGGCCTCAATACTCTTAGTTGCCGCTTCGAGTAAAGCAACATCGCCAGGCATGATTTCTTTCGGCGCATCTGTAAAATCCGTGAGTAAGCCATAGTGTAAATGCGCCTCTCTGTTTGCCAGAAACCGGATTTCTAGTCCTTCAATCAATTCATCAATATAATCACGACTCGAAAGCATGGTAGGAATAACTACCAGGCTTCGGCACTCAACCGGAATGCCTTCAGAAAAATCCATCCTTGGCAAAAGATATGGCCTTACCCAGATTGTAGAGAACCAGTTCACCAGAGAAACTGCTAATTGGGTTGAACCCGATAGAGACAGTATCCCAACTAGGCTCAACATCGGCCAACTCTCAATACCGTGGATATAAGCAAGGTAAAACATCGCCGCGGCACCCGAGAACGAAAGCACAGCAATAGCTGAGAAATATAAAAATACGGGCATTTGCCGGGCATGCCGGTTCAGTGTTTTGCGAATGGTGTACCGCATTCCCGCGGTTTGTTCTGCCTCGGCAAGTCCTTTATCAATTAGGTAATACCCTAGATGATTTTTTCTGGCTGTTGTATCGTTTGCTTCCTGATGTTTACTTGTTAAATCAAGCACCTTTTGCGCGACCTCAGTTTCTGACAAAGCAGATGCTTTTGAAATGGATTCTACCACATGGCGATACCTGTCGCGGGTGGCAAAGTCCATAAGCGGATAAATGCCGGTTGGGTCCATTCGCAACACCTGCTCCACGCTGCTTAAGGTTTCCACGAATTCGCGCCAGTCTGTGGCACCTATAAAACGAAGAGTACCAATACTGTTCCGCACGGACACCTGGTCGGTGGCCTGCTTCTGGGTCTCCTGACGGATCAGATCGCCGCTGCTCAGACCTAGTCCGCCCAGTTGTTGCTCCATCCAGCTAAGCGGTAAGGCAAGCGCCGGACCTTTTCCCTGTAAAGCGCGGGTAAAGCCAGCCACAAACGAAGAATTCAGCACGGGTTTTGAGCGGGCCATATCGGCAATGGTAAGAATGAGGTTACCGGGTTCGTCCTTAACTGTAGTGAGCATGCTGTCTGCCCAGTAATCGGCAAAGCCCTGGTCAATCATATCGAGGGCAATCATCCCTGCAACCCGGCGAAGATTTTCGATAATAGCCAGTCGAACCATAATTGGAATGGCCCACAACTCACCTAATGTTAAAATAGAGTGTGTTTGGTAAGCGGCAATAAAGCTGCTGAGGCTTTTTACATCTACGCGGCCATCGCTGTGCGAGATTATTTCGAGCACAATATCATAGACTCGAGGCATACCGGTAGTTAGATACGGCAAACCTTCGCTATAGCCTTTAGGTAAATGTTTCCGGGCAATAACGACCTGCTCTTCTATAAGGTAAAAATTATCGAGCAGCCATTCAGCACCCGGTGTAATGTCCTTTCCCTGGCGGATACCTTCGACAAGCAGATTGCGAACATCAAGCAATGATTTCTCATTTACTTCAAGTCGTTTCAAAAGCTGATCGGAAGTTTGTCTTTTTTGGGGTTTATGAGACCTGGCGACGGCCCTTGCGTGATCATCCATTTGCCCTGAGCTAAAAAGCTCTGAGCGGAAGGGCTGATCGTTCTCAGAGTTAGGGTCTGCTACGTCTCCAAGAAAAGATGTACGCAAACCTGATAAATTATCGAAAACTGTACTGGTTGTGACTTTCATTTTATATTGATATCCCCCGGAATTTTTGTAAGATCTAGGACCCGGTGCTAAAATCTGATACGCATTTCACTGTAGTAATGTGTATCAATCAACTATTATTGAGAAAAATTTCCTGAGAATCTCAGGAACAACATCAAGAGGTGAGATTTTAAAGGTAGTTATAATTAAATGGTTACAGAGAAATCATTTCTTTTAGATTCTTTTTATCAGAATAAGTTCGAACCTGATAAACCGGCATGTATCGGCGAATGCCGGCTTACGAAATAAGAAATAAAAACCACTGATAATCAACAAATAACACTACCTTTAGATAAATGCACTAAGCATCTCATTCCTTCTACTTAAGAACTACCCGCTCTGATTCGTAGTTCTTGATCCTAACAGCGTTTTATCAGAAAAAATCATGGAGAGACATTGTTTCAAAAGTTTTTATCGTGTTTTTAAAAATGATACAGCAGTAACTGAAATATCATTTAATGATTTCAGGCATGTTGTACGAAATTTCGGGAAAGAATCGCAAGAAGGAGATTCGGTCGGTGGACTATTTTCTATTCCTTACACTACCTATTCCCTGATGCCTGAGAACGAAAGATACTGCGGATACGAAGTGAGAACACATGCAATGGAAATGGCTAAAGCCGGCGCGTTAAAACACATTGAGGAACTCATTTCAGAGGGACCCACCGGAATAGACAAAGTATATCAATATCGTTTTGACCATTATGAGGATTTAAACATCAACCTGACAGATTCAAATATAACCCGGTTGAAAAACCAATATAAAATAGATTATGAGTAAAGATAAAGGCAGTAAGAACCAAAAAAAAGCAGCGAGTACCGAGAGCAAAAAAGCACCCTCCGATTACCAGAGCGGCAAGAATTCAGTATCAAAGATTGACCCCATACCGGTAAAAAAGAAATAATATGACAAATCCAACGGTAGAGTTACAGGCGAAAATGTATGTGTTTGATTTGGGTAACTGCGCCAAAGAGTTTTGGTTCAAGGAGGATGAAGACTGGGACCTTTGCCTTGCATCTGGTGAGCAGAAATTAGAGCTGGAAAAAAGATATCTTCCAACAATCTCTAAAAAAGGGCTTCCTGAAACCCTTATTCAACTGCAAAGGCTCGTAAAAGCAAAGCTGTTAAAAGTAAATCCTCAATTTCTAAAGTCAGAGCCGTCAGAAGAGATGTCGTCCGCACCAGAATTTTTAATTGCTTTTAACAGAAACAGACTGCGCTGAAGGACAAATTCTAATATCTGGCAGATAGTCAAAGAATCTTTTATTCAGGAAGCGTTAAACTAATAAGACACCTAAATATATTAGAGCAAAAATCAATTAAAGAGTTGTGGATACAGACAGATGATGTTTTACGGTTTCGATCAGGTCGTTAATCTGAAAGGGCTTGAGAATAATCGCGGAGGCTCCAAAATCGCAAACTGCTGTATGTATAGAATCATCCGATGATATAATGATCACAGGTGTATTCTTACTATCAATATAAGATTTCACCTCTTTGCAAACTTCCAGTCCATTAATCTCACGCATATTGATATCCAGCATGATTAAGTTTGGATCAAACTCCAATATAAGTTGAATGATATCAACCGGAGAAATTGAGGTTTTGACCACGTATCCTTCAGAAAGTAAAATTATTTCATATATGTCAAGAATTTCCTGATCATCATCAACACACAATATCCGTTTCATTTAGCTTGATTAATAGGGGGAGTTACTGTTACAACTCGATTTCAACCTTAATGTTTCGATTATAGCTTCGGGCATTCTATTCCCTCCAAAATAGCTTCAAATCAGCCTGACAAACACGTCTTTAATATCGTATCATGAATGCCTGTGAAGGTTCGGCCCTTAGTCGGAGAAAACTATATCGTATCCAAAGAAGCGTTTGCCGAATTTTGATTATGATGGGATTAGATAAATACATTTGCTGCCCGGCAGCAGCAAAGACTTATCGTTGACTAATAGCTTCCATAACCAACTTACTTCTTGATAAATACTAAGTTTGATGTGATTGATAACCTTCTCAGTAATTTCGAGCGCTATTTGAACATTTTGTACAAGCGGTCAGAAAAAAGCGTCTGATCATCATACCCAGAGACAGCCGGCCGGGCAAACAGCAGGTCATATTCAAAGAAACAGATACCGAATTCAGTTACTGGTAATAAACGTCAGAGCTTACTCTTCATTTTTGTTAAAACAAACGAAAATGAAAAAATCGATTACCGTCTCTTTCCTTCTCTTGATTGCCTGTTCCTGCCTGGCACAGTCTATTGATACTACAGCCCTGCATATCCTTCAAAAATCCTACGACAGGCTTTCTGCCATGGAGAGGATCACGTATCGGCTGACTAAGATAGATACAATGATTAGAGAGAATAATTTCAATGTCCGTTGGTATACGGTACGCGGAACGATAAAAAAGAAAGACTATTGGCACCTCCGTCTGGAGAACAATGCGGAATGGCTTATCCGCGGCGATACTTTGTATAAAAATGATGATCCGGATACTAAGCCGGTCAGTTTTACTACTGACTGGAAAAGGCATGAAATAGGGTCCTTTAATATTCATAACATCCTGGGGGAAAAACGACCTATTCTAGACGGGAATGTCACCTCGCTCCAGTTTGTGCAGGATACTTCAGGTCAGGAGTTTTATGTAATTGACGAAATCAGAAAAATGAACTACGCCGGAACTGATGAAATACAGAGCAAAGTATATTTTAACAGGTTTTGGGTAAGCAAGGCAAGTCTTTTCACTACGCGGAGAATGTTATATTCGAAAAGCTTGGACAGAGGCAAAGAGGCTACAGATATTTATGATTTTACAGCATCCCTGGAGCCAAATAATTCGGGTTCTTTCAATCCCAGCGCATTTTTTCATACTTCACCGGTACAGGAAAAAAATCGCTTCGAAACTTTAAAGGTCGGCACTAAAGCCACTCCCATAATCGCCACCGATGTAAGAACGGGGAAAGCTCTTAATCTGAATGAATTTAAAGGGAAGGTTGTGCTTCTGGATTTTTGGTATCTTTCGTGCATGCCCTGTCGTATGCTCATGCCGAAGCTTCAGAAATTACAGGAAAGATTCAGGAATGAAAACGTAGTTATTATTGGTATAAACGTAAGGGATACTGCTCCTAAAGAAATTATAAGATTTTTAAACGAGAAGCAGTTACTCTATGCGCAGTATTATCAAACCGGCAAGCTCCTCGCCTGGGACTATAAATTGCAAGCTTTTCCGACCACAGTGATACTGGGTAAAGACGGTCGGGTAAAACTGGTTGAGACCGGGATAGCTGAGAATACTGAGCAAAAGTTGGAGGAGGTGATAGAAAAAGAGCTGAGGGCCACAGCAAATGCGAAGCAATAGCATATTGATAAAACACACGATGACCAAGAGATTTAATACCATGCTTCGACTTTTTATCTTGCCGGCGATATGTGCTATCTTCCAGAGTGCGGCAGGCAGGCAAATATCGACATCTGAATATGAGCAGACTTCTTCTTTTAAATACGTTAAGGTAAAGAAGAGAATCGGCGGCAAAATATGCGATACTTGCCGGGTAGATTTCGCCCACAACGCCGAACCGCACTTCAGCTATGTGATTACAGGAGCAGGAAATACACCTAATCGGTTTTATCCTTTAATGCACAGTAGCAAACCGGCTTATAAAGGAAAGCCATTCCACTCATCTACCCATCTCATTTCGGAAAAACGCATCGGGATTACCTTTCTGCCGAACTTTTTAAAGGAAGCAGGAAAGACGATTCAGCTTTATCGGAATTTTGGAGGCGATGACTATACTGACCTGGAATTCAGCGCTGAACATAACGGTAGGGTTATCAAACCGTGGACCGCATTCTTTACCTTGGGAGAAGACAAAGAGCATGCTATTCTTGGCGAGATGGAAATCTCCGGTCGTACTGTTTCAATGCCCTGGAAACGGACCTTTTTTGCGGGAAACTTCAATCTTAATGTTAAGGACTCGCTGGATATTACTGTTCGGAACGCTCAGACAAAAAAAATAATTCAGAAAATATTACTCATCCGTGCGGAAGATAGAGCTACCAACTTTGTCTATTATCAGATGCCATTAATAGGCGATCAGTTTAGCATCAACCTTCAGGAGATCCTAAATATAAGTTCAGACATACCAAAAGTTTATCATGGAGATTCTGTAAAAGTATTTTGGAAGGATTACGCCTCTATTGGATTAATACGATTTATTGGATTAGAACGAAATGAGGTGGTTCAATACTCATTTGAAAAAAAACCTTACATGTGGAAGTCAGTAAGCTCTATTAATTCAGAAAACGGAGTTTTCATCATTTTGGGCAATGATATGCGGGCAGGCACATACCAAAATATCTATCTCAGATATAAGAGTCAGCCGGAAACAGTTCATAGAATAAGGATCTTGGTAAAAAAAAAGCCCTTTGAAATACCCTGGGGAAAGATCGCGGCTATCAGTATACTGTTATTAGCGGCTAGTATTATATGTTTCTATCTCTGGAATAAGAGAAACAAACAACGGCTCGCTGTGCTGAGAAGCAAAAATCAGGATATTGAAACCCGCCTTTCACTATTGAGCGGCCAGCTCAATCCACATTTTCTTTTCAATTCTCTAAATGCTATACAGGGCACCATCAACAGCGGCAATCCCGATAGGGCAAACGCCTATATCGGTAATGTAGCAGGTTTTATGCGCGATGTGATGGACAACGGCAGAAAGGAGTTCGTATCTCTGCAGGAGGAATTTAAAATCGAAGAAGATTATTTAAGGCTCGAACAAGAAAGAATGGCTTTTAACTATGTTATCAACATTGCACCCGGCCTAAATCCTTCACTGATAGATTTTCCTCCGCTGTTGCTGCAACCGATATTGGAGAACAGCATCCGTCATGCCTTCGGTGCAGAGCTTCCTGATCCTAAGGTAGCCATCACAGTTTCAAGTGTTATAGATGCACTCCGGGTCGAGATCACTGACAACGGTAGGATTGGCTGGGATCCCGTCGGAACTGGGGAAGAAGGCTATGGCTTATCGTTAATCAGAAAACGCATCGCGGTCTATAACGAGAAATTGGATTCGATGTCCATTAAGATGCAGATAAACTACCAGTCTGGAAGAGGCACAATTACTACCTTTACTTTTAAAAACTGGCTGGTATGAATAAGCTAACCTGCTATATTGTAGATGATGAACAGAATGCCCTTGACGCACTCTCGGTGCTGATAGAGCGTTATTGCCCACAACTTACCGTTGCGGGTAGTGCAAACTCTGTGAAGTTAGCACTGGAATTTCTGACGAATACGAATAACTCTGCCGACATCCTGTTCTTGGATATAAGAATGCAGCAAGAGACAGGCTTTGACCTTTTAAAGCTACTTCCATCCAACACTGCGCATATCATCTTCGTTACAGCCCATGATGAATACGGTATCCAAGCCATTAAATTCTCGGCAACAGATTACTTGCTGAAACCCGTCAATCCCGAAGAGCTGATCGCGGCAGTGCACAAGGTCGGGCAGCGGAAGAAGATGCAGGCTGATCAAATATCCATGTTACTTCAGTCTTACCAAAACCAGGGATCGAAAACACAGAAAAGAATTGCTCTTGCTGATCAGAATGAGGTCAGGTATGTCCTTATCGATAATATAGTATGTTGCAGGGCAGACAATAGCTACACAAGTTTTTACCTATCCAATGAAAATAAACCTGTTGTTGTTTCGAAATCAATTTCTGAATATGAACAGATCCTGGGTTTATATGGCTTTGTCCGCATCCATCAGTCCTGGCTTATCAACAAGAACCATATTGATACTTTTAAAAAGGCGGATGGAGGTTATTTGATAATGGATAATAAAATGAGTGTGCCTGTAAGCAGACAGAGGAGGCATTTATTAAAGGAACTCTAAAATTTCTAAGATATATTGCTTGAGGTTTGGTTTTCCCATAACGTTTCGATTTAGTCGTATTGAATTTATTTAGTGCTCCATTTATCTATTATTATGGTACGATGAAAAATACAGTCATGGGAAAAACCAACAAGATTGTAAAAGACAGCACGGCTCGCCCTGCTTGCAAAACCTTCCATAAATCTGGCGAAACCAGATGGACTTATGGAAGTCTCTATTTTTTGTCAGATAATCTTCAACTCTTCTGATCAAATAAATCCGACCCGATACCTAGTCGGATAATTACCTCGCTATATACTTCTAAGTTGTTTCCAAGTTCCAGTTTAAATTTGCACCGAGCACCCGTCGGTCACTTCTTCCGGAAGCGAGAAAGGCTAAACACGTCAAGTGCGCTATCCTTATTTATCTCAATCTTTACAACAAAAGACCACCGTTGGTTAAGATCCGGTTCACCAATCACTTAAATTACGCTAATGGCATTGGGTTATGGATGAATTATGTTGTCCAGAAAGTAACAACGTTTAAAGGTCTTTGTCTTTCTTGAACTTCTTTTTTTCTGCCATATACTCAGAGGGGGATACATTATATTTTGCTTTAAATGATCTAGCAAAATAATTAGGGGCGCTAAAACCTACCATATAGCATATCTCTGAAACTGTTTTATTGCTTTTCTCTAGTAATACAGCCGCTTTCTCCAGCTTAACAGATCTGATAAAATCAACAGGCGTTTTACCTGTTACCTGCAAACACCTTCTGTATAAAGACACTCTGCTCAAACCCATATGGTTACTCAGATCCTCAATGGAGAACTGTGGCTTATGAAGATTCTCTTCAATGTAAAGCAAGGCTAGGTTAACGAATTTAACATCATCAGACTCGATTTCCACTTCCGAGGACTGAATACTAATTTGCCGGGAATACGTTTTTTTAAACGTTTGATGAAGAGTAAGCAGGTTTTTGATTTTAAAATGTAATATCTCAAAATTAAAAGGCTTCGTCATGTAATCATTCGCACCGGTCTCCAACCCTTTAAGCTGCTCTTGTTCAGCAGTTAATGCCGTCAATAAGATAATCGGAATATGCTTTGTTCTTTCGTCCGATTTTAGCTTTTTGCACAGGTCGGTGCCGTTCATTTCAGGCATATTAATATCCGAAACAATTAAATGAGGATGTAGAGCAAGAGCCTTTTGCCAGCCTTCCTTACCATTCGAGGCTTCTACTACCTTATAAAAAGATCTTAAGTTATCTTTAAGATAAAATCTAAAGTCTTCATTATCTTCAATCAACAAAACAAGAGGCGCATTTGCTATGCGAATGTCTGCATCTGGAGATTCACATCCGTCATTTTTTTTATTTGATTCTGTATTTAGCAAATCAGCATTATCAAGACCCTTTTGATTCTGCTCTGAAAATGAACTGGAAGCAAGTTTTAGGCGAACGGTAAAACAAGTATCTAAACCAGGCTCACTTTCCACCCATATTTCGCCTTCGTGCATTTTCACAAACTCTTTAGTGATGGACAGTCCAATTCCCGATCCCTGGTTAAGAATGGAAGAAGATGTTTCATTTTGAAAGAACCGCTCAAAGATCATTTCCTGTCTATCTTTCGGAATTCCAATTCCTGAGTCGAACACTTGTATCTCCAGCGAAACGCAGCCATCTTCTGTCTGATGCGGCGGCTTTTGTAATTCAACCCTTACCATTCCGCCTGATGGTGTAAATTTAAATGCATTTGAAAGCAAATTGAACAATATTCGCTCTATCTTATCGTGATCAAACGATACATACATATTTTCAATAGAACTTTTAAAAGCGAACTGTATCTGCTTACGCTCTGCCAGATCATAAAAAGAGTCTGTTGCATCTTTAATAAAGGATACAATTTCACCATCGCTCTTATTTAATTGCAATTCCTGCTCCTCCATTTTACGAAAATCGAGTAGCTGGTTTACAAGGTTTAATAACCGCCTTGCATTTCTTTTTATCATGGCCACCTGGCCGTAGCGTCCTTTATCTCTGGTTTCAATTAAAAGTTTATCTACAGGGGCGAGAATCAAGGAAATAGGAGTCCTGAATTCATGGCTCAGATTTGTTAAAAATTTTATTTTCAACAAATCCAGCTCACGCAACCTTTCAGCTTCTTTACGGTCCAGCTCGCGTAATTGCCGGACCTGAATTCTTTCCTGCTCTAAAGCAAATTCTCGCCTTAATCTTTTAATCCCCCTGTTTCGGATAAACAACAATAAAAAGCCAATCGCTAAAACATACAGAATATATGCCCATGTGGTGCGCCAGAAAGGAGGTAAAATAGTAATTTTCAAGTGCGACTCCGCCAGGGGTACCGGATCGTTTCCATTAAAAGCCTTTACATGAAATATATACTCTCCCGGATCAAGATTTGTAAAAGTGGCTTTACGCATTTCTGATGAAGCAGAGAACCAGCGTTTATCGAATCCTTCTAAGTTATATCTGTAAGTAACTTTTCCACGATTGAAATAGTCGAGCAGAGCAAACTCAAGTGAGAAGATATTTTCTTTATGAGTAAGGATTAAGTCCTTAAGCTCGGTTATTGATTTGGACAGTATGGTATGTCCATTAACAATTTCGCCGACCCTTATGTTATGATTAAACATCTCCAAGCCGGTCATAACCAACACAGAAGGATACCGATCATTATTAATTTGGCCTGCTCTGAAAATATTAAAGCCGTTGGGCCCTCCAAAAACTAATTCGCCGGCTTTTGTTTTACATACAGAATTGACATTAAACTGTGTATTATTCAACCCATCAGATTCATCGTATTTGCTGTACATGAATTTATAGGTGTTCCCCTCTTGCTCTACGGTAATTTTGTAGAGCCCATTTCGGGAACTATACCAGATATTATGGTTCTCATCTTCAAGAAGCGCAAATACTGTATTTTCCGGCAAACCAACCGCTTCGTTTAAATTGTTAAATTTCTTTGTTATAGGATTGTATATACTTAAGCCTTCTAGTGTGCCTATCCAAATCCACCCTCTGCCATCTTCGACAATTGAATGTACATCATTGTGTATTAAGCTGTTTGTATCCTTACTATTATTTATTAAATGCCTAAATGCAAAGGTTTCAGGAGCCAGAATACTAACCCCTTTGGTAGTGCCAACCCAGATATTTTTCTTCTTATCTTCATATAAACAAGAAACCACCTCATCATTTAGCGTGTTTTTAACCGATGGACTAAAGTGCTTAAATGTTTTGGCGCTTCGGTCAAATAAATTTAATCCACCATTTAAAGTGCCAATCCAAAGCCTGTTGGAAGAATCTTCTAGTAGGGCATAAATCCGATTATCAGAAATACTGGACGGATCTTTAGTAGGTTTATAATGCGTAAACTTCTTTCCGTCAAAAGAATCAAGCCCCCCTAAATAGGTTCCAATCCACAGAATGCCAGCATGATCGATACGAAGCCGTACCACAATATCACTACTTAAGGAATTATCGTCTGAGGGATTATTGCGATATGCTTTAATTTCCCCGGTAGTTCTATTTAAATATAATAGCCCTTCCCCATTTGTCCCAATCCACAAATTCCCTCTACTGTCTTCGGCAAATGAATTAACGTCCTTATAGATGGCGTTTTTGCCGGTTAAATATAAATTTCGGGGGAACTTAAAGATATTTTTATGATAGTAATTGATCCCCTTTTTAAAGGTGCCGATCCAGATTATCCCATTGTTGTCTTTATATAAAGAGGCAATGCTGTTATCGGTTAATCCTCTCTGGTCATCATCTTTGCTTAAAATATAACTTATTTTGAATGTCCGTGTATCTAAAATATTAATTCCGCCATGATCAGTCCCTATCCAAATCTTACCATCCTCATCTTCAACGATATAAGCTACATTATTCGAACTTAGACCCGAATTATTTGGCTTTTTCCCAAAATAATTGAACGTGTTACTTACAACATTAAAGAAATATAAACCGAAAGGGCTACCCGTACTATAAATAAAAATATTGCCTTGGGAATCATAACTGAGCTTGAAAGAATTTACTTGTGCTGCGAAACGTTTGTTTATTTCAAAGTATCTGTTTGTTACCCTCTGTTGTTTTAAGTTAAACTTGTCAAGAACACCGTTGCTGTAAATAACCCATAAATTACCCTTTCGGTCGTCCACAAAATCGCTTATCTGAGCAGAGTATAAAGAATTTTCTTTTCCGCTTTTATGAGCATATCGGGTAGTTGCCTTAGTTTCTGCATCATAACAAAAAACACCTTGATTTTCGATGTAGAAATAGTATTTGCTCTTATTACCGGTTTTTATCTCTTCAAGGTCTCCGCCCGGTAATTTATATTTTTTAAAGTGTTTATCCTGAAACCGCTCAAATTTTTCCGTCGAAGGATTGTAAATACTAAACCCCCCAGTGGATCTAATCCATAGTTGTTCCTCCGGCCCCTCAAATATATTGAGAACATAGCCATTTGGTATACTGGTGGTATCCCTTGAATTATGTTTAAATATCTTGAATTCACGCCCATCATAGCGGTTGAGGCCGACTAATGTGCCAAACCACATAAATCCTTTGTGATCTTTATATATAGCGTTTACCTGATTATCCGATAAGCCGTTAGAGATATCCAGATGAGAAAACTGGTACGAATTTTCCTGAGCTAGAAGTGACTTACACAGTATGAATGTGCTTATTAAAGCTAAAACCCGAAACATATATTTTCTGCTCAATATGAACTCATACACAGAAGCCCCTAAATGATTAAATTTCCAAGGACTAATTGACTACAATTACGGCTTAATAATGGCATAGCTAAATTACGCTTAAATTGATGTTTTTTTTTAATAAAATACAATTTTCCAGGCAGGCAAGAGAAAATCGCAGGCTTCTGCCTAAGAAGAAAAACAGGCAAGAGACTTCATAAATTGACAATTTCTTTGCTGCTTTGACATGGTCCAATAAGCCAATATTTCCTCTGAGGCTTACCACCAAAACTGGACAGAAAATATGGCATACTAAACGAATGCGCTAGCTTACAATCCGTTTAGAATCATCTAAAAACTAACAGCGTCCGGCATCGAAATGGTTACCGAGGTTGCACTCCATTCTCCAATTAGATTAGGTTCGCGCCTACCATTGAGAGAACAGAGGAACTGCTTGAAGCGGCAAAAAAAATCAGAATTCATTTTTTGAACAAAGTTTATTTGTGTAATGTGGGGCGTGTATGTTTTGTTGGGCCTTTCAGAAAGGCGTAAAATATTCAATTGCCTCCAAGTCAAGGGAAGTCCTTCAATAAACATAGCATTAAGCAAAGTCATTCAACTCCTTCTAGTGAGGTTGCGATTACTATCGCCGGCTGGACTCTCTGATGTGCAACGGCGCCGGAAAAACAATTTCTTTGTTCTCATTTTCCCTCTTTTGGATTTTACCCATCAAGATCTCTATCAAGCTATTAGCCATCTTTTCAACCGGTTGTTCTATCGCGGTTATGGTTGGTGTATTCAGAGAATAAAAAGGTTGATCATCAAACGATACAATAGAAATATCGTCAGGAATAGTCAACTTCAACTTTCCGATTGCTTTAACTCCTGCCATTGCCAGGTAATGAGTAGAAAAAAACAAAGCATCCAAATCCGGATTATTCATAATAAACGAATACACTTCTTTTTCTAAAAGGTCATCTTGGGAACTAAATTTAAGCTTTTTAATCAGAGGAGTCAGTTTATTTTCAAACATGGCTTTCTCGTATCCGCGCAGTCTGTCAACCATTTGATTCTGGTTTGAATCGATTGCAACAAAGGCGATATTAGATCTTCGACATTCGGCGGCTAAATGATTAGTAGCCAAATAGGAGCTCTGAAAATTATCAATGCCCACATATGAGCATTCTACATCGGGATACTGCCTGTCAAACAATACTACCGGAATATTGTCTTTGATCAACGTTTTAATTTCCTTTCGTATTCCTGGTGTTGGCACAATAATAAAAGCGTCCACTTGCATTAAACGAAACTGATTAATTAAACTTCGGGCTCTGTTATTATCATTCTCCGTACTGCAAAACCACACCTTGTATCCATGCCCCTCGGCACTTTTTTCTACATAATGCGCTAACCTTGCAAAAAAAGCATCTGAAAGCCGCTCTACAATCAATCCGACTATAAAAGTTTTTTCGCTCGCTAAGCTCTTAGCGGCGTGATTACTTGAAATGGATGTCAATTTCATTTTTATTAATGCAAATTTTCTTGTCGCTCTTTAATTCATTTTTCACACAACCAAAACGCTGCTGAATAAACGTCAATTTTAATTTAACATCGTCTAAAAAGATGACAGTTTTTACACAATTTTAGGTAATTATGTTAATATAAGTGGTCGTATTAGTGACGGTTCCGCATTTTCAGCGACCATATCAATCGTAGTAACTCTAAGTGTTTAAATTAAGTTCGATGGAGGCGCAACCAGGGATAAAAGCAGTCCCTTGTAACAATTTCATGGAATGAACATGTCATCAACCTCGTGTATAAATAGTATAATGAGGGTATTATTGGCTAACGTATCCTTGATAAAATATCTCCTGGCATTCTATATCCCTTGTACTATTTACCTTCCATTAACTACAAGCAATATTGGTGTGTGTATGTGACCAAATAGAGACATCTGAATATTATTCAAATGCCTCCATTGTTGGCTTATTAGTAGTTAAGCCATACCCTTCCGTCGAGTTTTAATGTCTCAGGTATTGGCAAGGTTAACCAGCTTAAAATCTGTCTTGGCAAGTCGTAGGTACGAGGCACCAACAAGCCCAGGTTGGTGGTACTGGGTGGGCAGACAATATTGTTAAGCTGAGTCCATTGCAAAGTTGTACCAGTTCCAACTTTAACAGTAAAATCATTATTAGCCAAACTTTCATCCTTTAATGTTAATCCGGTACCTTCTGTAAGCGGCCAGGCTCCAATTAACTCATTGTAATAAGGATGGCTGGAATTTATACGCGTATCACAAGCAAAGTTTGCGATCGTCTCATCCGGCAGATTAATTTTCCAGATTCTTATATCACTAAGATAACCATCAAACGCAGCCCCATCTGACCCGGCGGTTTGATAAAACCCTATCTTTAAAACGCCATTATTGTCTGTATTATATTTAGCTATTGAAAGTACGTCGTTCTGAGCTACTCTCTTTCCATCTTGAAACGTTCGCATCACACGTTTGCCGTCAGTATTAGTGTAAACCGTTACGGCAATATGATGCCAGTTCACATCAGTAAGGGGAGCACCATTTATAGCTGTTCCGACCTTATTCTCGTTAACCATTAAAAAACGCCAGGTATTATTTTCTAAGGCCATACTCCAGCCCGCTCCATCCCTTTTATTGGCTGATGCTGCCTTCTTTGATAAAAATATAGGCCAGCTGTAATTACCAGCAGTGGGTTTGCGTATTTTAGCCTCTATGGTAAATGGTGTATTTTCTCCAAAATCGTATATACCGTTATTATTTGTTACCGTTCCATAAACAGCTTTTGATTCGTCTACAGCAGATGCATAAAACCTTAAAAACTTTCCAGGAAATTTATTACCGGCAAATGGTCGTACAATCTGTTTTTGTTTATAACCGGCATTATACAGAATTGTAAACGTATTTGATTTTGGATAGCTTAATATGGTTTGATCATCCTGGCTGGCAGGTACCACAGCCGGACCCCCATGATTGGATGTAAGTACCACCAGCCAATCTTCATTTTCATAATTTTTTCTTGCTCTTAAGGCAGTCAGGATTTCTCCCAGATAAGTATCAAACTGTAAAATGGCGTTTTTGTACTGGGTAGTTGAAAGCTCATAACCGAATTGCAAACCGGCCTGGTTTACATCTTTAAACTGACCAACAACTACATAAGCCGAATCTTTACCTAATTCTGCTATAACAGAAGATTTTACTTCAGCATCATTAGCTTCAACAGTACTAACATTTGCATAATCAGTAAGATTATCTTTGAAATTAACTGAAGAGGCAAAAGAAGCAATCCGAATAGAGGCATTGGCGCTTTTAATGTGTTTAAAAAAGACAGGATAGTTCACCAGACTATTCCCTGTAAACCCGGCGTCCTTTACATTATGCTTAAGTTTGGTTACCCCTGCCATCAAGTCCGTCCAGCCGTTAGGGTCATTGCTAAGACTATCACTCAGTGAAAACCATGAATACGTAGAGTTTTTGAGTAGAGAATTTATATTAGAAGCACCGGCATCTCTTACTACCTGACCTCTTGCACCATCCACTATCAAATATAAAACTTTACGTGTTTTACCTTTTACATTGGTAGAATCGCTGAATTTTTCCTTTGATAGTGTAACATCAAACTTAGAATCGCAAGAGTATAAACTTACTGCCGCCCCCAGGCAAAGCAACAATGAAAGGAGTTTATTTAATTTCTTCATCTTATTATTATGTTATTATTATGAGATACCTGATTTATTACTAATGATTTGCCTTTATGGCTCTAATACTAGTCGTGTGAGATTTGAAACATTAGTGCCGTTTAGCTGAGAGAAATTTCCAAGCAATAAAATACTTGTTTTACCTGCGCTGTTTTTTGATTCGACCACCTGCGTTAAGGTTCCTTTAAGCTCTCCCAGGGTATTGTATCCTGGCGCAAGGTTTCCGTCTGGCTGCAATATCAATAGCCCCGGCCTTCTGATACCATTATAGATATCAAATAAGCCACCTACCACGATTAAGCCATTAGACAACTGTTTAATGAAGTTCGGATCTCCGTTTTCGAATCCCTTTGATGAAAATGAGTTATCTACAGTTCCGTCTTCTTTTAACATAACCATACCCAGAGCTGAAACCCCGTTAAAGTTTGTAAATGAACCAGCAACCAAATATTTCCTGGTGGTTTCATTATAATAAACCGAACTGATTACTTTATTGGCACCCGAACCTACTGAAAATGAAGCATCACGAGTGCCATCCGGCTTAAGTCTGATAATACGGGGCGCATCTGCCTCATCAAACTTTGTAAAATTACCTGCTAACAACAAATTACCGTCTGTATGTAAATAGGAGGTCATAATAGTTCCATTTCCAGAAGGTTTTCCTTTGTTAGATTGTGAATCAAAACGGTATGTTTTATCCAAAGATCCATCCAAATTAAATTTAATTAATTGAGGAGCCTCAATACTATCAAGAATCACACTATCTGCCTTATAAATAACTCCCCCAACAACATAAGGCGATGTAGGTTCATTATAGCGTCGGCTTACATAATATTTAAAGTCACCTATGGCTATGATTTTATCCTGATAATTATAAATTTTCCGGATAGAAGATGTTGTGCCACCATTAAATGAAGGAACAGCTTTTTGCTTACCGGTACCCGGGCCAGTACCAGTATAAGCATTTGTGGTACTCCATGTATTCACCTTAACAGAATCCAGGGAACCATCCTCCTGCAAGCGAGTAATATTATTGATATAAGGCATTATATTTTGCCCCCCTGGATTAAATAGATAACCGCTTATAGACCCACCTACAAACAATTTCGCACCAGAAACTGCAATACTTGAAATACTTCCTTTAGAGCCTCCATTAGGCCTGAATGTATTGTCAAGATAACCTTCCTCTCTAATCCTTACGATTCCGTTTAAAGGAACGATTGTTCCCTTTTTATCATAATCACTAAATGCGCCTACCAAGATAAATCGGCCATCGCTTAATTTATAATAATCGTTAATAGCCCGGTTAGATCCAGTGGTAACGAGAAGGTCCGGATCAAAATCGATTTTTCCAAGCACTTTGAACTTAGGGCCAATAAAAATCTGATCCTGAACAAGTACAGAAGTATATCCCGTACTTGCATTGGCGGGGATTTTTACTTTCACCGAGGTTTCGCTCACCTCCAGAATTTCTGCCGGTACACCATTAAACAAAAAAGTTATTTCATCTTTGGGATATTGTTTTAATCCATTTATAGCAAACGTTACTACGCTTTGCTCTGGTCCTTCGCCTGGATCGGGCTGAACTAAAGCATTAAACTTAACACCCAAAGGCTTTTTGCCTCCGCTATAGGGATTTGTAAATTCTTCGTCTTCGTTGCAAGATTGAAAAGAAGCTATCAAAGAAATTATTAAAAAAACATATGTTAATTTGAGTCTCATTTTATTAACCATTATTTCATTCGAGAATAATTATTTTCTAAGCGCAATTATCTGGTGGCCAATACATCCCGCTTAAAACTCAGCACACCGAACGTATGATATAAATCCAGGGCATGAACCACTCCATTCCGGGGTTTTATATCGTGAGAAATTACTGGAGAACTTATCCAGTTATCCAGGGCATTATAGTCTGGTACAAATGAAAATATGATACTACGATAGCCCGCATATTTAATTCCATTTACATCGGTATAATTGACGCCGATATTTGCCAGGGTACTATTATATGAACTGTAGTATTGACCAGGAAAAACAGCTTTAAGGTTCGGATCAAGCTGGTAATAATCTTTAAGACCATTTGATCCTTTGAACATATAAGCCATCAGAGTTTTTCTCCAGATTGCCGGACTAATCTCATCAAGGGTACGTATGGAATCTCCACCAACAGAGCTTAAAGATGTATTTAAATCAGCAATTTGATTACGCACAGTATAGTCATTCGGAGCAAAAAAGGTCAAATCATCTTCATTGAATTCTTTTTCGAGGCCTGCCAGCTTTATAATACGCGCTATAGTATCAAAATTTTTATTACTCTCAAGATACTGAAGCATTGTTCCATTATAGTTTGGGTTAGCCAGTCCTCCATCAAAATAATACTTATCTTTTGCACAGGAGCTGAATAAATACAATACAAACGAGAAAAATGCAACTTTAGCAACTAAGTATTTCTTCATCATCATAATTATTTAGTGAACGGCAGTATGAATTTCAGTAAAAACCTGATCCGTCATACTTACCTATGTTTATTGCCAGTATGAGTTTAATGTCAATGACGGATTACTTATCACAGCACTTGCATCGATTGGCCAGGTCCATCCTCCCCTGTCAAACTGATCTTGAGTTAAGGGATTGTCAGTCCATTCAGAACTTAATATTCTTCCCGTGCGGATCAGGTCAAAGTACAAGTGCCCTTCACCCATTAATTCTTTCCCACGTTCCATAAAGATTGCGTCCTTAAGAGCTGTACCCGATTCACCCAGATGCTGAGCCCCGGCTCTGGCTCTTACTAATGACAGCATCGCCCTGGCCTCAGTTTCTTCGCCTAATTCTGCCAAAGCTTCTGCACGTAAGAGTATTGCTTCCGCATAGCGAAATATAATAAGCCCCCATTCGGGCACACCATATAATCCGTTTGACCCAGACGTTAAATCTCCTTTGAATTTTAAAAGCTCAAAGTTTCCATTTCCGGATAGCATCGTAAGTGGATCAAACCATAGATCCTTTCTTTTATCTGCACCGGCTACATATAACTTAGTAAGATATGAAGGTTTGATAAAGGCATGAGACGAGCTGTTATCACTGCCCGCGGTTTTATTGGGGAACTTTAAAACCATTTCACCAAAAAAAGCAAGAGGATTAGGCTGAACTTCGTAATTAGTACTCTGGTTAAATTCAAATATACCCTCCATGCTGCGGCCTTTCATCACCTCCTTGAAATTTTCAAGAGGTAATAATTGATACGTATTCAGATCAATCAGTTCCTTTCCATAATCGGCAGTTTCACGGTAATATTTCTGCGCATTGGCTTTGTCGAACCCGGCATTCCACATATTTAGATTCATTAAAAGATCTAAAGCGGCTCCTTTGGTAGCGCGAATGGCACGGAATGATGGATCGGGATAAGCCACTGGCAAGCCGTCTTTATAGCTTTTTAGATCTGCAATGCATTTATTGATCACTAATACCATATTCTCGCGGGCACCGGTTTGTTTGGTATACGGCTCGGTGTAATACACAACATCGCCATAGATCCGAACCATCATAAAATAAGCAAGACAACGAATAAAGGCAGCTTCTCCTTTGAATTGTTTTTCGTCTGCATCCGTTAAACCCGGAACACCTTTATCTACCTGATCAATCACAATATTTGCGCCTTGAATTACCTGGTAAAACTCTAACCAAAGGGTGATGGATCTAAAATTCATGGAAGTAAATAAAAGGTTGTTTCCACTTCTAATATCCTGATTCCAGATATTGCCGCCATTGAGTACACTCTTCAAATTATTTACAGCAAATGCATCGTAAACCGCTCTCCTGGCTTTTTCATTGGCACTATTTGAGTTAACCTGGATAGTACTTCTTACAAAGCCAGAACGTAAGTCACCTACGGCCGGTAAAAAGGATGTTGAAGTGAGTTTATTTCTAAATCTGGCATACAAATCGAGTGTAAATGCGTCTACATCGGCCTTGCTTTTCCAATAAATATTTCCACTGATTTTATGTAATGATTCAACCTGTAAGAACTTTTTACAGCCACTCTGAACTATTACTACAAGCGCCAATAGTGCTATATATTTTTTCATGTTTCTTCTGTTAAGTAATTACAATTCTATATTAAAACCGACGTTATAGATCCTTGCTACCGGGTATCCGTTAGAAGCATCATATCCTAAAGCCGTTACAGCTTCCGGATTAGGTCCGGAATAAGGAGATATCGTAAAAATGTTATATGCGGACAGATATAACTTTAGCGCATGGATATTTAACTTCTTAACAAAATCCTTTTTAAAGGTATAACCGAGTGTCGCTGTGTTCAGCTTAAAATAAGAACCATCCTCCTGAAACAAGGATTGCCCAGACCGGAAAGGGTCTATCATACCTGAACGGGTATAATCATATGGGTTAGCGTATTTTGCCACATCTCCTATACCCTGCCAGTAATCTATATCATCTATTTTTAGCAGTGCAGATGAACCATACGGATCTCTTACCAGGTTTAACCTTGAAGATAAAGCTGAATTAATAACAGACCTTTTTATAGTATACGTTCCTGTTAACAGCAAAGAAAAGCCCTTATAGCCCAGGTTGGTAGTTAGCCCTCCTGTAACGAATGGCTGCGAATTTCCAATAATTTGTTTATCAGCGTCATTTAAAATATAATCACCATTTAAATCCTGCCATTTTGGATCTCCCGCCTGAAAGTAAGATGTAGAAGTATTACCTGCACGATAAGGTAAGCCAGTAACCGGATCAACAGGAACATCCTGCTTGGTTGAGTAAACTCCATTGGTTACAATCATATAATTTGACAAAGTATTTCTACCTACCCGAAGAATGGTAGAACCCGATAAAATCTGATTTTTACCGCCTGGAAGGCTCATCAATGCATCCCTGTTATAGGCACCATTCACATTGATGGATAGATTTACCGGGCTGGTTTTTGAAAGCGGCCTTACATTGATACTTAATTCATGTCCGTAATTTATCAAAGATGCCTGATCACTTTTCACTGTTGTAAAACCTGTAGTGGTAGGCAAAGCAAGATCCCATAACAAATTAGAAACTTTTTTAAGATAGGTATCATAATTAAACGTTAACCGATCACTGAACAGGCCTAAGTCGAAACCAAAATTGTATGTGGTATTGGTCGTTGGTTTAAGGGTATTGTTTGGAATAAGTCCATAATCGATGCCTGTTCTTGGGCTTCCTGTATAGCTGCCGTTTGGCTGATATGTTCCGAAAAGTGTATATATATTACCGGCCGGAATGATATTTTTTCCCCAACTTGCCCTTATATCACCAAAACTTATCCAGTTTGAATTTTCGAAAATCTGCTCCTTATTAAAATTCCAACGAACACCTACAGAAGGATTTTGAGAATACGGATTATCAAATCCTGCTAATGAAGAGGCATCCACACGATAGGTTAAATCTAGCACGTACTTTCTCATGAAATCATATGAGAAAGCGCCAGCAAAAGAAACTGTATTGACGTCATAATAGTTATCCAGTGTACCGCCTCCTCTTGACTGTACGGCAGAACTACCCAATGGACCCTGAATCTGATCATTAGGAGTACCTACCTGCAAAATATACCCCGATTGGAAGGATCTTTTCGATATTTCATTAAATAACAATACATTAAAGTTATGGGTGTAATCAATTGACTTATTGTAATTAATCGTATTACGATTGTAAAGTATTGATTTCCTGTTATTAAAAGAATAAACCTTGGCCCGGTTCTGATTTGCCACAGCCGGAGTAAAGGTTTCTTCTGTTCCACGCGTAAAATCGTAACTTCCACTTGATAAAATCCTTAACCCTTCGAAAGGCATAAAGGAGAATTCGGTATTAGCCCTTAGGCTCTTACTCAAGTTATCATTTCTTACATTGAACACGGACAATACTCCGTTAGTTGCCTGAAATAATGAAGGTCCCGGAAGCAATGATGACGCACCCGAATTCTGTGCTACCCCTGTTTGAAATAAGCCTTGACCACTTCCCTTGTTCTGTTTACCCAAACCAGCCAAAACATTCACAAAAAGGTTAAACTTCTTATTGGGCTTGTAATTCATATTCATATTGGTGGTATATGAATTAAACCCGGTATTAGCTATAATCCCTTTAGAGTTAAACCATTTGAAGTTGGTTTTGTAATTAAATGTATCATCTCCCCCATCAATACTTAAATTCTGGGTATGGTTGTAGGTGTTACCGTAAAAAACAGACTGCCAGTCGGTTGAATTATTATAGTATGGATTTATACTATCCGACAAAGCAGGAACCACGTTGATCAATAACTCTGCAAAATTTGTATAGGCTCTTCCAAAATTCCTGATCTGTTGAAGCTTCGCCTGCCGTTCTGCCTGGCCTCCAAGGGTTTCCCTTAATTTAGGAACCGCGTTCATATAAAATTTAGAGTCAAATCTAACCCTCGGAACTTTTGAATTTCCCCTTCTGGTAGTAATAATAATTACCCCATAAGCACCTCTTGATCCATAAAGTGATGTTGCTTGCGCATCTTTTAAAACTTCTATGTTTTGAATATCTTCCGGCGGAATTAATGATAATGGACTTACCGCTGGCCCTGTAGTATTAAACCCATAATCAGAAGTTGCATCGGCATCAATCGGAATACCATCGATTACATATAATGGCGATGTTGGCGATAAGAAAGATGACTCGTCTGTACCAGATACACCTATGCCAGAAAGTCCGCGAAGTAATACAGAACCTCTAAAGCCAGGAGCACCTGTGTTTACCTGAACATTAAGCCCAGGAACCTTACCTTGAAGCAATTGTTCAGCATTGGCTACAGGTATATCCTGAATCTCTTTACCCGTTACTGAAATTGAAGAACCTGTAGTAACCTCTTTAGTACGGGCGGCATACCCTCTGATCACCACCTCCTGCATCATATTTTCGGAGGCACGTAGCTTTACTTCAACCTTGGTCTGACCAGGCTTCAACGTTACTCTTTGATCCGAAAAGCCTATGGATTTAAAAAGTAGAGTAGAATTAGCCGGTACAACTACAGTAAACTCTCCTCTGGCATTAGTAGCCGCCAGTCCTTTAGGAGGTTTCTGATCTAAGAAGACACCTACCCCGATTAAAGACTCGCCGGTTCCCTTATCTGTTACGACACCCCGCACAGTAATTTTATCTCCCTGAGCGAGAAGCCCAGCTGAGGTTAGGAAACTTAAAAAAAACAAAAGGAAAAATATCTTTTTCATATAAACTATTCTGAATAATTATTCATTCTCAAACCTTGGATTCTCCCTACGGAACTGAACGGCAATCTCCCAGTCACCTTTTTCATATATGTTAAATGCAAAAACTATGTAAGCATGTTGCTTAATACCATTAAAGCCCAGGCGATCATACCCAAATCTCACGCTTGCCTGAGCACCATTTGATGTGGTATATGCAGTCGGTCTGTTTGTTAATGGGATAGGATAAGCAACATCATATTTAACCGCTTCGGTACCCACAAAGTGCCAGTTGAAACCATGAACCAGGTTTGCCCAATCAGTAAGTTTGAACAAATGTGGATCAATCGTTTTAAATGATTTATCCAAAAACTTAAAGGTTAAAGAATTACCATTTCCTGTTTTCCTAAATAAAATCCGAACGTCTCTTTTTATTGTGTCTGCGCCCGTGTAACTATTAGATAACGGTTTTCTGGAGGTTGCACCAATAATGTTGGTAATGGATGGAGTTATTGGAGCGGTTTGTATGCCAGTTAAAGGGTCTCTTTCTGATGGTTCATACGGCCTTTCTCTTAAAGGGCGCAGTGTTAAATCTTTCAATACCCGGGAACCTCCGGAATTTGATATTTTAACATCAAATAGATAGCCGGCACTTAATGCAGGAGCTATCGCTCCCTGATAGTTTTTAAGTACACTATTTGTAGCAGAAGCCCACAAATAAAACTCGCCAGACCTTCTTACCTCAAATGCCGGATGATTCTCCAGTTTTCTTTTCTTTTCAATTTCCTCAATACTTTTCTCTGTTCCGTCGTAATCATCAATCCAAACATAAGTAGGCCTTGTTGTTGTTAATGAATCTGTAGGAGTACCATCGCTGTTCCTTACGTTAATTATCTCGTAATTTAAAGGAGTTGTGGAACCGTCTGCATCAAGGTTGCCCGAAATAATGGTTGTCCTTCCTAGAACGGGCGTGTAGTCCTTAGTTTTAAGATCCGCTTTATCACTTAAAAAATCTTTATCTTCTGGTATTCCATACCATTTTTTACATCCTGTACTGGTGATGACTAAACCGAGCATCATTAATGCACATGTCCGGTTAGCAAGGAATTTATTATATTTTATTCTGACTTTCATAATTAGTTTACGCGTTTGATAGTGAAGTTATTAAACTGTACATCGTTAGTCTCGTGAAAGAAACGAAGTACGTGATTACCTTGCGTAATATGGATTGTCGGACTTTGAACAGCTATCCAGTCATGCCATCCCCCGGGGCCTTTAACAAACGTTAATGAACCCGTTACATTTTTAAGGTCCAAATCATAGTGAAATTTCAAAGGTGTTGTGTTGTTTCCGTTTCCAACCCTGGACGTGATTACATAGTCGCCTTCAACAGGTGCATAAATAGAATAATTCAGCCACTCACCTGCTTTGGTCCATCCAATCGAATAACTATCACCGTATGTTCCTCCTACATCTGTTTTTCCTTTTCCATTGGTCAGTATATCCGTATCTACATCCGATGGGCGATAATTCTTACCACCATTAGTAGAGGGATCGTCATAATAAGCTATATATTGGCCACCTAAGTCAAAATCCTCAGCTTCCACTAATGTTGATTGTCCTATTACAGACGGAAGCTCCCATGGTGTGCTTACTCCGGCGGGTCTATACAAACTATTATCATAAGGTTCGGTAACTGCTTCATTATACTTACCAAAACCAAAAGGATGTACCGCCTCCATGATATGCACTATCCCATTAGATGTTTTTATGTTAATAGCCATTGTACTGCCCTTCACCCAATCTTTACTGAAGATGCTTTTTTTGGTAAAAAAGAAATCGAGATAAGCCGGACCTCCTTTCATGAATCCGCTGGCATTGGATGTACCTAATTTGCCCACCATTGGATAATTCCATCTAACACTCGTTACCGGTTTGCCGTCTATATAATTAAAATCGTCGGCTATATAGCTTCCTTGTATGATATACCTGGTTACCAAGCTATCGATAAAATTATAAGCCATATCGTTTAGATAAACTGGCGGCCTGTTACGAATTTTACGAGACAGGTTATACTTGCTCACTACTTGCTGAAAACCTTCATTGGTAACGGCAAAAAGGGTAACATTTTGCATTTTAAGCGTATCGGCAAGGTTTAACCTGTCTATTACACTTATTAATGAATCAAAAACGCCCGGACGACTTTTTAAATAATCATACGTGCTGCCTGCAAAAGTCTGATTACTTTCATTTACAGCATTATAATCTCCTTCTGTTTTTTCACATCCACTTACAATCATTAGTAAAGCCGCAACAAGGCTTATACCAGACATGGTTAGTACTTTTTTCATCATCAGGCTTTAATTATTATTCCAATATGGATACTGCTTTAACAATGGGTTCTGGCTCATAACGTCATTTGCAATTGGCCAATAGATCGCGCCGCTGCTGATAAGAGATCCAAAAGCGGGATCGTCATTTTTAATCTTTTTATACCGAATATAATCGTACCAGCGCCATCCTTCTCCAATAAGTTCTTTACGACGCTCTGCGAAAATGGCATCTATTAAAGAACCGTGTACCTGTGCATTGTAAGCAACCAAGCCTCTTCTTGTGCGACATTCATTTAGTTGTGTTCTGGCAGTTTCATAGTCACCAAGAACTACACTCGCCTCAGCTAACAGCAATGACATATCTTCTGGTCTGGTAAACACCGTAGAACTGCCGAATGTGGCAATTGATCCATCAGATCCGGGTCCACTTGTCGTATTTACCGGTGCAAAATTGTCTCTTACAATGAATACTTTCGTAAAGATTGGTATGGTCCGGTCAAAAGCACCAAAGGTTTCATCAGATAAAGGAGTTCCTGTAAGGGAGTTAATAGAGAACCTTAAGTCTCCAGCCTCATTATAAATAGCACGAATAGAATCCTTAGGAACATAAATGGCCGGAAGGCTTTTATTTAAAATGTAAGGCGCAGCCAAAGTAAGTTCCTCTAAGGAGCCATTTATAAACGTCTCACCGTTATAAAACATTCGACTAAAACCGAAAATCACATTAAACTGATTGTTGCCAAACTCTCCACGAAACATTCTTCTTACCCCGTCAACACTATTTCTGAACTGGTTCTGACCGCCCATATAAGGGCTCGTCATATTGTCTATCACCCATCTGGACCAGTAGGCGGATTCGGCATATTTCCCTTCCCAGGCATATACATGGGCAAGGATGGCGTATGCAGAAGACTTTCTTGCCACCTCTTCTTCATTCGTATAATAAGGACGGGTTTGTTCTGCATTCCCTTTATCGTATGCATAGGGTAAATCAGTGGCAGCACTTAAAAGCTCCGATTCCACAAAAGCCAATACCTTTTTTTGGTCTTCCCTTGGTTTGTTTTCAAACTGTGCACCGTGAGAGGAAATAATAAAGGGTACATCACCCCAAATTCTTACCAGGTAGAAATAAGTGAATGCTCTTAATAATTTGGCATGGGCTATATCCAATCTTAAATCAACCGGAAGGTATCTTGGATCTGTATTTAAAATATTAGGAGCCCGCTCTATAAAAATATTTGCAGCATTGATGACAGCATAAAACCGTCTCCAGTTAGCCAGAGATTTTACTACCGGCAGCGAGGATTTAAGATTGTTATCAGCAATTGCTCTAATATCTAATCTTACTGTACTTTTAAAATCAGTCCCCATTCCATTAATTTTCCGAACGTCGCCATATAACCAATGCCTGGTATTATCTCCCAAAGCAGCTCTTGCCAGGCCATAAACGCCCATAATCCCTGCTCTTGCATCCTCCTGTTTCAGCCACATATTCTCTTCAGAAACCAGGCGAGATGAAGTTACGTCCAGCATTTTTTCGCAGGATGAAAAAAGTATGCTGAAAACTGCAAGTAGAACAATCCTTACTTTCATATTTAATATTTTATTTATTCGATAAATCATCACTATTATAAAGTATACTTAAAGCCCATAGTAAAGGTGCGTGGTATGGCTAAACCATAGCCTGTATCATAACCAGCATAGTTAACCAACTCAGGATCGCGGCCTGAATACGGTGTCAGGGTAAACACGTTATTTACCGTTACATAACCTCGAAGATGGGTGCCTTTATTTGCTTTTCTTTTTAGCACATCAATAAAATCATATCCGAACGTTACTGCACGCAACTTCACAAAAGCCCCGTTCTCTAAAAACAGATCCTGATCTGCACGGTAAGGAATCACACTGCTCCATGGATTGTAGATGGGATACTTCGAATAGTCTCCCCTTTTTTCCCAGAAGGTTACTTCTTTTACAGAGGTGATATCATTCACACTTTGATTATTTACAAAGTCGAATCTTCTTGACATTTCTTCATTAATAATATCCCGGCCAAGGTTGAAATAGAAATTGAATGATAAGCTCGCTCTTTTGAAACTTAAGTCATTTGTAAAACCACCGGCCACAACCGGTAAAGTATGCCCTTTTAATACTTTATCCCTGTTGTCAAGAATAAAGTCTCCGTTAATATCCTTCCACTTAGGATCTCCTACACCAAATTGAATACTTTCGATACTTAATTTATTGCCGGTTGACGGATTAACTGGTATTTGAGATTCGCTGGTATATATTCCCTCGTTAACATATAACCAGTAGCTATCAATCGGTTCGCCAACTTTTAAGAGCTTATTGCCAATCGATAGCTCTTGATAGCCTCCTGGCAGAGCCAACAGCTTGTTCTTGTTGAAGTTCAGATTAATGGAAGGGGTCCATTTAAGTTTATTTGAAGAATTAAGTGGGTTACCCGAAATAATCACATCAACTCCTTTATTATTAACCCCTAATCCTGCTGCTAAAGATCTTTCATATCCATACTCTGCATACGCTGGAATGCCCAGAATCTGGTCTTTATCCGATTTGGAATAAAACTGAATGGAACTGGTTAGGCGGTTATTCCATAATCCAATTGATACACCAGCGTTTATTTGTTCTGAGTATGCCCATGGAATATCATAACCAATCCACCCGGTAGAATATGGCCTGTTAAGAGTTGCAATGTTTGAAAAACTTCCAATGCGCGCCTCTCCGGAATAACCAATATCAATAGTATATTGCGGTCCAGCTGAAAATTTATCATCTGTTTGCACTCGCCCAAGGCGAGAGTAGCCTGCATTAAAGTCTAAATCAGAAATAACTTTACTTTTCGTAAAGAAATCTTTTTTAGCACTCCATTTTGCAGAAACTGCTGGAGAGAAAAACCATCTGCTGGTTGGCTGCGCAGTAGAGGAAGCATCTTCTCTTAATATTGCGGAGAAGAAGTACTTGTCTTTATAAGAATAAGATGTTTTACCATACAATGATACCAGGTTGTTTTTTACCCTGTCCAGATATCGGTAGGTTAAACTATTTAAAAAGCCTCCGACGCCGCCAACAAAATTATAAGTAAAAACAGCGGGAGTGTAGTTACCCGTTGGCTCGGTTAATAAATTGATCTTTATATAATCGCTGGAACCTCTGTATGCATTCCCATAACTGTACTGGTAAGTATCCCATTGTAAAGATTGCCCAACCTCAAAGGAAAGGTTTGATTGTTTATTCGGGGTTAAATTGTACGAAATAGAGTTCTCTGCCAATAAACGCTGATTGTAGCCAAAGTAATTGGAAACATAACTATTGGTTTCCATTAATGTGCTCGGATAAAACACATCTCTGTAACCTTCACTATAATCAACAGCAAGTTTGCTGTTTACAAGGAATTTACCGAAAGTTATGTCTACATTTAGATAGCCATTAATAAGATTATTACGGTTCTTGTCAAAGGATTTATCATACTCCCTTAAGTACTTTCCATAGTATTCTTTGTTAGGTGCAGGAGGGTTAACCAGATTGGGAAAATATCGTATTTCTGCATAACGGTCTCTCATATACTTGTTACGCTCTCTAACTATTTGACTTGCGTTAATAGACGTGGTTACGTTTAGCCATTTTAGCGGAATCATATTCATTATAAAAGCAGCACTGTAGCGATCCATACCAGTACCATCGGCAACTCCACCACTCCGCTGATTTCCCAGAGACACCCTGAAATTTGATCTGGAGTTACCACCACTTGCATTGGCATCTATTCCATACACCAGTGACTTTTTATAATAAAGGTCTGTCCAGTTTGATGGACCGTAGTAAATATTATATAAAGAATCACTTAAATAAGACGGAATATTCTGTGTTTGTTCAAATGTCGCATATCGTTGATAAAATGGAGCTCTGAACTTATTTTCTGAAGCACCATTTATCGTTGTTACAGTCGGAGGAGTTGCAAAGCCAAAATAAGAATTGATACTAATATGCCTGTTACCCGAAGACGGCTTTGTTTTAATATAAATTACACCGTTTGTTGCCCGTGCCCCGTACTTGGCTATTTCAATAGGATCAGTCAAAACCTGTATAGAAGCAATATTCTCAGGCTGAATGCCAGCCAAAAGATTTGTTGCCGAACCTATTCGATTAAAGTCATAGTATTGAATGTCATAAGCGAAAGGATGATCTTTTGAAATAATAGGCACCCCATCAATGACAACTAAGGGCTGTGAGTTGAATAAGTCTTGGGCTGATAAAATAGGCATTGAAGCACCATGAATAAAAATGTTCTGTTCGGTTCCAGGCTCACCATTTGGCTCCTGTATATAAACCCCTGCGGCTTGCCCCTTTAAATATTGCTGCAGAGAAACACCCGGAAAGTAATCGAATTGAGCAGGTTTAACTGAATTGAGAACATTTTGCAATGAATCTCCTAAAGAACTTTTCTTACCTGAAACGTTAATTGCTCTTACTGCGGAATCTGCACTTAAAGAATCAGTGTAATGTCGTAGAAACACGGGAGATGCCTTGCTCTTATTTTTTCCATAACCCTGAAAAAAACAAGCAAAAAAAGACATACATAAAAAAACCTTGAAACGCATAATTTATAGTTTTAAAACATATTTAATAAACACTACCGAGCCATCATACCTTCTAATAGTGCACTACCCTTGGTTAGCTTTTGATACTGATTAAATTATTGAACATCTCATAGACGCCCGAATTCAACCACTGGTTAATAATCAATTATCCTTTTTTTATTAAAGGAATTAAAAGCATGACTTACTCCCTTCAATTGCAACTACTACCCAGAACCTTATCTTTTTTATAACTATAAGCGCCTTGGACTTTTAACTAAGCCTTTTCTAAAAACACTATACACTAAGAGAGACGCTAAAAAGTTTAATTCTTGATTAGTTATTCAAATATAGAAGTACTTAATCGATTTAGCAAGTCATTTTCTGATTTTTTTAACTTTTTTACTTACTTAATCTTTATGAGCCTTTACCGCGAAAAAGGACACGTCGATGCTTGAATTATGAACATATGAAGCGGGCGTGGATCGGAAAATAAACAGGTTTCACATCTGAATATTAACTACTTAAATAACCTCCTATTACAAATAATCTCTAACCGTCGCTAATCAAGGAACGTTATCTTTTTCGTATGCCTAAAAATGCCTCCGAACCTTTTCTAAAACATTATAGGGAAGAACATCCTGATATTAAAATATAATACTGCTTAATCGATTTATCAAATAAAATTTCACATTTTTTCATTCTCTAACTACTTAAGTTTTATAAGCATTTAAAAGGAAGAAAAACTGCGAATTGAAACTGATTGCGGGTGGAGTTAAGCGCGAATTTGAATATCGGCAGTTTCGGTATTTGAATATAAATCCGTTATATAATTTGTTATCAAAAGCGATTTACGCTTCTTTAACGCAGACCTTCTCCGAAGTTTATTCTCCCTATACCAAAATGGGTCTCCGGATTTCGACGAAAGCGTTTCTAAAAACCATGGAGTTTAAGAAACACGCTAAAATTAAATTTGGCTAATTATCGAATGAAATGTCGATTAATCAATTTATGGGCCTTGTTTTTTCTTTTTCTGCTGAGCCCGAAACAGAAAAAAGGGCTGTACTAGACTCTCTGATATTTAAAATAGAAGGAAAAACTAATTTCTTAGATTCGGTGCAGCCTTTATCAGCGGCCATCCTATCCATCAAAATATTAACCAGGCTAATACCCATTTTCTCTACAGGCTGGGCTATTCCTGTAATACCGGGGCTTATTTCACTATAGAAAGGTTGGTCATCATAAGCAATAAAAGAAATGTCTTCCGGCCTTTTTTTCCTTAAGAATCTAATTCCCGCCATTGCCAGGTAATGGGTTGCAAAGAGCAATCCATCTATATGGGAATTTCTCTTTAAAAAAGTCCTTATTTCTTTCTCTAAGAATTCTTTCGGATGACTAAAATTGACGCTTTTTACGAGGGGAACTAGTTGGTTTTCTGCAATTGCCTTCTGATATCCCTCCAATCGGCCTAACATTTGAGACTGCTTCGAACTTGTCGTAATAAAGCCGATATTAGTTCTCCCGCAATCACGGATTAGGTGATTGATGGCATTATAGGAACTTTCAAAATTATCCAGGCCAACATAATCGCAGTTTAAGCCTGAATAATAGCGGTCGAATAGCACGACGGGAATATTATCATCAATAAGGCCTTGAATTTCCTTCTTTATTGAGGGCGTTGGAACTATAATATACGCATCTACATGTCGTTCTCTAAATAAATTGATAATTTCCCTGGCAATGTTATTATCATTATCCGTACTGCAATAACTTACTTTATAACCATATTCAGAAGCACTTTTTTCAACATAATAAGCAAGTTCTGCAAAAAAACTGTCTGAGATTCTTTCGATTAGGAGGCCTATGGTCATTGTTTTACCTGTAGCCAGAGTTTTTGCCAAATGGTTAGTTTTAAAACCAGTTTCATTGACGTATTTAAATACCCGCTCAATGACGCCATGGCTGATTTTCATTTCGGTCCCCTTCCCATTCAATATAAACGATATCGTTGTTGTTGATAAACCTAACGCTCTGGCTACATCTTTTAATAAAACTTTTTCCGACATCCTTCTTCTTGCTTACGCTCCCGGCTTCAGATACTCAAGAGTAGTTCTGTTAAAAATGGGAACAGATTATTGAATCAAATTTAGCGTTGCTTAATCGATTTAGCAAATAATCAACATATTTTATTTCTTTCTCTCGCTACTTAACTTTGTGCCGGCCTTTTTTTTAGAAAAAAAAGAGATTTTCTTAACTGAACTATTAACAGGTGAACTAGCTCGATAGACATCTCGAGTTAGAGATTTTCGAAGAATCCTTTAAACCTTTAGTGACTGCATAAGCACTTATGGCTCTCTATATGCTCCGCTCTTCATCGAATTTCTCGTTTAGGATGGGCTTAACCGCTTCGTAATTCTTTGTTGATTTTCTTATTATAAGCTTTGTTGGCAATACAATATTTTTTCTTTCCATCTGTTTGCCCTGAGTAGTGAGCTTATTGAGCATTAGAGCAATAACATTCTCCGAAATTTCCCTCGTTGGCTGTTCTACTGCAGTAATTGGGGGATTAAATAAACGAAAGAAATATTCGTCATCAAAAACAATTACTCCTAATTGATCTGGCACTTTTAACCCGAGACTTTGAATCGCTTCGATGCCTGCATATGCTAAATAATTGGTTGAGAAGAATAAACCATCCAGTGCTTTATTGGATTTCAGAAATTTCTTAATATCGCTTACAGTGGACTCTCGGCCCTGATCGAAACCAATTCGCTTGATATAATAATCAGCTTTGTAATCATCTGTAGCTTTCATATAGCCATTCAAACGTTCCTGCATCTGGATTTGATCAGATATCAAGGTTACAAAACCGATGTTCTTATGTCCGCACTCATAAAAATATGATATCGCATCATAAGTACCCTGATAATTGTCTACTGTAATGTTATCTGTTGGGACAGAAGGAAAATACCTGTCAAATAATACAACTGGAAAATTATCTGACAATAGGCCTTCGATATCCTCCTCTATTCCCGGCGGCGGGGCAATAATAAACCCGTCTACTTGCCTTGACCGGAAAGCAGCAATAATATCTTTCGTTTTTTTGGTATCATTTTCTGTACTGGAACAAACTATTTTATAACCCTTCGTATAAGCCGACTCTTCAATAATTCGCACAATTCCAGCAAAAAAAGGGTCGGAGATATCTTCCACCAACACCGCGATCGTATTTGTTTTTCCAGTGCGCAGACCTCTGGCAAACTGATTAGGCTGATATCCTACTTTAGCAATGTGATCGAGCACCCGTTTTTCCAAAGCTTCGCCAATACGGTTTTCCTTAGCCTTGCCATTTATTATCCAAGATATCGAAGTCTTTGATATACCCAGTTCTTTTGCAATATCTTCAATCGAAATCCTCTTCTTCATTATTTACCCTTTAGGAATCAGGAACATAGATTCAAGCAGCAAGACCGACATGTTTAGTAAAAACCTTATCCCAGAATCTACTTAACAAACCAATACTTCCTTCCCCTATGCTCTTGAATATGTAAAGACAAAAACCATCTTCAATTTATACCCTTCGTCCGCAACTTTTTCTATAAATAAAACGCTTTTTAGCCAATATCTTTTAGTGTTACATAAATTATATTGTTTGGCAATGAGCATTAAGCTACGTAAAGGTGCGAACAATAACCTCAATAGTTTGCGATTGTTTATCCCAAAAATATACTTCTAAAATAGTATTATCATTTTTTTTTAGCGGCAACTCTTTATTTTAAATGTAATAATATTATAATCGAAGCATACAGTAAAAGCATAGCATAAATCTGCGGAAGTTAAGTAAAAAAGATGATTAGTTCGCTTTTTACAATTGAGGACATTATCCCATAAGCTATCCTAATACTCGCCCGGTAGCCTTTAAAACTTTGGGAATATAAGTATATACGTGTTGGCTTCTGTGGAAGTTTCGATGAAGGCAGATCGATGTATACACCGGACGGAAGACTTTTTTCAGAATTTTAGCACTGGAACTATTAGAGGGAAGTATAACCACTCCTCCCCAATCCGCAGCAATGAAGGATTTCTACGGGTGTTATTATTTTGATCTCACAGGATGGTCCATTTTGAATTTGATTTCCCATCCTGTTAATAATTTAAGAGTTTACCAGGTTTAAAGGTGTTCGGTGAATCAAATTCCTGATTTTATTATTACTCATGTCAATACACCTTAAGCTCCCACAAACCAGGCGCACCCGACAAGATGGTCAATTTGAGGAAACGGGTTTTACCTATCTTCTGAATAACTTCCGGAGAACGAATTAACTCTGACCCGGAGATATTTACTATTTTCCATGCCTGGCCGTCCTCCGACTTTTCGATTTTAAAGGTATGGCCGAGGGTGGATTTTACGAAAAAGAGCTCCATGCTATTCACCCGTTTTATTACACCCAAATCAATCTGGTACCAGGGTTGCTTGTCGGCATTGTCGGCCATCCAGAAGGTCCCGTTTGAGCCATCGATGGCATTTTCCGGTTTAAAATTCATTGTACGCTGAGCCCTGACAACTTCCGTTTCTGCAAATTTGGAAGGTATGGTGAGTAACTTATCAATTACCGTATCTATCGTTGCTTTAATTACGGCATCCCTCCTTATACTGGAAGCGGTAACTTTAACAGGACGAATAAGTGTCCTTTTGTCCAAATTGGGCATTTCCAACACACCGGTAGTACTTAGCTCTGCAGGCTGAATGGTTCCATCTTCGTTAAATTTCATGCGGTTAACGTAAACCTGGCGGGTGGTGCTTCCCTGCCCGTATTCCAGATAGAAAAACAGGTACTCATCTTTACCCGGAATGCGCAGCACATTACCATGACCTGGCCCCCAGACACCTTTGGCAACATCAGATTTAAATACCATATCCTGTTCCGGGGCAACAAAGGGACCTAATGGGCCTGTTTTGCTCATCATGTAGGCATAAGCGTAGTTGGCTCCGCCGGATAGGGTGTAGAAATAGTAGTAAATGCCGTTTCGTTTAAATAAGAAGGGGCCTTCAGAATAGCCTGATCTTTTGGTTGGAATAGATATTTCCGGCCCGTCAATTGTGTTCCAGTCTTTACTCAGTTTGGCGGCCTTTCTGAGGCGCCAGTAGATGTAGGCTTGCCCGTCATCATCTACAAAGGGGTCACCATCAATATCCCGTGCAACAGGCTTGGCCTCTTCTTTTTCTTTTTCCGGTTCGTTAAAGAAAACGCCTGCCCCATTCCCGAACTTGAAAGGGCCTTCAGGCTTGTTTGCTGTTAAATGATAGCTGCCGGCTTTCCCATCAGGCTTAACTATGGTAGCAAATAGGTGATAAAGCTTATCCTTTTTAATTACGGGGCCAGGTGCCCAGTATCTGAAATAACCTTTTCTCGTTTTACCTTCGGGGCCATAAGTGTATGGTTTATTCCAATCAATACCTTGAAAAAGCGTTCCCTTATAACTCCAGTTCACAAGATCTTTTGAGGCCCATACGACTGGCGGCCCCATTTCCTGCAAATCACGGTCGATATCAGATGTTCCGTACAAATAGTATGTACCGTCAAAATAAGCAACGGAAGGATCGGCACTATAATCTGGTATAACCGGTTGGGGTAGAGGCTGGTTTTGCTGCGCTTTAACTTCTAAGCCAATAACCAATAAGCATAATAGGCCTAAATTCTTTAAAAAATTATTCTGCATATAGTATTTTTAGTAAAACTTCTGCTTCTACATTTAATAGAGCAGAAGTTTTCATATGGATTAATGTTATTTTTTTGTAATACTCCCCACCCTGTCCTTTAAGAAATCTTCAATGCAAAGGCGTACGAGAGCTTTGGCTTTTCGTTTACGTTTACCCGCAAGC
The DNA here is from genome assembly GCA_946887045.1 of uncultured Sphingobacteriaceae bacterium. The sequence continues at coordinate 53,685 of CAMPKC010000010.1, read as the reverse complement.
CCTCATTGGTTTGGCTAAATTTGAGCTTTTGTCCATTACCTACCATTTCTACAACCGATACCGCTTTTTCCAGATTAGCACTCCCCGCCTTCATACTTTTGATTAATACCTGACCGTTCTCTGGCCAGCCCAGCACGGTTGCATATACCTCGTTATTTTTAGTGGTAAACCGGATATCTGTGGCACCAAAAGGCTTGCCTTTACCTTCATTAAAACCCTGAGCGGAAAGTGCGGGTGCAGATTCCATAGCCGGACCTTCACCAAAAACATTCCATGGCCTGGTATCATAAATGGCATCGCTGTTTGCGGCCATCCATTCACCTATTTCTACTACGATGGCACGCTCCAGTTCATCTATAGTTCCATTACCTCTAACCGGTATATTTAATAACAGATTCCCATTTTTACTAACTACATCAGCCAGCGTATGAACTACAGTCTTTGCACTTTTATAACTTTTATTGTTATAAACCGGCCTGTCGTAATGCCAGCTACCAATGCAGGTATCTGTTTGCCAGGGTAAAGGTTCTATCACATTACTTTGTCCACGCTCGATATCCCAAACCATACATTTACGCTGTAACTCATCCAGGATTTTGCCGTTAATTACAGCCTCTACTCTCCCTTTCTTTTTAAGACTTCGGTTGTACATATGGGCTGCTATCCGGAGTCCGGCATCGCTTACAGGCCAAAGCGGCAATGCTGTATCATCAAAATAAACCAGATCAGGATCATATTCATTGATCAGGTCAACAGTGCGGTTATAAAACTTTTCACAATACTCTTTAGAAGGCACCGCTACTCCGTTCCCCCAATTCCACTGCTTATGAATCATGCCATTGTCGAGGCTATTTTTACTTAAAGGGTGATTTTGTTCATACAGTTCCTGAGGGTCCAGGCCATCCCACCATTTACCTTTCCCATCAACTTTCGTTAGCTTTCCGTCGTAAGGCACACCTGCCAGTGGCCCATTTTTATCAGCACGCTGGGCTGTTTCCATCCAGCTCCAGGCGTGGGCTGCGTGAACGCTTACCCCAAAGCGTAAGCCATTGCGCCTAGCGGCCTTCTCCCACCCTCTGATCAGGTCCTTTTTAGGGCCGATTTTGGTCGAGTTCCAGCTCTTCTGGTATTTACTTTTATACAGGTCAAAATTATCGTGGTGGTTAGCCAAAGCCACGAAATACTTCGCACCGGCCTGTTTATATAAAGAAACCAAGCTTTCCGGGTCCCAAAGGTCTGCTTTCCATTCATTGATTACATCTTTGAATCCAAACTTTGAAGGATGTCCGTATTTTTCAACATGGTATTTATACTTCCTGCTCCCTTCCATATACATTTCCCGGGCATACCAATCGCCAAATTCAGGCTGACACTGAGGCCCCCAATGCGCCCATATCCCGAATTTTGCATTTCTAAACCATTCGGGAGTTTGATAGGAAGAAAGAGAATTCCAATCGGGTTTAAATGGCCCCGAAGCCATAAACTCGTAATTACTGTTGAGCATGTTGTCGGCTGCATTAATATGCTTAGCCAATGCTACAGCCGGAAGTGTGGCTGCCAACTGCTTTAAAAGCTGCCTGCGTTTCATAATTGGTTAATTTTTTATTATTTGTGTATTTAAGTGCTTGTCGCTGATTACCCCTGCAAAGCCTCCCCGGGGCAGGCATTGAATTTGAAGCGTATTTGATTTTTTGACGTTCCTGCTTTCGCTTGCAACGGATTTTGTATCTGCTCCGTCTTTAAATAATTGGAAAGAATAATCTGAGTTGCCTAAAAAGTTCAAATTAAGATTCAGAGTTTGCGGAGAGTCTTTCCCATTGAGCCCGGCTACATACCAGAGTTTGCCTTTTCTTCGTGCAATAACAACCATTTCGCCCGGGTAGCCGTTTATCAGTTTGGTTTCATCCCAGGTTGTTGGAAAATTCTGTAGAAATTTCCGCGGTTCTTCCTCTAAGTCATAAAACGCAGAGGGCCTGTCTGCAAAATGCTGTAATGCAGATTCAAATACCACTGCTAATGCCAGCTCATGAGCAAAGGAAGTTATATGTGGATGCTGCGAATCTGAAAAAGTTACCGGGGTATAATCCATTGAGCCTACTATATTCCGCGTAAATGGAAGTGTTGTATTATGAGCAGCAGCTTTATTCGTTAAAGTCGGCTTGTTATTATACCATTCTGCTCCGTACACGGCTTCTGTAGTCATTAAATTAGGATAAGTACGAGCCCAACCACGAGGCAAGGTAGCCCCATGAAAGTTAACCAGCAGGTTATATTTTGCGGCGTCTTCCAGAATATCGATATAATACCTCATCATGCCCTGCTGGTCTCCCGCAAAAAAATCGACTTTGATACCTGATACTCCAGCCTCTTTTAGCCATGAAAATTCCTTTTCTCTTTTCTCATGTGTTAACAGCCTGTCCGTCGGAGTTGCACCAAGCCAGTCAGTCCCCGAGTTATACCATAAAAGTGTTTTGATGCCTTTAGCCCTGGCGTAATTCAAGGCATCCTTTAAAGTCCCACCGTTTGACATTACATCCCATTCCCAGTCAATAAGCACATACGGCCAATGCATTTTCACAGCCAGGTCAATGTATTCAATTACTCTCTCATAATCCTTTGAACCATGATTGTACGCCCAATACACCCAAGCTGCGCTTCCAGGCTCTATCCATTTCGTTTCCTTAAAGGAAGTAGATTCGCTCACATCAGTAATCAGGGTACTTTCTACCAGATCAGACAATCCACCTACTATCATAACATGCCATTGCGACTTCCAGGGTAAACTGGAAACTGCTCCGCCATGCCAGTTTTTTTTTGCCGCAGGGTAAGTCACCTTATACAGGCTTGAGTTTTGTTTATTGTTAAGCCTCGCCGCACAGTTTTGCTTCGTTATACCTGCCTCTGAAATTAGTACCCATAATGGCTGGTTATTTACCTTATACAAAGCAGGATAGCCCCAATCGCCATTGCTCTTTTCAGTAGTTCCATCGGTATTAAGCGGATAAAAATTCTCATAGGATTGATCAAATGGCTGCATCCATCTTGCCGTACCTTTAGGAATTACATAACCGGTTACTTCATCTCTAATTGAAAAGCTGGAGTCTGAACTATTGGGAAAAGTGTACCTGAACGCTAGCCCGTCATTATACACTCTGAAAGTGATATTTAGGAGCTGTTTCAATGAATTCTTATAGTTAAATATTTTTTCAATACCAAAGTTTTCACAATGCTTCCGCTTTCCCGTCAACATTTCATATTTGTCGTGTATAGTTACCGGCTTACTCTCGCCAATCAACTTGAGATTTGATACGAATTGCTGGTCCTCTCTTAAAATACCGAGTGGCGAAGCTGGCAGCACTTCGATATACGCCGCACCCTTTTTATAGAGCACTTTAAAATAAGCCTGACCTAAGCCTTCCTTGCTGGTCGGTTGCATTTCTACAACTACCTTAATTTTTTTATTGGGAGATAAAACTTGTTGGGCATAGCCCAAGGAGCTTAAAAAAAGACTCAGAGCTAAGAAAAGGCTTTTCATTAATAATTATTTCCTAAAGTGTGTTGTTCTAACTCAAATATTTTATTCATTAGTATCCATTTCTCACCCTCCATCGCCCAGGGAAGCGGCTTCTGAAACTTCCACATTAGGCTCTCCCATTCCTGAACTTTAGCATCAGCTGCATCCATAGCTGCTTTACGACTAAATAAAAAGGAGGCATCAGTTTCCATAATCATAAAAAGCCGGTTACCTGTGCGATAAATTTCCATTTCAGTGATACCGGAGGCCTTAATACTTTCCCTTATTTCAGGCCATACATTTTTATGCCATTGCTCGTATTCCGCAATTAAAGCAAGGTCTTCATTTAGGTCTAGTGCTAAACAATATCTCATTTATATTAAAAAATTTAGGGACATTGCCTGGTGATAATAAGCTAAGCCTGACTAGATCTATAAACCGCTGATAAAATGGCTGACTCCAATTTTTCGATACCAGTTGTGGCTGAATTAGGTTGTTTCATTTATTGGTTTATAAAGGGCTTGACAAATAAGCTCGCAGGCTTGTCCTTAGGTTATTTGATTGATACAAAGCTATATAAAGCCGTCCTCCCAGAATTATACGAAACAGACTTTATTTTGCATAAATCCGACACTTACTAAAAACAACATGCCCACATTAATCATTCCTTAAATCGATTTAGCATCTTAACTAACTTCAAACCCAGCCCGAATAGTAGATCCATAAAAAGAACACAAATCAGATAATTATCCTACAATTATGAAGAATAGTCGTCGGGAATTGAATAGAGGTACCATCTTTTAAAAGCAAACAGGCATTCAATTAAGACGACTGCCTGCTTTAGGATATTAGATTAAATGAAGTAAAAGTTCCTACTTCACAACTAATTGCAGCTATCTGATACGAAAATCCTCTTACCTAATCCTGAACTGATTTACTTCTTCATCACAAGCTTAATGCAAGAACCTCCACCTGCAGCCAGCCTAACATTTAGAGTATCTTTTCTTGTAATATTTTTCTTCATTACCTTGTAAGTCTCCCTGTTTGTCAAATAATGAGCAGTGTCCCCGTCTTCTATGACCTCGGCTACAAAAGTACCCTGAGGTAAAAACGACATTGGAATCTGAAGTAAGCGTTCCTTTTCGTTTGTAGCGGCGCCTACCAGGTACACTCCATCTGAAGCTTGCCGCATGGTTACGATATATTCTCCAATTTCGCCCGCTAAAGTTTTACTTTCCTTCCAGGGCATTTTCTGCGCTGATAGAAAACCGAGCAATTCGGGATATTTCTGATAATACTCGGGAATATCCGGAATAATGGTTGCTCCGGAAAAAGTGATGAGGGTGCGGGCAGCCTCTGAAACAACCGTGGACGGAACTTCCATATTGTTATCTTTTCGTGTGGTTTTTCCCTGGCGGAGATCGAACATCCCATTATTCATATCAACTGGCCCTGCAATCATATTTACAAAGGCTGAGGTTACAAACGTTTTGGGATAAAAGACATCCTTTCCATCCAGCTGTGCTTTGCAATATTCCCGGGTGAGGGCATTGGGCCAGGTACGCATCTGGCCGTAAGGGTGAACCGGACCATCGTGAAAATCAATCAGCAATTTATTCTTCGCACTTAGTTCGGTGAGCATTTTTGTGCGGATATTTTTTTCTTCAGGACTACCTGCCATAAAGCCGTACTTCACACCGGCAGCCCCCCATAGACCATATTGCTGGAGTGTTTTTTCTATAGGAAATCGCTTTCCACCAACATCATTCAGATAGAGCCATACACCTACACCTTTTGCTTTCCCGTACCGAATAATATTTTGCACATCCTTTGCTTTATCGCCTTTTAAAGGATCCGAGTCTTTCGAAAATTCCGGTCCATACCAGTTGGCATCCAGTACAAGGTGGGGAAAGCCTTGTTTAGCAGCAAAATCGATCATCTTAACCCAGGAAGCATAGTTCATCTCATAATGAAAGTCATCCCAAACTGCACCATCTATCCTCCAATCCCAAAGCGCAACACCGGGCTTTACCCAGGAAAAATCTATTTCAGGAGCAGGATTTAGCAACTCCAATAAGTGCGAATCAACCAGTTTGCCTGGTGTGTCTCCAAAAAAGATAACTCTCCAGGCAGAGTGGTAACCAGGATGAAGCCGCCGTGATTTCGAAGTGACAGAAAACGAAAATTCTCCTTTTGTAGATCGTAGTTTTAGGGGTTGGCCTTCATCTAAACAGGCCTCGTGGATAGCCATATAGGAGGCATCACCAGCTTTAATGGTCATTACCGGCATTCGGTCGCCATCAGCCTCAGATAGCAATTCCGGTCCGATATTATGTTTTTCACCATTATAATACCAGGCCGTAAAATCACCAGCAAAATTAAACCCGGTAAGCTCTGAAAGAACCTCCTGTTCGGCGGTACTTGCTTGTGGGATAAGGTATCGGAATGCCACGCCGTCATTGTAGGCCCGTAACACCACGTTCATTTTTTCTGAGTTATTTTCGGCGGAAGACAGTTTTAGTGTCAATTCATTATAACGATCAGAAACTATTTGCCGCTTACCCCAAACGGGTTTCCAAACAGAATTGACTGTTTTTCGATCCTGGGCTGTAACTTTCCATCCTCTGGAAGGGATTTTACCACTTTTTTCGGTCTCAAACCCGATTGGTGATTTGCCTATTAATAATTTTTTGTTAGCAGAAAAGCTATACCAATAACTGCCATCAGGCTGTTTCTCTACCGCGATTTTCAACTTTCTGTCCGGAGAATACAACGGGTATATCTTCTGCGGATTCTGGGCATATACCGCAGAAAAAAGACTGAGAACTAAACATAGAGTAAAAAATTTCATTTTTTTAAAAGAATACGTGTTTAAATTTCAATTAATATACCTCTCCTGCTGAAAAATTAATTCAATTAGCCTATTCCTCCCGTTCAATCATAATTGCCTGGCCGCCTTTCGTTTTCAAATCAATCATTAACTTATAGCCTCTTTTTAACCGGGAAACGCGTTTAACAATTTGGCCACTACTTCCATCTTCGTAAAATGTTGCCTTATAGCTCTTTCCCTTATCCAGAAAATCAAGTTTTAAATCCGTTTTCCAAGCATTTAGCCCTGCTGCGTTACCAATAAACCAGGTTGTACCTTTTCTTCTGGCCACGCTTATATTTTCTCCTATTTCCCCGGCTAAGTATCGTGTCTCATCCCAAACCGTTGGAACATACTTAAAGAATTCTATTTCGTCAAAGTTGGTGTAGTCCTTTGGCCTACCATACCAGAAAATAGCCTGAAGCGGACTAAAATAAACGACCGTAAGTGCTAATTGCTGAGCTTTACTTACCTTGATGTTTTTACTGTAGCTGTTGGCTGGATTAGGAAAACAAAATGTAAAATCGGCAGCGCCTGCAAGAAAACGTGTGTATGGTAAGGTGGTGGTATGAAATGCATCGGGGCTATTTTCGTCCCCTCTAATACCTTCCTGAGTCAACAAATAAGGATAAGCCCGGCTTAATCCTGTAGGCTTGTAATTATCATGAATATTCAAAAGAAAACCGTTGTCGTTTACCTTTTTTATTGCGTTATCCAGCCAGGTTAATCCCTTTTGAGAAAAACCGTCAACAAATCCAAACTTCAGGCCGGCAACTCCCCACTGCTTATATACCGGCAGTGCTTTATCCAGATAAAGGCGAAGGCCCACATAATCAAGATAAAGAATCAATTTAATATCGTTCTGCCTGGCGTATTCCAAAACTTTAGGCATGTCAATAGCTGGAATGGGAACTGTAGGATCCGAGCTTACCGCCCGGTCTGGCCCATACCAACTGCCATCAAACATGATATATTTAAAATTCATCTTCTTTGCAAGATCTATACAATCTAAGCCACTTTGCGTATTTAATTGCGCACGAATAAGCTTACCGGGAACGATCTTACTGAGATCTGTATTAGGAGAGGGTGGAGTCAGCTTCAAAAACAGTTCGCTAAATTGATGAAGTCCGATGGCCGTCTTCGAAATACTCACCGTTCGCCAGGGTGTTTCAAATCCTGTATCAAACGTCACTTCTTTGTCACGCACGAACGCTACTGAAAGAGAATTACTGCCTGAACCTTTTGCTAGCTCTGCTTTAGTATAATTCCGGTTATCAGCTTCGCCTATACTCAGGTAGAAGTTGGGACTTTTGAGTGTCGCCGGAAAATCGCAGGTTTTGTTTAAGGTATCGACTTTCGTTGGCGTAAACACCGATTCATGATGATATTGATAGATAAGAGCAGGATCACTGATTGTAAAAGCAGTGTTTTCTTTGTTGATCGTAGCTTTTTCCAGCCCGTTTTGCGTCGGAAAAACATACTTAAAAGCCACGCTTCCGTTAAATACCCGAACCTTCAGGTTGTAAGTATATGGCCCAGATTCACACCCTAGAATAAGCTCATTATAGGTGTTGTCAATAATGGAATTCTCCCCGATGGGCCAGGATATCCTTTCAGAATGGAAGTTCTTATCTGCCGACTTCACATTTACGTTCGTTCCGCTATTGTACCCATTTACTTCAAGCCCCAGAAGGGAAGGACTGATAATTTCTTTGCGGTTAAAACTTATACTATAGCTAAGCTCTCCATCTTTAGTAAAGATGTGCATATACGTTTTACCATCAGGTGAGCGAACCTGTTGCTCCTGCGACAGAACCCTCTGCCTCAAATTGAGCAGAAGGAATATCATAACCAGAAACTTTATTTTCATATGTTTAAGTGTGTTGTTGTTTTATATGTACGGTTCTTAATAATATTTGAAGTTCAAAGCCTCTCTACAGGGGCTTTATCCAGATTGCCTGCCCACCTGAAGCCTCAAGATTAGCCTCCAACACCGTAGATGAATTTACCTGTATCCGTTTTATCCCAACTTTGGTCCTGGTCGGTGCTGTCTTATCATCATAATATATAGTTGCCAGATATTTCTTACCCGCAGGTAAAAAACTTAATCTAACCTTCAAAGTTCTGGACTCGGTATTTGTTAAAGAGCCCAAAAACCATTCATTTCCTTTTCTTCGGGCGGTGGTAATAAATTGTCCCGGTTCTCCTTGCAGTACCTTTGTTTCGTCCCAGCTTGCTGGTATTCTATCCCAAAACTCCAGTTCAGGTTCATTATTGGAAAACTCCGGCTTATCATACCAGAATAGGGTTTGAATTGGGCTGTAATAAACAGCAGCCATCGCCAGTTGGTGAGCATGTGTTGTTTTAATCCGACTATTGTAATAGCAAATAGTGTAATCAGCCGCACCTGCAAGATAGCGCGTAAAAGGAAGAACCGTATTATGCGTAGCATCGGGCATCTCTTCATTTCCACGGATACCCTCGGCAGTCATGAGGTTTGGCCAGGTACGCTGCTCGCCGGTTGGCCTCCAGTCGTCGTGAACATTCACCATGATCTTTGCATCTGCAGCTTGTTGGATTGCTTTTTCGATCCAGGTGGTCCAACGATGTGACCCTGACTGTACAAAGCCAAATTTTACGCCTTTAACACCCCAACTGTTATAAACCTTAAAAAGCGAATCTGACTGAGCAAGCAAGCCCTGCTGATTTACATATAACCATACACCAATGCCCTTTTCTTTTGCATATTGAATAATAGCAGGTAAATCAAAGTTCTGTATAGCCACTTTTGTTGCATCGCTATCAAAGGAATAATGATGGCCATACCAGCAACAATCGAACAGGATATACTGGAGATTGTGCTGTACTGCAAAATCGATGTTGGCCTTAGCGTCTGAAGTAGTTAATTTAGCTACCCGCATTATTTTACCCGGCTTTATCCAACTTGGGTCGGCAATCTTGCAAGCTTCATTTAAGCTGAGTATGAGGTGGTTGTTTTCAATCAGGCCGCCTGCACTTTCGGCTACCATAATAACCCTCCATGGCGTAGCAAAAGGAGATATTAAATCGGCAGGTGCATACATAGATGTAAGCACAGTATTAGGCTTTGACACACTTAGTTTAAATTTCGTGCGGGCATAATCGACCATTTGTGCCTCTGCAAGGCAGGCATAAAGCCCGTTTGACAATTTGAGCGTAAGTGGCCGCTCGCTTTCGTCCTGCCAGTCTTTTAATGGCAGCAGCTTGTATGGAGCTTGCCCCCAGGACGCATGCCAGGCTTTAGTGCCTTCAGGGAGAGAAAATTCGGTATTCTCTGACATAATCCGGTAATAAGTTCCTTTGGGATTTTCGGGAAAGAAGTAGCGAATCCCGACTCCCTCATTGTAAGCCCTGATCTCGATATTAACCAGATAGATAGGATTATCATCCTTTACGGTTTCTACCGTCAGCGAATTATAATGATCGCGAATCTGTGCCCGCTCCCCTACTACGGGCTTCCAGGTTGTATCCTTCGAGGCACTGGTAAGCTTTTTTACAGACAAATTTTCAAACCATTTCTCATGCTTATCGACCGGAAGGGCCATTGCCCGCTCAGACAGATTGTTATCGAGCTGCAGATCAAGTTCCGACTCGTTTATCACCGACTTATGGTTATAGCTTACCTGGTAATACATTTTTCGTTTACCAGCGCCAAACACTTTCTGATAAAATTTAACTACAAGCTTTTTATCAGGAGATTGCAGGGCTGTCTCAGTCCCTTTTACGATATCCTGCGACATAGCTGGCAGCGATAGACAAAGTAGTAGGTTGAGTAATATTTTACAAGCTTTCATCCAAATTGAGGTGTTTCTATTTTTTTGCTTCGGAATACTTCCCATCACCTTTGTTAGTTTCAGAATATTTCCATTCACCGGTTTTCACATTCAGCATCCAGGGACGTGGCTTCGGTAACCAAAGATTACCATTACCAATCTCCAGTGGCATCCATATATAGCGGGAATCCCACTGGGTCTTTGGCTTCCATTGATCTCCCATAAATATTACCGTAGTCCCTTTTGTTCCTGTAACTTTAATCATCATAGTGGACTGGGATTTGTAAGTATCCGTTTCAGGTGGGGCTATATGCTTAAATTCCGACCAGGGACCAGAGAGCGATGTGGCGGTTGCATACATATTAGGATTGGGGCGCCAGCCAGTTAACGCTGAGCCAATGGCATAGTACAAACCATTGTAGTGAACAATGGCTCCACCTTCGAGCGGTGCCTCAATAAAGATCGGCTTCTTTTCCACATCCATATAGTCATCAGTCAACTTCGCAATGTAAAATCCTTTTGACGGCCTGCTTTCAAATATCAGGTAAGCAGTTCCATCATCATCGATGAATTGTCCGATATCCCGGCTTTCCAACCCCAACGGCCGAAAACTCTTTACAAACTTATATTCGCCATCAACTTTGTCTGATACAGCCACTCCTACACTTGCAAACCTGTACTTCGCACTATCAAGGTGCATATACATTACATACTTTTTCGTTTTCTCATTATAAAATACTTTGGGCCGCTCAATAATCAATGTACCTTCTTTGATACCCTCCAAAGTGGAAGCTTTAAAAACCTGGCCGCGAAATTTCCAGTTAACTAAATCCTTTGATGAGTAACATCCCACGTATCTGGTATTAATTTCGTTGTTCTTTCTTCTATCTTCGCCAAACCAGTAGTAAACCTTACCTCGTTTTATAATTCCTCCGCCGTGGGCCTGAATATGCTCGTTTTTGTCGTCCGGCCAGAGTTCGGTAGGTTTAATTTCTTGAAAACTCTTCTGAGCAAAGGACGATATAGAGGATACCACCATTGCTGCAAGTACAAATACTAACTTTAAATTATTCATATAAGTGTGGGTTTATATCAGCTGTTTATTTAATGCATTATCTCACTCATTTAGATTTGCATTAAGAATTTCCTTCAAATATATTCAAGCTAAATCGTTTTAGCAAATTTGAAGTCATAAATAATTTGGTATCCCTAAAGGCCATAAAATCCTCAGGGGGGTCTATAATAAATGCGGTGACTATAGCCACCGTATTGCATTTTCGAAATAACAGATTACATAAGGCCTCTTTTTCCTTGCACAAACTGAAAATAAGATTTTTTTCAATTTATAATTTAATTATTGGTTAATGCTTAGGGGTGGAGCCCAGATAAAAAGCACAGGGGCATCCCGTTTGCGCGGAACACCCCTGTGTTACTATTAAAAACTAAAAATTATTCCTTTATTATTTTCTGTACCTTGATTTCAGCACCATTTTTAATCTGTACCACATAAATACCTTGTGGCAAACCAGCAACTGAAACAGTTTGAAGTGTTTTAGCTAAGCTTTGGGAAATCACTTCCAGTCCGGCTAAATTAAAGACTCTCACTGTAGCACCTGCCTCTAATTTGCTTACTTTGATATTCAGGTTATCTGATACAGGATTTGGATAAAGAGTTACACTGTAAGTTGCAGGCTGCTCTATCTGCAATGCCTTGGCTGATTGTGTAGTAGCACTGATTTCAGAATTACAAGCTCCCAGTTTATCACCATGGTCTAAATGTGCTTGTACCGCTGAAGAAGCAACGCAGATCGCGGTACCATTATGACAAACCATCACCTTGTCATTATTATTACCACATCTTACGTCAAGAACATTGATAACAATGGATGAGTTAGTCTGACAACCTTTGGCATCTGTAATGATTACCGTATAAGTACCTGCCTCATACACATCGATAGATTGCATAGCAGCACCGGTATTCCACTGGTAGGAATAAGGTGCTGTTCCACCATTTGCTGTTGCACTTACACTTAATGAAGTTGGTCCATAACCTAAGTAAATGGTATTCTTCTCATCGGTGTAAGAATTAAGGGCGTAAACATCTGGTATTACAGAAGTTAATACAGAATTAACAGAAACTGTGGTTGCCGCAGTAGCTGTATTTCCGTGAACATCCGTAACTGTCCAGTTGATGGTTGATGTACCCACATTGAATGCACCGCTGGCATCAGCACCAGAGCCACTTCTTTGTGTTGCTCCGCTTATAGAATAAGTAATCGAACCCACCCCGCAATTATCAGAAGCTACCAGCGAAGGAAGTGTATAAGTACTGCCTGCATAACAAAACTGCTGAGATGCAGGAGCGGCAAGAACCGGATTAAGACGATCCGTTACAGTTACCTGTGCCGTGTCAGAGCTGGAATATCCCTTAGCGTCTGTACCTGTAAGCGTTACCGTAACCGAAGCTCCAACGTTAGAGCAGCCAAAAGTGCTTTGATCTAAGGTTAAGCTTAAAGCTCCCGAATAGCTGATTGAACCATTGTCGACCTGAGCTGGAATAATGGAAGCGCTGCCGTTTGCATCTAACTCTACCTCTATATTTTTAGTCAATACAGCTGGAGGAGCAAATACATTTAATTCCTGGCTTACAGAAGTTGCAGCATTATAGCTTTCATTTCCTTCTTGTGAGGCTGTAATTACTGTAGTTCCACCGCCAACCAAATGAACTTTGCCATTCATGATGGTGGCAACAGATTCGTTTGAACTAGTGTAGCTTATTGCTAACCCGGATGAAGCTACAGCCACAAGATCGAAATCTGAATCTCTTGTAGTTTTCTCTGCGATTGCAGCAAAGCTAATAGACTGCTCTTTTTTATTAACAGTAAGCAGTTGAGAAACATCATCAGCTTTTGAATAATCGGCGTTTCCAGCTTGTGAAGCCGTTATGGTTGTGGTTCCGGCGCCAATGATATGCACTTTACCAGAAACGATGGCTGCCACAGTTGAATCTGAACTGGTGTAGACAACCGGCAAGTTGGAACTTGCTGTTGCTGAAGGATCAAAATCAGCATCTCCAATTATTTTCGGTGCAAGGGCATTAAACGTAATCACCTGACTGGTCTTCACACCTTCTGCAATTTCCGACGCACTTAAAGCCCTGCTGTAAATTTTAAACTCATCAATAGAACCTTTAAGCAGCGGATCATTAAATTGAGCTTTACCCAGGTAATTTAAAGCTGTGCCGGTTGCGGTGCCAGCAGGGGTAAGTTGTGAAGGCTTGATATTGAGCCCAGTGTTGGTTGATACCAAAGTTCCATTTATATACAAGCTGGCAGTATTACCTGATTGGGTAACAGCCAGGTGAACCCATGTATTCAACGGGAAGGCATATGGAGAGCTTACATTTAACTCAGTTCCTCCGTTTTTAATGGCATAACGAACGGTTGATGACGTTACTCCATTTACCGTAGTTGTTCCTGCCTGCACTGAAAGGAACATATACTGGGTAGTACTGTTACCGAAATCAAACACCCGCATCCAGTTGGCAAGCGCATCCATTTTCACCCAGGTGGAAACAGTAAAATCAGATAATGTCTTTACTATTCCAACTGGCAAGGTGGCATAAGAAGTAGCTGTGCCAGCCAGTTTAAGTGAAGTTCCGGTTTTTCCGGCAGCACGGGCTGCAGTAGGTGCCAATGTTCCGTGAGTAGCTCCCCAGCTGTCGATAGCCCGGGTTCCGCTTGCTTCGTCAAATTTAAGGTAAGTGAGCTGGCCAATATTAGGTTTTGCAACTACCTCTGTACTGATAGAGGTTTCTCCTACACTATCTACCGCTGCTACCACATAGTAATACGTAGCTCCATTGCTGATATTCGTATCGGTGAACTTACTAGTACTCACATTTGCGATCGTAGTATAAGGACCTCCTGATGTGGTTGAACGCTTAACATTAAACGTAAAATTCTGAATACCATCCCATTCCACGATATTTTTAGCATCTCCTGCTGCAACAATAACATTGCTTACTACATTGTTCTGTACCGTTAACGTGATAGTTTGTGTACCTGGGATACTGTCATTGAGGGCTCCTATGACTACAGGAAAAGTGCCATATTCGGTAGGTGTACCGGATATTACACCACGGCCGGCATCTAAACTTAAGCCCGCAGGTAAGCCTGTTGCTGTAAAATCACTCAGTGCCTTACTGGTGATAGTGTAGGTAAATGGCCTGCCCAGCACAGCAATTGGCTGAGTATTATTGGTAATAGCAACCGACAATTGTTTTGATTGCGGTGTTGCCGGCCAATAAACATCATTTCCTGCCTGTGAGGCAGTAATGATGGTCGTTCCGACAGTCAGGATACGAACCTTTCCATCTACGATCGTGGCAACTGATGGGTTCGAACTGGTATAGGCTACCGGAAGTCCTGAAGAAACAGTAGCCGCAGGATCGAAATCCTCATCGCCCATTAATTTGGAGGCAATTGCATTCATCGTGATCGATTGACTTGAAAAAGCGGAAGCAATTTCCGATGTACTTAAAGCCCTGCTGTAAATCTTAAAGTCATCAATAGCCCCTTTGAACAAAGGGTCATTAAACTGTGATTTACCCAGGTAGTTTAAATTTGTGCCGGTTGTAGTGCCAGCGGGAGTAAGATGAGAGGGCTTAATAGAGACCCCTGTATTGCTTGATACCAAAGCTCCGTTGATATACAGGCTGGCGGTATTTCCTGATTGGGTAACGGCAAAATATGTCCAAGAATTCAGCTGCAAGGGATAATTAAAACTAACCGTTTGCTCTCCTCCTCCGTTTTTTATTGCATAACGAACGATTGGGGAGGTTACTCCATTTACGGTAGAGGTTCCTGCCTGAACGGTAAGGAACATATATTGTGTACCACCCGTGCCAAAATCAAATACTCTCATCCAGCTTCCAAGACCATCCATTTTCACCCAGGTGGATATGGTGAAGTCATTTAAGGTGCTGACAATACCTGTTGGCAAGGTGGCATAGGCATTCCCTGAGCCATCCAGTTTAAGTGAACTTCCGTATTTTCCGGCATCCCGTTTTGCTGAAGCTGCTAATGTTCCGTGTTTAGCCCCCCAACTGTCAATAGCACGAGCCCCGCTTGTTTCGTCAAATCTCAGATAAGTAACCTGGCCAACATTCGGGGATGCTGCAACCACCGGGCTCGAAGCCAGGCTATCTGGCGAAACAACATGATAGTAATACGTATTGCCGTTACTCACACCAACGCTATCAATATACTTCGTGGTGCTAATGGTGTCGAGCGTGGTAAACGGCCCGCCTTCCGCCGTTGAACGTTTTACGATATACGTAATGTTCGGGATCGGGTCCCAATCCAGGATGTTCTTACCATCGCTTCCTGCTGCTTTCAGGTTTACCGGCAGAGTTCCCACCGGCTCAAAACGGAAAGGGAAGGTATATGGGACAGGATCATTATCGCTCCCGCCTACCGTATATATGTTCCTGCCATAAGGATACCAGTAGCCGTTCCCTCCGCTCTGTGCCCGCTGGATAGCATACGAGGTGCCATCAAAGTAAAAGTTCATGGAGTTCCAAACGAGCGAGAAGGGGGTAACACTACGCCCAAATACTGCCGCCTCATTAATATAATTGCTAAAAGCAGAAGGTGCACTGAGGCAGCTGATCTTGTACCTGCCGTTGCTCTGTTTCCTAATGTCCCAGATCTGAAGCAAAGGGTCTGAACTCACCCCTTCAAATAAAGGAGTATTGGTTTCATTCCGGGTCCATAACGAATCGCTGGTAGAGGTTTTGATATAGTAATACCCATCAGCCAGCGTATTCAACTGATAATACTTCGAGGCTAAATACCATTTAATTGCATTGTCCAGTATGGTCACATAACCGCTCACCTGGATCACTGTGGATTGGGCATTATACAGAGATTGAACATACGTGATGCTGTCATTTAACTGCGCATTAGCCGCTACCGGAAATTTACCGGGTACATTTGTTTCGGTCGTCTCTGTAGTATCGCGTAACTTTATGGCTTCCGCAAGCTTTTTAAGGTAAGCGGCAGACATTTCAGAAGCTGAAACAGGTTCTATCCTATAGATCTGGTTTTTTCCATCAAGCCATCTATTAAGATTCATTGAAATACCGTCTGAGGCATTGGAACCCGGAACTTCAAGCGCTTTCCCGGCTTGTTTTCCAACAATATTGAAAGTTCCATTTTCCCTGTCTTTAATAGACCAAATCTGAGATGAATCTGTGGCAGAGTAGGTTCGTTGTTCAATAAGTGCACCGTTGGTGACTGCATTACCCACTACATCCATAGCCTTCCCGCTGAGCAAATTAATGATCTTATAATCTGTTCCGGATAGAGGATTTATTATCCAATGCTGGCTACTTAAATTAGCATAGGTTCTTTGTCCCAGTAATGCACCTTCGGCAGTTGAGCCATTTTTAACCTCAACTGCTTTATTACTGTGGGTCGCTATAATCCGGTACACGCCATCAAAACCATTTGAACCCAATATTTGGGGAACGGGCGGCGCTTCCGGCATGTCCGAATCACTTGGGGAATCTGGACTTGTGCCCGCAGCATTTACCGCACAAACCTTGTAATAATAGGTCTGGCCGTTCGATACACCCTCATCCAGGAAACTGTTCCCTGAAAGGCCAGAGGCAATGGTGGTATAAGGTCCATTTTCAGAAGACGCACGTTTAAGCGTGTAACTATCTGCGCCGAAGGAAGAAAGCCAGCGAAGCTGGATCTGGTTATTGCCGGCGTATGCATATACAGAATGGGGAGCTTCGGGTGCAACAACCATCCCTCCCTGTCCTCCGGTAACACTGACATTGCTAAAGGTAGAGGTATTCAGCACGCCGTTAGCATTGGAGCAAACTGCAAGACCAATATAAGCCTTGCCCGTAAAGCCTTCAAACCTGCCCTGCGTTTCTGCAGCCCAGCTGGTTCCGTCGAGCGAGTAGTACATGTCTATCACATCTCCAATTCTTTCAATCTTAACCCAATAGGAATCTTGTGGGATGGGCCTTTCGGTTTTTTCCCAGTTAGAGCCCCCTCTAACTTCCGTCCATCCATGCATAAAAGCTTCTGCCCTCTTACCGGATTTAATGGCGATCCATGCCCTTTGTGCGGATGAAGATGTCAAATCAGAACGGATCATCACTCCCGCCCTTGTATTCAGGGCAGTTCCTCCAACCGTTTCCACTTTGGCAATGATAGAACAGTTGCCGGTCACTTCCTTATAAACGAAGTGCAAACCATCAGCCGAATGGGTCAATATTTCTGTCCCGCTTCCTCTTACCGTCCATACATTATTGTTGTAGGAACTGCTTCCTGCTGGCGATGCCGCCCCAATATCCAGAGAGGTTAGACCGCCCGTGCCCACTTTTCCGGGATCAGGAACGATCTGGGTTTGCGCTGGAATGGTAGCCGTAGAATTGTCTTCAGATTTATAAAACCAGGTATATACCGGGTCAAAACGTCCCGGGATATTGCTAAGCCGTTTAGATATGTAAGGAGTACTGAGCTTTTTACGTACGTTATAGGCACTATGTAACAGCGTTAAACCCCATCTCCCTCCATCCCAGCAGCAAGGCGCAGCGTTAAAATAGTGCCAGTCTGTAGTACCAAAAGGTATAAATCCGACAGCTTCACCTTCATTCGTTTTAGCAAAATATTCTCCTAAAGCAAGAAGCCGGTTATCCAGTTCAGAATAAAGGTCTATACCTTGCTTCCAGAACACTTCTGCGGTAAACGCCATGCCGCTCCACATGCCGTGTGAGTGACCCTGGTCTCTTCCACTTTCCCCGTGTTCTCCACTTGGCAGTGTATTTTTAATTCCGGTAGAACCGATGTATCGCATCAAGTGAACGATATGGGCCATTTTCGCCGGATCATCAGAAAATGCGGCGATAGCTGCTCCTCCGGCTATACTCAAGGTGCCTTTATTTGCCGGTCCTAAAGCATAACCGGCACAACCTGTACGCGGCCAGTACACGTTGTTGAACAGATTTTTTACGGCTGCAGTATTTTCAGCTGTCCAGCCGCTCCAGGTTCCACGAAGGATGGAGGCTGCACCACCGTAGGCATAAGCGTAATCGCCTAAGTCGAGGTTAGATTCAATCCCCCCAAACTCCGTCTGGGTAGTGGCCCATGCCATTAAAATATCCCTCGATTTTTTGGCATGCAATTCATTACCAGTAAAATACCACATCATGGCTTGAAAAAATGCAGCAACCATATCGTTTCTCCATGGCCAAAGATTGACATTGGGATTGCGACTAACTGAGGCAAAAGGGTTTGGCATATACGTCAGTTGCGATTTGCCATCGGCCGCCAGGATATCGTAAGCCTGCTTCCAAGGGTAATCACCGGCCTGGACATGAGCCTTCAGAATACTCAAGTCCGAGCTGGAATGAGGAATACCAGGATGCACAAAGGTTTGCGACCGTACCGACAAGCAAACACAGAACATCAAGGCCAGAAGAATAAAAAGGTAATTCTTTTTCATACTGTAATTAATTTATTAACCGGAAATCATTTTTAAATGGACTGTAAGCAGACAGCCAGGGCTCCCTGGTTGTGCTGGCTTTCAACTGATTGGGGCAAATCCGGGTAAAAGGAGTACGCGGATGGACAAATGTTTGTGACCGAGCCTCTGATTTTTGGGCACTCATTTTGGCCCAAATGGGCGAAATAGGCATAATCAGATTCTCTTTTGCGATCAGCTTTAGCTGATTAAGTAAAAGTTTCCTCATAAAATTAATTTTGAATAAAATATAAGACAGGGGAAATCCCTGCGAGTAGTTG
This sequence comes from uncultured Sphingobacteriaceae bacterium, assembly GCA_946887045.1. The sequence goes on along the minus strand of CAMPKC010000010.1, from coordinate 34,665 downwards.
GATTCGGTGGTTCATACATTTATAATTGGTTTATTGTTAGTTTGGCCGTTTGTTAAAGAATTACGCCTGCCCTCTTTTACACTCTGCAATACTTTAAAAAAGCGCCAGCTTTTTCACCCCTTTAAAAATCACACGGAGATACCACTCCTGTAATTTATTCAAATATAATCATGCTAAATCGTTTTAGCAAATATTATATTTTTTTTAGCTGCAACTAAAATACTCTGGTCAACGGATAGTCTTAGTTAAATAAATGGGAAGCAAACATTCGCACATTGAACTTCCTGATAGCTACTACAACAATAAGTGATTTGCTCACAAAAGCATGCAGCAAGGGCAATCAGTTAAGCCCTCCATTCTGCATGCTGTTACTTATTAAAAGCCCATGTTTGAGCGATAAATCATCGTTTCTTTAGGATGTGCCCCTGAAAAGATGAGAAACTTATTGTTTTATCATAACCTTACCAGAATAAAGTTTATTCAGAACTAAGCTATAAATGCCATCAGGCAGAGCGTGACCTAACACTACTTCTATATTACCCGTAACGGTGTTAAATGATTTCGAATATACAGTGCGTCCCATCAAATCAATTAATTTCAATTGCACATTCTTTCCGATCAGCTCAGTTTTAGTAACAATAGCAAATCGATCATTCAGCACGGGATTAGGGTAAATAGTGGTGCCATTTACTACATTCTTATCAGAACCCCAATCAAGTGTAAGTGTATTTTGATCTTCTTTTTGAGCAATCTGATTATTGCTGAAATTTTGTATTTCTGCAGCACTCAACGCCCTGCTATAGATTTTAAACCCATCAATAGAACCATTAAATATTGGGTCATTGTATTGTGATTTGCCCAAATAATTCAGCGTGGTGCTGCCAATGGTAGAAGGCTTGATCGTAACGCCCGTATTAGAGGCAACTGCAGTTCCATTGATATACAAGGTGCAGGTATTTCCCGATTGGGTAACGGCAAAATGCGTCCAGGTATTCAGCGGAAGCGTATAATTAAAGCTCACTTGCTGCTCTGGGCCTCCGTTCTTAATCGCATAACGCATCACATTCGCAGTTCCGGCCTGGATGGTTAAGAACATATTTTTACTGGTTCCGGTACCAAAGTCAAATACTCTCATCCAGTTAGATTTAGCATCCATTCTTACCCAGGTGGATATCGTAAAGTCGTTTAGCGTACTTACAATACCGCTTGGCAAGGTAGCGTAAGAGGTTGAAGTCCCATCAAACTTAAGGGCATTGCCCGAAAGGCCGGCATTACGTGTTGCTGTTGCCTGCAAAGTAGCATGATTGGTTCCCCAACTGTCAATGGCATTTGTTCCACTTGTCTCATCAAATTTCAGGTAAGTAACCTGTCCGGAACTTGCACCAATTTCAGATGCTGTGAGAGCCCTGCTGTAAATTTTAAATTCGTCAATTGAACCTTTAAACAGCGGGTCATTAAACTGTGATTTGCCCAGATAGTTCAAGGTAGTGCTGCCCAGAGTTGAAGGCTTAATGGAAATAGCGGTATTGGAGGCAACCGCAGCGCCATTGATATATAAGGTACAGGTATTTCCGGACTGGGTAACAGCCAAATGCGTCCAAGTATCAAGCGGTAAGGCATAGGTAAAACTGACCGATTGCTCTGCTCCCCCATTTTTAATAGCGTAACGCACCACATTTGCACTTCCTGCCTGAACTGTAAGGAACATATATTGTGTAGTACTAATACCAAAATCAAACACCCTCATCCAGTTTGTAACTGTATCCATTTTAACCCAGGTTGAAATGGTAAAGTCGTTTAATGTACTTACAATTCCGGCTGGCAGTGTAGCATAAGAGGTTGAGGTCCCGTCCAGCTTAAGTGCTGATCCGGAACGGCCTGTATTACGCGTTGCCGCCGCCGCTAACGTTGCGTGAGTGGCACCCCAGCTATCAAAAGCACGCGTTCCGCTTGTTTCGTCAAATTTCAGGTAAGTGACCTGGCCAATGTTTGGCGATGCGGTAATTTGCGGACTGGAAGCAACATTATCGGGCGAGGCAACTACATAGTAGTACGTAGTCCCATTGCTCACATTGGTATCGGTAAATCCGGGTGCGCTAAGGTTTACCATAGTGGTATAAGGCCCGCCCGGTGTAGTTGAACGTTTTACCGTATAGGTAAGATTTGGAATGGGATCCCATTCCAGTATATTTTTAGCATTGCCCGCTGCTACTTTCAGGTTTATCGGCACTGTTCCTACAGGCACAAACCGGAAAGGAAAGCTAGAGGGAACAGGATCGTTAGTACTTCCACCTTCAGCAAGTATCATATCATCGCTTTGATACCAGTAACCGTTTCCTCCTGATTGAGCCCGCTGAACGGCATACGAGGCTCCGTCAAAGTAAATATTAAACGAATTCCAGGCATCCGAATAGTTATTAGTACCAAATTGCGCGTTCTCGTTTATATAGTTGCTAAAAGATGCAGGGGCGCTGAGACAAGCAATCTTGTATCTGCCGTTACCCTGCTTTCTCACGTCCCAGACCTGAAGTAGGGGGTCGGAATTCACTACACCAAATAGCGGAGTGTTGGTGTCATTCCTGGTCCATAATGAATCACTGCCAAGGGGTTTAAGGTAGTAATATCCATCAGCAAGCCCATTAGTCTGGTAATACATAGTGGCTTTATACCGTTTTATTGCATTATCCAGGATGGTAATATAGGCACTAACCTGAATAACTGTCGATTGTGCATTGTACACTGACTGGATATACGTGATGCTATCATTTAACTGCGCTTTGGCCGCTACCGGAAATTTACTCAGCTCATTTGTGGTACTGGTAGCTGTGGTATCACGTAATTTTATTGCTTCGTTCAGTTTTTGCTGGTAGGCCGAGAAAATTTCGGATGCCGTAACCGGTTCTATTCTATAGATCTGGTTTGTCCCGTCAGTCCATCTGAAAAGGTCCATTGCTGCGCCCTCCGCCGTACTTGTACCCGGAACCTGGAGTGCTTTCCCGCTGGGTTTGCTAACAATATTGAAAGTTCCATTTTCCCTGTCTTTAATGGACCAAACCTGAGCTGCGTCTGTTGCCGAGTAGCTGCGTTGCTCAATTGCGGCACCATCCGTTGTTGCATTGGCCACTACGTCCATAGCCTTTCCGCTCCGCAAGTTTATTATCTTATAGTCTGTACCAGATACAGAGCTTATTGTCCAGTGCTGGTTACTTAAATAAGCGTATGTCTTTTGGCCCAGTAATGCACCGTCGGTAGTTGAACCGTTTTTAACCTCCACCGCTTTATTACTATGAGTGGCTATGATACGGTACAGTCCATTTAAGGCCTGGGCAACATATGGCGCTTTTGGCGCGGCGGGATCTGCAGGAGAATTCGCACTGGTGCCTGCAGAATTTACAGCACAAACCTTATAATAATAAGACTGCCCGTTGGCTACACCGGTGTCCATAAAACTGTTCCCGGAAAGGTTAGACGCAATGGTGGTATAAGTCCCATTTTGCGAGGTGGCCCGTTTAAGCGTGTAGCTCACTGCGCCGAATGAAGGAAGCCAGCGAAGTTGAACCTGGTTATTTCCTGCGTATGTATATATAGAATGTGGAGCCTCAGGCACGGTAACAATTCCACCTTGTCCTCCGGTAACACTCACATGGCTAAAAGTAGCAGTATTTAAAACGCCATTGGAGTTAGAGCAAACCGCCAGGCCAATATAGGCCGTGCCGGTAAAGCCGGCAAACCTGCCCTGTACTTCAGTAGCCCAGCTTGTACCATCCGGTGAGTAATAGGTGTTAATCATATCTCCTATGCGTTCAATCTTAACCCAGTAAGAATCCTGGGGGATCGCCCTGTCCTGTTTTTCCCAGTTGGAGCCACCCCTCACCTCCGTCCATCCATGCATGAAACTTTCTGCCCTCTTACCGGATTTAATGGCGATCCATGCCCTTTGTGCTGATGTGGAGGTAAGGTCCGAACGGATCATTACCCCTGCTCTTGCATTCAGGGCACCTCCTCCAGTCGTTTCCACTTTGGCAATGATAGAACAATTCCCGGCCACTTGTTTGTACACGAAGTGAAGGCCATCAGCCGAATGCGTCAATATTTCAGCCCCGCTTCCACTTACTGTCCATACATTATTATTATAGGAACTACTGCCTGCAGGGGAAGCTGCTCCGATGTCCAGAGAGGTTAAGCCACCTGTGCCCACTTTTGTAGGGGAAGGGACAATTTGGGTTTGTGCCGGAATAGTAGCCGTAGAATTATCCTCAGACTTATAAAACCAGGTGTATACCGGATGAAATCGCCCCGGTATGTCGGTAAGACGCCTGGAGATATACGGTGTACTCATGTTTTTGCGTACTTTATAGGCACCATGTAGCAGGGTCATCCCCCACCTTCCTCCATCCCACCCGTATGGTGCAGCGGTAAAATAATACCAGTCAGTAGTACCAAAAGGAACAAACCCGACCGGCTCTCCTGTATTCGTTTTAGCAAAATATTCACCCAAGGCAAGCAGACGATTGTCCAGTTCAGAATAAAGGTCTATACCTTGCTTCCAGAACACTTCTGCGGTAAACGCCATGCCGCTCCACATGCCATGAGAGTGGCCCTGGTCTCTTCCACTTTCCCCGTGTTCTCCGCTGGGCAGGGTATTTTTAAACCCTGTAGAACCAATGTATCGCATCAGGTGAACTATATGTGCCATTTTTGCCGGATCATCAGAAAATGCGGCGATAGCGGCTCCTCCGGCTATACTCAAAGTGCCTTTATTGGCAGGCCCTAAAGCATAACCAGCACAACCTGTAGCCGGCCAGTATACATTATTAAAAAGATTTTGTACTGCTGTGGTATTGGCGGCCGTCCAGCCGCCCCAAGTGCCCCTAAGGATGGAAGCAGCACCACCATAGGCATAAGCGAAATCGCCTAAGTCCAGGTTGGACTCAATTCCCACAAATTCAGTTTGTGTAGTTGCCCATGCTATTAAAATATCCCTCGCCTTCATAGCATAATTCGCATTCTCCGTAAAATACCACATCAGAGACAACTTGAATGCGGCATCCATATCGGCCATCCATTGGTTACGGTTAATGTGGGGATTACGGCTAACCGAGGCAAAAGGCCCAGCCATCTGGTAGGTCAACTGGGCCTTGCCATCTGCCGCCAAAACATCGTATGCCTGTTTCCAAGGATAATCTCCGGCCTGAATATGAGCCTTCAAAGTACTCAGATCTGAACCCGAAAGTGGAATTCCTGGATGTACAAAGGTTTGCGATCGCACTGACATGCAAACAGTTAACATCAGTGTCAGAAGAATAAAAAAGTAATTCTTTTTCATATTGTAATTAATTTATTAATCGAGGAATATTTAAATGCGCTGTAACGCGAGAGCTCGGCCCCGGCAATGCTGGTTTTCAGCCGATTTGGGCCGGCCTGGGTAAAAGAAAGACCCGGATGGAAAAATGTTTGTACCAGAGTCTCTGATTTCAGGGCGCTTATTTTTCCCAAAATAGCGAGAATAAGCATAATCGGATTCTCTTTTTCGATCAGCGTTGGCTGATTAAGTAAAAGTTCCCTCATAAAAATTAACAATTAGATAAAACATAAGACAGGGAAATTCCCCGCAGCTGGTTGATAATTGAGTATTGTTAGTTTTGAGCCGGCAAACAAAGTGACTGTCCGATTCTTAAGGAGCAACCGCTCCTTCAATTTTCTAATATAGAAATGCTAAATCGTTTTAGCAAATTTTTTATTAAAGCACCCCGTCATGGCATCCTGGTTAAAATCACCTACAAAGTATTTTTCCAAATTCCGAAAAACGCAGGTAATTATCTCAGCTTTTTTAGCTTTGTTCAACATCTGAAACCTTTAACAGGAAAAATGAGACTATTTCTATAATGGATGCAAACAGTTACATTCAGGCTAATTTAAGCAAGGAGATTACAGTAAATCATCTTGCAGGAAGAGCTAACCTTCAAGATGATTATTTGTCCTGGCTTTTCCTGAAATCTACCAGAGATCGCCCTATCGTCTACATTCATGAAAAGCGTATTGAACGCTCAGTATCTAATCACCACTTCAAATATGACTTTCGAACAAATTGCCACAGAAGAGTATAAATCTTTATTTAAAAGGGTCGATATATATTAACTTGGCTCCCAGCTCGGCTGGCCTAGAAAAAACCGCCTACAGACCAGATGCTGGCAAGCCCAACCACTTACCAACCCTTATAGGGGATTTGTTTGTCTGAGCGGCGCAAAATTCGTAAAACCGCCTTTGGGCTTACTGAAAGTGCCTAAAACATATACCATTGGTTTAAAGGGGTACTAATTGCAGACAGCAACTCATTGCCACCAACCGCCATCCAATGTTTATTATCCCCGCCTACACCCAAGGCAAATCCTCCGGAACCATATTGTTGAAACTGGTCGATAATTCTGACTTTTTCGGTTTGCTTTGCAGTTAAAAAGATAGTGCATCGACCGTTATCTTATTCTTTAGTAGCAAAAAAAGGAGTATAATCCATTTCAACACTGAAGTGTTTTGAAGGATTTCTAAGCCTTTAGTAGCAGTTCCCGCAAACAAGACCATTGTTAATAAAGAGACAAAACAGAGGATATTCTAATCCAATGAATTCTTTTAATAAATGCACTTAATAAAAGTTTAAATTAAGTTAGTAAGTGGCTGGAATACTGTTTAAGGAAGTATATTCTTAGTAATTAAAAATCATCGTTAGTATTCTCTGATGGTGGCGTAAACCACGTAATACTGACCTTCAATATTAAACAAGGGACGAAGGAGATACTTTTTTCCACCATCAGACAATTGGAAAGTTATGCGATACACAAGATTCTGCAATATCTCTTGTCATGGTGCTACTCAAGCTTATTAATGTGTCTGCCGTGGTTGGTGTCCTCACCAACCACTTATTTAGACATTGGAATAGCGAACTGCTATTTCAATTGAATGGCAGTTTTAGTACCATTATAACTGACTTGCTTTATGGTGCGGCCACTTTCGATACCGGTTCCGTTCGCCTCGCTTACCACTACGATATTGAAAACGCGTTTACTTAAAGAACCCGGAAAATTCCCTTGTCTGTTCGATATGGTCAATGTCTGGCTTGTCTCGTTCCATACGAAAGGAATAACCGTATACTTACCTTTCTCGTAGTTGTAATTATCTCCCTCATCTTCATACAGATTGAATGCTGCATTAGCTCCTTTGTAAATACGGATTTCAACGGTGTCGGCAGGTAATTGATTCGAATACTGTACCGACTTACCTAGGGGAACTATAGAACCAGCCTTTACAAATAAGGGGCTTCTCTCCAGCGGTGCGGCAGCTTTAACTGATTGGCCGCCTGCGTAACGTTTACCTGTCCAGAAATCGAACCATCCAGCAGATTTGGGCAGATACACATCCCATTCATTTAAGCCGGGTTGGGTAATCGGGGTAACAAGGAACGATTTACCAAACATGTGTTCAAATTGCTGATTGAGTGCCGTATTATCACCATTAAAATCCATCACCAATGGGCGCATCATGGTTGATCCTTTTTGAGAAACCTGCCAGGCCTCGGAATAGATATAAGGCAGCAAACGGTAACGCAGGTTCATCGTTTTTCTCATATTGCTTTCCACCGTCTCACCGAATTTCCAGGGCTCTGTTTCAGTTTGAAAACCATGAAGGCGGAATATCGGGTTTAAAGCCCCCCATTGAAACCAGCGGGTTAATAGTTCCTGATACGCTGTATCTGTATATTGTCCCTTCGGTCGGAAAAATCCACCGATATCTGTAGTCCAATATGGGAATCCGGTAATTGTAAAGTTCAAACCAGCTACAATCTGCCTTCTGTAAGCGTCCCAATCGCTACCGATATCGCCAGACCAGTTGATTATGCCATAGCGATGTGAACCAGGAAAGGCCGAACGCGTTAAAATACAAACCCTTTTATCTGAAGTTACACCTCGTTGTCCTTCATATACAGCCTTACTAACAAATAAAGGATAGGTAAGACGATAGAAATCGCCCAAGCCCAGGTACGTCTTTTTACCATTTAATGCATCATTTTCCGGCTCTACAGCATCCATCCACCAGGAATCCACACCATGAGAAAAGAGGTTTTTATTCATCGTGTCCCAGTGTTTGACGCGGGCTTTAGGATTTAACATATCAATCCATCTGCTATCGGGTATATATAGATTCTCAGCCACATATTCCTTCCCTATTGCCGAAGTCTTTAAAATATTCTCCCAAACTGAAATGCTAAAATGGGCATTCAGATCATGAAGATCTTTCATCAGTTTAGTCGGGTCCGGGTAATGGCTTTCATCAAATTTTGGAACGCCCCAACCATATTTACCCCAATATTGCCAATCTTGTACAATTACATCCATGGGAAGTTGCCTGTTTCGAAACTCTTTCACGGTTTCAACGAGATGTGCAGATGAGGTATAACGTTCACGGCATTGCCAGAACCCATAAGCCCACAAAGGAAGCATTGGAGCTTGACCTGAAAGTTTTCGGTACGTAGAAATTACCTTGTCGGCAGTGGGTCCGTAAAAAACAACGTAGTCAAGCATTTGGGAAGCAGGAGAACGGAAAGTGGTCAGGTTTTCAATTTTCTTCCAGGAGATTTGAGGTGCCTTATCCGAATTAACGATTACCTGAACATGATGTGTTCCTGCTGCCAGATACTTTTTTGCACTTACTGAAGGAGGAAGCCACATGTTAGCCTGATCAATACATGGCTTACCATCTATAACTACAATATGACGGCTACCCATACCTCCAAGATCGAGCATAATAGAATATTCTCCGGCTTCTGCTACAGAAAAAGCACCCGTATATGCCGACTGATTCTGTGCTACCTTTTTCGCCCCTGCATCAGTAGTTACCTCTATCATATCATTATTGCCGGATGATTTTTCCTGCTTGCTGAGGCTGATAAAATTATCCGCGGGATTGTAGTCTGTAAGGCCATACTGATGCCAAAGTAAACCGTACCCTTTATTGGAATATATAAAAGGGATGGAGATTTGTGTATTGACCTGTATGAGGCGACGTGTAACTCCTTTTTGGTTATAATGCCCGTCCTGGAATTGCCCTAGCCCATAAATGTATTCATCGGCAGGTGATTCAAACTGCTGCTCGGCAGCGTAGCAAGGCTCACCGGATGTAGAACCCGGCATAAGTTTACGGGAACCTGCTTTTTCGGTAAGGAATATTTTACCGTTTTTATCGGAATAAATCAGGTTAGCGGTCTTTTTATCAACCGTTACAATAACATCCTTTGTATTTATCTTAATAGCCGAAGGCGTTTCAGAAAACTGGTATTTGGTATCTGAAGGAGTGGAACTAAACACTATCTCTTCAAGCTGTTTACTTCCGTCTTTATAAAATTTTATCCTAAGCGCATTTTCTGTTAGCGGCTGAATACTTAGTGTGCCCTCCCTTAAATCAATATTCACCCGATCTCTTAACTTTTCAACTTTCTTTACGAATTGTCCGATGCAGAAAGCCGGAAGGGCCAATGCAATCAGAGAAAAAACAATTTTCATTTTATTCTTAATTATAGTTCTAAATCATCTATACACAAGGCTATTCGGATATACAGGGAATTCTGTATACTCTTTTTAATCATACAAATTTTGCCATGATCCCCCTGACAGGGGAACCGCTTTTAAAATATGATACGTGAAAAACATACGATCAATAACCGACAGACAGGGTTTGAAACCGCTGTCTGCGGCCTTCGCTGATAGGCGTTCCAAACGCTATCAGACGATTTAAAGGCGATTTCCCTGGATCCCCTGATGGCTTACATGCTTACCAGTTGATATATTTTACCTTTACTTGTTTTAAATGTAATCCTGTAGCCGTCCATTATCTTTTGAGAAACGGCATTAAGGCCTGTTACCTTAACTGGAATATTGGTGTAAATGATACATTCTGCACCCTTTAGTGATTTTATAGAGGCGTTTTCCAATTGCTGATTTTTCCATTTCAAGTCTACCTGAAACCCGCCTCTTGCTTTAAGTCCCTTGATACGACCTTCGGCCCAGGCTTTGGGTAACGCTGGTAATAAATGGATATAGTTCAAATGGCTTTGAATCAGCATTTCGGCCATTCCGGCAGTTCCTGCAAAGTTTCCATCAATCTGAAACGGAGGATGTGCATCAAAAAAGTTTGGATAAGTACCACCGGTTCCTCCATTGGTTTCCACATAGTTTAATAGCTGTTTTATCAGGAAATGAGCATGGTCGCCATCTTTAAGCCTGGCCCACCAGTTAATCTTCCAGCCTTTGCTCCACCCGGTTCCCGCATCTCCTCGTATCTCCAGGGACTTTTTAGCAGCAGTAAAAAAATCGGGTGTCAGTGACGATATCTCCCTACCCGGATGTAGGCCAAACAAATGTGAGGCATGGCGATGATGGATATCGGTCTCCTCAAAATCTTTATACCACTCGGTCAATTGTCCTTTACTTCCAATCTGCAGGGGATAAAGCTTAAGCCGTTTCGCGACTAATGTATCGCGAAAGGCTTTATCTGTTCCTAAAATTTCTGAAGCCTCTATCACATTATTAAACAGATCTCTGATAATAGACATGTCCATGGTTGTGGCAACTGATACCGACTGCTGACGGCCATTTTTGTCTTTAAATTTATTTTCAGGAGACGTGGAAGGTGCTGTAACTAAATAGCCATTCTTATCTTCAATTAGCCAATCGAGGGTGAATAAAGCCGCGCTTTTCATTATCGGATATGCTTTTTTTACCAGGAAGGTCTTATCTCCGGAAAATCGGTAGTGCTCGTAAAGATGTTGTGCAAGCCAGTTTCCCCCCATCCACCAATTAGCCCAAACCGGATCGCCATTTCCCCTGTCGCCTACAGGATCACTTAATGCCCACAGGTCGGAGTTATGGTGTGCGACCCAACCTCTGGCATTATAAAATTCGCGGGCTGTAACAGTACCAGTTTTGGCTAAATTCGGTATCCAATCTAAAAGTGGCTGGTGCATTTCAGAAAGATTGGTGACTTCTGCCGGCCAGTAATTCATCTGAGTATTGATGTTAATTGTGTAATTGGAACTCCATGGAGCACGAAGCTCTTTGTTCCAAATACCTTGCAGGTTAGCCGGCGGGCCACCAGGACGTGAAGATGAAATGAGCAAATACCGACCGTATTGAAAGTATAAAGTTTCCAGGGCCGGGTCATAAGCTCCTTTAGAATAAGCTTCCAATCGGGTGCTCGAAGGCAATAATGTATTAGGATTAGCGCTTGTTGTATCTTTTACGGCAAATTCAACCCTGCCGAAATAGGTATTAAAGTCAGCAACATGTTTTTTATATAGCTGATTATAGTCCTTTTTAACAGCTTTTGCAATAAGATCTGAAACTATCCGGGTCTCATCTTTTCCGTCTTTATCCGGACACTTATCAAAGCCGTTAAAGCTGGTAGCGGCAGCCACGTACAATACCACCTCGCTTGCTTTCTCTACATGGATTCCTGAATTTGCACTGGCGCTTATTAAGCCGTCTTTACTTATTGCTCTAATACGATATTGATAGCGCATTCCGTTGCAACCAGCAGTATCTTCATAGGTAATGGCATCTCTTTCTTTAGGATTATAATAACTGGGGTTTACGTTTGCCGGGGCCTTGCCTTTTAAAATCAGCTCGTTACTGCCGTTAACAGAAAGAGTATTCTTTAGCAGACTTTTTGCTGAAATATCTAAATTAAGGGCTCCCTTTTTGTTAGCGGAGATACGCACCAGCATGACATTATCTGGGGCAGAAGTAAATATCTCCCGTGTGTATTGAACACCATTTACTGTAAAACGAGTGGTGGCAACTGCCTCATTAAGATTTAAATCGCGGTAATAGGAGTCAGGTTTTGAGCCATTAAAGTTCTGCTTAATTAAAATATCGCCTAAAGGCAAATAAGATTGCGAAAAAAAGCCCTGCATTTTTCTGGTGAGCTGATTGGCTTTTGTATAATCTTCGTCTTCCAACAGGGCTTTTCTTATCTGAGGCAAATAGATTTTAGCTTCAGGATTAACGTTTGTCCTAACAGGGCCACCACTCCATAAAGTACTTTCGTTTAACTGAATAAGCTCTTCTTCAATGCCACCAAACACCATTGCACCGATTCTGCCATTACCAAGGGGCAATGCTTCTACCCATTTTTCAGCGGGCTTGTTATACCATAATTTAAGCGTTGGATTTTCTTGCGAAAAAGCGCCTATTGAACAAAAAAACAATAAAGCAAATAAAATGGCTTTCATAATTATACTGTAAGAAGTTTATAACAGAAAAACAGCACAGCAACAATTTGTGAGCTGCAATTCATTTTCACAAGATATTTAACTAAACCAATCACACGGCACCAATCTCCTGGAAATTAAAAAAAGAAACATTATCACAAAGAAGTGATTTTCTAAATGTACTCAGCATTATTTGCAAATCTATTTCTTTGTTTTTCCCGGTCCTGAGAAGGTATAGTTAAAAAAGTCGACATCGATATATCCTTTTTCCTGTTTGTTATTGTAAGAATATATTCCCAAACGGTCGCCTCTGTATGCTTGCCACACCAGCTTGTACGCAGGGCCAAAATCCTTGAAATTCTTACCATCTGTACTGTACGAATACTGGCTAACGCCATCAAATCCCCAGACTGACCGCAGCCAGAGAACATTCTGATTTATTGGGTTGCCCTCTGTTATCTGCCCTTTTAAATTATATTCCAATCGTTTTATATTTCCATCACATCGTACCCCTATGGCAGAATACATTGGATGCCCGAAATGAGTGAAACCAGCCTTTTGTCCGTCTGCCATTCCGCTTAAATCCAGTTTAACGATTACTTCGTTTGTCTTAGTAGACATAGAACGCTGGGTAAGGATATTGCCCACCTTTGTTAGGTTATCATTTTTTTGAAGCGAACTGAACGCATGAAGCCTGAGCCAGCCCTTTCTTTCCTTCAAAGACCACTTATCCCCTCTGGGGTGGTAGTTCCACTCCCACTGCTCGTTCAGGCGATTTTTTGAAAATTCATCACTTGTTTGGGGAGTAACAATTTTTGTTCCGCTAACCGGCTTCTTAGCTTCCCAAAGCATCGTTCCAATTCCGTCCTCTTCCACTTTTCCCAAAATAGGCCATCCATCCACCCAGTTCACAGGGATCAAACTCATGATCCTGCCGAACCAGTCGCCATCTCCATGATGGGTAAGAAAATACCAGTCGCCCTTGGGAGTTTGTACAATACCTCCCTGGTTAGGCGATTTCATATCAGTTTGCGCATGGCTCAACTGCTTAACTTCCGTATAAGGGCCCCAGATATTCTTTGAGCGCTCCATCATTACAGTCCGGGCACCTGCCCTCACTTCGCTGAAAAAATGATAGTAGGTTCCATTGATCTTGTAAAGCTTGTTGGCTTCACTTCCCTTCGATTGATAAATTACCTTATCAGTTTCCTTGATGATATCTTTACCATCAGCAGTAAGTTTAAAGAGATGTATTTTATAGCCATCCCTGAAATTTGTGCCAATAAAATATCCCTGGCCGTCATCATCCCAGAAAGGACAGCAGTCATCCCAACCTGCTTGATCCATGATTTTATGTAACGGTTCCCATGGCCCCTCTATATTTTTAGCTGTTGTCATAAAGTATCCCTCCTGAGGCGTTCCGAAATAAATCCAGAATTTACCCTGATGATAGCGTATGGCTCCAGCCCAGATACCTGTACCGTAGCGGTTCATTTTATCCCAGTTCATTTGAGGAGATATTTGTGTAACATCTGGCACCGCATGGCTTTTTATGGTCCAGCTCACCAGATCCTTTGAATGAAGGATAATCATTCCCGGAGAATATTGAAAAGTAGAAGATATGGCATAATAATCGTCTCCTACACGAATACAATCCAGATCGCTATAATCTGCGGGCAGTACGGGATTCCGATAGATGCCATTATTCTGATCTCCCCAGGTGTCCCAGGTATTCCATTGTGGATTTTGATTTTCCTGTCCTCTTAATGAGGTAAGAGTAGTTGTCAGGATGATTATCAGAAGAAATTGCTTAAGCATGAGTGAAGATACTTTAGTCATTATTCAGGTGTTGCTTATCTAATTGTATGTAAACAAGCTTGTCTCTGTCCGCCAAAATTGTCGTTTATAATTAAGTGCGGCTGCCCGGATACCACTTCGGGGCAGCCAAAATAATTTGTTTAATAGGCCTTCTTAACTATATCATTCCCAATAAATATCCGGTAATTTTTTATCCTTCCTGGACCATTATTATCTGCAACAGGTACATATCGGAATGAGCTTATCTTTTCCTCTTTGCCCAGGTCAATCACCAGATAATGTGGATAAGACGCCTTCTTGAAGCTATAATCTGAACTCCAGTAATTAAATGTCTGGCCATCGATAGCATTCTCTGCACTTCCATTTTCCTTTGTTAATTCTTCACTGCTTACATAAGCAATTGTCCAGTTTTGGTGGCTTATTACTTTGCCATTTTCGTCAAGCAGATCCAGTTCAGCTATGGAAGCACTGTTCTTATTATCAAAAGAATTTAAGGCAGCGATACAGAAATAACGGCCTTTTGCAACTGTAGAGAGAGTAACCGTTTGCATGGCATTACCTTTGGCAAACTCACTTTGATGATTTGGCTTTAAATTGCCGATCGCGAAACTAACATCTGGGCGTTTTGACGCGGTGAAATCTTTCGCCGGATTAAGTTCATTTAGTATTGGCTCTGGCAATCCTTGTAAAACAGGAGCTTCGGGACCTACTATATCTAATACCAGAACTTTATTTAGTCCCTTATTTAACCAGGGCCCGGGAAGATACATCGTTTGAGTGGGCCCAATATTCCAATACCGCCCTAAACAATGTCCGTTAACCCAAACTACACCTTTACCCCATTTACGTACATCCAAATATACGTCGCCAATTTTTTCCACAGTAAATTCTCCCTGCCAAATTCCAGGAGCCGAAGATTGCGACGGAGCATTCCCGAACTTCAGTTTATCCAGCATTGCATCGCCATATGGCAAATTGAAAACTTTCCATCCTCCTTTGGTTGCAACCGGGACTGCATTACTATTAAGGAATTGAACTGGGCCTATAAGGCCTTTTCTATCGTGTACCTCCGGACCAAAATTGATCCGCCCCATGGCGTGAACTAAAATATCTATAGTACTTTCTTTATCTCTGGCTGGAATAGTAATCTGAAAATTGCGTTTACGGCGGTCCATCACGGTAAGTTTTTTGCCGTTAATAAATACCCAGGCAAAATCATGTATGGCGCCTGCTTTAAACGTGCATTCGGGGCCAGCTGGCAAGGTAGTTCTATATAAAATACTTCCCTTAGCCTGATTGTAATACTCCATTGTTTTAGGATTATCAGTGGAAACAGGCGTTGGCAGATTGCTAAACAAGGAAGCAAATTTTGTTAGTTGAACAGCGGCGAAGGTAGTTGTAGGGTTGGCTGGCGGAGGCTCGGGTAAAGCAGGCTCTCCGGGCATTAAATATCTGGAAATTAAATTACGGGTTGCGGTGAATTTTTCAGTTACCTTCCCGGCTTCACTAACGGGTGCGCCATAATCGTAACTGGACACGTCTGGTTTAAAGGGGCGGTCTGCTCCTGCCCAGAAGCCAAATGAAGTTCCACCGTGCGCCATGTAAATGCTGAAGGAAGCCCCTGTCTGCAGCATATATTCCATATCTTTTAAATACTGGTCTATTTTACCGTAGCTATGAGGTGTTCCCCAGGTATCAAACCATCCCGAATAAAACTCGCCACACATTAAGGGGCCTTCCGGCTGTACTTCCCTTAATGATTGGAATGATGCCTCAGGGTTAGTTCCGAAATTAACTACCTTGAAAAGATCATTGCGAAAGCTTTTTTTTAAGTGGGACGGAGGGTTACATGCAAAAAGTGGCACATTAAACCCAGCATCAATAATTGCCTGCCTCATTAGGCCCATAAACTCCGCATCATCGGCATAAAAACCATATTCATTTTCAATCTGAACCATCAGAATTGGGCCTCCATTAGTTACCTGAAGTGGTGACAAAACTTTTCCTACCTCTTTTAAATATTTACGAGAGGCATCTATATATAAAGGGTCTTTAGTGCGAAGTTCAATATCCTCGTTTTTAAGCAGCCACCAGGGCAACCCTCCCATTTCCCATTCTGCGCAGGTATAAGGGCCGGGGCGCAGGATGATCCACATACCTTCTTCCTGAGCTATTTTACAAAATTCGGCAATATCCGCTTCGCCATCCCATTTAAAAACACCTTGGGTACGTTCATGAAAATTCCAAAACAGATAAGCACACACCGTATTCATCCCAAGAGCCTTCATCATCTTTATCCGATGCCGCCAGTACGGCTTAGGCACACGTGCAAAATGAAGTTCTCCACATCTAATCTGAAATGGTTTGCCATTTAACAGAAAGCTTTCTTTCCCAATTTCAAACGTTGGTTTTGGTTCCGTGTTTTTAAATGAACAGAGTGTAATGGCCATGAATAAGAACGCGCCCATAAATACTGTTCGAAATAGCTTTTGCTGTAACATCTAAAGTGTAATTAATCTGAAAGTGTTATAATGGGATATTGTTGGTTGAGCATGTTAAATTACTACCAGCCCTCTTTTTACGCTGTTTCAATAAGTATTCTTCAACCACGACTACCTTTTTTACTTTTAAAAAACCAAGAAGAAACTACGTCTTCTGTTCCTCAAATATATTGACGCTAAATCGTTTTAGCAAATTTAATAACACTTTTCATTTATACACCGTTCTATAGAATCAAGCATATTAAAAGACATTATATCTTCCCTTTTAACTTTGATCGGTTGTCGATCTTTCAGAATGTACTGCGAGGCATATAAATCCACACGCTAATGCCAAATAAATAAAACGACAGCATAAATAGGTCTCTTGCCAATTCCGCTCTACTGCTTGGTTTACCTTGCAATCACGCAATGTTTTCAATTGATTACCTTCACTATTGCGTTTTTTTATTGGTGGCTCTACGATTTTATATTCATCAAATGGATTACAGTTAATAGGATTTATACCGAGATATGGTTTATTATAGTAAGACTGAGCAGCATGAAGAAACCTCTGCCTTTGTGGTAAACACAAATTTTAACCTTGGATTTCTTGTGGTGCTTAAAGATTTTAGAGCTTAATGTCGCAATAGGTCTTTCGTATTAGCCCAGATTTCTGTTACATATTTGTAACAAAACCTAGTGAAGTTCAACAAAATTGTCTGCTAAATTTAAAATTGCTGTGGAGGCGTCAAAATCGTCAGGATGACAGAAGTATGCGAAAACGCACGAAAAAGGCCGTTTTTATAGAAAAAAAGCCTCACATTTCTGTGAGGCTTTGCTCCCGAAGCTGGGCTCGAACCAGCGACCCTCTGATTAACAGTCAGATAACTACATTCATTAACTAACTAATAACCAATAACATACAATATAATCATTGACTATTGTTACACATTTGTAACACCGGAAGTCATTTCTGTTTTTTTTATCCAAAAGTGCATTATGCCTATTAAGAAGTCATCGGCAATAAATTAAATAAATTGCACTGTTCTGACAATATAACTTAACTTAGAAGGATAAAGGACTTAAGAGGACAAGGAGTTTCAGTCACATTTCTCAAAAACATATATCATTAATAGACAACCGCTAACAGCATGAAAGCCCTCTTTCGCTAACTATCGATGAGGTATTTTTTCATAAAAGGGATGTGTTTCCTTGATTTTTACCGGTGAGGGCTATTCCTAAAATTGACAACATCTTTATTTGACACTACGAAGGCGGGACATTCTCAAAGCTCATTAAAAGAAATCCATTCGATAAAAAAATAAAATCCCCCCGATCTAATCATTTCAAATGCATTACGTTAGCCGGCGAACGCTCATGTGCTAATTCGTTTGCCATAAACTTCATAAACGGCTTTACGTGTCTGAAAAAATACCTATACCCTTCGCAAAGATAATTAAGACCGCGCTCACCGTCAACACTCTCCAAGAAACGATTCTTCGGACATTCGCCATAGCAATAGTTAAGCACATCACAACCTATGCACTGCGTGGGTAAGCCATCGTGTTTAGCCAAACCAAATTTAATTTGATCGGGTTGTGTAATCATCTTTTTTAAGCTCGTTGTGTGAATATTTCCAACAAGATATCTTGGGTAAACAAAATGATCGCATGCAAAAACATCTCCATTGTGTTCAATGGCCAATGAATTTCCACAATACTTATTAAAAACACATATTCCAGCAGGCAAACCCACTTCGTTTGCAAGGGTAGAATCAAATATTTGAATAAATATACGACCGACATCCTTTTTGACCCATTCATCAAAAACTGACACCAAAAACCTGCCGAATTTCAATGGAGACACGGACCATTTAGCAACATTTGCTGGATTCTGATATTCCGGCAAAACAAGTTTTAACCCATCAGATGGGCTCCCAACGGAAATACGCTCGACTATCGGAATAAACTGGATATATCTACTCCCGATTTGTTTTAAAAATCTATATATCTCCATGGGTCGTTCAACGCTAAAATCATTTACAACAGTAAGCGTGTTAAATTCGACTTCATGCTGCTTTAGTAGTTCAATAGCCTTAAGCACATTTGCAAACGTACCCTGTCCACCGCGATTTAGGCGGTATTTATTGTGTATTTCCTCAGGTCCGTCCAGGGATATACCGATCAAGAAATTATTTTTCTTAAAAAAGCGGCACCAGTCATCGTTTAACAAAATGCCGTTTGTCTGAAATGCATTATGTATTATTTTACCCCTTCCGTATTTCTTCTGCAGGTCAAGTGCTTTCTTAAAATAATTTACACTTAGCAAAGTTGGCTCACCACCCTGCCATGCAAAAGTCACCTCATTGCTAGGATGCTCATGGATATACTTTCTGGTAAAAGTCTCAAGAGTCTCATCACTCATATTGAAAAGAGAATTACCGCGGTACATGTTCTCTTTCTCAAGATAATAACAGTAAGTGCAATTCAAATTGCATTGCGGCCCCACCGGCTTTGTTAACAGATTAAAATTAAAGCTATATCTATTGCTCGTATACATTTTGAGTATCTATATCACCAACTCAAAACTAATCTATAAGAAAGATAAAACACATGACCAGAGACACTTCTAGAACGAAAATCCCTTTGAAGCTTTTTTTGATAAGTACCGATTCGGGCACTTTATGCATTTTGGCACTGAAATTTTCAACAACAGGGTTGTTTTGCTGCAAACCTGTCGCAATAATTCTCACAAAATTAATTAGGATAGCGAGAGACTAATAATGCTTATGGGAGGAGATGTGGCAGTTGACGAGACCCAATCCTGTACCACCGTATTTTCTGGTAGTAGAAGAATCTACCTGAGAAAATGCTTTAAATAGTCTCGATAGCTTATCTTCTGGGATACAAATTCCTGTATCATGAATGTTAAATTGGATTGTTAATTCATCCCCCAAGGCAACTTCACCATTCAAAGCCAAAGTGTCGAGACCTCAATTAAACAATATCCCGTATTTAATAGCGCCGCTATTGAAGGTAAAAAAATATTTTTAATTGACGATAACAAAACCAATCTAACGATCCTTAGTAAGCAATTACGCCTTTGGAAACTCGTACCAACCCTTGCGGAGAGCGGCCCACAAGCCTTATCGGCACTTCAGAGAGAGCGTTTTGATCTGGTGATTTCCGACATGCAAATGCCAGAAATGGATGGCATCCAACTGGCCAGGAAAATAAAAGAGAACTATCCGGCTCTGCCAATTATACTATTAAGCTCTGCTGCAGATGAACGGAGGTCGAAATTCCAGAACTATTTATGCTGTAATCACTAAGCCTATAAAGCTTCTTCAACTGCAAGCTGTTGTTCAGAACGGGTTAAAGACCTTGGCAGTACAGTCACCCACATATCAAAAGCAAATTTGTTGACGACAGATTTTGCAACCACTTTTCCATTCAATATACTCATAGCTGAAGACAACTTAATAAACCAAAAGTTAGCAATTCGCGTTTTAAACAAGCTTGGCTATGAACCGCTTCTTGCAACAAATGGCCGAGAAGCTGTGGAAAAATGGAAGAACACGGGGACAAATCTAATCTTAATGGAAATGTTTATGCCAGAAATGGATGGATTAGATGCCACGTTGGCTATCCGATTGGATAATGAAAAAATACAGCCGCAAATAATTGCGATGACCGCAAATGTATTGCCAGAAGATAAAGAAAAATGTTATAAGGCTGGAATGAATGGCTTTATATCTAAGCCATTTAAAATAGAGGATTTGATGGATATTATAAGGCAGTGTTCAAAAAGCATCGAACTACCTTAACGATAAGCTTAAAGTAAACTTGCGCACCAATGTAAAATCTCGAATTCCGTCTGCCCTCGGTCAACTCCAGTCTTTTTTTTGTAGAGGTATTTCACAGAAACGACATTGGAAGGATGCGAAAACGCGCGAAAAAGGCCGTTTTTATAGAAAAAAAGAGGCTGTCTCAAAAGGATAGCCTCTTTTTTATTTCAAGCGGTTTTTGTATTTTAAAGGCATGGGAACCACACCTGTTTTTAAGCCCTACGATTCCGATCAGTTGCAATTGCTTCCACCCAGCCTGGAAGAACTGGTCTCAGCCAACCCACCCCACACGTATTGTAAAGAAGGTTATCGACGAGATCGATATCCGACCGATCAACCGCAAATATAAAGGCGGTGGAGCTTCCAGCTATCATCCACGGATGTTGCTGAAAGTACTGGTGTACGGTTACCTGACCAACACGTATTCCAGCCGCAAACTGGAAGAACAGGTGCGGCAGAACATCCACTTCATGTGGCTCTGCGGTATGAAAACACCGGATCACAATACCATCAACCGCTTTCGGAGCGAGAAGCTGTCGGGGATTCTAAAGCAGATCTTCTCCCAGATCGTGCTGCTATTGTCTGAAGAAGGAATCGTGTCATTGAAAGAAGCGGTGTATACCGATGGCACTAAGATCGAATCAGCCGCTAACCGATACACTTTTGTCTGGGGGAAAAGCATTAAAACGAGTAAAGATCGGATCGAAGCGCAGCTGGACGACTTGTGGAAGTATGCCCAGGGAGTGGCCGCCGAAGAGCTGAAAGAACCATCACCATCTGAATTTGAGCAGGTAAATGCCGAGCAGGTACTAAAAACGATTGCAAAGATTGATCAGGCCCTGGAGGACAAGGAAGTAGATAAAAAGGTAAAGCAAAAGCTGAACTACGCCCGCAAGCACTGGCCGGAGAACCTCAAGCGGTATGAAGATCAGGAAAAAACGCTTGGTTCCCGTAACAGCATGTCCAAAACAGATCCGGACGCTACCTTCATGCGGATGAAAGAAGATCATATGCTGAACGGACAATTGAAACCTGCTTACAACCTGCAGATCAGCCCACAGGATCAATTCATTCTAAACTATTCCTTACATCAGACCTCTACCGATTATGGTACTCTTCCGGCTCACATCCAGCAGTACGAAAACCTATATAACACCTTTCCTAAAGCCATTGTAGCCGATGCCGGTTACGGTTCGGACGAGAACTATGGCCTGCTGGAACAGAAAGAGATCCAAGCCTATATTAAGTACAATACCTTTGATAAAGAGCAGAAAGAAGGTATCAAAGCATTCAGTAACGACAGCCTGCACTATAACGAATCTGAAAACTACCTGGTTTGCCCAATGGGTCAACGGATGAGGCACACCGGCGATGGACAACGGATAACTGCTTCAGGCTATGTACAGCTTATCAGCCGCTACCAGGCCAGGAACTGCCAGGGATGTCCGATGCGGGGCGTGTGTCATAGTGCTAAAGGGAACCGGATCGTTGAAGTCAACCATTCCTTAAGAAGCATAAGCAGGCTGCAAAAGAAAGACTGAATACCGAGCAAGGAATCAAATATCGAAAGAAACGAGCAGCCGATGTTGAGCCTGTATTCGGCAATATCAAAAGCAACCATGGCTTTAAACGGTTCTTGCTACGTGGAATGAGTAAAACGGAAGTAGAAGTCGGATTACTTTCGATAGCCCATAACCTTAGAAAATGGAAGGCATAAGCCTTTTTGATCTTTTGCTCTGCCGCCAGCCTATAAAACTTACCAGAATAACCTTAGCTAACACTAATAACGAAAATGCCATCGAAGTGGAATCTTCAAAATCAAAGCATAAAAAAACCGTCTCATGATTGCTATGAGACGGCCTCTTTGCTCTCCTGAATGTGCGCTTCTCGAATCACTTTATTCAGAATTTGAGCAAACTAGCTTCATTAGCATACTAACCGTTCAATAACGGGATTGTAACGCCAACCTGACTAAATGAGCACATACCGGCTTAGCCTTAGCGCGAGATCTCCGCTTCCTTATTCCACGTAAAAATAGTGCCATTTACATGGAATAATTAATCAATGATTGTTCGGACAGGTCGTCTTGCCCTTATATATAAAAGAATTATTTAAAGTTAACTAGCATCAATAGAGCTCTCAATCAATCTCGAAGTTACCTCGTTACTTGATATTTTCCGACGAGTTTCCAATCCACACCTGAAAGGCTCCCCGCTCAGCCTTTTACGCCGCGAAGCTGCTCGTCAATATTCGCGATCCCGTCTTTCCATCTTTCATTTTTCCAGCCAGGAGTGGGTAACTTATCTTTAAGGACCCTGCCATAGCCGTATTGAGTTGCGATTTGGTTAGTCTTCTCGTTAAGGGTCATTTTCGAAAGCAGATTTTCAATACGATGTTCAATGTCTGCAGCAGGATTTTCGTATACGTCCATCCTGCCGTCTTTATTAAAATCTATCCAGCCTTTGCGGTAAACTCCTTTTTTCTGGGCGAGGACTGGCAGGGAAAGGAAAAGAATGATAAAGAGAAACAAAGACTTAAAGTGTTTCATTGAAAAGCTTTTTTGTAGCGATGGTTGGTTAGAGCAATTATAATGATTAACTATAAAGTTTACTGCGGGTGATAATTTGAATAATTTAGAAACGATCTTCAAAAAAACATTGAAAAAGGCAATTAGTAATGCATCGTCTTTATAAACTAAGACCGGCGATTAAGCTTTATGTTCCTCATGCAGCCAATCAAGTATTTCGGAAAAACGAAGGCGATTGATGATAACGCCTTTTAAACATTCTCGAGAAATGACTTTCAGAATCAAAGCCAGATTGAAATGCAATTTCTGAGATATTTAAGGAGGGATTATTTAAAAGTTCGCGGGCTCTTTCAAGTTTCAGGCCGAGATGATATTGACCCGGAGACTGCCCCGTGATTTCCTTAAAGGCTTTTCTAAACCATACATAGCTAACGTTATGATCCTTAGCCAGGCGCTCAAGAGATAAATCAGACCCAAGGTTTTCGTGCATTTTATACCTGATATTATTGATGATCTCTTCCTTTCGATTTTGCGGTTTCTCTTTAAGCAAGGCTGAAGCATAAACCAAGCCCAGAAGCTGTATGGTTAAACAAGAACGCATATGTGCGTAGGCCTCTGTGGTAAGTTGCAGGGTATCTATCAGCCGGCGAAAAATAGTAATGAGTTCGGAGTTAAAGCCTATCTGGATTAGCGGCGCATCTGCTTTGAAACAATCCTGTTTCATCAGATGAGTAGCATATTGTCCCTTAAAACCCACCCAATATTCTTCCCAGCCACATCTTGGGTCGGGTTTGTAACGGTGCCATACCCCCGGAAAAAGCAGAAATACAGTGCCGGGAATCACGGGCACCCTGCCTACCTTTTCGGCGTCAAATGTGCCGGAGCCCGAAGAAATATAAACCAGTTGATATTCATCAAGTTTTCTGCCTGTCACCCAACTGAACCTGTAAGGATGCGGATGATCCTGATCGGGATACAAACTATTTTCCGGATGCAGATTATGACCTACATTCAAAACTGAAATCCCCCAATCCACCTGTTCTTCAGCTTTGGTTTCAGGCAGATAGTTCCGGTATTGTCCCATAGTGCGATTACATTAGCAAACCTTTATAGTTTCCATACCTAAAAGTTGGCCCAACTTAATAATTTTTGAAGATATATGCCCCACTCCTACCGCACAATGATGTGCAGGTCCGTGAATATTCCAATTATTGACAAAAGCCCTGGCGGCAATCGGGAAACGGTACCGGCTATTTGTATTGCCAATTTGAAGGATCGGCCCGGAAACAGATTCGGCTTCGGCGACTAAGAATGCCAGCTTGCCCTGGACATCCTGAACGACAGACAATAACGTAACCGGCCCGTTTTTAACCGACATCTCTACCGACAAGCCTCTGCCCACTTTGCCGTGATAAACATGAAGTGGGCGAACTTTTATCTTGCCCTCTGCTATCGCAATATGCCCGGGGCCATCGTGCCCCATCAATACCACATCATCATTAAAATCCATCGCATAATATTCCGTAAAAGAGCCCCCCGCACCAAAGCTGTCCATAATCTTCATCGCCTGAGCATTTTTAATTTCGTACTCGCCGGCTACCGGGATTCCACGAGCGGTAAGTAATGAATTTCCTAATATGATAGAGCTGATCGTGTCTTCATTATCAATAGTGCCCGTGCCTTTGTAATAGTAAGCCATCGAGCCAAGTTTGTAGCGCTCAACCAGTGTTTCCAGCGCGGCTGATGTAATTGCTGCACGTTTCAACTCTTCGGACACTACATCAGGCTGAATGTCAAAGCTTTCTTTAAAAATTTGCAGGTGTCTTGAAATTTCAGCATCGGAAACCTGCTTTCTTAAGTCGGCCAGCTCATCTACTTCAATTATCTCCATGTGCCCCCCGAAGTGTGCATAGTGCTGTGTTAGATCTGAATAGATATCAAGCATACCACTATAATAATGGCCCATGCATCCCATGCGATTGTGAAACATAATATTGGCGACTTTTGCAGCCTCCACCCATTCTGTAACTTCACTCCAGCATTCAGGATCCTCATGAAGCATACCGGTAATCTGATGGAATTTGATACCCGTACGGTTAAAAACATTTGCAATCTCGGGAACCGGGCAAGAAGAGCAGTAAGCCAGCCATTCCCCAGTCATCTTAGTACGATCCTTCATGTTGTTGAATACCGCATAATCTATAGCTGCTTCGGGAGCGAGGTTCAGAATAATTACAGGAACCTTCGCCCGTTGCACAACCGGAAGCACCGTTGACGAAAGTGCGTATGTGGTAACATGAAGGAAAATTAGGTCTACGTCTTCCCGCCTGAAACGATGTCCGGCCTCAAAAGCCTTCTCTGGCGTGTCTACCAATCCGAGATTCACCATCTGCGGGTGAATGGCACTCAATTTATCGTTTACCACTTGCAAATAACCTTCCAGGCGTTCCCTCAATCCTTCAAATTGCTCCCAGTAGGCATCAAGTCCGATACCAAATAATCCAATCTTTAAATCTGACATAAAACATCGCTTATCCTCAAAGCTACAAGATGCCCAAATGCCGAAGGTGCTATATTTGATATAAAAATTGACTTGTTTGATAAATCCGTTAATATGCAGCATCTTAAACGCAGATATTAAGAAGAACCTTCCAGGAAAGATTACCGAAAGTCATCTGGAAATGAAAAAGCCTCATAAATCGCCTAAGGCTTTGCCCCGGCATGTAGAAATTGCGAGAATAGTGTTACCCGCCATTTTTGTACAGGCTGGTTTTAGCTACTGATGTTTTCTAGTCCGCATTAAATGGTCACAAAAACAGTGAGGTCACACATGATTGAACTGGAATTAATGTCCGCTTTAGTCGTGATTGTGCGCCAGCTGACCCAAGTCGCGGGGTCTTACTTATTACGAATATGGAGGGACAAGCAAGCATCAATTACTGCGATTTGGTCAAATCTCCAGTTTTGGTCAGAAAATCTCGTTAAAGTATATGAAATTTGGTCTGATTTGAATTTTGTCAATGATATTTACACATCTGAAGGGTTGCCTTTTCAAACAACCTTACCAAAGCCCAGGCCAGCGGAAGAATTAAAGTCATTGCTATTTCTTTAGGTTGAAAGCTAATTTTAAGGATAAGAATAGATAAAGCCGATAAAAACCAGATAACTCCGGTTGCAAAAAAGAAATTCTTGAAAAAAGCAATCGGATTTCCCATATTATAGGTGATTTTTAGCTAATTGGGAGAAAAACCCATGTTGACATGTCTTTTTGATCAAATCTAAGAAACACGGATATTTGACGTTTGATAGTCTTTTACATTTGCGTTATCTATCTATTTTCATCTGACTTGAAGTATTTCTTGCATCGAAATTAAAACAAGGCTTGTGTGTCTAAGAGGCTAAGACATCAAGCTCTGAGGTCTGCCCCTGATCGAAGCTCTTAGAGTGATAACTAACCAAGTCCACCAAGGGTGATTTCAGTATTTTACCCAGCTGCAATACCCATTGTACCGCAACCTTTTCGAGAATATCTCTGAAATTAAATCCGACCGAACCAATGCAGTTAAACTTGTAATTCTGATAGCCGGGATACTGGCTGACGATTTCTTCAAAAAAAGAATTAAATGATTGCTGGACAATATTATAAAGGTATTTATGTTTAAGATTCTCCTGCGTTATAAACTTACTAAATGCAGCAAAATAGCGATTAGCTAAGGGCTTACTATAAACGGAATCATGAATCTGATCGTTGGTAAGCTTATATGTTTGTTTAAACATTTCGGCAATTTCAGCGGGCATCTTACCTCGCATGTAATCGATCAGCAACCGCTTACCTATAGAAAAACCGCTGCCTTCATCACCCAGAATATGAGCACCTGAGTCCACATGATGTATGATTGACTGGCCGTCGTACAGGCAGGTGTTGGTACCTGTGCCTAATATTGCAGCGAATCCAGGCTGAAACCCGAGGAGTGCCCGGGCGGAGGCGTGAAGATCGTGCCCAACAAAAAACTTTCCGATTGTAAAGACAAGTCCAAACGCGTCTCGGAGCACCGATGCCTTGTCTTCATTCTGAAGAAGTAAACATCCGTTACTGTGATGTGTCCAAACCGTCAGGGAGAAACGCCGTCAAAGAATTAGAAATATAAGTACTATCTACAAAATAAGGATTGTAACCTTCGGAATCAAAAAAAGATTGATTTCCCGCTTTATCTATTAAACACCAACTAGTTTTGGTAGAACCTCCGTCTGCAATTAAGATCATATGTCATGCACACAAAGGGACTAAATCGGTTTATCAAAATGTTATATATTTGATAAAAAATGATATTCGAATATGCTATTGTGCGATCTTCCTTTCTGAGGAGGAACTTCTTATGACCAACTTTGTGGGAACAATTTTGAGCGAAGTCCAGAAACTCCGGTTTGCGCGTCTCCCTTTAGGTCATTAAACCATAGATAGCCCAGGACTGCCCCTTGCCACATAGTCTCATCGCGGTCAGCTCCTCAACTACATACAGACAACGCTTGTAAACCGTCTCATTATAAGGCTGCGGTAATGATTTTAGCAAGCTCTTATCAGTTTCGGGTAGCGTTTCGATCTGAGGGAAATGCTTTTGTAGGGTATGTAGGCCGTCACCGCATTGAGATCTACGCTCGTCAATGCCGCTGACATTTTGATAACATCGTGCCGTACTCCTGTATTAATAAGCACAATCTTGACGGCTTCAGTATCGAAGGGAATGTATTCGTGTTGCTCTGTCTTGCATTTTAATTTAAGGAGGCAGTTAACGCGACCAAACAAATTAACGTAAGAATCCATAAGTCCACAACGAACCCTAAGGTAATTATGTTCAGCAGCCACAGCGAGCTTTGCAAGTTCAAGCGTTGAAAAGCCAGAAACAAACAATCTATTCAACGCATAGGCGGCACCGCTACAAATAGCCGCTGATGATAACATGCCTGCAGAAGAGGAATGTCACCCCCATAAACGATATTGAAGCCGGATAACCTTTTTCCGGATTTTTGAAACTCAGCGATCACCCCAAGAATATAATTGGGCCAAAGCTTCCATGCAGGTTGTATATGATTTAGCGATACAATATGGGTATAACCGTAGTCGGCGGAAAGCAATTGTATAATATTATCTGATCTTTTACCGATAGCTATATAAATACATTTATCGATAGAACCTGGTAGCACAAGCCCATAACTGTAATCTGTATGCTCGCCAATAAGGTTGATTCGGCCAGGCGAACGAAATAGTAGTGGCTCACCGCCAAAGGAGTGCCTGTATAGGCTGGCTACGATTTTAATTTCTGAGATCGGCATTTAGATTAAGGTGGGAAACACCTCCGTTTTTGCTGATTTGAAGACATTAGAACACTAACATCACGTCAAATGACACCGTGTATTAACACCTATCGTATGACTTACGCAGTCTAAATATTATTTTATCAAAACTCCCGCTCACCAAACTCACTAGCAGGGAGTTTCAATTTCTTTGTAAGCTGATTCAGGCTATAGCTAAGATTGATGAGCAGAATATCCCGCTCCTGAATGTAATTAGTGGTGGTATAAAAATCAGATCCCCAGGTGCTAATTCTCTGTTCGTTGCTCTTGAGAAAGCCCAGCCCCATATTTTGCCATAAAAGTGAGGCACTCAGCTTTCCGCCCAGAAATATTTTTTTGATGGCCGTATTCGGACTGATAAAGCGCGAATCTTCTCCCTGAGCTGCTGGCCTTGCCGAAAGATAATTCAGATTAAATTGAACGCTCAATGATTTGGAGGCCTGGAAACTGTGATTGGTATTGATTGAGTAAGCTATGCCCGAGTTATCTACTTCCACCGCACTATTAAACAAGCTTCCTTTTATCCGGTAATCATACACGTTGCCGCCAAAATAAGCGGTCCACCACTTAAGCGGCATTACATTTAGTCCTGTCTCGAGCCCCCAGAGGTTCCCTTTTCCTGCATTGGTGTAAATTCGATTCAGCACGGTGTCTGCATATACACTATTCACTCGATTGACTACATTGGTGATATGCTGATGATAGGCAGTAACAAACCATGAACCGCTACGCAGCTGACGAATAAGTCCCAGTTCCACCAGGTTAACAAACTCAGGCAGAATCCGCGGATCACCCTGCTCAAGTGTTTCTGAGTGCTCACGCTCGGCGTATGGGTTCAGCTCATTATTGGTAGAACGTTGAACGCGGCGACTAAACCCACCTTTTAACTTGTAATTATTATCTATACTGTAAAGCAAATTGGCGGACGGAAATAAATTCGACAGATCGAGCTCATGCGGACTGGCAATTTTCTCTGCCTTAAAAGTTCTGCGTGCATACTCGTAACGCAATCCGGCAACGTAATCCAGTTTACCAGCCTTTCCGGAATATTGAGAATAAAGGGCATGAATAGTGTTATCGACATCGATCTTATCTGTAAACTCTTCGTTAGTTGTGAAATTTCCCGTTCCCAGATTAGCTTGCTGATAGGCAAAATCGCCGGTCTGCTTCTGAAAGCGGTACTGATAACCACTTTCCAATTTACCATTACCAACATTAATAGCGTAATCAGCTCTCAGCCGTATTCCATCCAGTGGGCTACTTCCTGTATTTAAGACGTACTGGATAGTATCCACATAGTTGTTCACGTTCAGATTGCGGTTTTTGGTGTAGCCTGTAAATTTGGCGTACTCGTACAATCCGGACAATGTGAGGGTGGATTTATTAGCGAAAGTATGGGAAAAATCGAGGTTACCGAGCGCAATATCTCCCTGGCGTTTTACCAGATTTGAATTGTAGTAATTAGCCACACCAATCACCTGGCCGCTGTTGATATCAAGTTTTGTATTATTGTAGGTGATATCCGCTAGTCGGTACTGCAGCCTTCTCGCGGCGTAGAAACCGGCCGACATCACCGTATTCTGATTAATCTTATATCCTACAGATGATCTGGCAGAATAGTTGGTGCGATCAAAGCTTCGTTCTCCTACAGACGGAAATGAAGTATAGCGGTTATCGACAGTGGTATTCACATCCCCCACCCGTTTTCCCGCATTATCATTTTGCTGATAGTTGGCGCTGAAAGACAGATCCCATTTGCTTTTTTGGTAGTTAATTGTCCCGTCGAGACCATAACGAACAGGTTTTTCTTTATTGTCGAAATTACTAACTGAAGGCAATCCGCCCTGCGCGTTTAACACCAGAGAAGTACCATCGTTAACACCCTGCTTGGTGGTAATATTGATGATCCCCGATTTTCCGTCTGCATCGTATTTTGCAGAGGGAGCCGTAATCAGTTCAATATTTTCGATAGTGTTAGCGGGAATCTGAGCCAGGATAGTAGCAGGATCCGCATTAACAGGCTTACCGTTAACTAGCACCAAAAAGCCTGAGGAGCCTCTCAGTCTTATTTCGCCTTCCGCGTTAACTGAAACCGAGGGCATGTTCTTCAACACATCCACGGCTGAACCGCCCTTTGCTGATTCAAACTGGGCGGCTTTATATGTTTGTTTATCGATCTTATTGAGAGATCCCGGCTTTTCGCCGCTCACCACAATCTCATTTAGAACATTGGCCGACATACCCAGGCGCAGGGTTCCAAGGTCGACTTCCTTGTTCGCCGCCGACAGGTTCAGTTCTTTGATGAGCTTGGCCTGGTAGCCAATAAAATCGATCGTCATGTAATAATTTCCCGCTTTCAGGTTGTCAAGAACGAAAGCACCTCTTGGATTGGTAACACTTCCGTCTGCCAGAATAGCTCCTGCTGTATGGTACACTCTAACGGTGGCATATTCTACCGGCGAATTACTTAGAGAGTCTATAACTCTTCCTTTAATGCGGTATTGAGCAAAGGAAACAAAGGCAAAGGTTAAAGTAAAAAAAAAGCTTAATAGTGTTTTCGTATTCATAATTGTATTAGTGGGATTGGCTGCTGCAGACTTTCAGCAGCTGCAGGCAGCCAAATCAATTTGTTATTGTAATTATTTTTGAGGCACGGGCACCTGCACGTTACTCACTGGAAAGCGAGCTGGAGTACGGGATGTGCAGCAGCTTTTCTTCTCTTTTTTTTGAGTCGTCGCCGTTTTCTCAGGTGAAGAAGTTTTGTATTCCGGTTTTCTCTCTCCTGAACACGCCACAAGCGACAGTAACAGCGCAGAAGCCGCAAAGCTTCTTAATATTTTCATCAGATCTTTTATTTTAAAACCAAAGATTATCTCACACATCTAAAACCCAAATTACTCATTCCGGAATCACTGGAGGTCTTCATTCTGCGGGCCACACGGTAACCTGAACAGTAACCGTCGTTACACATATAAGAACCACCGCGGGAAACCCTTTTGGGAACATAAGGTTCATCAGGGTCATAACTATCCCCAGGCCCGGTAGGGTTGTTAACCCCCTGCGGACTATTCACGGTCTGGTAATAGTCGTTCCGATACCAGTCCGCACACCACTCCCACACGTTGCCGGCCATATCATATAATTTATAGCCATTGGGACCAAAAGACTTCACTGGCGCGAGGCCCGGGAAACCGTCTGATCCGGTATTTTTATCAGGGAAACTACCCGTCCAATAATTTGCCTTTGGTCTCCCTTTGCTAATATGTTCATTTCCCCACGGATAGATATTGTTAATCAGGCCACCACGTGCGGCGAACTCCCATTCGGCCTCGCTAGGAAGACGTTTTCCGGCCCATTTGCAATAAGCAAGAGCATCGTCCCAGCTTACATGAACCACTGGATAGTTTTCTTTTCCTTTAACATCGCTGCCAGGGCCTTCCGGGTGTCTCCAATTTGCCCCGGGGACCCAGCGCCACCATCGGGAATAGTCATTAAGATCAACAGGATGAGAAGGCGGAGTAAATACCAGCGATGCCGCTACCAACTGGCTGTCATCCGGCTTTGGTGTTCCAGGCGGGAGTTGCTTCTTTAGTTCCTCCCAGTTAGGCTTTCTTTCTGCAGTGGTCACATAGCCCGTGACTTCTACAAATTTGGCAAATTGTGCGTTCGTTACTTCATGTTCGTCCATCCAAAAACCATCCACGCTGACTGAGTGTTTAGGATATTCATCAATACTCGCCTGGTCATTGTCAGCCCCCATTAAAAAGCTACCCCCTTTAATAAACACCATACCCTGTGTTGAAGTGTCTCCACTAAATTCAATATCCTTTGCCGATACAACGATATCATTCGTTGAGAGATCATACTTATTTGTATCGCTCCGACTACAGAAACTCAAAACAGGAAGCAGAGTTCCCAATATAAAATACAATCGCTTAGTCATTACTCTATTCTTAAATTTATACTATTGACTATTGTAACGAGATCAGTTAATAATTAGATTAGGCTTTGGGATAAAGAACTTTTGGATGAAGAAACCTTTAAGTATATTGTTGCTCTACAATAAATTCCATAGATTGCTAGCAGCAGACCTATTATAATCAAGGATCCCACGGCGAAACCAGTAGTCGTTTTAAACATCTTAGTATCTACTTTCAAACCGGTCGGACGCAACCCTTTACTGTTCTCAATCATACTTATGATATACATTCCAAGGATACAAAACACGAATACAAAACCCATCCTATCAAGGAAAGGAATCTCGTAAACACCATTTACAGCAAGTGCGAAACCTGCAGGCTCAAGGAATGAAAGATCGATCCAGTTTGGTAAAAACTTAAGCAACAACGACATCAAGAACCCGTCAATTGTTACCATAACCATTGCTTCTATAACGAAGGGCGAAGCTTCACTTGAAATGGCACCTCAACTTTCAACATCCTGTTATCAAGAATTAGCTCAGCACCTTTTTTCCCGATCTGGGAAAAATCAGTCGATATGGTGGTTATTCCTTTCCTGATAAACTTTTTGATTGATGTTTCATTATATGATATTATTCCAATGCTTTTACCCATTTCATACCCTAACTCTTCAATACGATCAATTATTAATGCCATATCATTATCAGTTAGGCAGATATAGGTTTCTCCTGATGCAATATTAAGCTCAGCTAATTCATTAACTATTTCATACTCATAAGCAAAATCCTGACAAAACATTTTAAAACCATCAACTATTTCCTGTGGAAAACAGTTGCCCTTGGTAAAGAGAATCTTTATAGTATTGTACTTAGTCAAACTTGGGTTCAGCTCCTTTAATCCATGATAAATATCCTTTTTAAAGTTTTGACAAACAGTTATATGATCGCTTGAAAATGATGGAATCGCTCTATCCAATATAACTAACTTACTTTTAGGGATTTCATTTATGATCTCAAAGGCAAATATTTCATCACTGTTAAAATGTGGAAGTATAACAATGTGAGAATACTCATTCACATTTTGCAGAAGTCTTTTAAATAAATGGATATCATTGTTGTAAACCCTAACATCAATGGGCGATTTACCCTTCATAGAATTGACAAATGTATCGTAAATGATTTTTTTGAATTCGCTTAACTTGTTAAGTAAAAACAAAATCCGATACGGAGATTTTGCGGTATTAGAAACATAGTATCCTTTATAAGGAACTGACTTTATCAATCCCGATTTTATGAGGCGCTTATAACTTCTTTCAACTGAATCTTTTGAAATATCCAACTTTTCATAACACTCATTTAATGACGGCAGCTTATCTCCAATTTTTAACTTTCCTTCATATATTGTTTGCACGATAGAATTGGCTAACTGTTGATATTTTGGAGTAGCAGCGTATGCATCTATGCTAATTGAATCTATTATTTCAGCTTTCATATAAAAAAGGTTAAGAAACTATGAAACTCATTCTTTACTTCTCATCGATCTAAGCTTTCATGTTACTGAATTTTGCCAGTATGACTTATCATCGCTTGAACAAAGTAACATTCGGCATAAGCGGGGAACGTTTATCGGTATGCTCATCAATATTTATACTGCGTTACACCCTTTTTAAATCAATGTTTATACTTTAACAAATCCTTTCTTTTTGGGATTATCCGTTAAAGTTAAGATCAATATCGCAGGTTTTTAACGCAGAAATCATCATGCGATCAATTCTCTAGTCTGATGAAAAGCTTTTTTGATAAAGCTAAAAGGACTGATATAAATATTCTTCCATCGTCATAAATCAAAATTTTGCTATTTTTTAATTAAAAATGAGGGCTCATAAGAAGGATACATTTTAGGCTTCAATTGATTTATAATTGAACCAGCGTCCTTATCATAATTCTGGTTTCCATTACCACCATTGCCAAATATGTAAGATATAGTACTATCCCTTAATTTAATACTACTTGCAACGCTGTTATCCAATATTAGACTTGGGCAGTTGCTTACATCAAGTTGACCAATGATTTTAGTGTTTTTAAGTGTCAAATTCCAAGTGTCATCGACATTAAAGGTCTCTCTTTCATTGAGAATGCATTTATCAAATACAATGTTGCGTGGGCGTGTACGCCACGGTTCTCCCATATAAATCCAGAAATGTATATTCTGGAAATTACAATTTTGATATAATATGGGTGTCCGTTGACGTACCGCTGTTTTTCTACCCTTAGGTGCGGTGGTTGAATTCCTAATGACCATATCCCGATTAAGGTTCTCCTCATTGATAGCGTAGGCGTTAATACTTACGTTGTTTAAAGTGCTATCTAAGGTAATATTTACCTGAGACGGCGAAACTTGGGTAACTTTGGTTATACGTGACATTCCATAATAAACAGTTTGTGCTTCATTCCAAAAACTAACTA
>CAMPKC010000009.1 GCA_946887045.1 uncultured Sphingobacteriaceae bacterium | reverse complement strand
GTTCAGCTTTACAATTGAATGTAAAATCGCGGCTCAACCAACAAGAACAATTGAAAATACCGGTTTGCTGGGTCTTGAAGACAAAAAAACACTTATTATTGATGATAACGAGACAAATCTCAGAATATTAAAAACGCAGTTAGAGCATTGGAGGTTGTCGGTAGTAGTAGCTAAGTCAGGACCAGAAGCCTTGTCTGTTCTTAATCAGAATAAAAACTTCGATCTGATTATTACTGACATGCAAATGCCTGAAATGAGCGGAGTTGAGTTAAGCAGACATATCAAGGAAATAGCAAATCGTATCCCAATAGTTTTGTTAAGCTCCATAGGAGATGAAACGAAGAAAAAATACTCCAACCTGTTCGCATCTATTTTAACCAAACCCGCGAAGCAATCGCAGCTTCTCAAGGTTATTCAGTCAGAATTAGGCCGAACCAAAGAAGCAAGAAATCCAATACAACAACCTTCGACGCTTCTGACCGAAAATTTCGCATTAGAACACCCACTAGATATACTTGTGGTTGAAGACAACCTCATTAATCAAAAATTAATATTGAAAATTCTGACTAAGCTGGGATATGCCCCCGATCTCGCTAATCACGGCAGAGAAGCACTGGATAGGCTAAATCAGACCAATTATGACGTCATTTTAATGGACATGCAAATGCCTGAGTTAGATGGACCCGAAACAACGCAAATCATCCGGAGGGATTTCCACAATCAACCAGTAATTATTGCCTTAACCGCAAATGCGCTCTCTGAAGACAGGGAAAAATGCATGAGTGCGGGAATGGATGATTATTTGTCTAAGCCCATTAATATCGAAGATTTGCTTAATGCTTTAAAAAAGGCCCATGAACTGGCCTGTGTATAAATAAAGTTTCATATCTGTTGGTAATGGGAACTTAACATCCCAGACAAACTTCACTTAAACTTAAACCACATATAATCTCCTGATTATATAAGAATAATAGTTTTGGGCCAAACTAATAACGACTATGAAACATTTTGTACAAAGTAAATCAGGAGTTTTTGCCCTATCAGCAATGGCAACGGCACTGTTAATCGCCGGCTGTCAGAAAGATAACAATCGAAGCAACAAAAATGAAGTTGTCACACTTCAAAATTACTCGGTTACTCCATCACTTGTTAAATCCTTATCAGGATTTGAGGATTTACAGATCTACCCGCTGATAAGCAGTGATGACAAACTGGAAGGTTCTCCTGACTTTGTGTTTGGTGCACAACCAGATGGCGCCGGTATTTTGAAAGACCCGAACAGCGATGGATATGTCATGATTAACAACCACGAAATTCTCTTCTCGGTATCGAGAGTGTACCTTGACAAAAATTTAAAACCCCTGAGAGGAGAATATATTGTCGATGCAAACGGCGGAGGAATGCGACTTTGCTCGGCCACCATGGTAACCCCGCAGGAACATGGATTCGGACCTCTGTTTCTTACTGCAGGTGAATCAGGACCAGAATCCATGATACATCAAATTGATCCGTTTGGCTCGGTGAATCTTAAAACCACGAATCGTACTATTCCTGCGCTCGGAAAATGTGTTGCAGAAAATGCCGTACCCCTTCCTAAAGAAGCATATCCAGGTAAAACAGCTATTTTTATTGGTGAAGATGATAGTAATGGCCAAATAAACCTTTACCTGTCGAATAATGTTGGAGACCTGGTTTCGGGGAAATTATACATGATGCGTCGTACCAACCTTAACGCCGTCGAAACAGACATGGCCGTTAACACAACTTATGATGTGGAGTTTGTTGAGTATGAAAATGTAAACAGCAGTACCGGAGCTCAACTCGCCGCACAAACTGTGAGCAAAGGAGCACTTCAGCTGGCTCGAGTTGAAGATCTGGATTATGGTAAAGGAAGTGTTGAGGCTAACAGGACTGTTTACTTCGTATCGACCGGAATTAGTCAGTCTGATAAAACAACTCCGGTAGACGGCAAAACTATGTGGGGCAGAGTTTACAAGCTGGAATTGGATGCCAATAATATTCTAAAGGGAAAGTTAACTCCTTTGATGGACGGTGCTGTTGATCCCGGAAATCATATCGTGAATCCCGATAACATCTGTGTAACTAAAAACTACCTGTACATTCAGGAAGATGGCGACTCTTTTTATGCAGAGAACAAACATGACGGCCGAATTTGGCAGTATAATATTTCCACAAAAGCGATGAAACCAGTGCTGGAGATGAATCACCGACGTTCTGACCCTGCATTCAATTCAAAATACAATCCAACAAATTCAACAAAATTAAGCTCATGGGAATTCGGTGCCATGTATGATGTCTCAGACCTCATCGGTAAACCGAACACATTCGTTGTAAACATTCATCCGCACACCTGGACAGATAACAAATTCTTAAATGCTGACGGTAGTGGAATAACTACTAATAAAGAGGGTGGACAAACAGTTATCATTTCAGGAATAGATAAATAAAATTCATTAATACCTCGCGGCCCTTCCGCAATTTGCGGAGGGTTTTTTCTTTATATGATAAACTACCGTCTATTGACTATTTCAATCCTGTTAACAGTTTTTTTCAATTGTTCTACAAGCAGGCAATCTCGAACAGAAAAGGTTAAAGAGTTGCTCGATGCGCAATTTAATGACCTGGAATCTTTAACAGAAAACAAGTTACTTCAAGAGGCCAAACAAGGACATGAAGCCGAGCTACGAATAACATTTATCAAAATCAGGCAAGCATATAAAAAACTGGAATGGTTTACCGAATATTATGCGGCAGGTACCAGTAAGCTTCTCAACGGGCCGCCTTTACCCGAGATTGAGATTGAAGAAACAAAAGTATTTGAACCCGGTGGATTGCAGGTGATTGAAGAACAGTTATTTCCCTTCAAAGACACCAATAGGGAGCACTTAATACGTGAGACGAAAGCTTTTTTGTCAAAGCTTAAACATGCCAGGAATATTTTAAAGGAAACTGAGTTTAGTGATGCCCATATTTTGGACGCCTGTAAACTTCAGATCTTCAGAATAAATTCTTTGGGAATTTCAGGTTTTGATACGCCACTCGCCAAAACCGGAATTGTCGAAGCAAAGGTATGTCTTGATGCGATGCTTCCTGTATTTAAACTTTTTGGCAATAATGCAAAAATAGAGGCTCTGATAGTTTCCGCATCGAACTACTTGGAGAGCCACCCAGACTTCGACACCTTTAACAGGATGGAATTCCTGGTACGATTTACGAATCCATTAACAAGAGAGATGAAGAGGTGGGAAAAACAGATGAAAATTTCACCACTCAATACAGAGTTAGCAATATATAACAGAGCTGAAACCTTGTTTGATGAAAACATCTTCAACCCGGATTTTTTTGCCGGCAATAAAGAGGCTCAATATACTAAGCAAAAAGTAGATTTGGGGAAGCAGTTGTTCTCCGATCCCATACTATCAGGAAGTGTTCGAACCTGTCAAAGTTGTCATAAACCCCAGCTTGCGTTCACAGATGGTCTGGCTAAAAGCCCGGGAATTATTCCGGAAACTTTTGTCAAAAGGAATGCCCCAACTCTTTATTATGCCGGATTACAACAAGCTCAATTCTATGATATGCGTGCACCTTCATTAGAAAACCAGGCAATGGATGTTTTAGCTAATAAAGATGAAATGCATGCTTCTGTTGATGAAGCAGCAAAACGCATAGCAAATCACACTAACTATTTGGAAAAGTTTAAATCAGCATTTCCAGCAATGGGCAAAGAAATCAAACCACGATTTGTTATGATTGCTATTGCATCCTATATAAGATCTTTAAGTCCGTTCAATTCAAGATTTGATAAATATATGCGCGGAGACGATAACCAAATGAAAACGGAGGAAGTTGAAGGCTTTAATCTATTTATGGGTAAGGCAAAATGCGGGACCTGTCATTTTATGCCACTGTTTAACGGAACCGCACCTCCTGCTTTTACTAACACTGAAGCTGAGGTTTTAGGGGTCCCCAATGTTCCAAAAGGGCGAATTATAGACCCCGACGAAGGAAGATATGTACACAATAAAATCGATGAGCTAAAGTTCTCCTTCAAAACACCCACTGTTCGAAATATATCTAAAACAGCCCCGTACATGCACAATGGTGCGTTCAGTACATTGAGCGAAATAATGGATTTTTATAACAATGGCGGAGGTGAAGGCCTTAATATAAAATTGGATAATCAAACCCTGGCTTCCGACAAGCTTAATTTATCTACCAGAGAGCAGAAAGCCATCATCGCATTTTTAAATACTTTAACCGACCCGTAGTTCCCCCAAGCTTTATGCCAGATGAATATGAAAAACCAAGGCAGTTATTTCACTTGTGAATACCCGGTCTTAAGTCGCGAACTTATAGCCAATACCTTTGACGGTACTTATATAATGATCGCCCAGTTTTTCTCTAACCTTGCGGATATGAACATCAATCGTTCTATCCGTTACCACGACAGAAGCATCCCAGATATTCTTTAAAATCAGTTCCCGGGTAAAAACTTTGCCGGGTTTTGAAGCTAGTAAATAAAGAAGTTCGAATTCCTTTTTAGCAAAGACAATTTTTCTATCGCCCTGGTAAACCAGATATGATTCTCTGTCTATTTGCAGGTCCGAAACTTCAATTTTAAGAACGGATTCTTCAGATAAATCAGTATTTCGTTTTAATATTGAATTAATTCTGGAAATCAGCGCATTAGGTTTAACGGGCTTAGAGATATAATCATCAGCACCGACATCAAATCCGGCTACTTCAGAGTATTCTTCGTTACGGGCAGAAAGAATTACTACATAGGTATTCTTTAGCTCAGCCATAGCTTTAATTATTCGACAAGCTTCAATGCCATCCATTTTGGGCATCATTATGTCCATCAATATCAGGATTGGACTGCACTTTAATGCTTCAGCTATTCCCTCCTCACCATTTGATGCTGTATACACCTGGTAGCCCTCTTTTTTAAGATAGTACTCCAAAAGCTCCCGAATATCTTGTTCGTCGTCTACGATCAGTATCTTTTTTTTCACAGAACTAAGATATCGTTCTAAATAGCGATAAATATTAAGCATGCATTAAGGAATCGTAAACTATCCCGCTAAGGAAATTGTATTTAACTTATGATTTAACCAGAGATTAAAATAAGCGATACATTAATTGTCTTATTTTACTTCATGGAAAATGAATTTTGGATAAATGTTGGGCTTTTAAGACATGGATAATTCACGTCCACCATTCGCCATTGTTATAATAGGTGATCGAAGAATATATTTTTGATACTGTCTCTTCCTTTAAAATTGCAGGTTAACCGAAACGTCAATTAAGTGGTACAGACTGTTATTTGTTTATTTCGAACCATGGAACGCCGGAAAATATCGCAGAGTACTTAACCGGTGTCCGAGCAATTGAAACGTCAGAGATGACCAGTAACGTTATTACTAAGGAAATTTTACTTTTCAAATTTTAAACCATTTTTCTGTGTATCTTGGTTGCGTGTCTGTTCTATATTCATCATAAGCTTAAACATCGCATATTTGTACAGCTTCTTTCAACGCTCCAATTTTGTCCTGATATGAAGGAATAAACTCCTGTGCTACGTATCCCTCGAATCCAGTCTCTTTAATTGCCTGCATAATAGCCGGATAGTTCAATTCCTGATGGTTGTCAATTTCATTTCGCCCGGGAACGCCGGCAGTATGATAATGTGCAATATACTGGTGGTTGTCTTTTATTGTTTGAATAACATTGCCTTCGTTGATTTGCATATGGTAGATATCGTACAGAAGTTTGAGTCTTTCGGACCCCGTCCTCTTTACCAACTCCACCCCCCAGCTGGTATTATCGCACTGGTAATCGATATGATCTACTTTACTGTTCAGTAACTCCATTACCAGCGTTACCTTATGTCTTTCTGCAAGAGACAATATTTTTTTTAGTCCTTGTGACGTATTATCCAGACCAGTTTCATCATCGATACCATTACGGTTGCCGCTAAAGCAAATCAGGTTTCTATATCCTGCCTTGGCCACCATCGGAATCATCTCCAGATACTTATCAACCAGTGTATCGTGATAATCACGGTTATTCCATCCTTTTACCAGGTCTATTTCCGCTCCGTTACACATCGACGAATCCAATCCGTACTCCTTCAAAACAGCCCAGTCACGGGGACCGACCAGATCAATTGCCTTAATTCCAATTTGCTTTGCAACCGAACACAATTCTTCGAGTGAAAAAAAGTCGTAACACCAGCGACATACCGAATGATTAATATTTCCTTTTAACTCCATTATAGATCCTAAATAAAAATGTGGTTCATCATATATCAGCCCCACAATAGCCACCGCTAAGATCCCGTCTTATTCGCTACCCTTCATTATTCTGACCCTAGAAAATTTGTTTATAATTGGCTGGTAAAGCTAAGCAGAAAATATAATACTACCCTGTACCATAAATCCAATTAACCCCCTAAATGGTCCAAAATGACTATTTGTAATAGTGGTTTTACAATTCGGGACTTTATCTTTGTTAAATAAAATCCCGACAAGCAGCAAAGCCACACGGAAATTTTCCTAAATCCGAAAAAAATATCACTTCGGATCTTTAACCGGTTTTTATTTATACAAAAAATCAATCAAACTAATCACCCCGGTAAGCCGTTATAAAACTATCTACCGCATTTAAACAATAGCATGGCCAATCCGAACACAAAACTATCTCATCTTATTGTAGTTGGAACCTCTGCCGGAGGCCTTGATGCATTAACAAAGCTGGTAGGCCAATTGAGAGACGATTTCCCTGCTCCAGTTTTAGTGGTTCAACATATCTCGCCCGATGCCTCCGGGAATGCGCTTTTAGACTCTTTAAACCGGTTGGGAAAACTAAAATGTGAGCATGCTCAAAACGGGTCGACATTTAAGCCCGGGCATCTATATTTAGCTCCCTCAAATCATCACCTGATGGTGGATGAAAATGGGAAAGCGCTTGTAACAAAGGGAGCTCAGGAAAACCGATCACGCCCGGCGATAGACCCATTATTTCGGTCAGCTGCCGTTGCTTATAGAAACCGCGTGATAGCGATAGTGCTGACGGGCTATCTGGACGACGGAACGGCTGGCATGAAAGTGATTAAAAGGTGCGGCGGAACCTGTATAGTTCAGGATCCTGAGGATGCAGATTATCCTGACATGCCGAAAAATGCATTGAATCAGGTAAAAGTTAACTATTGCGTTCCTTTATCAGAAATGGGCAATCTGCTTTATAAGCTGGTTTCTAAAGTCCCGGGGAAAAGCAAGCCGGTTCCTAAAGATATCTTGATAGAAGCTGAAATAGCAAAACGTGTTTTAAGCGACTTACCCTCTGTTAATGCACTTGGCGAACAAGTTCCATTTAACTGTCCGGGTTGCGGCGGTGTTTTATGGAAAGTCGATAAGAAAGTCTCGACCCGATACAGATGTCATACCGGACATGCTTACACAGCGGCATCGCTTCTTGCCGAACAGACCCTAAAGATTGAAGAAACAATGTGGACCGCATTAAGAATGTTTGAAGAGCGGAATAACTTACTCACAACTCTTGCCCAAGATCAGGTTGGTGCAACTGCGAAATCTTCTTTAGAACGAGCCGCAATTTCCAGAATACATATTGACCGTATAAAGGCAATATTAATGGCCGATGACAAAGGTACTTCAAGCGACGTACCGGGTTAAATAGGCCATCGGCTTTTTTTAGTGTTCCAGGAAATTAATTAAGTGAGCACGGTACTTATAGTAATTTTCATGCTCCAAAACATCTTTGTGATGGCGGGGCCTTTCGAAAGGTGTTTCCCTCAGGATAATGCTTCCGGAGGAGGATTTCCAGCAGCGGATTTCGATTTATCTTCGGGAAGTGGGATAAACTCCAGATTATCTGCAGGCGGCAGGATAATTCTCCCCTCCTTCCAGTCGGCTTTGGCTTGCTCAATGCGTTCTTTTCTCGACGATACAAAATTCCACCAGATATGCCGATCACCCAAATGTTCCCCTCCCAAAAGCATCAGAACCGATGCCTCTTTCGCCACGATCATAGGATCAACACCTTTCGTAAACACAAGCAAGGTACCGGCGGGATATGTTGTGCCCGACACTTCAACGCTACCCCTGGCGATATAAGCACCTCGCTCCGGATGCTCTTTAGGCAGACCAAAACGGGCTCCTTTATCCAATACCACATGAATATAAAATAAGGGCGAGTGCGTTTTTACCGCATTTTTCAAACCGTAAGCATTCCCTGCAATTAATCTCATCCACACCCCCGGATCTGTGAAAATGGGCAATTCCTCAGGCTTGTAATTACTGAAAGCAGGTTCCGACTCCTCGTCTTTTTCGGGAAGCGCAACCCATGTCTGAAACATCTCAAGAGTACCACCCGCCAAAACAGAAGGATCCTCAAA
This sequence comes from uncultured Sphingobacteriaceae bacterium, assembly GCA_946887045.1. The sequence continues at coordinate 94,753 of CAMPKC010000009.1, read as the reverse complement.
ACGCTCAGAATGGGCAATTCCTTTACCGGCGGTCATCCAGTTTACTTCTCCCGGCCGAATCACCTGCTCAACCCCAAGACTATCGCGATGAGTGACTTGTCCGCCAAACAGATAGCTGACGGTAGACAGGCCTATATGCGGATGGGGCAATACATCCATAGACGAGACTATCGGTAATTGTACATTAACCGGACCGGCATGATCCATGAAAATAAAGGGGCCAACCATTCTGTGAAGACGATACGGAAGAATTCTTTTAACATCCATTCCCGGTGCAATTGACGCTCTGCGGGCTTCTATAACGATATCAAGCATAAGGTTAGATTTATACGTGTAAGTTAGGAGTATTTTCAAAGATTCTAAAATGCAGACAATAATCTTCGTCGCATCTTTTTGAAATGTCCTGACACCCAAACATATTAAATTTCGCAGAACCGAAACTTACCGGCACTTGTTCTAGCCTCAGATATCACAATCAGTGCAAACGAAAAATTTTAAATTATGAAGGTATTAATCGTGCTAACATCGCATAGCGAACTAGCAAATACAGGAAAGAAAACGGGTTTCTGGATGGAAGAATTTGCCGCCCCTTATTATGTATTGAAAGATGCGGGAGCAGAAATCACACTGGCCTCCCCTAAGGGTGGACAGCCACCTGTCGACCCCAAAAGTACCGAGCCGCAAAATCATACACCAGCGACCACTCGCTATGATGCTGATGAGCCATTAAAGAAGCAGCTGGCAAACACGAAAAAGCTGAGCGAAGTGAAAGCCGATGATTTTGATGCGTTATTTTTCCCCGGAGGACACGGTCCATTGTGGGATTTAAGCAACGACCCCCATTCTATTAAGCTGATACAGGATTTCTGGTCTGCAGGCAAGCCGATTGCCGCGGTGTGCCATGCGCCAGCTGCTTTACTTAATGTAAAAGATGAGAATGGAGACCCTCTTGTAAAGGGAAAAAGTGTAACCGGGTTTAGCAACACCGAAGAAGAAGCGGTACAATTATCAAAAATCGTTCCTTTCCTCTTAGAAGATGAATTGAAAAAGAGAGGAGCGAAATATTCTAAAAAGCTAGACTGGGATTCTTATGTATTGAAAGATGGCGCGTTGATTACCGGGCAAAATCCGGCCTCATCTGAGGAAGCGGCCAAAGAACTGTTGACCGTATTGACACAAATAAACGAGAAAATGCAGATCGACCAGGCTGGTTAAAACATGACAGGGCTGGTATTGCAGCAATGGGCCTCGGTTCATTGCTGTAAATCTTTCATAAGACAGATCGACTCTAATACCTTTACTGCCGAATTTACGCAATCTATTTCACGCGTTCCTATCTTGTATTAAACGATCAAACACGTATTTCATCCTTAGATCTTGCTGCAAAGTGTTTGGTCTTTCGGAAATTTCTTTAATCTTAGTATTGTGAATACTTTACCTATACTAGATACTAACAGTGTATGAACAGTAAAAAAACTTTGTCTCCACCACAACATCAAGAACTACTAAACACATTGAAAGTTCGATTCGGGAAAAACATGGATCGTCATACAGGCATTGACTGGGGCAAAGTACAATCAAGGCTGGAAAATAATCCTGAAAAAATGTGGGTGCTTGATGAGATGGAAAGCACAGGCGGTGAACCGGATGTTGTTGCTTATGATACAAGCACGGGCGAATACATTTTTTACGATTGTTCGGCCGAAAGTCCTAAGGGCCGCAGAAGCGTTTGTTATGATGATGAGGCTCTGGCATCCAGGAAAGAGCATAAACCGGAAAATAGCGCGATTGCTATGGCAGCCGACATGGGAATCGAACTTTTATCGGAGGAAGAATATCGGGAGTTACAGAAACTTGGAAAGTTCGATACCAAAACATCAAGCTGGGTGAAAACACCTTCTAACATTAGAGAGCTCGGCGGCGCCCTGTTTTGCGATCGCCGTTATAACCATGTTTTTTTATATCACAACGGTGCGGAATCCTATTATGCAGCAAGAGGATTCCGTGGTTCGCTAAGAGTTTGAAATTTGTATGGAAAAAACTGAAAACAGAGAGATGCGAATCTCAAAAACGTTTAAGGCGCCTATGGAGCTTGTGTGGAAAGTATGAACTGATCCCGAACATATTGTGAATTGGCATGACTTTCGATTACCAAACAGTATTATAACAGTCGATATAATCGGCAACCATTTTTTGCTGGGAAAAACGGGAGGCAGCCCATTCAGTGCAGAATTGCCGGCTGAGTTTTGATATGGAAAACACAGCGTCAACGGCTTCATCGATATTATTTACCAGGAAGCCAGTTTGCTCATGCATTATAAGCTCGGGCATAGACCCTCTGTTAAAAGCAATTACAGGTGTACCGCAGAGCATTGCTTCGGCTACGCTCATCCCGAAAGGTTCGTTAAACTGAATTGGATGAAGGAGTGCAATCGCATTACCTAACAACTTGTTACGCATTTCAGCACCTGCGTGGCCTAGGAAATGAATATCATCAGCCAGCAACGGCTTTACTGCCTCTTCAAAATAAGCCTGATCCTGGATAATTCCCGCAATCAGCAACTTTTTTTTCGAGCGGCGGGCAATCTCAATAGCTTCTGCTGTACCTTTATCAGGATGTATCCTTCCGAAAAACAACAAATAATCCTCGGGCTCGGAATTGAAAGTAAAATCTGATATTTTCAGACCATTGTACACAGTCGCCAGGTATTCTAAGTCAGGGCTCCGGTCAGAATTGCTAATTGATACATAATGTGCTGAGCCGTTGTATTTTTTATAAACAGAAATTATTTTTTCAGATGAAAAACCATGGATGGTAGTTAAAACAGGCGTTTTGATTAATCTTGAATAAGTAAGCGGCAAAAAATCAAAATGATTGTGAATTAAATCAAAACTGCCCGCCTTTTCCATCAGGTTGCTGATGTGCAGACATTCAACAGTTTTGGCATCCACATTCAAATCTTCTGCATAACCTTTCGCTATCACAGCATCCAGTTTCCCCCGGGTAAGAGAGTCCTGCGTGGCAAATAAGGTAACATCTAATCCCGCCGAAATAAGTCCTTCAGCAAGATTAGATGCCACCTGTTCCCACGGCCCATAATGTCGGGGTGGTGTTCGCCATGCAACAGGAGCTAAAACAGCTACTTTCATTTAAACAATACGCTTTTCTGCTTTTCTATGTCCTCGTTATTCTGGTATTCATGTTTAAATGCCTGAAGTACAGTTAAATGAGAAATAAGATAGGCTAATGTACTTTCCGCTCCCTGGTTTCGATTTATACCAAATTCCTGCAATCCATCGCAGCAGCCTTTGATTTCTGTGTCATATAAAGGTACACGAAGCGAATTTTCTCCGAGAAACCATAAATAGCTGGAAAACACCTTCTTCAAATACTGTGTTTCTCCGGTTACTCTATATGCCTGGAAATACATCAATACCATAGCCATTATTTCAATGGCCTGCTGATCGTGCAGAGACATTTTTCCATCTCTAAGATACCATCCATTATTACCTATAGGGTTTAGGTAATCAATGTTAACCGTAAGTTTTTCAATGAAGTTTAATGCTTCGAATGCCACCTGCTTTACATCTTCATTTCTTGTTATCTCTGCCGAATGAAATAAAGCCAGTGGGAATATGGCATTATCATAAGTAAGATGATTTTCAAACCAATGCCAATCTTCCCCCTTTGTAGAATAATATGCTTCCATCAATTTATCGGTAAGTGATTTTAGCTCCTGCCCTATTTTTTCATCGTAAGGATAGGTTCTTAAATAATAACTTACGCCTGTAATTGTATTGCATATTCCTCGAAGATGCGTTAATTTTTGAAAATGAGGTACAGACTTAAGGAATAACTCATGCCCGAGCTCTCTGTATGAATTATTAGGGGCAGTATTTATGAGGTAACCCAGAGCCCAGATAGTACGTCCAAAAGAATCATCAGAACCCTCTTCATCGAGATATTGCCTGCTAAAGCTTAAGAAATTACGGAAATTCCCATCATCCAGCTGCATATCGTGGATAAAACTTAAGTAAACCGGAAGTAAATCGAGGGCCTCTTTATTTTTGTTCATCTGATAAGCCATTAATGCCATAATCAGGGCACGGGCATTATCATCCATACAATATCCTTCTTTTCGATTCGGAATACCATATTTTGCGTGTTGAAAAATACCCGTATCATCTGTCAGCCGCTTAATATATGCCAGGTCAAATTCAGGCATCACCCCGGGATCAATAATTTGCCTAAGAATCTTTTCACCATAGTCGGGGTTCCTTACCGCCTTTTCAACCAGATTAATATATTGAAGTCCGATCTTGGGCCAGCGAAGCGCAAGTCCATATTGGTACGCGTTCTTTTTTAGTGTATTTAGCTTCTCAGGACTTTCAAGAAGCTGATTTACAATACTTGCAAGTCCAAGCTCATCTTTAAAATTGAATAAGCGCCCGCGATTATTATCTAAAAGTTCCTGAGCATGCCAGTAAGGAGTAGATACTATAGCCGCTCCGGCGCCAACCGCATACGAAAGCGTACCGCTTGTGATTTGAGCTTTGTTTAAATAAGGAGTAATATAAATATCAGCTGCCGTCAGGTAATTAATCAGCTCGTCTTCTCCAACAAACTTATTAAGAAACGTAACATGATTATCAACATTTAACTCAACGGCAAGCTGCTTCAACGACTCACGATATTCCTCTCCCGAGTGTTTCAATATTTCAGGATGCGTGTTCCCTAAAATAACATACATCACATCCGGATGCTGTTCTGCAATTTTAGGCAGTGCCTGTATCACTATTTCTAATCCTTTATTTCTGTTTAGCAATCCGAATGTAAGTAACAAACGCTTGCCCTTCAATTCAGGAAGTTCTTTAACAGGATTTATAGCCGGAGCTTCAAGATCCGGCACTCCATGTTCAATGAGCTGAATTTTTTCTTCTGGTATCTGATAAATATCGACAAGAAATCTAATAGCATGTTTACTCATCACCACAACTTTTGCAGAACGTTTTGCAATTTCGCGGATGATAACTTTTTGCAAGAATGTGGGCGACTTAAGTATAGTATGTAATATAGAGATAAGAGGTTTTTCCAATTTGTTCAGAAATGGAAGAACATAGATTCCGTTTTCGCCTCCATAAATTCCAAATTCATGTTGAAGGATACAGGCGTCTGCATTACTCGCATTTATAAACTTAGCCGCTTCTGTATAATCACTCTGATGGTTTTGCCTGATTACAAAGCTGACTTCGTCAGCATAATCATACTCATGCGAATTTTCAGAATTATTTAGGGCGACAACAAAACTGGTTTGGGCTGGTGTCTTATTTAAAAAATTAGAGTTTATAGCTTTAATAAGATTTTGATTAAAAGTGGCCAAACCACATTCCCGAGGTGGATAGGTCGAAATATATGCTATTTTCATGTTTGTAATAGATAACAATTCTAATATTGAAATATCTGTCAAAGGAGTTATGGTTCATAACGCGCTCATTTTTTTCACGTTAGAACTTTCCAATATAATAGTCCAATACTATTTTCTGTTTTCACTATCTTGCTTATAATCAGCGATATGTGTACACATTTTACACAATGTGATTTTTTTCCACAATTCTGTTCACCCGAAAAGGATAGTTTTAGGATGACTGTTGAACTTTTAGTATTGCAGGAAAAGCATACGGCGCAGATGACATGCGAAATTTAATCCGATGGTGTCAAATAAATTCAGCTACTGCCCTAATTATTAGGCACCGGCGTTTTTAATTTTCACTTTTTTGACTTAACAAACTGATAGGTACTGGTGATATTGCAGAAATGCAAAGGTTATCGGCAAGCCTTTAAAAAGCTTAAAAAACATCGATGTTTAAATCTTCAACTGGATTATTTCAAATTAAACAGCTTATTAACTCTCAATAACAACAGGTTCTTGGCAATTGGTTTTCGCAGATATTCAACCGCACCCTGTTCCAGACCTTTCACTTCATCTTCTTCGGTTATCTGGCTTGTAAGAAAAACCACGGGGATGTTTATATTCTTAGATTTCAAAACTTCCAATAACTGGTATCCTGTTACATTAGGCATTGAAATATCCGATAAAATCAAGTCAAAATGTCTTTTGCTTATTTCCATTAATGCATCCATTCCATCGGCCGCAGTTACGACATTATATCCTTCATCTGTAAGTATTTTGGAAGTTATTAAGCGGGATATCTCATTATCTTCTGCCACCAGAATAGTACGGCTTTTCTTAGCAATCCGGTTCGATTCTTTGTTACTTCCTTTAAAGAGCATAGTTTCAAAGATCTCATCCATAGAAACACTGGCAAACCCCGAACTATAATCAGACATAGCATAAGGTATAATCAGTGTATTATTATGAATTATTGAGCCGCAGGAATAAACAACATTTGGAACGTAGCCTTCACGTTCTTCTTCGTTCGGTGTAAGCAAAGGGATTGGCAGCTGCCCTTTCACCTTACTGGGGTCATCAGGATCGAGTAAAATAGCGCCCATGCAATACCGGCGCATGGCGCCCACACCATGAGTTATCACCAACCAACCATGCTCGGTTTCAATCGGCGATCCTGAATTCCCCAATTGAATAAATTCCCACGGAAAACGGGGTTCCTGAAGCAATTTGGGCTCGTTATCCCAATTATTAATATGGTCCGAATACATAATGTAATTATTCTCCCCGTCATTGCGTGAAAGCATGGCATATAAACCATTAACTTTTTTAGGAAAAAGCGCCATCCCTTTATTCTGCGCATATTTTCCATAAATCGGCATTATCTTAAAGGTATAAAAGTCGCTCGTTTCAATTAGCTGCGGCAAAATAACAAAACCATTGTAGGCTGTATAAGTAGCATAGTATCTCGCAGTTCCGTCATCATCGGTAAAACGTACAAATCGGGCATCCTCAATCCCATTGCTCTCGGTATCGCTTATGGGAAATATGACCCGTTCAGCTATTGCTGTATCAAATGAAAATGTGATCTGATATTGTGCGTTGGCGATCCATTTAATTGATTGTAAAACTTTTTGATCTGTTATTTTTATTTCAGTGGTCTTTTGATATTCTGCAATTCTATTCCTTAAATCGTTAAAAACAAAAGTATCACCCAGAGGGCTAAAAATTTTATCAACGACGTCGTAATCCTCCAGGTGCATATCGTGAAGCTTAGACAAGAAATTAGACTTTTCGTATACATGAAGCTTGATGGTTTCAGCTTCATCTACCAGCCTGCTGGCAGGATCAAAATCAATATTATTATCTGCGCCAAGCACTCCTCCACGGAAAACGACAGATGATACATGCCCCTCGCCTGTCGCCCTAAAACTTACTATGATCCGTTTTTGATTTCTCTGGAGATGCGATTGATCCGGATCCTCTACCAAAGAAGGATTAAAAAAAGCAGCGGATTCAATTGAATACTCATGCGTGAAATATGCCCCTACCAAAAGCTGGCGCTCCTTTTTTATTTTTTGGAGATCGTAACCCAGCTCTACTACTAAGTGTGAGACCCGATCAAAATGCTTAGAGAAAATACGGGTTATATTACGGTGCCGGTTAGAAAAATCACGAAGCGTTTGGTTTAGAACCTGGGAAGCATCACTCTCTGCTAGCTCCATAACACGGGAAATGATCTTTTTTGCTCTGCTAATCCCTCCTGGCATAAAAAAACGAACAATAACCCGTTTTGGATCAGGTTCAAAATGAACAGGCATTCGTGTAACATTCATAGCCATAATGCAACAATTTTCTATTTTATATTAATATTATTTCTTCTTAGCGGCTTAGAGAATGACGATATTATTCAAGCAATTTTTATTGTATCTTTTTGATTTTCAATACAGCATCACTGTAGAAATCTAACATTTGAACTCATTTCTTGTTCTTATCTCTTTACCGAAATATTTGCATCCCGATTAATGACCGAATAGGAATCCCTCCCAAAAAAGTCTTATTTTGCCCCGACCATGAAACAGTATATCTTTATCCTCGCATGTAGTTTTGTTGCCTGTACTCCTTTAAAGAAAGTAGAACGCCGGGCAGTGTATTCTCAGAAAATGGTGGAAACCCGTGCTATGAAGAGCTTCTATACCAACAGAAGCGAGCAGCAACTGGCCAAAGCGCATTGGGATTATGTCCCGGGCTTGGTTGCTTTTAGTGTAATGAAAGCCTGGGAGCAATACCCCGAGAAAGAAGAATATTATCAACTTGTGAAGGCATATGCCGATCATTGCTTACAGGGCCAGGATACTGTCGAAGTAGGCAAGAGTAATATTGATGATCTGGCCGCCGGAAAGATTCTTTTTACTTTATATCAGACTGAATTAAAAAAAGGTAACACTGCAGACGCTCGGCGTTATAAGAACTGTGCTACATTCCTGAGAAATAAGCTAAAATATAGTCATAACCGTATAGGTACATCCAAACCAGGCACAGGCGGTTTTTTCCATAAAGCACAGTATCCCAACCAGATGTGGCTCGATGGTTTGTACATGGGGCCGGCTCTCTACGCACAATGGCAGAACAATTTTGGCACAGAAAAGGGAAACGAGGATAATAGCCAGTCGTGGGATGATATCGCTCTGCAATTTAAAACCCTCCATCAGTACACTTATGACCAGGAAAAGCAACTTAACTACCACGCATGGAGTGCTGATCCGGAGGATGAGAACTCGTTCTGGGCCAGAAAGAGCGGCCAATATAAAGGATGTTCCCCCGAATTCTGGGGAAGAGGAATGGGTTGGTATTTCGCAGCACTGGTGGACGTAATTGAATTTATGCCTAAAAACCATAAGGATTACAATGTATTAACGAAAAATATAAATCAGGTAGCCGCCGGACTTGCCAGATATCAGGATAAGCAGAGTGGCGCGTGGTACCAGCTTCTGCAGTACGACAGTTCGAAGAAGGCCGACAATAGAGGAGATGAGATTGCCGGCGAAGTTTATAACCAGTGCGACAAAGCCAATTACCTGGAATCGTCCGCATCGTCAATGTTTACTTATGCTTATTTAAAAGGAATCCGTTTAGGAGTGTTGAATAAAATCAGATATCTGCCAGTGGCTGAGAAAGCTTATCAAGGATTGCTAACTACTTTCATTCGTGAAGAAAATAACGGCGAACTCAGTATCCTGCAATCCTGCGCTTCAGCAGGCTTAGGCCCGGCTAAAGATAAATCGAGAACCGGCACCGTTAATTATTATCTATGTGGTAAGGATGTCACGGTTACGCAAAATGAAGGGAAAGCAATCGGGCCGTTCATTTTGGCGAGTTTGGAGTATGAGAGACGAAAGTAAGGCGTGCTGCGTATTAACACACACCAAAAGCTATTTGTGTTAACGCACTTTGTCATTTCGAGCGCAGCGAGAAATCTTATTTATTCTAAAGATCTCTCCTTTCGTCGAGATGACAAAGTGCATTTAGGTGTGCTATCGAACGCTTCATTAAGGGCACATATTAGGCCCTATGTTAACAGCCTTATTACTTAGGAAAATTCACATTCTTCATTATTTCTTCAATTTGATCCGTATGTCGTTTGCTGTGGCCTGCCATAAACACTATTATCTGATATGCATCCAGGGTGCCAAAAGGAAACTCATAATAATGATTCCTTAGGTCGTCGGCAGTGGTTTTGATGTAATTAATGCTATTCGCCCTTTTAGTTTTAAACTCCTGAAGCGTTGCCTCATACGAGCCAAACTTACCACTGGGTTTAAATGCTTCGGATGTAGTTCTTTTGGTACTGCGGTCTGTAACCATTTTAACAAGATCGTCTTCACTAATCTTTTTCTCATTACGCTTTGAAGGGTCAGCCGGCTTTTTAAGAGAGGCTTGCATAAAGCCAAACATATTAGTCTCGGATATAGCAATGTGTTCCACGCATTCTGATACCGACCAACTGGCAGTATCAGGTTTAAAATTTAATTGCTCCGGCGAGAGTCCGCCAACCTTTTTTAGAATATCTTCCTGCGTTTCCTGTAAAAGGTTCACAGCATACTTGCGCTCTGCTTCGGTTATGCCTGTAGAATTGTTAAAGCTCATGCTTAGAAAAGCAATCGCAACGAAAAGTAATTTTTTCATATCTATTTTGATTAAAGGTTAATTTCCCGGAGAAAGGAAGCGGGATTTAAAGAGCTGGCGTTCCTTTTCCTTCTGTTAATAATTTGAATAAGCTTTCTTTTAAGTAATAATTCCAACCCTTTACGCAGTCGTGATAACATTCAAGGTCGGGTTCTAAGCCGATGTGAATGAAATTGACTTGCGTTTTGTTGTCGTGCTCAGATAATTCGAAATAAATTTCAGAGTTCTTCCACTCCTGTTTGTCTTCAACAAAACTAAGTTTGCTGTCGGTAACAAGCCAGCCCACTATTTTGTCGGGAATAAGCTCAACTACTTTTTGCGTTGAAACATGGATGTTGCCAAAACGGACTGTAAATTCATCATGCAGCTTTTGCGCACTGCTGTCCAAATCCTCCGTCCACCATTCCGAAACGCTGTTAATGCATCGGAACACTTCCTGTGCTGTGGCATTAACCTGAAGGGTCGCTGTATAATTTTGGTCTTTCATTTTCTTTAATTAATAGGAGAACTGTCTTATTTATGAGACCGAGCTCAGTTTCTCTTCATCTGCAGTTTGTGGCTTACCTGTTGCGTTTGGCATACCTTTACCTGTGGTTATCAGGCTGAATAAACTTTCGCGGATGTAATGTGTCCATGCATTTGAACAGATATCAAAGCATTCATATTCAGAGGTTAAACCAAGCTGAGTAAATTGGAGCTTCGTTTTACCCTCTTCTTGTTTAATTTCGAAGATAATTTTATTGTCTTTCCATTCACTCTTATCTTGGGTAAACTTAAAATAGTTGTCCATAACGCGCCAAACCACTAATCCGTTTGGGATAACATCTACCAATTTCATTTTACAACGATGAACATCTTCATAATGATAGGTGAACTCATCATTGAGCTTCTCGGTATTACCTTCAATTTCTTCCGACCACCACTCTCTAACATTGATGATGGCATTAAATACCTCTTCCGGAGTCTGGTCTACCAATATGGTAGTGGTAAAATCTGATATAGTCATTTTATTTAGGTTTTGTTTAAAAATCCATATAAGATGTATGACGTAAAATTACAGTCTTAGCGCTGCTTTAAGAGGGTGTGAACGAGACAATCTGGGGGGTTGATTTGGACAAAACATTCGTTTATCTTTATCTAAAAAATCTGCAATGAAACGAGTAACGATCGTTGTTCCAAAGGGAAACGTTAACCTAAGCAGCATTACGGGTTCATTCGAAATTCTGAGCCGCGCAAACGACTACTGGCAAAAAATCGGAAACAAATCAATGATTGAAATACGAATCGCCGGTTTTGAAACAGACTTGAAATTGAATGCAGGCTTCTTTTCAATACATCCGGTAGATATCAGAGATGTAACGAAAACCGACCTGCTGCTTATTCCTTCTCTCGCGCACGATTATGACAATATACTTAAAGACAATAAAGAGCTTATTACCTGGATCAGGGAGCAGTATGAAAGAGGTGCCGAACTGGCAAGTATCTGCACAGGTGCATTTCTTCTTGCGGCTACAGGTTTGCTTGACGGAAAAAGCTGTTCCACCCATTGGAATGCTGCAGCTGGCTTTACGCGGCTGTTTCCAAACATTAAGCTCCATATCGATAAGCTACTTACTGTTGAAAAGGGTATATATACCAACGGCGGTGCCTACTCTTTTCTTAACCTTATACTGTTTCTGATTGAAAAACATTTTGACAGGCAAACAGCTATTTATTGTTCCAAAATTTTTCAAATTGATATTGAAAGAGACTCGCAATCACCTTTTAGAATTTTCCAAACGCAGAAGACCCATGGTGATGATTTGATTTGCAAGGCACAGACTTATATTGAAGAGAATTTAAGCCAAAGAATTTCTTTCGAGGATCTGGCCTCAAAATTGGCCACAAGCAGAAGAAATTTCGACAGACGCTTTATCAAAGCTACAGGAAATACTCCGGTAGAATATTTACAGCGAGTAAAAGTAGAAGTAGCCAAAAGCACTTTGGAAAAAGGCAGAAAAAGCGTTTTTGAGGTTATGAATGAAGTCGGTTATTCGGATGATAAAGCATTCCGGGAAGTCTTTAAGAAAATGACTGGTCTAACCCCTTTGGATTATCGAGCGAAGTATAATAAAGATGGACTACTGACCTAGCCTAATCCATTAGGGTTTCATTTTCCATGGATGGCTATTTAGACGTTAGAATCTATCAGATCGGCCCCATAAACTGTAACATTTTTATGATTACAAGCCCGGCCCGGATAAACCTTAGTAGAATTTAGCTTATTTAGTACAATCCAATTTAAGCCCATGTTTAGAATATTTACAAGTCTCTGCCTGATTATCCTTTGTTCAACGTTTGTTAATGCTCAGTCCAATGAAGAAGTAGTCAGAAAAATTGCCGACCAAATAATAAAAGAGACCGTATTAGGATTTGAAGGTGTTGAGAACAAGCAGTTTTACAACTCATCTAAAAACATTCCTGAAAATGTAAAGGTGAAATATGCAAGTCCATATACGGGCTGGCATTATACTCATGGGGTTCTTAATATAGCGATGATCAACCTCGGAAATCATTTAAATGATCAAAAATATCTTGATTACGCCGCCCGGCATGTAGCTTTTGGTTTTGATAATTACCAAACTTTCGAGAACCGGTTCAAGCATGATGTAAAACATTATACCTATCCGTATGGCGAGTTTTTTACTATGGAAGAGCTTGATGACTTCGGTGCTATGAGTGCGAGCATAATAGAAGTATACAAGCAAGTGAAAAAACCTGAGTACAAGGCTTATCTTGAAAAAGCTGCAAAACATTTAACAGAGGACAGACCACGTCTGGAAGACGGAACTTTTGTCAGAGCATTTCCGCATAAGATGACTTTGTGGGCTGATGATTTATATATGAGTGTTCCGTTCTTAGCACGAATGGGAAAGTTTACCGGTCAGAAAAAGTACATAGACGACGCAATTAAGCAGGTTAAAAACTTTAACAAATACTTGTGGGATGCAGAGAAGCAATTATACTGGCATACTTATTATAGTGACCTGAAACGAAATGGCGTTGCCCACTGGGGGCGCTGTAACGGCTGGATCATGTTGTCGACTATTCATTTGCTGGATATTCTTCCTGATAATCATCCTGAAAAGAAAAACCTTATAAAACTGCTCGAACGCCAGATTCTTGGGCTGTCACATTACCAGGGAGCCGACGGTTTATGGCATCAGATACTGGATAAAGATGATTCATACACCGAATCGTCTTGCAGCGCCATGTTTGTATATGGCACCGCACATGCTGTAAACCAGGGCTGGATAGACAAACGCTATGCATCAATAGCCAAATTAGGCTGGGAAGGACTGAAAAAGAATAAACTGAATGAGCTGGGTCAGCTTAAAGATATCTGTGTAGGAACCGGTATTCAGGATAATCTTCCGTTTTATTACAACCGACCTGTTGGACTAAACGAAAAACACGGAACCGGGCCGCTGCTTGACGCTGGGGTGGAAATATTAAAACTTGAACAGACAGCACGATAAGGGGGATACACATGTATACTCCTGAAATCATAATACGAGAAGAAGGCAAATTTAAACCGCACTATCACAAAGAAATAGCCTAAAACCCTTATTTTAAGGTTCGGCCTTTCATTACCGTTTTTAATTGTTTTTGTAATTTTACATTCTTAATACTAGCCGCTGACAAACAATAATGATCAATCTCAAGCAGAAAAGCCATGTCTATAACTAATGAAAGTGAATTAAAAGGGATGAAGAAAGTAAGTGAAGCTGTTGCTTTCACCCTCAAAGAGATGAGACGTTATGCTCAACCTGGGATGTCGACCAAAGAACTTGACGATTTTGGCGGATCGTTGCTCACAAAATTCGGAGCAAAATCGGCACCGTACTTAACCTATGGTTTTCCTGGTTTTACCTGCATAAGCGTCAACCACGAGTTTTGTCATGGAATACCCTCCAACAACAGGATATTGAAAGAAGGTGACTTAATAAACATTGATGTTTCCGCAGAATTGGATGGCTTCTGGTCTGATAATGGTGCATCGTTTATTTTAGGAAACGACATAAATCAGCATCAAAAGCTTATTCAAACTTCTAAAAACATTTTGAAAAAAGCTATTTCAAATATCAAAGGTGGGGTTAGAATTTCAGACATAGGCTTTTTAATCGAAACTGAAGCGAAGAAAAACGGATATAAAGTAATAAAAAACCTTACCGGACACGGAATTGGAAGAAGTTTACACGAAGCTCCGGGTGAAATAGCTAATTACCGGGACAGATTTAATTTACAGCGCTTCAAGAAAAATTCTGTCGTAGCGATAGAGACATTCATTTCTACCGATTCGACCCTTGCAGAAACACTTTCGGACGGCTGGACAATGGTTGGCAATAAAGGTGGCTTTATGGCGCAGCACGAGCATACCATTCTGGTGACTGATGGACAACCGATAGTATTGACGGAAATGAACAATCTCTGGGACTGAAAATAAAAAGGGAAACGAGGCAATTTCAAATAATGAAGTATAAATTCGAAGGCCAAATCGAAATTATAGGGATCAATCCTTATGTTTTGTTGCCCGATGATATTCTTCTTGGCATTTTTTCAAATTCGGGTAAATCGAAAGGGCACATTCCAATTAAAGGAAAGGTAAACGGAAAAGAATACAAACAAACTTTAGTGAAATTCAAAGGCGCGTGGAGACTTTACATAAACACTACGATGCTCGAAAATTCACCAAAAAGGATTGGAGAAATCATTCATCTTTCTGTAGAGTTTGATCCCGCGGACAGAACAATCGAACCGCATCCTAAGCTGGTCGAAGCACTTAACCTAAATCAACATGCTAAGTCGGTATTCGAAAGTTTATCATCATCAAAAAAACACGAAATCACGAGATATATCTCTCAGTTAAAACCAGAAGAAAGTATTGACCGAAACATCAGCCGTGCAATTGAATTTCTGCAAGGAAAAGGGAAGTTTGCAGGACGAGACAAACCTTGATTTAAGTGAATTTTATTTGTTCCCTATGGTTTCAGTGAGATACTCGAAAACAATGATTTCGGTATCATTATACCTTACCAGGATTTCAAGATTACTCTTATAACTTAAAAAAGTCATGTACCCCTGTCCGGGCACAAATCCCGGAAAGGCTTTTCCAACATAGCGAATATTCTCGCCGGCTAACATTTTTCTTTTTTTTAACAGCATAAAGTTGAGGAATAACACGCACTAAATAAAGGAGGGAATTAATGGAGAGTGTTTTTTTCAAAGATAACTTATTAAACTGACAATTAACATTATTTCGGGACAACGTTCGTTTCGTCAAACCGCTTACATCAAAAAAGGCTGCCCCAAAAATGAGACAGCCTTTTGCTTCTTAATAAAAATATTTTATTTATTAGTCTTCAGCATGAAGCCAGGCTTTTTTTGCCAGCAATTCCTCTTCAGTTTCGCGAACATCCACATCATCAATGCAGCAATCAACCGGACAAACAGCAGCACACTGCGGCTCGTCATGAAAACCTTTACATTCTGTACATTTATCCGAAACTATATAATAAAATTCCTCTGAGATTGCTGGTTGAGCCTCTTCTGCATTCAATGTGGTACCATCACCAAAATCTATTACTCCGCGTAAAGCTGTTCCTTCAGAGAAGCGCCAGGCAGCCCCCGCGTCATAAATAGCATTATTAGGGCATTCCGGCTCACAAGCTCCGCAGTTAATGCATTCGTCTGTTATTATTATCGCCATGTTCTATAATTCTATTTCTTAACCGTAATTTTGCAATTGTTAAGCACTGCAAAAACAATTGCAAATATAACACAATCTGTTGATTTTATTTTAAGGACTTCCATTTTGACACAAGAACAACGAAAAACAGCTTTTAAAAGTTTGGGATTATATTTACAATCTCCGGACGAGCAACTTAAAAAGCTGATAAACAACGCACATCAATCAAATGCCTGGTTTACTCCCGAAGAAACAATCAAAGCTATCAAGGGAATATCCCGTATGCTGGAACCTCAGGATATTGATACCTGGTTTGAAAATGAGAAAATAAGCACCTACTCTCCCGTAAATCCGAAGCAAATCGGATTAGTGCTGGCAGGAAATATTCCACTGGTAGGTTTTCATGATATTTTATCTGTTTTGGCTACGGGGCATATTGCTTTAATCAAATCTTCATCTCAGGATAAAGATCTGATCCCACATTTGTTAAATAAACTCATTGAGTTTGACCCCGGTTTCAAAGAACAGATAAAATTTGCTGATAGACTTGAAGGTTTTGATGCCGTAATAGCGACCGGTAGCAACAATACCTCCAGATATTTCGAATATTATTTTTCGAAAGTACCGCACATTATTCGTAAAAACCGCAATAGCATTGCCTTGTTGACAGGACAAGAAACTCGGGATGAATTATTCTTGCTGGGACATGATATATTTGACTTTTTTGGTTTAGGATGCAGAAATGTTTCCAAAGTTTTTGTGCCGGAAGGTTATGATTTCAGGACTTTTTTTGAATCCATCGAACCTTATAACAACATAGTCAATCACAATAAATACTGCAATAATTATGAGTACAACAAGTCTATTTATTTAATAAATCGCGAAAAGCATTTCGACAACGGATTTTTACTTGTAAAAAAAGATGAGCGTTTAGCCTCGCCCCTTGCAGTCTTATATTATGAGGAATATACCAAGCTTGAATCCGCAGAGGAAATAATTCAGCCTCATGCCGAAAACCTCCAATGTATAGTTTCCAAACAGGAGCTACACGTCGACACTCAGCGCGTTGGTTTCGGCCAAAGTCAGCAGCCCCGGCTATGGGATTATGCGGATGGCGTCAACACAGTTGAATTTTTACTGAGTTTATAAACAAGCCCAAGCTAAAACGACAGAAAATTATAACTTTGGCGTTATGTACATCATTAAGGTGAAAGGTGTCGCAAGAATTCCGGACTACGTACAATTGAGGGATGATAAATTTACATTATTAGCCTATTTCAGAGTAGACAGACCGGATAAATCACTTGAAAAAATTGGATTAGGAGATAAATCCGAATACATCATGAACCTCGTAAAAGACCTTCCATTTGGTCAGATTTTAAAATTAGAACTTTAATATGATTGGCAATACAGTTATAAAACTTGAAAATGTTGACGTTTACCAGCAAAAACACCTGGTCCTTAGCAATGTAAATCTTCAAATTGATAAGGGAGAGTTTGTTTTTCTTATCGGTCAAACCGGATCGGGCAAAAGCAGTTTATTGAAAATCATTTATGGAGACCTTCATATTTCATCTGGTGAGGGACATGCGGGAGGTTATGATCTGAAAAAACTGACTGAGAAGGATGTTCCTTTTTTAAGAAGAAAACTGGGAATCGTTTTTCAGGATTTTCAGCTTCTAACTGATCGGACTATAGAAGACAACCTTCGTTTTGTGATGCATGCAACTGGCTGGAAGGATAAAACTTTAATTTCTGATCGGATTAGGGATGTATTGGAAAAGGTTGGGCTTCGTTCAAAAATTAAAAAAATGCCACATGAGATTTCAGGTGGCGAACAGCAGCGGGTGGTAATAGCCAGAGCCTTGCTTAATGATCCGGAAATAATTCTGGCCGACGAGCCAACAGGAAATCTTGATCCTGATACTGCGGAAGAAATCATGCTTCTGTTAAAAGAAATCAGCCGTTCGGGCACTGCTGTATTGATGGCAACCCACGCATATCAACTAATTCGAACCTTCCCTTCACGCATTATTAAGTGCGAAAACGGAAGAGTCATAGAAGATGCCAAAATCGTCTAAGTGATAGGCCATACGCCAATTTGTTTGATGAATAAAATAAATCACTGACAGCTTGGCTGTTTTATTTAATTGGCAAAAAATTTGTCTAACCCCATTATTATGAAGTTTTCAGATATGTTGAAAAACAAGAAGAAAAACCCTGAGAAAGAAGTTATGAATGAAAATAACGAAGTGAAACCAGAAATTGATCAAGAATTAGAGCAAGTGAGCGAAATACTTAGTCATCAAGGCGATGGAGGTAATTCCGAAAACGTTCCTGCAAGTGATGTTGAAGATCAGTTGTCGCAAGAAGACAAACTTAAAGCTGATTTAGCTGAAGCCAATAATAAATATCTACGCCTGTATGCTGAGTTCGATAATTACAAAAGAAGAACAAACAAAGAGCGTATAGACCTACTTCAAACTGCAGGAAAAGACGTTTTAGTTAGCTTACTACCTGTTGTTGATGATTTTGACCGTGCTTTAAAATCCATGGAAACAGCAAGTGATGTTTCGGCTGTTAAAGAAGGCATTGTTTTGGTTCAAAATAAGTTAAAAAGCATTTTAACTCAAAAAGGTTTAAAAGAAATGGAGTCTGTTGGAACTGTGTTTGACGCAGAAATCCACGAAGCCATTACTAATATTCCGGCTCCCTCCGAAGACTTGAAAGGAAAAGTAATCGACGAGGTTGAAAAAGGATATTATTTAAATGACAAAGTGATCCGCTTTGCAAAAGTTGTTGTTGGAGCGTAAAAAGGGATTGAAGGAGCGAACGACGAAGGTCTTCAATATTCACTCCTTCACTCATTAAAATAAAATGGCTAAAAGAGATTATTACGATATACTGGGCATTACCAAAGGTGCCAGTGCCGATGAGATTAAAAAAGCTTATCGTAAACAGGCTATTAAATTTCACCCGGATAAGAACCCGGGCGATAAAGAAGCTGAGGAGATGTTTAAAGAAGCAGCCGAAGCTTATGAGATTCTGAGTAATCCAGAGAAAAAGCAACGTTACGATCAATTTGGTCATGCGGGAACTCAAGGAGGAGGCGGTTACGGCGGCCACATGAACATGGAGGATATTTTCAGCCAGTTTGGAGATGTTTTTGGTGGAGGCAGTCCTTTTGAAAGCTTCTTTGGAGGCGGCGGTCAATCCCGTGGTGGAAGACGAGTTGCCCGTGGCAGTAATTTACGGATCAAAGTAAAGTTAACTCTTGAAGAAATCGCCAAGGGTGCTGAAAAGAAAATAAAAGTCAATAAACAAGTAGTTTGTGGCACCTGTGATGGCAGCGGAGCGAAAGATCGTTCTTCGTTCCACACGTGTTCCACTTGCGGCGGTTCAGGTTCAGTGCGCAGAGTTACGAACACTATTCTGGGCCAAATGCAAACCACCAGCACCTGTCCTACTTGTAACGGCGAAGGAACACAAATTACTTCTAAATGTAATGTATGCCATGGCGATGGGGTTGTAAGAGGTGAGGAAACTATTTCGATAAACATCCCGGCGGGTGTTAGTGAGGGCATGCAACTTTCTATGGGAGGTAAAGGTAATGCGGCGCCAAGAGGCGGTGTGCCCGGCGACCTGATAATCCTTATAGAAGAAATACCACACGAAACACTTCAACGCGAAGGAAATAACGTTGTATTTGATTTACACATCAGCTTTGTTGATGCAACCCTGGGTGCGAGTGTAGAGGTTCCAACCATCGATGGTAAAGCGAAAATCAAGATTGAACCAGGAACACAGGGCGGTAAAATCCTGCGATTAAAAGGTAAGGGCGTTCCTGAGGTTAATTCTTATCACCGTGGGGATCAGTTAGTTTATGTAAATATCTGGACTCCAAAAGCTCTTTCTCGCGAAGAACGTGATTTAATGGAGAAACTACAAGAATCGCCAAATTTCCGTCCTCAACCAGGCAAGCATGAAAAAAGCTTCTTTGAGAGGATGAAAGAATATTTTGAATAAGAGGCTAAAAGGCTACAACTTATTTTAATAGAAAAGCCATCGTTAACGATGGCTTTTCTATTAATTATGGATTTTTCAGATTCGATAAACAGTCGGAGTCTTTAAAAACCTATCTCTATTTGAAATCTGTACATCAATTCATGTGCATCTGAATTTTCCTGCAATAGGCTTATATCGCTTTGCACCTTTAAAGTATGTCCCGAAATATACTTAGAAACACCCAAGGTGTATTGAGTATTATCATCCCGTTGCGTAATAGCCTCAGGGTTAATCCGGGTAAAACGGCCTGCCAATTCCACATTATTTTTGAAAAGGTAACCAGCCTGAACATTAAAGCCTGTACCAGTAAAGAAAGCTTTCGAAACCTTTCCATCTATATCCGTTTCTACCACAGGAGATCCGTTAGATTTCTTGTCGGCGTATTCAGCCATCGCTGAGAAACCTTTATACTTAAACATCGCATCAGCAAATATCGTTTTCAGGTCACGTTGCTCATCAAAAAAGCTTCCCAATTGCCCGCCTTGCCGTGAGGCACGATCATTAAAATCATACGTTAACCCGAGGCTTAACTTTGGTGTAAGCTCCCTTTTTAAATCACCACCAAAATAATCTCCACTGCTTTGAAACTCCCCAAATGGTAATACTTCCACCCTTCCGGTATAATCATATCCACCTTTATTATCAGATGTCATATTTCTGCCTTCACCACTCGAAACAGATAATATCTTTTTAAATACAATATCACCCGATTGTGATTCGTGATGTAACTGAACACCAAAATCCCTGTCAATATTGTATCGGGAATTTAACAGACTTCGGTCCACCAGCTGCAATCGCTGCGATGAAATAACCCTTTCTCTGTTGCCCGGAAGCTTAGTTTGGCCAAATATTAAATTAAAACCTTTTGCGAAATTCCAGTTTACTATTGCATCCAAAACAATATTTGATGTGTTATTGTTTTCAGCCAATGGCCGTCCTGTATCTGAGTTACTCAGAGCAAACTCGAATTTATACTCTATCTTAGGACTGTAAATAAATCCTTCCATTTTTATCCGCGCTCTTCGAATTTGCAAATTGTCACTATAGCTTTCCTCATCTAAATTATAAGTACTCGAAAATAAGCTTTGAGCACGAACATTTAATTTGGTTAAAAAAGACGAATCAGCAGCAATAAATTGCAAACCTTTTCCGTGAGTTGTAGGATTAGCCGACTGTGCAAAAACAAAAATCGGGAACAAAAAAACAAGACTAAGTTGAAACGGTAAATACCTTTTTTCTTTATTAAATAATTTCATTGTTACATTAATATGCAGCGAAAATACACTTAATGTTAATCTAAGATTATTGAAATTACTTATTTAACCTAATGATTATTTACAGTTAACATTAGCTTAACTTACACTGGGAATTTTTAACATACGCTACCTTTTCTGTCGATCTTCAGCGTCGTTAATAGTATTGCTTACCTCCTCAATTAGCCTGCGAACAGCGTCTTTAAGTTTTGGATCACCGTTATAATCAAGATCAAATAAAACATTCTTACTCTTCTTCTTATAACTCAGCTCGATATAATAATGAGGTGTATTTTTTAACGGTTGACCTTCATTCACAATTTTCGACGGAAAGTTCCAAAAGCCCAGCTGCGCTGCCCGGCGATGAAGAACCAGCAGATCATCCTTTGAAAGCTTTACCTTTTTCTTAATTAAAGAATCGTTCTCATTCACATACTGATAAAGTGCGGTTTTAGAATTATATTGATTTACTAAACTATCCCCTAATCCATATTTAAAAGTAAGCGATTCAAATTCTGAAAATTTGTAAGGAGCATTCTTAACCATCATCCCATAGTAGTAGAAACAATAAATTAAAAATGGGATAATTATACTAAGTGCCAGAAATATCTTTTTTGATTTGGTTGACATGTGTTTATACTAATTATTAAAATGATTGTATGAAAATGAAATTTACAAAACTCTGCTTACTCTATCACCTCATCGGTAGGAGTAAACTCCTTTTCCCATTTGGCTACTACCACTGTTGCAAGGCAGTTTCCAATAACATTTACTGAGGTTCGTGCCATATCCATTAGTTCATCTATACCCAGAATGATAAATATCGGCCAGGACGGCATTCCAAACGAAGCTGCAGTTCCTAATAAAATAACCAATGAAGCTCTGGGAACACCGGCAACGCCTTTACTGGTTAACATAAGTGTAAATACTATAACAAGTTGCTGCGGAATCGAAAGATTCATCCCCGCCGCCTGCGCAACGAATATGGAAGCAAGTGACAGATATAAGGTCGTTCCATCCAGGTTGAAGCTATACCCTGTTGGCATTACAAAAGCTACAATTTTTCGGGGGACGCCCAATTTTTCAAGATTTTCCATAGCCCGGGGCAAAGCAGCTTCAGAACTGGTGGTTGCAAATGCGATAGATACCGGTCCGGCAATCGCCTGAAGGAACTTTTTTATCGGAACTCCAACAATCAGGGCAATTGGCAACAAAACTCCTAACAGGAAAACTATCAGCGCCACATAGAGTGTAGCCAGTAACTGAAACAAATTAACTAAAATCCCCAATCCCATATGACCAACAGTATATGCAATGGCAGCTCCCACGCCGATTGGTGCGAAATACATGACAATATTGGTAAACTTAAACATCACCTCAGACAAACTCTCGGTTGCTTTCAGCATCGGAAGTCGTTTATCTTCTCTAACCATTGCAAGCGCTATTCCAAAAAGAATACTGAATACAACAATTTGTAAAATCTGCCCTTCGGCTATAGATTTTGCAATATTTTCTGGGAAAATATGGAGAATGATATCGTTTAACGTTTGAGGCGGCACATCCGGCAGCGACTCACCGGATGCAGGCGGCATGGTAATTCCGGCTCCGGCCTGAGAAATATTGATTGCTGCCAATCCGATAAACAAAGCAATTGTGGTAACTACTTCGAAATACAGAATAGCTTTCCAGCCCATCCGGCCAACTTGCTTAAGATCGGCATGACCGGCAATTCCATATACCAAAGTGGCGAAAAGCAAAGGAGCAACAATGGTTTTAATCATCTTGAGAAACACCTTACTCAACACCTGCAGTTTTATTCCGATTTCAGGATAGTCGTGACCGATTTCGGCCCCAATAACCATTGAAATCAATATCCAGCTGGTCAGCGAATTCTTTTTGATCCCATACAATATTAATGAAGTAATAACCAGCCATCTGGAAAAAGTTAAAGCGATCGGCGAAACAGGAAGAATGCTGTAGGAGTTAAAAAAAGTAAGGAGCGCCGCAATAAAAACGGTAATTATAGCAGCATACCCTGCTTGTTTTAACCTCATAAACAATTTTTAATGATATCGAACAAATGTAAATAATTAGATTTACCCAACAAACCTAACAGATTAATGAGAGTAGAAAAATTAAGTGACATAAAGAAGGAGTTGCGGTTGCTTAATACGGAGGCTTTAACGGATATCTGTCTGCGACTGGCGAAATATAAAAAGGAAAACAAGGAGTTATTAAGCTATTTACTTTACGATGCAGAGAACCCGCTGAACTATGCAGAAGAGGTTAAATCGACCTTACTTATAAACTTCCAGAACTTAAACCGATCTTCCTATACAAGTACAAAGGAAATCAGAAAGATTGTTAGGCTACTTGCAAAACACGCTAAATATACGGGATCAAAAGAAGTGGAAATTGAGCTTTTATTATGGTTCGCAGCCATGTTTTTAGAATATGCTGATACCCGGTCATCTCATAAGCCGCTTCAAACTATTTTCTTCCGGCAATTGGAAAAGGCAAAACGGATCTTCCCAAAACTTCATGAAGATCTTCAATTTGATTATAGTACGACCTACAATAACTTAATCAACGAAGCCGATAACAAAGTCAGATATTTTAACAAAAATGATTTCCAGTTGTAACAGATACCTTTATCCATCATCTAATTTTTAGATAATGAATAAAGAAGCTCTTTTTAAAGAAATCTTTAAGTCTAACTCAAAGAAAATTTACCACCTATGCTATGGTTATACCGGCGATGATGATGCGGCTAATGACCTGATGCAGGATACTTTTATGAAGGTTTGGCAGAACCTTGATAAGTTTCGTAACCAGGCCATGATTTCTACGTGGATTTATCGGATTGCCGTAAACACCTGCCTTTCATGGCTGAGGGTTGAAAAGCGACAAGCAAAAGATCAGCTCACAGATTCTATAATTGAAAACAAGGAGGAAGAGGTCTCAGAAAAACATGATCAGGTAGCTCTATTATATAAATGCATCTCGCAACTGGAAGAGACCGAAAGAATTATAATCTCAATGGTATTGGATGAACTTCCCTACTCGGAAATTGCCGAAATTTCTGGTGTTTCCGAAGGGAATTTAAGGGTTAAAATACACCGGATTAAACACAAACTGACTGAAATATATAACCGTTATGAAAGATTTTGATGCACTGAAAGATATATGGCACGGTCAGCTTGCAAGTCCTAAACTCAGCTACGAAGACGTGCTTAAAGGAATAAGGAAGTCAAAAAGCAGCTTTGCCAATAAACTGTTATTCGAAAGCATCGGAACATTGGCGGCTATTATCCTTTTTTCTTTAATCTGGCTTAATAGCTCGTCGCTAATGTGGACTACTCACCTATCATTCTTAATATTCTTAAGCTGCTGCTTTTACTACCTTTTTGCGCAGTTAAGAGATTACAGAAGCATATCAGGCAGCGAGTATTTGATGAAACAACCTGAAGAATATATTACTTATTTGAAAAAGTATAGTCGCAGACGTTATCAACTCAACACAACAAACTATACAATTTACAGCGTCTTTATTGGTATTGCCTTCGCTCTTTATTTTATCGAAATTTACTTTAGTTCCCCCTTTTGGCAAACAATAACCGGTGTAGCAGCAACTGTTATCTGGTTTATTATCTGCTGGTTTATTATGAGGATTTATGTTCGCAGGGAACAGGAAAAGCTTAATGAAATGGTAAAGAAATTAGAGCGCCTCGAAAGCCAATTTTTATAGAGTCGACCGAAACACTATGGCTTTTGTTTCTCTTCATCTTTTATTTCATGTATATCGAAACGATTCCCTTTTAATGTATACTCCACAAACTTTTTATCAACGGGATTGACCCCAGCCGTATCTTTTTCTTCATACAGCGGAAACTCTCTGAACAGATTTCCTTCTTTTGTGTAAATAGAATCTTTGCCGTGATATTTTCGTTTCGTTGCCGAACTTAACTCCGGGAACTTAATCTCCTGAGATGAACCGCCGTCAGAAAATTCATGAACATAAATCTTTAAATAGGAACCCTTGTCTTGTCCTTTTGCTTGAATGAAAATTTCCGGATTTCCATCTGCATCTAAATCCATGTTCCAGACATCAACGATATCTCCCTCTAATTCCTCAGAAATGGTACTGTATTTTACCTTAGATGAGTCAGACCGAAGAATAATATATTGACCGATATGCTCGGATCCTCGTCCCCAACTTAAAACATCAAAGGTTAAACCCGGTTTCACTTCTATTGACTTGTGAAAACGGAAAGGCTGCGGCAAAACTACTTTGGTAATAGAAGACGCTGCTTTTTTGGGTTCATCCGGACTACATGAACTTATAACAAAGCTGGCAACAGAGAATAACAAAATTATTTTTTTCATCGATGGTTGAATAATTAATGAAACAATAAACTTGCGGTATTTCTGCCTTTCGACTATTGGGTTCCTCTCAATTCGACTGTCCCCAGATTTGGAAATACCGGATTTGAATTTTGTGATACTTTTATTAACCGATAGCATCACTCAACTCAAATGTAGTGTTTTCCATCATTATTCACTATCGCCCTATGATTTTGGAGCAGCTACTAGTCCTGTATTTTCGCCTGTACCCGCTAGAAAAAGTTCAAACAAAGGAAAACTTAGACCATCATAAAGGTTATTTCATAAATTAACTGTCTTATTTAAACATTATGCCGACTCTCTTTCCAGAAATATTCTCCAAAATGGGCTTAAAAATGGTTTGTGCATTCTCTTTAGTTTTACCTAACACATCCATTTCTTTGGCATTTTGAAGTATCTTTTGTTCAGCCAGTTTGTAAATATCCTCAATCATTTGCTGCCTGTCGCTCGGCGACCAAACACCTGAAAGTTCATATACTTTAGAGCGTTGGTGATCTAACTTAGAATAACAGATTTCGGGATTTGGAAGAAAAACAGTTACGGAATCTTTAGTGGATATAATATTCTCTTTTACAACTTTCGTCAGATCAATACAACCGACAACTTCACCCACTGCCACGAACAGAATTCTTTTGTCTGGCAATAAGGTCCGTGTAACTTTTTTTTCAATAACATCTTTCATTGAATATTTCACTAATTCGAGTTTTCCCATGTTCGTGATTTTTTCAATCATGACATCTTCGGTGATTTCTGTACGTGTAACAAAAAATTGATTCCTGATATAGAAAAACATGAATATCAGAAAAAGAATAGTTGCTATTGAAACACCCAGAATTAGTGCCGTACGAAGCTTAAGTATTTTGCTGATCATAGTTACTAAACGAAAAAAAGCGCCTATTTGGCACTTTTCTCAATGTTTTTTTCATTCTTCTGTACTACTACCGATGGTTTAATGCCATGAGGTCTTTTTTTTCCGAATGATCCGTTAATAATTTTTCCTCGTTTCGATTTGATATCGCCTTTTCCCATAATATTGCTATTTGAGAATGGAACATAAATTCAAATCAAAAGTTTGAGAAAGATTTACTCCGTCATAACATACTCTTTAGCTGCCAGATAGCGCTCCGCTTCCAGCGCAGCCATACAGCCTGTACCAGCCGCAGTTACTGCTTGACGGTAGATTTTATCCTGAGCATCACCGCAGGCAAAAACGCCTTCAATATTAGTTTGA
The DNA here is from genome assembly GCA_946887045.1 of uncultured Sphingobacteriaceae bacterium. The sequence goes on along the minus strand of CAMPKC010000009.1, from coordinate 67,978 downwards.
GTTGTTCCGGATTTAGTAATTAGATAACCTGTTTCATCCATTTCCAACCAATCTTTAAAAATGTCTGTATTGGGCTTATGACCAATAGCAACAAAGAAACCAGTGATGTCCAATAGTTTCTCTTCGTTTGTTTGATTATTAAAAACCTGAATACCTGTAACAGTTTGGCCGTTACCAACAATCTCTTTTGTTTCCGTATTGTAATGAACTTCGATATTAGGAGTATTTAGCACACGGTGCACCATGGTTTTGGAAGCTCTGAATTCATCACGACGTACCAACAGATGCACTTTCTTGCACAATTTAGCTAAATAGGTTGCTTCCTCTGCGGCTGTATCTCCTGCTCCAACAATTGCAACGTCCTGACCTTTAAAAAAGAACCCATCGCAAACTGCACATGCTGAAACTCCGAAACCATTGTATTTTTGTTCGCTCTCTAAACCCAGCCATTTTGCGGATGCGCCAGTCGCAATAATTACTGTATCAGCTGTTATTGTTTTATGCTCATCCACAATTACCTTATGAACCGGACCTGTGAAATCTACAGAAGTAATATATCCAAAGCGAATATCGGTACCAAACCGTTCTGCCTGCTTGCGGAAATCTTCCATCATTTCCGGACCTAAAATACCTTCAGGGTAGCCTGGAAAATTCTCCACATCAGTAGTTTGAGTGAGCTGACCACCCGGGACGATTCCGGTATATAAAACAGGTTTTAAATCTGCTCGGGCAGCATAAACGGCAGCTGTATATCCTGCCGGGCCTGAACCAATAATTAAACAATGAACGTGTTCTGTTACTTCTGACATTTGATGAAATTTCAAGGAGACAAATCTAATGCTTTGTCCTATCACTGACAACACACATTTATCAGTATAAATTCAATTTAGCGCAGAGGAGACTGATCGATTCCGTTAATATCGAGTCCGAATAAGGAAGATTTATTGAGATTGGCTTGAACCTGCCAGTAATTACTGCCACCATTTAACACAAGTACCGCCCCTTTTAACCAATTTGGCACTTCTTTAGATAGCGATTTATAATTGGCTTTTAATAAGAAGCTTATGTAAACAACCTTTTCTCCGGCTGATGTATAATATCCAAAATATTGCCTAACGAAAGACTTTAAATTGTCGTGAATAATAGGCCCTTTATCTCCACCTTGATTTTTCTGTAAAGAGTTGACCGATTTTATTTCCTTAAGCAGAAGCAACTCAGCACATTCAATTTCCCTTTCTGTAGGTGTGAATCTTTTTTCTACAACATCATCGGACAGGAACGGGAAGGCGAAATCCTTAGAAAATACAACCCCTTCAAAATCGGTGCCTTTGACATAAGTTAGAGAAGAGGAGCGTTTCTCTGAGAATGAAATTTTTTGAGCTTGTACCTCGAATAATGTCAGACATAAAAGTAATCCAGCACAGCATATCCATCTCATACGCAAAAAAACGAATGTTAATTTGAAATAGTATTCGAAGCTGAATTATGTCTGAATAATGCCTGCGTTAAAGCGCTTGGTGATAGGCGATTGATTGGCAGCTTCAATTCCCATAGAAATTACTTTCCTGGTTTCCAGAGGATCGATAATACCATCGACCCAAAGCCTGGCTGCTGCATAATATGGTGTGGTTTGCTGATTATACCTATCTGTAATTTCTTTTAATAGTTCATCCTCCTTTTCAGGAGTAATAATTTCGCCTTTCGCTTTCAAAGCCGACTCCTGTATTTGCAACAAGGTTTTTGCGGCCTGCGAACCTCCCATTACTGCAATTTTAGCCGAGGGCCATGCAAAAATCAACCTCGGATCATAGGCTTTACCACACATGGCATAGTTGCCCGCTCCATACGAATTACCAATTATAATGGTAAACTTAGGAACAACCGAATTAGCGACCACATTGACCATTTTTGCACCATCTTTGATGATTCCGCCTTGTTCAGAACGTGTTCCGACCATAAACCCAGTAACGTCCTGCAAAAACACTAATGGGATTTTCTTTTGATTACAATTCATTATAAAACGGCTTGCTTTATCGGCCGAATCAGAATAAATTACGCCCCCGAACTGCATTTCTCCTTTCCCGGATTTTATAACTTTTCGTTGATTGGCGACAATTCCAACTGCCCAACCTTCAATTCGGCCTAATCCGCAGATTATGCTTTGGCCGTATAGCTGTTTGTATTCTTCAAAATCGGAATTATCTACAAGGCGATGAATAATCTCCAGCATGTCGTAGGGCTTTTCGCGATTATCGGGCAACAAGCCGTAAATATCCCCGGGTTCTTTTACAGGAGCAGTAGCTTGAATTCTATCGAAACCGGCATTTAAAGGAGCGCCAAGTTTACTCATAATATTTTTGATAGAATCCAGGCAAGCCCGATCATTAGGATGCTTATAATCCGTTACGCCAGAAATCTCACAATGCGTAGTTGCGCCGCCGAGGGTTTCATTATCCACGTCTTCTCCAATAGCTGACTTGACCAAGTAACTTCCTGCCAGGAAAACGGAACCTGTTCCATCGACAATCATTGCCTCATCGCTCATTATAGGTAAATAAGCTCCGCCTGCCACGCAGGATCCCATAATTGCTGAAATCTGAACAATACCTTCGCTGCTCATCACCGCATTATTCCTGAATATCCTTCCAAAGTGTTCTTTATCAGGAAAAATTTCATCCTGTAAAGGCAAAAACACTCCGGCCGAGTCAACCAGATAAATAATAGGCAGGCGATTTTCTATGGCGATCTCTTGTGCGCGAAGATTTTTTTTTGCTGTTATCGGAAACCACGCTCCTGCTTTAACAGTAGCATCATTTGCCACGATAACACATTCCCGGCCAGAAACATAAGCGATTCCGGTTATTACGCCACCTGACGGGCATCCACCATATTCCTGGTACATTCCTTCGCCTGCAAATGCGCCTATTTCTAACCATGGACGATTATCATCGATAAGATAAGAAACTCTCTCCCGTGCTAAAAGCTTCCCTTTTTCTTTTTGCTTAGCTGCGGCTTTTTCTCCACCTCCAGAATAAATAGTTTTAAGGCGATCCTTTAGTTCAAAAAGGTGGTGTTTATTAATATCCTCGTTTCTGTTAAATCCTATATCCATGGAGGAGTGTTTGATAATTTAAAGTAAACATAAATATCGTTAATAGGTTAACGACATTTATGTTCAAAAACTTTTAATTATTATTCCTGCGATTGCAGCAATTAGAATAATATAAGGTTCCTGTACTTTCTTAAGGTAAATTAGAACCAGCACCGATATAATTGCAATTAAGCCAGTAGGAATATCAATGATTGAACGCAAACCAATCACAATAACTGCGCCAACCAAAGCACCAATAACAGCGGCAGTTATGCCATCAACAAACGCTTTTATACTTTCGTTTCTGGCTATTTTTTTAAAAGATGGTGCGAGGGCAACAGTAAAAACATAGCAAGGCAAAAAAGTAGCTGCGGCAGCAGCAACTGCACCGGGGAAACCTGCAACAAGATAGCCTATAAATCCTACAGTAATCACTACCGGGCCCGGAGTTACCATAGCGACAGCAACCGCATCAAGAAATTGATTCTCTGTTAGCCAATGAAATTGCTCCACTACACCGGCATGGAGGAACGGTACGATTGCAAGTCCGCTTCCAAACACAAAAGCACCGGCTTTGGCAAAAAACAACGCTATATCCTTCAATGAACCAGGGTCATATCGCCAAAAGCCAATTCCACCTAAAATAACCAACGACGCTGTTTGTGGTTTTCTTAACCACTGAGGTGGTGCTTTAATAACCATATAAATCAGGCCCGCGGCTACAAATAGTAAAACCTCCTCCCTGCGGGTAATGACAGTAACAACTATTCCGATTACGTAAAAAAACCAAAGGAGCCATTTAGATTTTATGGCATGTATCTCAAATTTGCTTATTGATTTCAATGTAAGTTTATAGGCACTCACGCCAATAATTCCAATTACCGACGCACCAACTCCGTAAAACACCGACTGCATTAGTGGAATACCACTATAGAGCTTGTAAACTATACCCAACAAAACAACCATTATGAAAGATGGAAGCACGAAAGCGATACCAGCTAATGTTGCCCCCAGTATTCCATAATGCACAAAGCCAATGTAAATACCTAGCTGCGCTGCAAGCGGACCAGGTGCCAGCTGAGCGAGTGCCAATCCCTCTTTATATTCTTCTTCGGTAATCCACTGTTTCTTTTCTACCAAATCCCGGTGCATATACCCCACCAGCGCCACGGGACCGCCAAAGCCCCATGTGCCTAGTTTAAGGAAGTAAATTATTAAATCCTTTAATGAGTATTGTTTAGCGTTCATAAAAGTTCTGCATTTGCTTTATAAATGCAGGATTAGACAATGCTATAAAAATTCCTTGACAAGTAGAATTTTGAGAGTGTAAATTCCTTTAAGGTGGCCTTTGCCGGCCACCGTATTGATCGAAACGGACATTTATCGACAACGAAGGCTATTATTTCTGTAATAATCCTTCGAACGTAAGAGCAACATAATACAGGCCTCCGATCGTTGGACCGCCAGCATATTGAATATAAGTTTTGTTGAAAATATTGGTGCCACCCACCTTAATTGTTGACTTAGATGGCTTAATCTTATAAGAAACCTGTGCGTCAAATGTACTGTATGCTGGTACAGCTCCGCTAACCAGCGGGCTTTCCCAATCGAATTTATCCTGCCATCTCCAAACAATGTTAAAACCCAGATCTTTGATAATTTCGCGATTTCCGAAAGAAAGGTTAGTAGCCCAGGCAGGAGTGTTAAACCCGGTTACAAACACGTCTTTCTGCTTATTTTCACTTATTGTATTATAATTTACGTTCCCGTTAAGAGTATATTTTTTATAAAAGTTATACGTCAATCCCAGCGAAGAACCATAGTTATTATACTTATTTTTAGCGTTTGTATACACCCTGTACCTTGTCTGTTGTGATCTGTTTGCGGCTATCATGGCAATAACAGCTTCATCGGTTCCAACCAAAACGGTGTTGGCTTTTGGAACCGATACTTCTACTTGTCCAAGAAAACCGTCGTATTCATTGCTATACGCATCAACGTCAATAACCAGTTTATTATTCAACAATACACTTTTATAGCCTACTTCAAATGAGTTAATTCGTTCTGGTCTGGTAGGCGACAGACTTGTAACTTCCAATAAGGCTCTATTTTTTAAAGCCGCATCATTACTGGATAAACCTGCGGCAACATCTTTATTTACAGCAGCATTAAAAGTATTAACAGAGTTAAGCGTGTACGAATTGTCCAGGTAACCGAGGCCCTCATTGATATACGATAGACCACCTACCCTTCTTATATTTCCGTTATTCACGAATGAAATCGCTTCAAATAAAGCTGGAAAACGAAAGCCGTTTTGAATGGAAGTCCGGAAATTGTGCTTTTGTGCGAGCGTATAAACGGCCGCAACTCTTGGATTTATTTTAGGGTCAAATTCAGGATTGTAATCCACACGTACTGAACCAAATAACTTTAATCGATCCTGAAATAAGGATTTAGTAAGTTGAGTAAAACCTCCGAACTTTTTGTAATATACATTATCACCAAAGCTACCATCAGCTATCGGTTTATTTCTTTCAGATGCCGGTCTGGAAAAATCAACGAAATTATTTCCATCAGGAACTACCTCATAAATTCTTGCGTCAGCTCCAAGCAACAAGCCAAAAGATTTTATTTTATCTGAAAGATCCCATTGTGCGTCTGTATGATATGTATGACTTATCTGTTTCAGTAGTGAACCGCCGGTTTCAGGAGCATCACCGCCAACCACTGAACGATGATCCCAGTTGTTAATGCTTCGAATGGTCTTTAACAATGAATTAAACTCTGGAGTACCTGGTTCTACCCTACTGGCATCTGCTGCTATTCTTGCATTTCTTAAGGCTTGATCTAAAGGAACGCCCTCGTTAATATCCGTCTGAAGCGAAGTTTTGAACTTAGCCCCCCAAACCGCATTGGTTCCGCCACTTGTGATATCAAGGTTATCTACCGTAGGTTTAAGGTTATAGGAATCACCGGTATTCTCAAGAGAAACATATGAACGAACGAAATAATTTGCCCCTTTCAGTTCTAATTTGTGATTTTGAACTACGACGTTATCAAGCTGAATTTTATTACCACGTTGAAATACCCCATCCATCTTGCCCACGCGGTAACCATAAGATAATTCAGCCTTTTCATTCAACCTATAATGCAGGCCCATATCAACTTTCAGATTATCAACTATGGGATTAATGACATCTTTTTCCCAATAACCGGTACGTCTGACAATGATACTTTGGTTCCCTGTTTTTCCCGGAATACCTGTTAATCCGCCGATGGTTACAGCGTTGCTTCCTCCATCATCACCATATTTGTTCCAGGCATCGTAAGCCGGATTATTTTCAGCGCCCGCCAGATCAGGAAAGGACGGATTAGCGGTATTGAGATTATTCGGATTTTGATCGAGTCTGGTGTCAGACAGCCAATCTGTTCCTCGCATATAGCTTCCGTTGATCTTAAAAGCCCATTTATTATTAAATGCTTTCGCATACCTTACAGCAGTCTCGGTAAGGTTTCCTAACTCCCTGCCAGTGCCTCCAATATGATTTAAACCATTTTTAGTATAGACGCTTAAACCCTGGTACAAGAAAGGACTTTTAGTTAAAAGGTTGGCCATTCCGTTTATAGCGTTCATACCGTAAAGCGCAGATGCGGCACCGGGTGTAATTTCTACACTGGCAATATCTAATTCCGTGGGACCAATAGCATTTCCCAACGGAACTCCGAGCGTAGCAGCCTGCATATCGATACCATCTACTAGCTGCATAAAACGGAAGTTATTGGGTATATTGAACCCGCGGGTATTCGGCACTTTAAATGTTAAGCTTGAAGTCGTCATTTGTACTCCCTTAACATTTTCGAAAGCATCGTAAAATGATGGCGCAGGAGTCTCTCGTATAGCCCTTATGTCTAATTTCTCGATAGCAACGGGCGATTTAAGAATACTTTCTGACACCCGGGATGCTGTAACAACTACTTCTCTGCCTAAAATAGTCTGAGTTACGAGAGAAATATTTAAGTTAGATTCGGGCCCTTTCACTTCAAATTCCTGAGGTTCAAATCCGATACTTGTAAAGATTAGTGTAAAAGGATATTTGGCACGGGTTTGTAGCTTAAAGTTCCCTTTTGAATCTGTCGCTGTTCCGGAAACGGTTCCTTTTACTGTTACATTTACTCCAAGTAAAGGTTCTTTAGAATCCTGTTGGACGATTGTCCCGGAAACAATAATAAAATTATTCCCTTGGGCATAAGACTGAGAATAAAACAGTGACAGTAATAAAAGTAAATGGAAAATTATGCGATTTGATGATGTAAAAATATTCATGTTTTATTTAATGTTTTTAGTTCGAAATACGGTGTTGATTGTTGCAGTCTGATTCACAACAATAATTACCTATCCAAAAACTAAAAAGAAAATCTACTATTACCATATAATCTATAGAATTAGTAGGCTAAATAACAAAGATATTTTAAACTGCGCAATATTTTTTTTTAGAAAAATTAAAATCCTATGGAAAGATTAAGACATGTTACTTATTATCAAAGCGATAAACACAGCAATTCCGAAACTTAAAAAAGTGCCGATTAAAATATATTCAGTTAGTTTTAGATCGTTTCCATCTTTTAAATCTCCAAATCTGAAAATCGACTTTGCGGCAATTAAAAAACCAACGGCTTCAAAATGATTAGTCAGGATGAATGTGAACACTAGCAGGCGTTCCATAATGCCTATATACTTACCGGCACTTTGTAAAGATGTTTCTTTATTATTTATATGCGGATCAACATTATTGGGAGTCCATTTAGCAATTAATACTTTGATAATTATAGAAGCGGGAAACGTCAGGAATAAAATTGCAGCCGATGTGGCTAAAAAAGAGGGCCTATTTAAAAAACTAAAGTCTAACAGCGGCTTGGAGCTGAGGTACCACACAAGTATTATCGAAATAAGATGTAATAGCTGATCGGCAAAAAACCAGACACGTTTAGTACTACGTTGCTGAAAAACTAATTTGATTACATCTATCAGGCCATGAAAAAGCATTAAAATCAATATAGAGGGCCAAAAATTGAAATCCCAGACTAATAAAAACAATAAAACTCCATGCACCAGAATATGAAGGTACAGTTTGGGAGATCGCATCTTTCTAAGCTCTTTCTCTTTTACCCAGTTATCAGACTGAAAAAAGAAATCGCCAAGTAAATGCGCTATCAGAAGTTTAAGTAGAAGAATGTCCATCAGGGTTTTATTAAGCTGCTTAGTTTTTTCTTATACAAGGCGTCAAGTTCCATGATCTCATGAAATCGTGCTCTCTTTAAAGCTTCACTTACTGTGGATTGAGATTTACCTGTCATTTCAGCTAAATCATTTTGTGCGATACCCCTGTTCTCAATTGATAATTTCACCATCTCGGCCGAGATAGGACTCCAGCCATCCATAGCTATTAATGCCAGGCGAATGGAGATATTCATTTCATAATCAAATTCCTGCCAGGAGCTCTTAACGGCCAGAGTGGAACGTTCTTCTTTTAATTCGTCCAGTTTTTCTCCGGAGTAAATAAATGCCTCTCCATTTGATTCTGTAATTTTTTTTGAAGAGAAATCCTTTTCTCCTATGCCGATTGCAATTCTGACATCAAGGCCTTTTAAGGTTTTTACAGCGGCTTTTACATAAATTGCTTTCAATAAGGCTTCTTCGGCAGTAGACTCTATTTGGAAACTATCTCCCCGAAAAACCTCCCAGTTGCTATCTTCAGCGATTGCTGTTAAAGCTTTTTTTAATACAGACAGCCAGGTTTTCGCTGATGAATCCCGCGAATTAATAATGTCGCCTGTTAATATCGCTACCATATGAAAAGCAATATCGGTTAAATAACCGATAATTGCAAATATCGGCTAATTAACCGATAAGTAATAAATATCGGTTAATTAGCCGATGGCCTAGCGACTGTAATTTGGAGCTTCTTTTGTTATTGTAATATCGTGAGGATGGCTTTCGCGCATACCTGCGGCTGTAATACGAACAAAACGGGCATTTTGTAAATCGTCTATTGTTGCCGCACCGCAATAACCCATACTGGCTCTTAAACCACCAATATACTGATACATAACTTCAGCCAGAGTACCTTTATATGGAACACGTCCCACAATTCCTTCAGGAACTAATTTCTTAATATCATCTTCAACGTCCTGGAAATAGCGATCCTTCGAACCTTGCTCCATCGCTTCAATAGAACCCATTCCGCGGTAAGATTTAAACTTACGTCCTTCGTAAATAATGGTCTCTCCAGGTGATTCTTCAACACCGGCAAATAAAGAGCCGGCCATAATAGCATTCGCTCCGGCAGCAATTGCCTTAGGAATATCACCGGTATGTTTGATACCACCATCGGCAATTACAGGTACGCCCGTACCGCGCAAAGCTTTAGCACATTCGTAAACCGCATACAATTGAGGAACTCCAACACCGGCGATAACACGGGTTGTACAAATAGAGCCCGGGCCAATCCCAACCTTTACCCCATCAGCACCTGCATCAGCTAAAGCTTTTGCAGCGTCTCCAGTGGCAACGTTTCCGGCAATAAGCTGAAGGTCAGGGTGTTTTGATTTAACCTCTTTCACTTTATTAATTACACCCAAAGAGTGCCCATGAGCAGTATCCAATGTAATAACATCAACACCGGCTTTAACCAGAGCGTCTACCCTATCCATTGTATCTGCAGTTACACCTACGGCGGCACCAACTCGCAGACGTCCATGCTCATCCTTACATGCTTTTGGATAGTTTTTAACCTTTTGAATATCTTTAAACGTAATTAATCCAACCAGTTTACCTGCCTCATTTACAACCGGTAATTTCTCAATTTTATAGTCCTGCAAAATCTCTTCTGCCTGTACTAAAGTTGTTCCGGCGGGTGCTGTAATCAAATTTTCCCTCGTCATAACTTCACGAACGGGACGTCTCATATCTTTTTGAAAGCGCAGATCGCGATTAGTAATAATACCAACCAACACATTATCTGCATTGATCACAGGGATACCACCAATACTAAAATCTTTCATGATCTTGAAAGCATCACTTACCAAAGCATCTTCCTGTAAAGTAACAGGATCCTGTATCATTCCGCTTTCGGAACGTTTCACTTTTCTAACCTCTTCTGCCTGAAGGGCGATACTCATGTTTTTATGAAGAATACCAATTCCTCCGGCCTGAGCAATTGCAATTGCAAGTTCGGATTCGGTAACGGTATCCATAGCAGCAGAAACTATGGGAACATTTAAACGGATTTTTTTTGTTAGAAAGGTGCTGGTATTAACATCTCTCGGGAGTACTTCAGAATAAGCAGGTATTAATAAAACATCGTCGTAAGTCAGTCCTTCAGCAACGAATTTTTCGGGATCAAGATGCATAGCAAATATTGGTGTTATTTGCGGGGCAAAGCTAGCGAAAATAATCGGAAGCAGCAATTTTGAAATCAGGAATTGTTTAGTCAAACCCGGAATTCAATATAATCACTGCTTCGCTTTTATGAGATTTAACAAGCCATCAAAAAGAAATCTTATCTACAGCTTTAGGAGCTTAATTTCAAATCAGGATTATAAGTATCTTATTTTCAGACATGCTATCAGGCCATAAAAAATCATCTTTTTCCTACTATCACTTTTTCTAAATCATCAAAACTCAAATATTTTATAGCTAATTGCTGCAACTCCTCAGCGGTAATAGTTTTAACCACATCGATATATTGATTATAATATTCATAGGTTAATCCTGAAAAGAGAATATTTTTAAACTTATCGGCATGAGAAAGAGCATTTTCAAGACTTCCAAGCAATGATCCCATCATGTAATTACGAACAAGTTCTAATTCCTCATAAGGAATTAATTCTGTCTGAAGTACCTTAATTTCCCTCTCAATTTCGTTGACTGCCGCAGTGCAAACCTCTGCACCAACTTCAGATCCGATGACAAAGTACCCGGCATTTTGCAAGGATACAATTGCAGACCCAATACCATAGGTGTAACCTTTGTCTTCCCGAATGTTAGACATTAACCTCGAACTAAAATATCCGCCAAGCACCGTATTTAAAACCTGCAAACCGGGAAAATCAAAATGACTCCTGTTAACACAAAGTTTTCCGAGACGAATGGCAGATTGTAACGCATCCGGACGTTCAAAATAATGTTCAGTTCCCTTTTCCCGTTCAAACGAAAACATGTTTGGCTTTATCTCAGATCCACTTTCCCAATTTGAACCAAAATATTTATTTAAAAGACTAATTGAATCTTTCTCAATTTTTCCGGAGGCAATTATTGTACAGTTATCGGGCTGATAAGCAGCCTCAAAGTATTCCAAAAGCTGCGACCTATCCAACCTGTCGTAGTCGAAAACTTCCGTTTTGTACCCATATATCGTATCGCCAAACAATCTATTATTAAACAAACGCCGTCCCAGGTAATCATTTTTCTCAAGGCTTACCAAGAGCTTTTGCTTTTGGTTGGTTTTGAAAGTTTGCAATTCCGCTTCAGCAAAAACAGAATCGGTAACGATATCTTTCACCACCGGAATAGTAGCTTCAAGATGTTTTGTTAATGTGTATAGTATGACTGTAGAATAGTCGTAATTATAGTCTACCTGCAAAAATGCTCCATAATAATCTATACGTTCGGCAATCTGCTGGGCATTTAATTTACTTGTACCCTCAACCAGCATTGAATTTACCGTGTAGGCCTGTAACGGTTTGGCCGGATTCCAGTTCACATTTTTAAATACCAATTCGATGCGCACCAGCTCCTGCTCGCCTCCGTTAATAACATACAGCTTTATGTTATTATCTAAAACAAAAGGTTCTGCTTTAATTAAATCGATATGTTCAACCTGTCTGAATACAGGTGCTAAAGTTCTGTCGACCATTAGTTTGCTAAATAATAAAGTGTAGTTGAGTTTTCTTTACGGAATATGCTGTTTGCCCGATTTCTAATATCTTCTGATGATACAGCGAGGTAGCGACTGGTTTCCTTATTAAAATCCGAAGCATCTCCAAGCAGCTCAAAAATGGCCAGATTCATTGCCTTATCAAGCAAACTCATTTCAGAAAATGCCATGGTAGATTCTATTTTATTTTTCACCTTGGTTAGTTCATCATCAGCTATTAAATCTGTTTTAAGGCGATTTAGTTCCTCCCAGATTGCAGCCTCAGCTTCTTCCATCGACACACCTTTTACTGGTTTTCCTTCGATTATAAATAATCCGGGATCAAGGCTTCCCGTAGAATGGGCATTGATTTCGCTGAAAAGCTTTTTATTCTTAATCAGGCTTAAATGCAACCTTGAAGCATTTCCTCTCGATAAAAGGTCAGAAATCAAATCTGCTTCATAATACCCCTGTTCTCTCCGAGCCGGACAATGAAACACAGTATAGATTGCGTTTAAAGGAACATCCGCCTGAATAACTTCCCGCTGTTCTGCTGTCTGTTCTGGCTCCATAGGTAAATTTCTACGCGGCTTTTCGGCTGATGGAATACTACCAAACCATTTTTCGGTAAGCTGTTTAACTTCGGCTGTAGTTACTGCGCCACCCACGACCATTATAGCATTCGAAGGATTGTAGAATTTTTTAAAAAAAGCTTTTACATCTTCCATCTGAGCATTTTCAATATGAGAAAGCTCTTTGCCAATTGTCGCCCATTTGTACGGATGTTTTTTATAAACAAGCGGTCGCAACTTCAGCCAGACATCGCCGTAAGGCTGATTAAGATAGCGTTGTTTAAACTCTTCGCATACTACATTCTTTTGAACTTCGAGGCTTTTTTCTGAGAAAGCTAAACTTAACATTCTATCGCTCTCAAGCCAAAATGCAGTTTCGAGATTCACGGCAGGAAGCGTAATGTAATAATTTGTTATATCATTGCTGGTGAAGGCATTATTCTCGCCGCCCACACGTTGTAAAGGTTCGTCATAAGAAGGAATGTTTACAGATCCACCAAACATTAAATGTTCAAACAAGTGCGCGAAGCCGGTTTGTTCAGGGTTCTCATCGCGGGCACCAACGTCGTATAAAACATTAACCACAGCCATTGGCGTGGTGAAATCTTCATGAACTATAACCTTAAGGCCATTATCTAATGTAAACCGGTTGTATGATACCATTTATTTATAACGATTTTATAAAGGACGGACAAAGGTAAAAGTTTGATTGAAGAGATTAGATAAAAGCTAAATAGAAAGTCATTTTAATATTCAATTACCTGCCGGGAAAACTTATGTGTTTATCCACAATTAAATTAATCTCCACAATCTATGGAGGAGAAGAGATTTTTCTTACCTTTGAATCCCGTACAAATAGATTGTTTTTTCTTCCTTCCGGGAAGGCAATTCATAAAAAATTCCAGCATTCATGACTAAGTATATTTTTGTTACGGGCGGCGTTACCTCGTCGTTAGGAAAAGGGATTATTTCCGCATCATTAGCAAAACTTCTGCAAGCCCGTGGCTACCGGGTTACCATTCAAAAATTCGATCCTTATATCAACATTGATCCGGGAACTTTGAATCCTTATGAGCATGGCGAATGCTTTGTAACGGAAGATGGTGCAGAAACCGATTTGGATCTTGGTCATTACGAACGTTTTTTAAATGCTCCCACTTCACAATCAAATAATATAACAACCGGTCGTATTTACCAGAATGTTATAAATAAAGAACGTGAAGGTGCTTACCTCGGAAAAACGGTACAAGTTGTTCCGCATATAACGGATGAAATAAAGCGCAATATCCGCATACTAGGCGAAGACGGCGAACACGATATCGTGATAACAGAACTTGGCGGAACTGTTGGTGATATTGAATCACTACCATACATTGAAGCTGTTCGTCAGTTCAGATGGGAAATTGGCTATAATAATTCACTGGTAATCCACTTAACCTTAATCCCTTACCTTGCAGCGGCAGGAGAATTAAAAACCAAGCCTACGCAGCACTCAGTTAAAACCCTTTTAGAGTACGGCATTCAGCCGGACATTTTGGTTTGTCGTACAGAGCATCATTTATCGCAGGATATTCGCAGAAAAATTGCTCTTTTCTGTAACGTTAACATCAATGCAGTAGTCGAATCAATTGATGCGTCGACCATTTACGACGTGCCTTTACTAATGTTGAAAGAGCAATTAGATAAAACAGTTCTTACTAAACTAAAACTTCCTCATAAACTGGAACCGGATTTAGAAAACTGGAAAGACTTTTTAGGGCGTTTAAAAAATCCAACTTCCGAAGTACACATTGGCTTAGTGGGTAAATACGTTGAGCTTCAGGATGCTTATAAATCCATTCTTGAATCCTTTATTCATGCAGGCGCAAGAAACGAATGTAAAGTGAGAGTACACTCGATTCATTCTGAAAGTATCACACCAGAAAATGTCGCTGAAAAACTTCAGGGCCTAAACGGACTGTTAGTTGCTCCCGGATTTGGTAACCGCGGTATCGACGGAAAAATCACAGCAATTCAACACGTGCGGGAAAACAACATTCCATTCTTCGGAATTTGTCTTGGAATGCAATGCGCAGTAATCGAATATGGCCGAAATGTACTTGGATATAAAGACGCTCATAGCATGGAAATGGATGAGAACACTGCACATCCGGTTATTTCTATGATGGAAGAACAGAAAAAGATTGTAAACAAAGGCGGAACGATGCGTCTTGGTGCTTATACCTGCGAAATTAAGAAGGGTACAAAAGCAGCTATGATCTACGGAAAACCAACAATAACTGAAAGACATCGTCATCGTTATGAATTTAACAACGATTATTTAAATGAATACGAAAAAGCAGGTATGATTGCTTCCGGTATTAACCCTGAAAATAACCTTGTAGAAATAATTGAGCTTAAAAATCACCCTTTCTTTGTTGCAGGTCAATTTCACCCTGAATTAAAATCAACAGTGGCTAATCCCCATCCACTTTTTGTTAACTTTGTCGCCGCTTCAATGGCTCAGGCGAGAAAAAAATAGTTTTAGAAAGAGCATATACTTATAATGGATAAAAATACTTTTACCGGACTTTTTTTAATCTTGGTTATTCTTGTTGGATCGATGTATTTAATGCAGCCATCTGATGAAGAAGTAAAAAGAGAGAAATATGTTCAGGATTCTATTGCACAATCAAAAACAGCGAGTAAACCCGCTGCAAAACCAAAGTCAGCCACCGCTGCTGCTGCACCGGTGGTACCGGTAATCGACTCAAACGTTCTAAAAGGCCCATTTGGTGCTGCGCATAGTGGCACAGACCAGGCAATTGTATTGGAGAACGAACACCTAAAAGTTCTAATAGGATCAAAAGGTGGACGCATTCAATCGGTTGAACTAAAAGAGCATAAAACGTTCGATAACAAGCCTGTAGTAATGTTTGCTGCCGACAAAAGTAATTTTGGTTTAAGTTTTAATGCAGGCGGTAAGGCAATAAATACCAGCGATCTATACTTCTCTCCTTCAGCTCAAAATCTAAAGGTTTCTAAAACCGACTCTGGTTCGGTTACAATGCGTTTAGCCTATTCAGCGACACAGTTTATTGATTATGTTTATTCATTAAAAGGCGACAGCTATAAAGTAGGATTAAATATCGTCACCTCCGGTCTTCAAGGAGTATTGGCGCAAGGACAAGCAATCAATCTAAACTGGTCGGCAACTTTAACTCAAAAAGAGAAAGATCTGAAAAGCGAACGCGAGCGGTATTCAGGAGCTTATTTCAATCATGGAGATAACGAGCTCGATCATATAGGATCAAGCGAAAGCGAAGAAAAAACTATTGGTGAGGATGATGACATAAAATGGATATCCTTCAAGCAACACTTTTTCTCATCCGTTTTGATTGCTAAAAATGGCTTTGACAAAGGCAAGTTAGCAGTTGAGTTTTCAACCGAACCAGGTGTACTGAAATCGTTCACAGCAAATATGCAACTGACGGCTAACAATCAGCCAAACAATACTTATCCTCTGGAATTCTTTTTCGGACCAAACAAGTTTAATATTTTAAACGACCAGGGATATGATATTGAGCGTCAGATAGATTTAGGATGGGGGCCATTGAAATGGATTAACCGTTATGCTGTACTTCCGGTGTTCAACTCACTCGAAAGACTCGGCTGGAATTATGGTTTAATTATCTTAGCTCTAACGATCATATTAAAGGTCGCCTTAACTCCGCTAACGTACAAATCGTATCTATCTATGGCGAAGATGCGCGTGTTGAAGCCAGAGATGGAAGAGATTAAAGCCAAAGTTGGAGAAGATAACCCTACCCTGCTTCAGCAGGAATATATGAAGCTTTATAAAAAGGCGGGCGTGAATCCACTCGGAGGATGTATTCCGATGCTTTTACAGATGCCGATTATTATGGCTTTCTTTTTCTTCTTCCCAAATCTCTTTGAATTAAGGCATGAGAGCTTCTTATGGATGAAAGATTTGTCGACGTATGATTCTTTGATTAGTTTTCCGGAAATACCTCTGATTGGAATTAATCACATTAGTTTGATGTGTTTATTAATGACAGTTTCAACATTAATTTACACCTATTATAACAACCAAATTTCCGGAGCAACCGGTCAAATGAAATATATCGGTTATATCACTCCAATAATATTCTTTGGTGTTCTTAATAGCTACCCTGCCGGTCTTAATTATTATTACTTCCTGGCTAATATGTTAACATTTGCTCAGCAATTCATCATCAAGCAGTTTGTAAATGATGAAAAGATTCATTCACAAATTCAGGAAAATAAGAAAAAGCCTAACGCAGATAAAAAATCCAAGTTTCAGCAAAGAATGGAAGATTATATGCGGCAGAAGCAGGCACCAGCCAAGGAGATACCTGCTAAGCCGGCAGCAAAAACTCCGAAAAAGAAATAAACTAATTTAAACCGGCCTCGGCCGGTTTTTTTGTGAGCAATCCGACAGCTTTTTTTCTCTTAAAATTTCATTTACATATAAAAAATGTAAATTCAGCCGCAGAAATTGCAAATTAAACCATCAAAATGGCTTTAAACTATATCTGGATAGCTTTCTTTATTATTGCATTCATCATAGCTCTGGGAAAGTTGATTTTTCTTGGGGACACCACCTTATTCTCTGCTGTCATTACGGGTATGTTTGACAGTGCTAAAACGGGCGCCGAAATATCATTAGGCTTAATTGGTATCATGACCTTCTGGTTAGGTATCATGAAAATTGGTGAACGAGCCGGAATGATAAGTCTTTTCGCCAGAGGGGCAAGTCCGTTTTTCAGCAAACTCTTCCCAGACATCCCGAAAGGCCATCCCGCAAATGGTTCTGTTATTATGAATTTCTCTGCCAATATGCTGGGGCTGGATAATGCAGCAACTCCGCTGGGTTTAAAAGCAATGCAGGAATTGCAAGAAATCAATCCCGAAAAGGAAACAGCGAGCAATGCAATGATCATGTTTCTGGTGTTAAATACGGCGGGACTAACCCTAATTCCGACCTCAGTTATTGCACTGAGAATGGCAAATGGAGCAGCAAACCCCGCAGATATTTTCATTCCTGTTTTAATCGGCACCTTTATATCTTTTTTATCCGGAATGATTGCTGTGGCGATTTATCAGAAGCTCAATCTTTTCAAACTTCCCATTTTGATCTTTATTGGGTTCTTTATTGGCTTAATGCTTCTTTTATATTATTCTTTAAGAGGACTTTCGCCAGCAGAGATGGAAGCCACCACCGGCTTAATTGGAGGCATTGTAATATTTTCCATCATTATACTTTTTATAGTTTACGGAGCGATCAAAAAGCTGAACGTTTATGAAGCTTTTATAGATGGGGCAAAAGAAGGCTTTACTACAGCGGTTATGATTATCCCTTTCTTAATTGCCATTTTAGTTGCAATCAGCGCTTTTAGAACGACCGGGGGAATGGATTTCATCGTCAATGGAATTGCTTACGTAGTGGCTGCTGCGGGACTGGATACCGCATTTGTACCAGCCCTACCCGTAGGCTTGATGAAAACTTTAAGCGGAGGAGGGGCCCGGGGATTAATGATCGATGTTATGAAAACCTACGGAGCTGATTCTTTTCAAGGTCGTCTGGCTTGTATTATACAAGGCTCTACTGAAACTACTTTTTATGTGCTTGCAGTTTATTTTGGCTCTGTTGGAATAAAAAGAACGCGTTATGCAATTGCCTGTGGCTTAATCGCCGATTTTGTCGGGCTGATTGCCGCCATTTTTATTGGTTATATGTTTTTTAAATAAATTATTTATGTCAGTTAAAACACTTGCGTTAATTGCCCATGATGGAATGAAAGCCGAAATGGTGGCCTTTGTTAAAGATAATATTGAGATACTTAAAGACTTTAGTCTGGTTGCCACCGGAACCACCGGCTCGCATATTCAGCGTACAGGTTTAAATGTTGATCTTAAGCTTAGCGGCCCCAAAGGTGGTGATGCTCAAATTGCCTCTATGGCCGCAGAGGGACAACTTGCAGGAATCATTTTCTTTCGTGATGCTTTGGGCAAGCACCCGCACGAACCTGATGTGCAAATGTTATTGCGCATTTGCGATGTTCACAATGTCCCGCTTGCTACAAATCCTGCTACTGCTAAGTACCTGCTTAAAGGTATGAGTGATTCATAATCATGCCCGAACAAACAAGGGAAGTGTATGGTTTTATAATTATTCTGATTGTTAATTTAGACATTTTTGATTTTGGCTGACGCCTGATTATTAAATTTGTTTCAGAAATTATAATATTATAAAACACTGAAAACAAATAAATTACAGCAAAAACAAGATTGTTAATTCATTCCTGACCTTAACTTAACATCGCGCTATTATTTTGGCATTATTCATGAAACGAGACACTAAATACTGATTTATGTTATCTAACGAATTAAACCAAAATTCTTTTTCTGATATTAATCTTAATCCGCATACTGTAGAGCGGCTTTGTAATCAGCACAAATCATTGAAATGTTATATAGATGATCTCCCTCCGGAAGCCATCTATACCAGGCTAAGCTCGGATAAATTTTCTATTCACGAAACCATCGCTTACCTTACAAGGTATCATCATATCTTTTTAACACGACTGGTAAAAATGATGGAAGAAGTAAATCCATTTTTTGAAGTCTACAAACCGGATGACGACGCAGAGTTTCACTTTACCTGCGCAAAATCAACAGGTTCACTTCTTCATGAATTGTATCGTTTAAGAAGTGATATTATAACAAAAATTGAATCGCTGCCTGCTGAGAATTTTTCGCGTGTAGGTACTCATTCTGTTTTAGGGAGAATGAACATTAGTCAATGGGTGGAGTTTTTCCTTCTTCACGAATCGAATCAGTTATTCAGAATTTTTAAACTGGCTGGAAGTTTCTGGACCACCGAACTGGGTCAACAAAACAATGTGATATATTTACCCCGATTGTCGGACTATATTGATGAACTGGCAGTGTAATCCGCTGACATACACAAAAAGCAGCTGAATTTTTCAGCTGCTTTTTTATTGTTTTAGAGTATACTACTAATTAACCTCGGCCGAATACTTAATCCTGAAATCCGTTTCAGAAGTATTTCCCAACTTCAACAAGGAGCTTTCACAGTTATCTAATGAAGAATATATTCTTTCCCATCAAATTTGCTTTGATGCCAATATTTTTCGCAAATGAAATTGGACAAAACCGTCCATGGAATCCGAGCGTTTCGAGTTGTTATTGAAATTAAGAGGTTTTATGAGATAACCTGAAATCCCTAGTTGCTCTGTAGCTCTTCTATCGGCTTCTTCACCAGAGGTAGTCATAACAAACACCTTAATATTTTTCAATCTTTCATCTGCCCTCAGAGCTTTTAAAAACTCAATACCATTCATTTTAGGCATATTCAAATCCAGTAAAATCACATCGGGCAGTTGATGTAACTCTGCAGAACTGTCTTTACCGTTCAAAATATCGAGAGCTTCAATCCCATTATAAGCAGTGTAGAGCTCATAATCCTCATCAAGCTTCTTGAGAGAACGCTGAACACTAATAACATCCAACTCATCATCATCAACTAATAGAATAACATTTTTTGAACTCATTTTTTATTAATTTTTAGGCCATGTAAAAATGAAGTTTGAACCCTTTCCCGATTCAGAACTTACCTTAATTGTGCAATGCTGATCGTCGATTATCTTTTTAACGATCGATAAACCAATCCCTGTACTTTCTTTTGCATGTTTTTCCCGTAAGGTTTGAAATATTTCGAAGATTTTATCGTGAAACTGCGGATCGATGCCTATCCCATTATCACTTACGCTAAATTCATAGAAATTTTTAAGTTCTTTGCAGCTAATAGTAATATGCCCATTCGTTTTTGAATATTTAACAGCATTGCTAATCAGATTACTGAATACTTGTTCCAATCGAATCTTCTCTGTGATCAAAACTGGTAAATCAAACATATCTACCTTAAATCCCTTTGGAACGAACAGGTCTGTAATATCTTCAATTAAGCGCTTAACATCGACTTTTTCTTTCAAAGGCTTTTCTCTGCCAATGCGGGCGTAATCCAACAAGCCATGAATAAGATCCTCCATTCGCTTTATCCGTTCTGGAATAATATTCAGGTATTTACGCATTTGTGAAGAAACTTCTGCGCCCAAATCCTCTTCAATCCATTGAATTACATTATAGATACCCCTTATAGGTGCTTTTAAGTCATGAGAAACCACATAAGCAAACTGATTAAGCTCTTTGTTTCTCTTTTCAAGTTCTCTGATATTTTTACTGAGAGTTTCTGACATAGAGTTTAACGAGACTGAAAGGCTGGTTAACTCGTCATTTTTATTGTCCTTAACAATGGCGAACTCTCCCTTTGATATGTTATTTGCGAGATTAACCATCAAAGCAATCCGTTTTGTAATTAAACGGACAATATAAAGAGTACTTATGATACCAATTATGACTGTCAGGATTATAAAGATCAGGGAGAACGTTCTGGTTCGTTCAATCGATTGAGAAAGAGCATCACGTCTCAACTCCCGGACACGGTATTCGGCGCGGTCAAACTCTTTAAAAATGTTGCTTATCTCATCATTAAGATTTTTACCTACTTGTTTCCGTAGTTTATTTTCAAATAAATCCCGATACAATCCCGAAGATGGGCTTGTTAAGGATTCCTTTTTGGCATTTATCAATAAATTACTATAATCTATCCATTTATGATGAAGAGAACTTATCGAGTCAAGCTTCGAAGTTTGCCCTCCAAAGTTCGTGATCAAATTTCTTTGAAGTTTAAAAAGCGGGGGCAGCTCTTTAAAACCTATATAATACAGCTCCAGGAAGGTTGTGTCCGAGGTTAATAAATAACCCCGAAAAGCACTTTGCATATCGATAATTCCCTTGTGAAGTTTGGTGGAATTACGAATAACGGCTTCGGATCTGGCCAGGAATTCGGTGTTTCGATTAACCTTTTGCGACAAGTTATAATTTACATATGAATCTATTAACGAAATTCCTATAACAATCGAAAAGCCAAGAAATATCTGTGCAGCAAGTTTCATTAATTTTTACGCTTCAATTGACGACGCGCTTTCATATACAAACGCCGGTATGGTAAACCGAAAACAGGTGCCTTTATTCTCATTACTTTCAACCTGTATAGTTCCACCATGTTGTGTTACAAAGTCCTTCACTAAAATCAAACCCAATCCTGTTCCATGTTCGTTATTTGTTCCTTTTAAGGATGGATTAAAATCATCGAACAACCTGCCCATCATTTCCGAATTCATTCCAATACCTGTGTCCGCAACACATATCTCAACCATTTTATCACTCTGATTGGCACTGATCGTTATTGAGCCTTTTTGAGGAGTATATTTTATTGCATTTGTAACAAGGTTTTGCACGATAGACCGAAACATTAGCGAATCCGCACTTACATACATCTCATCCACAATAGTATTTACCAGATCGATCTCCTTCTGTGCGGCGATGCCTTTAAGTAATTCCAAGGAATCATTCATCCCCTCAACCAAATTAATCTTCTTCGGACTAAAGCTGGTTTTTTCCCGTTGCTTTTTAGCCCAGTCCACTAGTTCATTTAATTGCTGCACAATTTTATGGGCTGTTCTATGAATTATGTTCGATAAGTTTTTAATATCAGCCGTACCCAGCTTCACAATATCACGATTCAGCTTTTCTGAAGTTGCAATTAGCGCGGTTGCCGGATTTCGTAAGTCGTGAGAAATTACGGAAAGAAATTTGTCTTTTGACAAGTTTAACTCCTTAAGTTCAGAATTTAGCGTTTCGAGCTGAAGTGTTCGTTCCTTAACCCTGTTTTCGAGTTCCGAATTAAGGCGCATCAAATCCTCGTTAATTATTCTGAGACGTTCCTCCTGCTTGGTTAAAAGCTGATTTTTACGATGCAATTCTGCAAACACGGCAACTTTCGACCGAAGTATTTGCGGGCTGAACGGCTTCCGGATGTAGTCCACGGCACCTGCCTGATACCCTTTAAACATTGCGGCCTCTTCATAATCCTGTCCGGTTATAAAAATAATAGGCACCAGTCTGAGTTTCTCTCTTTGATAGATAAGCTCGGCGGTTTCATACCCATCCATTATAGGCATTCTTACATCCAAAAGGATCAAAGAAAAATCATCTTCTTTCAGAAGGATTTTCAAAGCGTCTTTGCCGGAGGTTGCCTTATAAAACGTATAGCCCTGATCTTCCAATACGATCTCCATCGACATCAGGTTATCAGGCCGGTCATCAACCAGCAATATTTTTATAGTAGTTTGCTCAGCCACGTTATCCATCTTTGTTTAGTAAAGTGAAAAATTTAGCTAAATTAAACCAACCACACCCGCATCAACGAAAGTAGCTGAGGTGTTTTCACCGGTTTCGTTATATAATCCGAAGCACCGGAGGCAATACATTTCTGACGATCACCAATCATAGCCTTTGCAGTTACTGCAATAATAGGCAATTGCTTATGACGACTTTCTTTTCGAATCCATTGTATAGTTTCATAACCATCCATTTCGGGCATCATAATATCCATCAAAACGATATCGATATCTTTATTGGCATTCAGTAATTCCAATGCCTCACGTCCGCTTTCTGCTGTAATTACTTCAAGTTTCGAACGCTCAAACGCAGCAGTTAAGGCAAATAGATTTCTGACATCGTCATCCACAACCAATACCTTTTTACCATCCAGAATATCTCCGGTGTATTTCGCAGTCTGTATCATTTTAAACTTATCTGCCGGAAGCATTTTAGTTTCAATATGAAGCATCCGCATAGTTTCATCTAGTAAATCGACATATGAATCCGGATTTTTGTTGATTGCCCTATAGTTTAACCGCTTTAAAGTGATTAACTCTTCCTGGCTAAAATCTTTGTCAGAATGTATAATAATGGCACTTTGATTGTGCTTATTTAAATTCAGAAAATTAGGAAGTAATTTTGCATCGGAGAGAGTATAATCGACGATAATACAATCAAAATCTTCATTTTTAAGCAAGGAAACACCTTTTTTTGCCGACGGAACGGCAACAATCGAGACACTATCATTGCTAAGAAGATCAGAAAGATGTTTAAGCTCCTCTTTGTTTTCTTCTATTATAAGAATTTTCTTGATTTTGGTTTCATCAAATGCTATTATGCTGGAAATAAGTTCGTCAAGCGATTTATTCGAAAGTGGTTTTAAATGAAAGCTTTTTGCACCATTCTTCATTGCCAACGCTCTGTTATCCTCACCTGATACCAAATGGATAGGAATATGTCGAAGATTTAAATCGGTTTTTAAAAGCTTTAAGATCTTCCATCCATTGGATTCCGGCATATTAACGTCCAGGGTAATTGCAATCGGCTGATAATTCTGAATGCTATCGAAGATCTCCAGATAGTTTATGGCCACAATTGCTTTTAAGCCAAAATCATGGGCTTTATCAATCATAATTTTGGTAAACCTCAAATCATCTTCAATTACCAGGATAACTCGATCTCCTGCCTGAATATTGTGACGGTCATCATCAATCATAGGCTCAATGATCTCTGCAGTCATGTTAGCTTTATTAACTGCCGTCATGTAAGGCATCGAATGTTCTGAGATCGCTTTAGTTCCTTCCTGATATTTAAGCGGCAGAAACAGCGTAAATGTACTACCCTTTCCGAGCTCACTTTCAACTATAATAGTACCGCCTAAAAGTTCTGCAAAACCTTTACTGATAGAAAGTCCAAGACCTGTACCACCGTATTTGCGACTCGTTGACCCTTCTGCTTGCTGGAAGGCTTCAAATATTATTCCCTGAGTTTTCTTGCTGATACCAATCCCAGAGTCTTCAATCGAGAATGATATTACCTCGTCAACGCCCTTCAACGGATTTTTCTGACTTAATTTAGGTCGCTGAATTCTTAATTTAATACTTCCTTTCTCTGTGAACTTGAATGCATTTGAAAGTAAATTCTTTAAGATCTGATTAAGACGCTGAATATCCGTTTCCATTATCTCCGGCAGAGTTTCGTCAACATCTATCTCAAAAATAAGATTCTTGGTTTCTGAAATAGGTTTGAATGTCGACTCAACGAACGAGGCTATCTCCCTAAAGCTAACCGGCATAATATCTGCGGAAATAACACCTGACTCAATTTTGGAAAGATCGAGAATATCGTTTATCAGCTGGATCAGGTCATCACCGCAAGAGTGAATAGTTTTTGCATACCTGATTTGTTTTTCTGTTAAGTTCCCTTCATGATTTTCAAACAGTTGTTGAGCAAGAATCAACAAACTGTTAAGTGGAGTTCTCAGCTCATGAGACATGTTTGCCAGGAACTCAGATTTATACTTCGAAGTTAAAGTAAGCTGTTCTGCCTTTTCTTCCAACGATCTTCTCGCTTCCTCAACTTCTTTATTAATCTGCTCAACCTCTTCTTTTTGTTTTTCAAGAAGTTGCGCCTTGTCATGAAGTTCATCATTGGCACGTCTTAACTCCTCTTGCTGCGCCTTTAAATCTCCTGAAAGAGATTGCGACTGAGAAAGAAGTTCTTCTGTCCGTGTATTCGTTTCGATGTTGTTTAGTACGATACCAATAGACTCCGTTAACTGATCGAGGAAGTCTAAGTGAGTAGGACTAAAATTATCAAATGAGGCCAGCTCAATTACAGCCTTTACATTATTCTCAAACAGTACGGGCAAAATAACCAGTGCTGAAGGTGCCGCGCTACCAATACCTGAATTTATCTGAAGATAGTCGACAGGAACGTTGGTTAAAAGGATACGTTCTTTATCTGTTGCACACTGCCCAACTAAGCCTTCACTTAATTCAAAGTCAGTATTAATAGTTTTTCGGCTATCCTGAGCATAACCGGCGAATAATATCAGCTTAGGATCTTCTTTGCTTTCTGGTTGCTCCAGAATATAAAACGCTCCATAACGCGCATTCACCAACTCGGCCAGCTCAGAAAGCACTTTGTTTGCCACCGCGTTTCTATCTCGCTGACCTTGAAGCATTTGCGCAAATTTTGCAAGGTTGGATTTTAACCAATCCTGTTCGTGGTTCCGTAATGTTGTGCCTTTAAGGTTGGCGATCATCTGATTGATCGTATCCTTTAGTGCTTCGAGCTCACCTTTTGCATCCACACGAATGGTTCGTGTTAAGTCACCCTTGGTTACCGCCGACGCCACCTCCGAAATTGAACGCACCTGTACGGTTAGGTTTTCTGCCAGCTGATTTACGTTTTCAGTTAAATCTTTCCAGGTTCCTGATGCACCCGGAACACTTGCCTGTCCGCCTAATCGACCTTGTACACCCACCTCACGCGCCACAGTAGTTACCTGCTCGGCGAATACAGCAAGGGTATCAATCATCTCATTAATCGTATCGGTTAACTGCGCTACCTCGCCCAGGGCGTTGATGGATAAACGCTGCTTCAAATTACCTTTTGCGATACCGGTTGCCACTTTAGAAATACCACGAATCTGTCCGGTTAGATTGGAAGCCATCTGATTTACCGAATCCGTTAAATCTTTCCAGGTTCCACCTACACCTTTTACGTGTGCTTGTCCACCCAGTTTACCTTCCGTTCCTACTTCTCTCGCCACACGCGTTACCTCAGAGGCAAATGAGTTAAGCTGATCCACCATCGTATTGATGGTGTTTTTCAAATCCATCATCTCCCCTTTTACGTCGATTACCACCGTTTTTGAAAGGTCACCAGATGCTACCGCTTTTGTTACCTCGGCAATGTTACGCACCTGAGAGGTTAAATTGGAAGACATCTGATTTACTGAATCCGTTAAATCCTTCCAGGTTCCAGCTACACCTGGCACAAAGGCTTGTCCACCCAGGTTTCCATCGGTACCTACCTCCCTTGCCACACGCGTTACCTCTGATGCGAAACCACGCAGCTGATCCACCATCGTATTAATGGTTTCCTTTAATTGAAGAATCTCGCCTCGTACATCGACCGTGATCTTTTTGGACAAGTCACCATTCGCTACAGCGATGGATACGTCCGCTATATTTCTTAATTGGGCCGTTAAGTTACCGGCCATTTTATTTACACTATCCGTTAAATCTTTCCAGGTACCATCCACACCGGGTACATTCGCCTGACCACCAAGCTGCCCTTCGGAGCCTACCTCACGTGCCACACGGGTTACCTCGGATGCGAAGCCACGCAGCTGATCCACCATCGTGTTGATCGTATTTTTCAACTCCAAAAGCTCCCCTTTGGCGTTCACCGTAATTTTTCTGGAAAGGTCACCCTTTGCCACCGCCGTTGTTACCTCGGCAATGTTACGCACTTGAGATGTTAAGTTATCGGCCATTTTATTTACCGAGTCTGTTAAATCTTTCCAGGTTCCACCTACGCCCGGTACGTTTGCCTGACCACCCAGCTGCCCTTCAGAACCTACCTCTCTCGCCACACGGGTTACCTCAGATCCGAAAGAGTTCAGCTGATCCACCATCGTATTTATAGTATTTTTAAGCTCGAGCATCTCCCCTCTTACGTCCACCGTAATTTTTTTGGAGAGGTCACCTTTGGCCACCGCTGTTGTTACCTCGGCAATGTTACGCACCTGACCGGTTAAGTTACCCGCCATCTGATTCACCGAATCTGTTAAATCTTTCCAGGTACCACCTACACCGGGTACGTTTGCCTGACCACCCAACTGACCTTCAGAACCCACCTCCCTCGCCACACGAGTTACCTCGGATGAGAACGAGTTCAGCTGATCCACCATCGTATTAATTGTATTTTTCAGCTCTAAGAGCTCTCCTTTTGCATCTACCGTAATCTTCCGGGATAAATCACCCTTCGCTACCGCCGTTGTCACCCCCGCAATGTTACGCACCTGGTCGGTAAGGTTACTACCCATCTGATTCACCGAGTCGGTCAGATCTTTCCAGACCCCTCCGACGCCCTTCACTTTCGCCTGACCTCCCAATTTTCCTTCTGTACCTACCTCGAGAGCCACACGCGTTACCTCAGAAGCGAAAGAGTTCAGCTGATCCACCATCGTGTTGATCGTTTTCTTCAGCTCAAGCATCTCCCCTTTTACGTCCACGGTGATTTTCTTGGAAAGGTCACCGTTTGCTACCGCAGTAGTTACACCCGCGATGTTACGCACTTGTGATGTCAGGTTACCAGCCATCCGGTTTACCGAATCTGTTAAATCTTTCCACGTTCCCGCTACCCCGGTTACTTTAGCTTGTCCACCAAGTTTTCCCTCTGTACCTACCTCAAGCGCCACACGCGTTACCTCGGATGAGAAAGAGTTCAGCTGATCCACCATGGTATTAATGGTATTTTTAAGCTCAAGGATCTCACCTTTTGCTTCCACCGTAATCTTCCGGGATAAATCGCCTTTTGCTACCGCAGTTGTAACCGTAGCGATATTACGTACCTGTGCGGTTAAGTTACCCGCCATCTGGTTCACAGAGTCAGTTAACTCTTCCCACACACCGGCTACGCCTTTAATTTTCGCCTGCTCTCCTAATTGCCCTTCAGAACCTACCTGCCGGGCAACACGGGTTACTTCCTGCGTAAACAATCGTAATTGCGAAACCATCCCGTTTGATTCTTTCGCGATTCGTAAGAACTCACCTTTTAATGGTTGCCCGTTAATTTCTAAAGGAATTTCTTTTGATAAATTTCCATTCGCCACAGAATTGATCAGTCCTGCAATCTCTAATGTGGGATATGTTAAGTCGGTTATGAGGTTATTCAGAGATTTCACACCTACGGCATATTCTCCTTTAAAATCCGGAAGCTCAACCCTTTTTGAAAGGTTACCCTTCTGACCGATGGTTCTTTCTGCTGTGCATATTTCATTTACCAGTCGCTCATTGATATCAATGATATCATTAAGTACCTCGCAAATTTTTCCGCTGATTCCTGCCTGAGTTATCGGAATTCTTACATTGAGCTTTCCGTTCTTTACTTGAGACAGAACTTTCAAAAGCTCCTTCAGATCAAGAGAATCATCATCTCTTTCTTTGTTATCATCCACTTTTCCCGATGACTTCTTTTTTGGTTTCACAATGGTTTCAAGGTAATCGTTTGCCATACGCAGAGTTTCAAATACTTTAAGTACAAAGAATGTAAACTGATTGATTGATGAATATATTTCGAACTAACAAGGAGCCAAAAATACGGAGGAAAATGAGAGTGCATTCCTGCGAAGCTTGCATAATAGAATCCCTAAATACACACATCTTAAAAAAATGTTTTTCCCTCAATTCTATAATTTTCTTTAGAGCCTAAATCAGTCGAGCGATGAGCAAGATAAGTCTTTTAAGACAAAAAAGCTTTTTTCTGATCGCTATTTTTTTTGAAAAAGTACATGATTAACATCAGGATATATTTTTTTGTTTTAGCTGAAAGATTTTTTCAAAAGCCCACACATGTTTAGCTCTAACGACAAAAGCTATAATGAAAAAATCCTAGTTCAATAAAAAAGTGAAGGCACAAGAAGCTGTGTTCACGTCACTGATGTTAGTGATTACGCGTCATTTTGTATCAAGAAGCAAAGTGTTGATTAGTAAATTTGATATCCAAGACTAAAATTAAAAAGCCTCAATTTTGTATCCTCGTAACCTGATCGGCTGACGCGGCTCAGACCATTTTCATATCGAAGATCCAACGAAATTTTTCTGATATCCAATCCCACGCCGAGCTGCCAGGCCAAAGCCTGATCCCGATACCTGAAACGGGCTGCGTTACCAAGGGCATCATTAAAGGATTGCTCTTCACTAATCAAAAATGAAACGACGGGCCCTGTTTGGAACCTGACTCCCAGTCCGAAAGCTCCCATCTTTGTACCGACCAGGATTGGCAGATCTATGGTATTAAAATCGACACTGCTCGATTGCCCGTTATCATCTTTCACATCGGTAGTTTTAAGTGTATAATATAATTCCGGTTGGAGGTGCAAACCCATAGCTCCCGCCCTGGCCCAGATTCCGGCTAAATAGCCCGAGCGGTTATTGCTGTTAAAACCATTTTCTTCCGAAAGCTTTGAAAGGTTGACACCCGCCTTTAATCCAAAATCGAAATTTGGAATTATTTGAGCCTGTGAAACAGTAGCACAGGTTAAAAGAACTGCTAAAATTAAAATACGTGTTTTCATGATATATTTTATTAGGTAAGCACTCTTGTTTAACAAATTTATAAGTGTTTTGTAATAACATCCCAAAATACTCATTTATCAGCGAAAATCGGGCGACTTTGATTGCTACATCAAAATTAATTAAACTCTACCGAGAGATTTTTTATAAACGGGTGAGGTGATTTAAGTAAGTTGATTTTTTTTCCATAGAACTTTCGTCACTAAACTCACCCCTCAAGTCTTTCATACTGAAATTTTCCAATATCTAATAATATTTGCTTTTAAAATAACTTTTAACCATCAGTTGCCGTATAAAGAGCGCAGTTACGCACTCAAGGCTTTTATGGGAATTTTTTACTTTACTTTATTAAGCTTTCTTTCCACGATAAAATCACCCTTTAATGGGTCAAAAAACGCGTTTTCGTTTGCCGGGAAAATAATTATTGTATTATTCGTTTTATTAACAAGCTTTCAGCTTAAAGGGAAAGCACAGTGCAACAACGCGGTAACTTCCGGTGATTTTTCAAATATTGCAGAAGGTGAGTATAGTTCAATTGGCACTTTAACTCCGGCCACACCAGGTGACGTTATAAAAATCGTTAGTAACGACGGAAATAAAGGAGCACGTATTAAAGATTTCTACAATTATTCACTAAAACAAACTCTTGAAAATCTAACCCCCGATTCGACTTATCTTTTTTCCTTTAATTACAAGCTATTTGTGGATTGTAATAATTCTTCAAATAACGAATTCAAGGTCGAAATTTACAGTGGTGCGAATCTTTTATCTGCTAAAACAATACCTGTTACAAATAATACCGGATCAACGGTTACTGAGTCGCTATCCTTTACTACTCCTGTCGGAGTTAAGTCTGTTACAGTTGTATTTAACGATGTAGACACAAAGAAACCTCCGTGCGGAGTGGTTATCGACGACCTGTTTGTACTATCGCCCCTGGTAACCCAAACATCCCAAACTAATATTACTTGTTTTAACCTGTCTAACGGAAGTTTCACTGTTAGTGGAACCGGCGGCGCAGGCGCTTACACCGGTAAATATTCATTTAATGGAGGCCCCAGTGTGCCTTTTACAGTAACAAATGGCAGTGGTACTGTTAATAATCTCCCGGCCGGATCATATGCTGTTACTTTAACAGATGCTAACGGATGTTCGCTGACAAAGACAATCACTATTACGCAGCCAGCAGTCCTCACATTATCAGCAGTAAAAACCGATATAAGCTGTTTCGGATTAACAAACGGCTCTGTAGCTTTGGGCGTTAGCGGCGGAACGGCTCCTTACACCTACGCGTGGAGCAACGGGGCAACCACTCAAAACATCTCAAATCTCGCTACCGGTTCGTACAGTGTAGTGGTTACAGACGCAAATGGATGCTCATCGAACGCCTCCGTAAATATAGCTCAGCCTACGTCGATCAGTCTCTCAGAAATCACGACAAATCCAACCTGCTTTGACAGCAATGACGGAACAATAAATTTAACAGTTTCCGGAGGCACAAGTCCATACACCTATAGCTGGTCTAACGGCGCTGTTTCAAAAAATCAAACAGGATTAGTTGCTGGAACTTATACAGTTGTTGTAACAGATTCAAAAGGTTGTACCAGCACCAAAACAATAACTCTAACTCCACCTCCTGCCATTGTATTATCAAATACAATCACTTCTGTTAGCTGTTTCGGAGGAAACACTGGTGCAATTGACTTATCCGTTTCTGGCGGAACCGCACCTTATTCTTATGTATGGTCGAACGGCACTACAATTCAGGATCTTTCAAACCTTACCGCAGGAACCTATACAGTTACCGTAACAGATAATAAAAACTGCTCGTCAACGTCGAGTATTGTAGTAGATGAGCCTTTAGTGATAACCTCTAATCCTACGACAGTAAATGTAAGCTGCGCCGGTAATAACGATGGTTCTATTTCCCTTTCAACTTCGGGAGGAACCGCACCATATACCTATTTGTGGAATACAGGAGCTACTACTAGCAGTATTTCAGGCTTGTCTGCTGGCACCTACAATGTAACCATAACGGATAGCAAAGGATGTACAGCTGTTAAGATCATCATTATTACACAGCCAACTGCTATCTCTTTATCTACCGCCCAGACTAATATCAATTGTTTTGGAAGCAGTACAGGAGCCATTAATTTAACAGTTAGCGGTGGTACTGCGCCGTTTGCGTATGCGTGGACAAATGTATCTTCAGGTTATACGTCATCGAACGAAGACCTTTCCACTTTACCTGCAGGAACCTATTCAGTAACAGTAACAGATTCTAAAGGATGTACATCAAACACAAGCGTAACTCTCACTCAAGCCCCTGAGATAATTTTAACCAGCGTTACGACAGATGTAACATGTTTTGGCTCAAGTACTGGAGCTATAAACTTGTCGGTAAGCGGCGGAGCAGCGCCCTATACCTATTCGTGGACAAACGCATCAACATCTCAGGACCTTACTAATTTGCTGGCCGGGGATTACACGGTTACCGTATCTGATTCAAAAGGCTGTTCAAAAAACTTAACTGTCACGGTAGCACAACCAGTTTCAGCAATCAGTGTTACTGGCACCGTAGCGAATGTTAACTGTTACGGCGGCAACACCGGCAGTATTGATATTTCAGTCACGGGAGGAACGAGCCCTTATACGTACAACTGGTCAAATGGTAAGTTCGCTCAAGACATTAATAATCTTACCGCCGGAAATTACACGGTAACTGTTACGGATGCTAAAGGATGTATTGAGACGCTCACATTAAACGTTTCTCAACCAACGCAAATACAATCTAATTTTACATCGGTTAACCCAACATGTGTCGGTGGAACTAATGGTTCGATAACGTTAAGTTCAACAACAGGTGGTGTGGGTCCTTACGCCTACAGCTGGACAAAGGACGGCGCTGCTATTTCATCGTCTGATCTGAACACTTTAACCGAGGGCACTTATCAGGTTACTGTTACCGATCAGAGCGGATGTTCTATTGTAAAAAATATTGTATTAAATGACCCTTTACCTATAGTTATTGATGTAAGACAGATTGATATTATTTGCGCAGGGTCTGATCCTACGACGAGTATCAGTATAGACATCAGTGGTGGCACGCAACCTTATACAAAGTCGTATTCGACTATTGACGCAACTTCATCTCTGCTAACAGTGCAGGATTTTTACGGATGTATACAAACGAAAGTAGTTCCTTATTCTGTAGAGCCTCCTATTATCATTGAATCATCACATGCAAATGTTAAGTGCTATGGAGATAATACGGGCAGTATAAACATAAGTGTTTCTGGTGGTAACGGACCCTACCAATATATTTGGAGCGATAATGCATCTTTAAATACAGCTACCCGTAATAACCTCATTGCAGGAACCTACACAATCAAGATTCTGGATAATACAGGATGTGAATTAAACTCACTGGTAGTAGATATCACTCAGCCCGCAGCACCATTATCAATTACACAATCTGCATTACAAAACGTAACATGTAATCAGGGATCAGATGGATCGATCTCAGTGAATGTTAGCGGAGGTACCGCTAATTATTCGTATTCATGGTCTAACGGAGCCAGCACGAAAGATATAAGCAATCTTTCTGAGGGTTCATATACGTTAACAGTAACTGATGCGCAATTATGTCAAAAAACTTTAGAATTTGAAATAACAGCTCCTGCACCTATAGTTATTACTCCTACGGCTGTAAATATTACTTGTAATAACGCGAATGACGGGCAGATAAGCTTAGCTACCACCGGTGGAGCAGGAACATATACTTATGCATGGGCAGATCTTCCATCTGGCTCGAATAATGTAAGCAATCGCACCGGGCTGGCAGCTGGCACTTATAATGTTACCGTAACCGATGCTGCCGGATGTACCACTTTCAAATCCATCACTTTAACTCAGCCTTCTGTGTTAACTCTTACGTCGACGCAAGTTGATGTAAATTGTTTTGGCGCTCAAACGGGATCGGTAAGCATTGAAATTAGTGGAGGTACTGCACCATATACTTATATGGGAAATACGATCTCAGGAAACCTGGAGATCAGCAGTCTGCCTGCGGGTCCCTTTACTGCTACCATCACAGACAGTAAAGGTTGCCAGGCTACTTTAAATATTACCATCAATCAGCCGGTGGCAGCAATGAACTTTACCGCTGCAACTACAAACGTCAGCTGTTCTGGAGAGACCGATGGATCGATTACCCTCAGTGGTAATGGTGGAACCGCTCCGTACACGTATTTATGGTCGAATGGTTCAACAACAGCTAATTTAAACACACTTCCAGCAGCAGCTTATTCGGTAACAATAACCGATGCGAACGGTTGTACTTTCCCGATTACAGGCATAATTATCAGTGAACCAGCTCAACCTGTTACCATAACGGCCACCTTAACACCAGTGAATTGTTTTGGCGGAAACACAGGAGCGGTTAACATTTCGGTTAGTGGCGGAACTGCACCTTATCGTTATATCTGGTCAAACGGACAGACAACAGAAGATATAACCACTCTTACAGCCGGAAATTATGAGGTTACGGTAATTGACTCTAAAGATTGCCAAAGCACTCAATCGTTTACCATTAATCAACCGGCTTCTCCAATCAGCGCAAGCATCGTAACGGAGGACGTTAAATGTTTTGGTGCTCAAACCGGTAAAATCACCGTAACCCCTTCAGGCGGAACCGGGCCATATACTGTAAAATGGTCAACTGGCGAAGAGACAAATACCAGAACATCGCTGGGAGCTGCAATTTACTCGGGTCAGATAATTGACTCGAAAGGATGTACATATGATTTCAATTCCAGAATCTATGAGCCTGCGAATCTTGTTTTAAGCATCAGCCAAACCGACAATCTTTGTCCAGGCCAAAACTTGGGATCTGCTGATGTTATGGTAACGGGAGGAACAGCGCCTTACACTTATTTATGGTCAAACGGCCAGACAAGTTCAGAAATAACTAGTCTGCTTGCCGGAACTTATACAGTTGTCGTAACTGACGCGAACAATTGTGTTTCGTCCCAGGGTTCGGTTACAATTACCGATCCAATTCCAATTAGCGTTAGCATAACTCAAAAAACAGACGTCAATTGCTTTGGGGATAATTCAGGTGCCATAAACATTTCCGCTACGGGAGGATCCGGATCATATTTTTATGAGTGGTCTAACGGTGCAACATCTCAAAACTTAAGTGGGCTCTCAGCCGGCACGTATTCAGTGAAGGTGATCGACATGAATGGTTGTTCGACCGTAAGCTCTGATATAACCATTACTCAACCTACTGCGCCGCTTTTGGCAACAGCAACACAACAGGATGTTACTTGCTACAACGGAACGAACGGCTCTATCAATTTAGCCGTGACCGGGGGAACATCAACGTATTCATATTTATGGAACGATGGCGCAACCTCTGCTAACAGAACCAGCCTGCCATCTGGGTTATATTCGGTAACGATTACAGATTCTAAAGGATGTACCTATGCACTTAGTCTACAAATAAATCAGCCTACTCCGATAAATGTTGCATACAATAAATCAGATGCTTCATGTTTCGGATCCAATACCGGCATAATTCAACTAATCGTAACCGGAGGAACACCTGGTTATTCTTATTCATGGAAAAAAAATGGCCTTAGTATAAGCGCACCGGACCTTAATGCCCTGTCCGCGGGAACATACGAGGTGACAGTAACTGATGCAAATGCTTGCACTCCTGTAACCCAAACGATCACAATCACTGAACCGTCGGCGGCCCTGACAATTTCGGCTGTAAAAACAAAAGATGTAAGTTGTAATGGTGGAAACGACGGATCAGTAACGGTTACAGCCAATGGCGGAACGCCGGCGTACACTTACTCATGGACAAAAGATGGAAACGCTATTGCTGCACCCGATCTGAATGCCCTTTCTGCTGGTGTGTATCTGGTTACGGTAACAGATAATAATGGATGTACAGATGTTTCGAATTCCTTTACTATTTCTGAACCTGCCATATTAATAGCATCAGCTTCTGCTGCCGATATTGCATGTGCCGGAGGCACAACAACCGTAACTGCATCTGCAACTGGCGGAACCGCAGCCTATACTTACAGCATCGACGGCGGGCCATCCCAGGCTTCGGCAAATTTTAGCGGGATAACAGCAGGCGAACACACCATTAATGTAACCGATTTAAATGGTTGCACGGCATCATACCGACTGGTAATACAAGAACCGGAAGCACTTCAGTTTACTATCACAACTAACCCGATCCTTTGTAGCGGTTCAAGTTCTTCAAACAGTATCGTTGTTAACGTTAATGGTGGTACAGCGCCTTATACTGTGACCACTACACTATTATCAGGGACTACTTACAGGGTTACTGTAACAGATCAAAGCGGATGTACATCAAGCCAGGATATTGTGATTACCGAACCCAATCCTATGTTGGTAGAAGTTTCTAAGGAAAACATCAGCTGTTTTGGTCTTACTGACGGAAAAATCAATCTGGAAGTAACTGGCGGCACGGGACCGTACACTTATAGTTTAGATGCTGTAGATTTCTCAAACACCTCGGGGGTTTTCGGAAACCTGGCAGTCGGAAATTACACGATTACAGTTAAAGACGCCAATGGTTGCACAGTTGAAATTCCGGTAACCCTAAGCAGTCCGGCATCCACGCTAAGTGCTGTTATAGCCCAGGGAACCGCCATAAGTTGCGAAGGGGGTACCAGCACTGCTACGGTTACTGCTTCGGGAGGCACAATAGGATCTGGCTATTCTTATTTATGGAATACCGTACCGGCCCAAACTGCTGCTACCGCAACCGGGTTAGAAGCCGGAACTTATAGTGTCACTGTTACAGATGCTAATGGATGTGCACAAACTGAGTCAATTACTATCACCCAGCCCGATCCGATCAGCTTAACAAGTGCTGCAGTTACCACGCCAATAAAGTGTTTCGGAGAAAAAGCTTCTGTAACATTTGCTGCCACCGGTGGCGTAGCTCCTTTCTCTTACACGTTTAATGGAGAAACTAACACAAGCGGAATATTTAATAACGTTGCCGCCGGAACTGCCCTGCCTTACAGTATAACAGATGCAAACGGATGTACTCCGGTAACAGGAACCATTGATGTAACGGAACCGGCTTTACTTCTGGCTCTGGTGACAGATGTGACAGACGCCACTTGTTTTGGAACTCAAACCGGTTCGATAACTATTGAAGGAAGAAATGGTACTGCGCCATATACTTTCAGCGCAGACGGAGTAAATTTCCAAACAAGCGGAACATTTGCTAACCTGGCAGCCGGGACCTACACTGTTCTTGTAAAAGATGCTAATAACTGTACGGCTGATCAGGAAATAACAATAGTGCAGCCAGCCGCTTTAAGCCTTGCCGCTTCATCTAAAACTGATGCTTTATGCAATGCTGCTTCAACAGGAAGTGTAACTGCCGGAACTGTAACAAATGCTGTTGGAACAATTATTTACAGCTGGAAGAATGCTTCAGGCACTGTGGTAGGAACGACTGCGACCGTAAATAACCTTCCAGCCGGAACTTATACATTATCGGTTAATGATGACTGTTCTACCCTATCTAATTCAGTAACAATTGATGAGCCTGCTGCTTTGGCTCTAGCTGCTTCTTCTAAAACCGACGCTCTATGTAATGCCACTTCGACAGGAAGTGTAACCGCAGGAACAGTGACCAATGCCTTGGGTACTGTAAACTACAGCTGGAAGAATGCTGCTAATACTATAGTGGGAACTACTGCTTCGGTAAACAACCTCCCTGCAGGCACTTATACTTTAACAGTTACCGACAACTGCTCTGCCCTATCCAATTCGGTAACAATTGCTGAGCCCGCTGCTCTAACCCTTGCTGCCTCTTCAAAAACTGACGCTGTATGCCACGCTGCTTCAACTGGAAGCGTAACAGCTGGGACAGTGACGAACGCTATCGGTACAACCATTTACAGTTGGAAAAATGCTGCGAATACTGTTGTAGGAACTACTGCTTCCGTTAGTAATCTTCCAGCAGGAACTTATACTTTAACCGTAACAGATGACTGCTCTACCTTAACAAACTCTGTTACTATCGGTGAACCGGCAGCTTTAGCGCTGGCCACTTCTTCGAAAACAGATGCTTCATGCAATGGGTCTTCAACAGGAAGTGTGACTGCGGGGACAGTGACCAACGCTGTCGGTACAATAAATTATAGCTGGAAGAATGCTGCTAATACTATTGTTGGGACTACGGCAACGGTAAGTAACCTTCCTGCGGGAACATACACCCTGACCGTAACAGACGACTGCTCTACCCTATCCAATTCAGTTACGATTGAGGAACCGGCTGCTTTAGCACTGGCTACTTCTTCAAAAACCGACGCAAGCTGCAACGCCACTTCAACAGGAAGCGTAACTGCGGGTGCCGTAACCAATGCCGTGGGCGCAATTAGCTACAGCTGGAAGAATGCTGCCAATACTATTGTAGGAACTACTGCTTCGGTTAATAATCTTCCGGCAGGAACTTACACTTTGACCGTAACCGACGATTGCACCAGCCTCAGTAATACAGTTACAATAAGTGAACCTGCGGCTTTGGCTCTTGCCTCTTCTTCTAAAACTGACGCTTTATGCAATGCTGCTTCAACTGGAAGCGTGACTGCTGGGGCCGTGACAAACGCAGTTGGTACAATTCAATACAGCTGGACAAATGCTTCAGGTACTGTGGTGGGATCTACCGCTTCAGTAAGTAACCTCCCGGCCGGAACTTATACCGTTACAATCAACGATAATTGTTCTACCCGAAGCAATTCAGTAATAGTTGGCGAACCGGCTGCTCTGGCTCTTTCCCCTTCAAGTAAAACGGATGCTTTGTGTAATGGTACTTCAACCGGCACTGTAACCGCAGGAACCGTAAACAATGCAGTAGGTACAGTAAACTATAGCTGGACAAATGCTTCCGGAATTGTAGTGGGCTCTACAGCTACAGTAAGCAATCTGCCAGCCGGCACTTATACCCTTACGGTTAGTGATAATTGTAATACATTAATTAATACTGTCAGTATCTCAGAGCCTCCTGCTTTAGCACTTGGCGTTTCCAGCAAAACCGATGCATTGTGTAATGCTGCCTCTACAGGATCTGTGACCGCTGGAGCGGTAAGCAATGCTGTAGGTACAGTTACTTACAATTGGAAAAATGCCTCAGGAAGTGTGGTAGGAACAACGCCTACGGTGAATAACCTACCAGCAGGAGCTTATACTTTAACCGTAACTGATAACTGTTCGAGTTTATCGAATACAGTGACCATTGCTGAACCTCCGGCTTTAGTACTTGGCTCTTCATACAAAACGGATGCTTTATGTCACGGCGCTTCTGACGGAACAATTACTGCGGGAACCGTCACCAATCCTGTTGGGGCGGTTAACTACAGCTGGAAAAATGCTGCAAACACTATTGTGGGAACTACAGCAACCGTAAGCAACCTTCCTGCAGGCACTTATACTTTAACCGTAACAGATGACTGCTCGAACTTAACGAATACTGTTACCATTGCTGAACCAGCTGCCTTAGCTCTGGCAGTTTCTTCTAAAACTGATGTAACCTGTCGCGGCGGAAATGATGGAAGTGTAACCGCGGGTACGGTAACAAATGCCATAGGTACTGCAATTTACAGCTGGAAAAACGCTTCCGGAACCGTGGTAGGAACTACTGAAACTGTCAGTGACCTGCCTGCAGGTGTCTATACCTTAACTGTGAACGACAACTGCTCGACTCTAAGCAATACTGTAACTATTGAAGAACCCGCTGCCCTGGCTCTTGCGGCTTCTTCCAAAACAGACGCTTTATGTAATGCCGCTGCAACCGGCACTGTTACCGCTGGTGCCGTGGCAAACGCGGTTGGTACCATTAACTACAACTGGAAAAATATTTCTGGTGCTATTGTCGGAACTACGGCTACGGTTAATAATCTGCCTGCCGGGACTTATACATTAACGGTTACAGATAACTGCTCCAGCTTAAGCAATACAGTTACCATTGATCAACCTGCTGCTTTAGCGATGGAGGCTCCTTCTAAAACTGACGCATTATGTAATGGTGCTTCAAGCGGTACGGTAACAGCAGGAACAGTAAGCAATGCTGTAGGTACTGTAAATTACAGCTGGACCAATGCTGCTGGTACGGTGGTTGGAACAACTGCTACAGTAAGCAACCTACCTGCCGGAATCTACACTTTAACAGTGAACGACAACTGTTCTGCCTTAATCAACACCGTTACCATCGCCCAACCTGCTGCGCTAGCACTTGCAGCTTCAAGCAAAACTGATGCAAGCTGTAATGCTGCTTCAACAGGAAGTGTGACTGCAGGGGCGGTAACAAACGCTGTGGGTACGATAAACTACAGCTGGAAAAACGCTGCTAATACTGAGGTTGGAACGACTGCCACAGTAAGCAACCTTCCTGCCGGAACTTATACCTTAACAGTAACAGACAACTGCTTCAGCAGAACTAATTCAGTTACCATTACTGAACCTGCCGCTTTAGCACTGGCTGCTTCTTCTAAAACAGATGCAACCTGCAA
The DNA here is from genome assembly GCA_946887045.1 of uncultured Sphingobacteriaceae bacterium. The sequence goes on along the minus strand of CAMPKC010000009.1, from coordinate 27,682 downwards.
TGCCACTTCAACCGGGAGCGTAACTGCAGGAGCTGTAACAAACGCAGTGGGCGCAATCAGCTACAGCTGGAAAAATGCTGCTAATACAATTGTGGGAACTACTGCTACCGTAAATAATCTTCCTGCCGGAACGTACACTTTAACCGTAAGCGACGACTGCTCTACCCTTACCAATTCAGTTACCATTACTGAGCCTACTCTCCTGGCAGTTACTCTCACAAAAACCAAAGACGTAACCTGTAACGGCGGTACCGACGGAGCTGTATCGATGACAACCAGCGGTGGAACTCCTAACTATAGTTATACCTGGACAAAAGATGGAAACCCAATTTCAGCACCTCAGCAAAATGCGCTTTCAGCAGGTATTTATATCGTAACTGTAACAGATGCAAATGGTTGTTCACAGATATCATCTTCCGTAACTATTTCCGAACCTGCTGCATTGGTTTTATCAGCATCTGCATCTGATATTTTATGTAATGCGGGCACAACTACTATAAACGCATCCGCAACCGGAGGAACTCCGGGCTATACATATAGTCTTAATGGCGTGGCCCACCCTACTCCTGGCGCTTCAACCTTCACAGCCATAGCCGCCGGAGAACACCTGCTTACGGTTACTGACCAGAATGGTTGTTCTGCAACTTATAGATTAGTATTACAGAATCCGGAAGCCCTACAACTCACTATAACTACCGCAACTATTTTGTGCAGCGGCTCTGCTACCTCAAGTAGCATAATATTAGACATTACAGGCGGGAAAGCACCTTACACAGTTGATCGCGCACTCATTTCAGGAACTGACTACCGCGTCACAGTTACAGATCAAAATGGATGTTCTTTAAGTCAGGATGTCGTAATCACCGAACCGAATCCAATTGTATCTACGGTATCGAAAAAGAATATCAGCTGTGCTGAGATTACAGATGGCGAAATTGATGTAACAGTTACGGGCGGAACACCACCATATACCTTTAGCAAAGACGGTACTACTTTCCAGTCAGGAGGCACTTTCTCAGCACTTGCTGCTGATAATTACACAATTACGGTTAAAGATAACAATGGATGTACCGTTACTATTCCCGTAACTATAACAAGTCCGGCCTCTCCTCTCAGCGCTGTCATATCGCAAGGCGCGGCTATTAGCTGTTACGGAGGCACTACTACGGCCACAATCACTGCGTCAGGCGGAACGCCGGGATCCGGCTATTCATATTTATGGAATTCAGTACCTGCGCAAACCACTGCTACGGCCACAGGGTTAAAAGCTGGAACGTACAGCGTTACTGTTACGGATGCGAATTCTTGCAGCACATTGCAATCAATCACAATTACTGAGCCTGATCAAATAATCTTAAGCAGCGCAACAGCTACTTCTCCGATAAAATGTTATGGAGAAACAGCGACAATTACATTTGTCGCCACTGGCGGAATTGCGCCAATATCTTACACGTTTAATGGAGAAACTAACACAAGCGGATTATTTAATAACGTTGCTGCCGGAACAGCCCTTCCTTATAGTATCACCGATGCAAACGGATGTATTCCTTTAACCGGAACCATTAATGTAAATCAACCTGCCCTGCTTCTGGCTACGGTAACAAATAAAACTGATGTTAATTGCTTTGGAACTCAAACAGGTTCGATAACTGTTCAGGGAACCGCTGGCACCGCTCCATATTCTTATAGTATCAATAATAGCCCTTTCCAGGCCGACGGTACGTTTAGCACTCTTGGCGCTGGATCGTATAATTTGATTGTTAAAGATGCTAACAACTGTACTGCTTCTATAAATTCAGTGATAGTTGAAGAACCTGCTGCTTTAACACTTGGTACATCGTCTAAAATTGATGCTTTATGTAATGCTTCTTCAACCGGAAGTGTAACCGCAGGTACGGTAACAAATGCCGTAGGTACTGTAATATACAGCTGGAAAAATGCTTCAGGAACCGTGGTAGGAACTACTGAAACTGTCAGCGACCTGCCTGCAGGTGTCTATACCTTAACTGTGAACGACAACTGCTCGACTCTAAGCAATACTGTAACTATTGAAGAACCCGCTGCCCTGGCTCTTGCGGCTTCTTCCAAAACAGACGCTTTATGTAATGCCGCTGCAACCGGCACTGTTACCGCTGGTGCCGTGGCAAACGCGGTTGGTACCATTAACTACAACTGGAAAAATATTTCTGGTGCTATTGTCGGAACTACGGCTACGGTTAATAATCTGCCTGCCGGGACTTATACATTAACGGTTACAGATAACTGCTCCAGCTTAAGCAATACAGTTACCATTGATCAACCTGCTGCTTTAGCGATGGAGGCTCCTTCTAAAACTGACGCATTATGTAATGGTGCTTCAAGCGGTACGGTAACAGCAGGAACAGTAAGCAATGCTGTAGGTACTGTAAATTACAGCTGGACCAATGCTGCTGGTACGGTGGTTGGAACAACTGCTACAGTAAGCAACCTACCTGCCGGAATCTACACTTTAACAGTGAACGACAACTGTTCTGCCTTAATCAACACCGTTACCATCGCCCAACCTGCTGCGCTAGCACTTGCAGCTTCAAGCAAAACTGATGCAAGCTGTAATGCTGCTTCAACAGGAAGTGTGACTGCAGGGGCGGTAACAAACGCTGTGGGTACGATAAACTACAGCTGGAAAAACGCTGCTAATACTGAGGTTGGAACGACTGCCACAGTAAGCAACCTTCCTGCCGGAACTTATACCTTAACAGTAACAGACAACTGCTTCAGCAGAACTAATTCAGTTACCATTACTGAACCTGCCGCTTTAGCACTGGCTGCTTCTTCTAAAACAGATGCAACCTGCAATGCCACTTCAACCGGGAGCGTAACTGCAGGAGCTGTAACAAACGCAGTGGGCGCAATCAGCTACAGCTGGAAAAATGCTGCTAATACAATTGTGGGAACTACTGCTACCGTAAATAATCTTCCTGCCGGAACGTACACTTTAACCGTAAGCGACAACTGCTCTGCCCGATCAAACTCAGTTACCGTTACTGAGCCTGCTGCTTTAGCGCTCGCACCTTCTTCTAAAACAGATGCGACCTGCAACGCCACCTCAACAGGAAGCGTAACTGCTGGTGCCGTAACAAATGCATTAGGTACTATAAGCTACAGCTGGAAAAATGCTGCGGGTATCGTGGTGGGAACTACCACTGCGGTAAACAACCTTCCCGCCGGCACTTATACCTTAACCGTAACAGACAACTGCTCTACTGTAAGCAATTCGGTTACTATCGAAGAACCTGTTGCTTTAGCGCTTGCGCCTTCTTCTAAAACAGATGCTTTATGTAATGCTGCTTCAACAGGAAGTGTATCTGCCGGAGCTGTAATCAACGCTGTAGGTTCAATCAACTACAGCTGGAAAAACGCTTCTGGTACTGTGGTAGGAACTTCCGCTACGGTGAATAATCTTCCTGCAGGAACGTATACGTTAACCCTAAGCGATAACTGCTCTACCCTAACAAACACAGTTACTATTGCCGAGCCAGCCGCTTTAACCCTCGCTGCGTCTTCCAAAACCGATGCTTTATGTAATGCTTCGTCAACAGGAAGTGTGACCGCAGGTGCGGTAACAAACGCACTGGGCACTCTTAGTTACAGCTGGAAGAATGCTTCAGGTACTGTGGTAGGGACTACGCCTTCGATAAACAACCTTCCTGCTGGCAGTTATACCTTAACGGTATCAGACAACTGCTCTACCTTAAGCAATTCTGTCACCATTGCCGAACCGGCTGCTTTGACTCTTGCATCTTCTTCTAAAACAGATGCAAATTGCAACGCTACTTCAACCGGAACTGTAACTGCCGGAGCCGTAACCAACGCTGTCGGGCCAATCAGTTATAGCTGGAAAAATTCTTCAGGTACCGTTGTAGGAACCACTGCTACGGTAAGCAACTTGCCTGCAGGAAACTACACATTAACCGTATCAGACAACTGCTCTACTCTTACAAATACAGTTACTATAGCAGCACCTGCTCCTTTAGCGCTTGCCGCCTCTTCTAAATCGGACGCTTTATGTAATGCTTCTTCAACAGGAAGTGTAACCGCAGGAACAGTGACTAACGCTGTTGGCGCGATCAATTACAGCTGGAAAAATGCATCAGGAATTGTTGTAGGAACTACTGCAACTGTAAATAACTTACCCGCAGGAAACTATACCTTAACGGTGACAGACAATTGTTCTGCACAATCCAATGCAGTTACCATCGGAGAACCTACAGCTTTAGCGCTTGCTCCTTCTACTAAAACCGATGTTTCGTGTTATGGCTCTTCAACAGGAAGTGTAACCGCAGGTACAGTTACTAATGCCTTGGGTGCAATAAATTACAGTTGGAAAAATGCTTCTGGTACTGTTGTAGGAACTACAGCATCCCTTAACAATTTACCGGCCGGAATCTACACTTTAACTGTATCAGACAACTGCTCTACTTTAACAAATTCTGTTACCGTCGGCGAACCTGCTGCTTTAACAGCCTCGATAGTTAGTCAAAGTCCTGTTCTTTGTTTTTCGGATGCTACCGGATCAGCCAGTATTGCAGCATCAAATGGAACTGCTCCGTACACTTATAGTATAGATGGTAGTATCTTCCAGTCAAGCGGAACATTTTCCGGCTTAATAAAAGGAAGCTACACAATTACCGTTAAAGATGCGAAGGGTTGCACAACAATTCTGCCACTAAATATCGCTGGACCGACAGCTGGTTTATCTGCCACCGTCGTTAAAACTGATGTTGAATGTTTTGGCTCTGCTACAGGCACTGCGTCGGTATCCGTTTCAGGAGGAACTGCTCCCTACTCTCACTCATGGAACACTTCTCCGGCTCAAACTGGATTTAACGTAACAAACTTATTGGCGGGTACGTACACAGTCACCATTACGGATGCAAATGGCTGTAAAATGAATGAAACTATAACTATTCTTCAAAATAGTAAATTAGCAGGAGCTCTTCAGACAAGCAAAACTATTTGCAAAAACACTGCTGACGGCTCTATTACTGCTTCGATTACCGGAGGAGTAGCACCCTACACCTATAAGTGGAATAACAATACCTTATTAAATCAAGCGGCTCTAATGAATGTCGTAGCCGGAAATTACCAGGTTTTGGTGACTGATTCAAAAGGTTGTACTTTATCTTTATCAGGTACAATCCTTCCGGGTAACTGTACCCCGGTTGCACTTGACGATACATTTAACGGCAATAGAGACATCTCGTTAACCGGCACGGTAGCTACAAATGACACAGACCCTGATGGCGATGCATTAACGTTTACCCTGGCAACCCAACCTCTAAACGGACAGATAAATTTTAACTCAAATGGTAGCTTTACCTTCACTCCAAATGCAGGTTGGGTTGGTACCACCACATTTAATTACCGAGCTTGTGATTCTCAAAGCTTATGTGCAACAGCGACAGCAAGTATTACAATTAACGCAGTAAATTATCCGCCGGCTCTGGTTGACGACATCTATACTACTCTTAAGAACAACCCGGTTGATGGCAATATTTCGCAAAATGACAGTGATCCGAATGGCGATGTTCTTAGCTTCTCGATAGTTTCATTGCCTACCAGAGGTAACCTAACCCTCCAGGCGAACGGAACATTCAATTATATCCCTGCACAAGGATTTATTGGCCAGGTAAAGTTTGTTTATAAAGCTTGTGATCCTATGGGATTGTGTGCGAATGCCACTGCAACTATAAATGTATTGCCCGTAAATGAATCTCCGGTAGCTAATGATGATAACTTCACGTTGAAGGAGAATCAAATCTTAACTGATGCTGTTAACAAAAACGATACTGATCCTAATTCCGATCCGCTAACTTATACAATTATAGCGCAACCTATTCATGGTCAGATCCGTATAAACTCGGACGGAAGCTTTACTTACACTCCCGACAAAGACTACACGGGCAATGATGAATTTACATACAAAGCATGTGATCCAGCCGGGGCTTGTGATGAAGCTACAGTAAGCTTAGTGATACAGGCAGTTGAGAAAGATTTAGTGATTCCAAATGTATTCACTCCAAACGGCGACGGTGTCAACGAAACATTCGAAATCCGCGGACTTAATATATATCCGGAAAATGAAATTTCTATAATCAACCGTTGGGGAAATACCGTTTACGAAAAGAAAAATTACGAGAATACCTGGGAAGGAAATGGATTGGACGAAGGCACTTACTTCTATGTATTAAAGGTAAAAAACGTAAGCGGAACCTGGAAAGTCTATAAAGGTTACATTACCCTGTTAAGATCAAAAGCTCAATAATTTAAAAAAATGAAATAAATCATGGCGTAAAAACGCATTATAGTCATTTCTTCTAAATTAATAAAATATTCTCTCATGAAAAAAACACTCTTATTATTACTACTATTTGCGAACACATTAATAGTAAGTGCTCAACAAGATGCTCAATTTAGCCAGTACATGTTTAATGGCTTATATATTAATCCTGCTTATGCGGGATATAAAGAGCAGGCAAACATCCATACTTTTTATCGCTCACAATGGACAGGATTCGAAGGTGCACCACAGACGATGTCACTCGCCGGAGATATGGTTCTTAACGAAGGAAACGTGGGTCTCGGAATACTACTCTCAAATGATTTTACCGGAGCACAGAGTAATTTTTCTGCTTATGCAAATTATGCATACAGAATTCAGGTAGGCGACTCAGAGTTTTCGAGACTGAGTTTTGGTTTGGGCGCAGGTATTGTACAACAGGGAATTGATGGTGATCTGCTTACCGCAAATGATGTCGATCAATATGTTCCATTTGGAAAACCTACCGAATCTTTCCCTGATGCAAGAGCGGGAATCTTCTACTCCACCCCACGTTTTTTTGCTGGCTTATCAGCCGATAACCTGATTGCTAGTTACTTTCAGGCTAGAAACCGTTCTCAAAATGTTCTCCTTCCTAAAATTAACCGTCATTATTATTTCACAGCGGGTGCGTTATTTACATTGAATGACGATGTAAAACTTAAGCCAACCATTTTGCTGAAAGATGATGAACAGACGTACACCAGTTTGGATATAAATGCCTTTACTTTATTATACGACAGATTCTGGGTGGGTGGTTTTTATCGCACTGCCGTTAAAACATACAAAAAGGAATTTTTGTATGATGATTTGCAGAAGAAAAATGGATTGGGTGTAATTGGGGATTTTTTCATAAATGAAAATTTGCGGATAGGTTATGCATTCGATTATTCGCTATCCAAGCTACGGAACTACAATTATGGCTCGCATGAAATCTCTATCGGCTTTATGCTGAGTTCTAAAAGGCGCGAAGGGCCGAAATGTTATTTTTAAGCAGCACGTTTCAAGATAGTAGCTGGAATTTAATTGACATTTTAAGATTAAATACTACCTATTAATTGTAATTTCCGGTTTTCGAAAATCGATTATGAAAACGCTTCTATCGCTTCTGTGCATTTTATTGCTGGTATCCTGTCAAAGGAATAAACCACAATCTCATATTGTAAAAGACACGTCTGCTATCGCACAATCTTCAAGGCTATGTTTTCAGCGAGTGGAGGGATCATCAAAACAAGATACAGCCACAGTCAGCTTTTTGATTCAAAATAACGAGGTTACAGGGATTTTCAACACTATTCCTCACGAAAAGGACTCACGGACCGGAACGATTAAAGGACAGAAAAATGGGGATATCATCAAAGTTCTCTGGTCTTTTATGCAAGAAGGTATAAGGGATACGCTTTCAGTTGAATTCAAACTTTCATCAAACAAACTGTATCAACGAAGCTTCGATATCGATGAAAAAACAGGAAGACAAAAATTGGGCAAAGATTCTAAGTTCTCAATCGAATACCAACCAATTAACTGTGAATACTAGCACTTGGAGCTTTTTATGACTGGCTCCCATTCATCTTAAAATAAGCGACATTACCTAGGAAAACATGATGATTAGAATAAAATCCGTCACACTCCTGTTAATGACTCTGGGATTCCAGAGTCTCAATGCACAGATAAAGGTCCCCTCCATTCTGAAGCAAATACCGTCTTCTCAAGCCGGACAACCTTCGGTTGAAGAGATAGGATCAGGAATAAAAGAAGCACTACAAACAGGGGTCTCAAACGGCACCTCTCGCCTTTCGGCCGTTAATGGATTCTTAAATAATCCTTCTGTTAAAATCATTTTTCCGGCTGAGGCACAAAAGGCCGAAAAAACGTTAAGAGGCTTAGGATTTAATGATATGTGTGATAATGTTGTCAAAAGCTTAAATCGTGCTGCCGAAGAAGCTGCAAAAGAGGCTTTGCCTATATTCATGTCATCGATAAAACAAATGACGTTCAAAGATGCGAGAAATATTCTTCTGGCAAAAGATCAGGACGCAGCAACTCAATACTTCAAAACTACAACCACATCACAGCTTAGTGAAAAATTCAAACCTATTATCCAGTCTAATCTGGATAAAGCCGGTGCTACCAAATATTGGACAACAGCCACCAGTCAATACAACAAAATTCCGATGACGGGCAAGATCAATACAGATCTGAATGATTATGTCACTCAAAAAGCGTTGGCAGGTTTATTTCATGAAATTGCCGAGGAGGAATTAAAAATTCGAAAAAACAATTCATATAGAGCATCGCCACTTTTACAAAAGGTTTTCGCTTACGCGGATAAGAATAAATAATTTCTAAAAACCAACTCTATCTTTCTTCAATAAAAAACTGAAGGAGGCGCTAATAAATCACTGAGGCTTCCTCCTTTTTTTTCCATACCGGGCCGCTACTATGGTGGTTCTTAGTTGCCGTCCTAATTTAAAACCCCGAAACGCTGCGATGGAAATCCTGACCGGTCAATTCATATATATATAACGGAGATCAATTGCAATTAAAATGTTACAGCAACAATCCCCCTACACCTGCCCACAATAAATATTTGAACAGCATATTTGCGCCAGCAAGTTCTATAAATAGACAACCAATAAATACACAGCATGAAATTTAATCTGTCAATTGTGCTTCAGGCTTTAACATTCTTTCTGGTAACAGGTGCTGATGCAAAGCCAGACAAAAACCTTAAAGCATTTTCTGTAAATCCTGCCATTGGAAAGCGCTATAACATCGCTGAGCGCGGTGCAGTTGGGGATGGAAAAACCCTGAACAGCAAAGCCATCCAAGCGGTAATCGACGAGTGCGCAAAAAACGGCGGCGGCACCCTGTTAATACCCAAAGGCATATTTTTAAGCGGTTCCCTTTTTCTTAAACCCGGAGTAAATATAGAATTAGAGCAAGATGCAGTGCTTAAAGGCTCAACAGACATCAACGACTACCAAAAGATAAACACGCGCATTGAAGGTCATTTCGAACCGTGGCGTGCAGCTTTAATTAATGGAGATCATGTTGATCATCTTCGCATTAGCGGACCGGGTACGCTTGACGGCAGCGGAGAGCCTTTTTATAAATTATTTTATGACACCCGCAATTCTGTTAAAGGCACCAAAAACTTAGATGTAGAACGGCCCAGACTTATGTTAATCCAAAATTCTAAGGATGTAAAAATAAGCGGTTTGCTTTTTCTCAACTCGGGTTTTTGGAATCTGCATATCTACAGATGCCAGCAAGTTACAGTTGAAAAATGCCGCTTCCAGGCCCCATCTGGAGCTGTTCCAAATCGTGGCCCCAGCTCGGACGGTATTGATATAGATAGTTCGCAGGATATTATAATTCGCGGATGCTCTTTTTCTGTTGGCGATGACTGTATTGCGCTAAAAGGCTCAAAAGGTCCTTTTGCTATGCAAGATAAGGATAGCCCAGCTGTAGAGAGAGTGCTGATTGAAGACTGCATTTTTGAAGCAGGCGGAGGAATTGTAACCTTCGGAAGTGAGGCCACTCTGGTACGCAACGTGGAGGTGAAACGCTGTATTACTCGGGGACCGACTGTGCTACGCTTAAAATTGCGTCCGGACACCCCGCAGCAATACGAAAACGTCCGTATGAGCGATATTACAATGGAAAATGGCGGAGTCATCTTTAAAGTTTCACCCTGGACTCAGTACTTCGACCTAAAGGGTCAGGAACCACCTAAAGCTTTGGTTCGAAATGTGAAGATTTCAAACATTCGCGGATCCGGCAATTCTTTCGGCGAAATTTCCGGGCATTCTAAGACTGAAATCATGGATATCTACATCAAAAACGCTGACCTAACTTTAAAAACGACAGATTTCAAATTGGGCGATGTGAAAGGCTTGAAATTTAAAAATGTAAAAGTTAATGGCGTAAAAATGCTAGCTCCGCTGGCAAGTTCACAGGCTAACAAATAAAACTAAAAGTGCAGGTTTGGTAATTCATGCTGAATATCTACACCTGCGCTTTATCAAAAAATCTACCTGGAAAAAATCCATTTCGGTATCAATTTCAATAATACCAACTCATTTCACACTATCCTAAATCACAGCAACAGAACAAAAACACTCATTTTGGGTTAGCTATACAGAACGGTTAACAAGATTTATTCTTAACCGTATCCTTCATTATGATTATCAATCACTTAAAATTTCCATTACTCTCATTATCAATCCTTCTAGCTTCCAGTACTTTTGCGCAGGAAACCAATAACTCTCAAACGGTCGCACCTTTTGCCAATGCAAAATCTTTCCGTACCTGGTCACTGGGAATAAATGCAGGCGCACTGGCTCCTATCGCTCCCTTTGGTAAAAACGATTTTACAAACTGGGAAACTGACATGGGTTTCGGTGCATACATTAAAAAACAATTAAGTCATAACCTAAGCATTCAGGGTAACTTCTTAAGGGGTAACTTAAACGCGAATAATGATAATTTACTTGGTAACGGAACAACTTCGACCAGTACAATGAGATCATTTGAAACCGAAATCCATGCAGCCGGAAGTCTGACTGCTAATCTTACCATCGGCAACTTCTATTGGCTTAACAGAAAAAGCATGATAAGCCCCTACCTAACAGGAGGTGCGGGTTTGATGTCGTACAAAACCATGATTACTTCTACAGCCGGTACAACAGCAGAATATCAACCCGGTGACCCCATCGAAGAGGTTTTCTTTCCGGTGGGTGCAGGATTTAAGATAGGCCTGTCGCCTTCAGTAAATTTAGATCTTGGATATACCATGAATTTTGTTGATTCGGATAATCTTGACGGTCACTGGTCAGGGCCACAGAACGATAAATTTTCTTATGCCTCGGTGGGACTGGAGTTTGCATTGGGTTCCAAATCTAAGCCCCAGTTGGCTACACACAACCCGGTGGCTGCTTTAGAGTACGATTATATAAAACGAACTACAGATCTGGAAAATCAATTGGCCGAAGAACGAGCGAAAAGTGCTGCGCAGCTTCAACAAATGACCACTGACTGGACCAGATTTAAGAGCGATGAAGATAAAGACGGGGTTTCAGATTACTTTGACAAATGTCCAGGTACTTCAACGGGAACCCAGGTTGATGGAGGAGGTTGCCCTATAACGGTTACTGTAAACAATCCGACAAAAACAATCGTGATAACGGAAGAAGACCGAAGAATAGTTTCGGAGGCCATTAAAAATCTCGAATTTGATTTTGGTAAGGCTACCATTCGTTCAAGCTCTCTCCCTAGTTTAAAGCGTGTTGCAGATTTACTGACAACCAAAAACTTTAGTTTAAAATTAGCTGGTCATACTGATAATGTAGGCAGTGATGCAGCAAACCTTAAACTGTCAAAAAACAGAGCAGAATCTGTTAAAGCATATCTGGTAAGCCAAGGCGCAAATCCATCAAGAATTGAAGCAACAGGTTATGGTGAAAGTCAGCCGATTGAAACTAATACCACAGATGAAGGACGTCAAAAAAACAGACGCGTAGAGTTTACGTTGTATTAGAATTTGGAAAACAATAAATAGCATCTGAACTAATTTCAGGGATAAATTTGACACATCTATATCGGTGTGAATTGATTTATCCCTGAGGCCGTTCAGCCTAGTAAAATTAAAAATTTATTGTCCCGTCCCTATAAGTTCAGTCTTAACCTAAAAACAAGGGAATGATATGCCTCTCGTACAGATTAGTGGTTACATGGGCAGCTACAACATCATTATATTTTTTTAGTGCGGCGTAATAACGCTCACCATTTTCAGCGGCAACTTTGTATGCAACATGCAACAATTGTCTAAAGTTCGGATTGAAATCGGGATGCTGCTCATTATGGCGAAGCGTATTAGCAAATTTCTCACCGGTCCATCCGTTTACCTCTTCTACGCTTGGCAATTTGCCTTCATTTATATCAATAACAGTTGCGTAGGGCCCGCAAAGTTCGTCAAAACGACCTAAGGCAATGGAATAAATTTCCTTGGCGAGTTCCAGAGCCTCATTGCCTGCTTCAGCAAGGCCAGTCATTTCTTCCAGCCAGGTTGTACCTGCTGTTTTTAAATGAATTCCGGCATCGTGTTTCTTGATTAGCTTACTTATGGGTTGATAAAGCGAGAACTTGTCGCTTCCGGAGTGCACACTTAATTTTAAGTTTTCCGGCAGGCCAAATTCTTTTACAGCGTGTTTTATCACCAGAATATCTTCTTCAAACTCCTTGGCAAACTGCTGTAAGTCACCTACATAATCAACGCCTTTATTAAACCGGCCGGTAAATTTGGGAGCAATGGTTTGTGCTTTTATTTCATTATCAGCAAGTGCGCTTAAAATAAAGAATAGCTCTACCGGGGTTTGCGGATCGTTTACTTCGTCCATAGAAACCTCCGCAATAAAATTATCATCACCTTTGGCAGCGGCAATATGCTTATATAGCTTTCCGGCTTCAATAGCTGCCAGTAAAAACTTGTTAGCAATGTCGCGAAGCATCTCCACGGTAATATCAAATCGCCCATCAATACCAGGTATAAAAAGATTTCCTATATATTTTTTACGACGTTCTATAAATGCACTTATCTCCGCATCAGGAGCGGCTTTACCGATGTAATCAGCAACATCTAAGGTGAAAAAATCAGAACTTTCGATAAAACCATCTACAGTAGTTAACGTGATATGGTCGGCATCCACACGATATGGATCAGTCCAGCCTAAAGCTTTTACCGCCGCATCCGCTTCTGTTCGCAATGCTTCAGGAGATGTTTTAACAGCTTTGTGCTCCCGGTTAGATTTGTTCCATACCGGAGTAATACTGACACCCTGTTCTCTAGCTTTTAAAACGGCATTTAATTGTGCTTCACCCTGATGCGCAAAGCGATCGCCCATACCGAAAGAAAATTTTTCCAATTTCATAACGTCGTCCTATACATGTAGAACGGCTACTATTTAAGTTTGTTTGACAAGACAAACCCGGTGGATTATATGCAAAAATAGAGGCTAATCCATCTGACAGTGGCTTACAATGACTCGATGTATTTACAAATTTCAGCCTGAAATTCTTGTATTCTCCTAAGTATTCGCACCTTTATTATCGATAAATTGATTTATATGAAAGAACTCTTTCTGGTTACGCTTGCTTTACTCATACTACAAAATACACAGGCTCAAAACACATCAGGAATAACAAACAAACCTGACACTGGTTACACCACCTATTCGGCCTATAAAAGTACTGTTAAAACTCATCCTGAAATCACGATAGTAAAAGAAGAACAGTTTAAAAATGTAAAAGAGAAAAGAAATTTGGTCTATTGTAGAATATCGGACCGACAGCTTAAAATCGATGCATTTCTGCCAAAAGGACGTAAAAAAAAGCCGGCTGTATTGATTATTCATGGGGGTGGTTGGCGAACCGGAAATCGTACCCAGCATTATCCGCTGGCTCAACATCTGGCAAAGGAAGGATATGCCAGTTTCACTGTAGAATATCGATTATCGACCGAAGCACTTTACCCTGCGGCAGTTTACGATATAAAAGCAGCCTTAAGGTGGATGCGGGCAAACGCCTCCAGATTTAGAATAGACACTTCCATGATCGCAGTGCTTGGATTCTCGGCCGGGGGTGAGCTCGCCGCATTTGTTGGAGCAACGGTGAACAACCCGAAATATGAAGGTGATAAATGTCATAAAGAATTCTCCAGCAACGTTCAGGCAGTTGTAGACATCGATGGAACGCTCTCATTTGTTCATCCAGAGTCTGGTGAGGGCAACGACAGCCGATCAACCTCGGCCGGAACTTATTGGTTTGGCTATTCTAAAAGGGAAAACCCAGCTTTATGGACTGAAGCTTCTCCCCTGACTCATGTTGGGAACCAAAAAGCTCCCATCCTATTCCTCAATAGTTCGGTAGATAGAATGCATGCTGGCAGAGAGGATTTCAGAAAAGTGCTGAGTCAAAAAAACATCTATTCAGAAGTTCAAACTTTCAAAAACGCTCCTCATTCTTTTATTTTATTTGACCCATGGTTTAAGCCTTCTGTGAATTATATAGTGAGTTTTTTAAACAAAGTATTTGATGTTAAAACGCGTTAATATAACAGCTTTCACGCCCCTTTTATCTTCATTATCTCTTCAATCAGCTGGGCTTTAATATTTTCGATAAGCTTCAAGTTCCGCCCGGATCTTTTTTAAGTCAAGGGGATACTACGAGTACTATTCTTGCCAAGAATTACAATTGCTTTATAAATGACTTAAAAATTTCCCGGTGGTTTCTGCATTTCTACATTAATAAGATTAGTCGAATTAATAAGGCGGCACAAAAAGGGAAGTCATTAGAATCACAAAATGAATAGTTGACAAACCAGGAGGCAATTTGTATCGCGTTGATAGCTATTAATTATTAGTTGTTAAGGAAAATCCTTGCGGTGATTACAATACACCAAATTGACCTAAGCAAAAACCGTTAAGGAATTTCAGCAGCAGAAGCATTTTCTTTTGCTGGGGAGCAAAACATTTGTGGTAATTATTTGATATTCTTAACGTTTAACTTTTCCTCCTCAATTTCCAGTATTGCTTTTTGAATCGCTTCCCAGTTTTTCTTTATTTCTTCTTCCGATACAGCTTTGGAACTGAACTTGATTGGCAGAGGCTCGTTCTCTTCAAAATCTTGTTCGTGTGTTTCCATTCTATTATTATGACGAAAAAAAGAGATCTATATTCCTTATAAACGCGAAAATATATTACATGTTATTTTTGACAATATACAAGAAAACAGCCAGTACTTTCGCGGCAAACCATTCCATCAACCGGTGTCAACAATTCTGTATATTTCAAACCTTTTAACGGCATAATCAGCTGTTTTGTTTGCGTCATCATTCATGATAAGCACAGTATCTGCCTTTTCGAGTATTAACTACTCAGGCTTTGCCTAAATTAAGATTCTTGAAATCCTTACGATTTGCTTTCAAAAGTATTCAAGGAATGAGCGTCCAAAAGCACGTCTAAAACTTTAGAATCGAATTAACAATCAATCGCTGTAAATGATCTTTAAAGTTTGCCTTTGGATTATAATAACTCGGATTTACCTTCGCAGGCACTTTTCCGCTAGCAATAAGCTGATTATTATCTTTCGAAGAAATAGAATGTCTCAACAAGCTGGAAGAATAAAAAGAAAGATTTAAAGCTCCTTTTCTATTCGCCTTTATACGAAGCACCAGAATATTATCAGGAGCCGATATGAATATCTCCCGAACATACTCTACTCCGTTTACAGTAATTTTAGTAGTCGCAACTGCGTTCTCAATATTAAGGTCACGATAATAAGCGCTTGCTTTTGCGCCTTTAAAATCCTATTTAATAACCAAATCAACTAAAGGAAAATAGGATTGTGAATACATTCCCTGAATTTTTCGCGTAAGCTTGTCAGCAGTATCGTATTCTTTCTTCTTGAGCAGAGCCTCGCGAACTTGAGTCAGGTACTCAGGAGCCTCGGGATTTACATTGGATTTTACCGGACCGCCGCTCCAAAGAGTCGATTCGTTTAATTGAATTAACTCTTGTTCCATGCCCTCAAATACCATCGCCCCTATTTTACCGTTTCCGAGAGGCAGGGCTTCAAACCATTTCTTGGCAGGCTGTGTGTACCATGATTTTAACGGTTGTTGAGCCATTGAAACAAGAAAGCCAAAACTCAACAAAACAGATAAATGTATTCTCATTTTTTAAATATAAGATGTGTCTGCGGGTGTATACTATTGCTATGAAGGCGCCAGTTATTTAAGAGATATACTAGGTTTTGTTTATAATTGCTTTGAAACACCAGAAAGTTAAGCGGGTAATATTCATTTCGTAGGCTCTCCCGGGATTACGGATTCTTTGATTTAATAAAGTTGAGCCCCTCTACATGTTCTCCTACAAAAATATTTGCCATATCGCCCGTTTTATACCATCCTGGTTTATCGGGCATATCGTCTGAAATGACTTTCCCATTTATTTTAAGATTCTCAAATATTATATTTTTGATCCCCCTCGCCTCATCATATCCAGTAAAAACCGCAAGGTTGGCATTATTTCCGGTATAAGAAATATCCTTAAAATAGATGTTCTCTATACCCCTTCCCGGCGCGGTATTGTATTTACGATTGTACATTACACGCAAATTTACTAGTTTTCCACGCCGAATATTCCCTATCCGTATATTTTCGAATCTTACATCCTTCACAAAGTTAGCATCCCCGGCATTGATTGCCATACAGCCCTGGTAATCCAGTTGTGCCTCATTGTGGTCGAGAATGTCAATATTGGTAAACTTTATATTGCTCAATGTGTCAGGATGCGCGGGATCTCCGTGTGTGCCGATAAAAATAGGATGAGCAACGTCGGCCCACAAAGTCGAATTTTGAACAATTACGTTTTTAACATTCCCGTAATAACGGCATCTGTGGCCATAAATAGCGATACAGTCGTCTGAATTTCGCATAAATACCCCGTCTATCAGAACGTTCGAGCTGCAGTATATATCAATGCCGTCGCCCCATCTTGCATCACTGAACGATTTTAGATTTTTTATATTTATGCTGTCACTTTCTGCAATATTTGCAGTATTACGAAGGGTGTTTGCCATGATAACTCCCTCGATATGTATATTCCGGCTCAAAACCATATCTATAGGTCCTTCCGGATGAAAAATGACACCACGTCCGAATATCCTTACATTTTGAACACGATTCATTTTGAAGCTGCCGTTTACCTGTGCCCCGCCGGCTATATATACCGTCTGGTTTGATTTAAGGTTGACTATACCAACTTTGTGAATTCCAGGTCCGTAATATATTACACTGGTATCGGATGCCAAAGGATTGTATGTTTCTAATGGGTTGGCAAATAGATGAAGGTTGTGAAAGACATCTCCATTCACCTCAATAGAGAAATTTCCCGGGCGGGATAACGAAAATATTATGGAATTTCCCTTCACTCGGGCGCTTCCTTCTGAAAGCGGCCTTACCAGTGCTGAATCAACCTTTCCTTTATTATAGCTTACCGATACTTCAACTTCGCCCGAGAAATCAAAATATGCAAACGAAGTTTTTTCAGACATCTTTCTACCGTCTTCCATCCTGGCTACAGTGGCCAGATAGGTAGCTATAGATTGCCAGGTCTTTCCTTTTTGTCTCACCTTTACTGTAAAATCAGTATTTAAAGCACTTCCGCCTGGAGCGTCGTAAGTGATCAACTGTGCGTAGATACAATTTGATAAACTGAACAACATCAGCAGAAATAAGGCGACTCTTTTTATGCTATTTTGCATTTGTATTGGCTTAAATATATTATATTAACCCTATATGACATAAAAACATTAATTCAATACTCCCGTAGATCATTGTTTTTTATATTTAAATATCTTAAAACACACCGACGCACCTCTCAATTATATTGAGACGAATTGCAGATCCTCTTTAAAATAGCTAGTGGCGAAGCAGGAAACACTTCAATCTTAACCGCCCCCTGCAAGAGAATAAGTGTAGGCAGTAACTGGTAGCGTAAATGGATCATATTAAACTGATTCTCGTAGAACGGCTCACCAGGCTTTCGAAGTCCTCTATTTTTACTCAACTTTAAAGACTATAGCTGTTTCAAACGGCATTTTCTTGGGACAAATAACTTCAAGTCCGTCTGCTATCTGTTTCCATTTCAATTTGCCTGTATGCCCCAGAAGCTTAACCGTTTTAACCGTTTTGCCCAGGTATTTTGCGTTCTTACCCAGAGAACTAATCTTTAGCCTGGTTCCTGGTGCTGGTGCAGTCATACAAAACGCGTAGAGAGCGCCGTTTTTGCCGACTGTAAAACGGAAGTCCTGCGCACTAAACTTAAAATCTGCATGGCGACGTTCCAATTTACCTCCGGGAAGCATTTTTAATTTACCGTTAATCATTTCACCTTCTCCGGGAATTGCCCAGGCACGACTTCCATATACCGCTTCACCGTTTCGGCGCATCCACACTCCAACGTGCTTCAACATTTTCTCGCAAGCAGGCTCGAGTGACCCATCGGGCAAAATTGGAATAGATAGTGCCGCATTTCCGTCGCGTGCTATAGCCTCAATAACGTAGCGGATCATCATCCCGGGGTCGTAGGTGAAGTTTGGAGCATAAAACCAATCTCCAACCGGTGCTTCTGCAATCCAGGGTTGATCGGTTTTAATATCCGCCGGAACTCCGAATTCCTCAGTGTTCACTGTTCCATTCGTTTTGTGCCGAAACTTTACTATGCTGAATGTATTTACTTTGCCCCGGCGCTGTAGCGTCCGATTATAATAGTCTGCCATAACACGCGGCATGGCATCGGCCTTTAATCCGGTGCCGGTACCATCTCCGGTAAAAGGCCCCTGCACTGTGCCGTCCGTGTAAATAAAATCGGGATTATAATTTTCTACAACATCCATCATTCGCAGGGCCCATTGAGTGGCGTACCATTTTGCATAAGGTAGATGTTTTGAAAATATCCCTGCCGGGGGTGGCGACCATTCAGAATTAGCCTTTTCTTCAACGCCTTTATATTCGCGGAGGTCAATACCGTAAAGCAAGCGGGGATCATAGCCTTCCCACCACTTACCTTTACCATCGGCCAGGCTGAGGTTGCCATCGTAAGGAACACCTTTTTTGTTTCCTTCTTTATCACTGCCAAATGCGGTTTGCCACCACCACCATGTATATTCGTGATGAAAAGTTACGCCGAAGTGTATACCCGTAGCGCGTGCAGCCTTTTCCCACTCGCCTATCAGGTCGCGTTTGGGCCCCATGTTCACTGAATTCCATGGTTGATAACGGGAGTTCCACATATCATAATTGTCATGATGCACGCCCTGGATCATAAGAAAACGTGCTCCTGCGTCCTGATATATTTTCGTGAGTTTTGCGGGATCCAGCTTGCTTGGATTCCAGTCTCGCAAAACTTCTTTATAGCCAACTTCTGAGGGATGGCCGTATCTTTTCAGGTGATTCTCATAAGCTTTTTTGCCTGGAGAATACAGTTTACGGGCATACCAGTCGCCGCTTTCACCGGCAGCCTGAGGACCAAAATGAACCCATATACCAAACTTTGCGTCGCGAAGCCAGGCCGGCTCGCCAGGGTAGTTTTTCTCAATGGATTCCCAGGTTGGTTCGAAAGGCCCGGATGCTATGGGAATATCCAGCTTCATTTCCGGGAAGGTCTTCCAATCGCCCATCGGCACGCTATTAACAGGCTCTTTGGTCGGACTCACGGGAATGGGCGGAACCTGGGCAGGTTTAGCGCCCGGTTGCGCGCTTGCCCTAAATTGGATTAAAAAGAGAACGGCGACCGCTGATTTTATAAAGATATTATTCATACTAAATTCGAATGATTCTGATTTATTACTTTGTTAATATTAGCCTGTAGTGCCAACTTATTAGGGCAAGCCTATACACATCTGTTATAATTGAAATACTTTATCCATTACCACCCATTTTTCTCCGGGCTTAGCATAGGTATAAGCTTTTGAAATTTCCACATTAACGTCTCCCATTCCTGAACTTTAGGATTTTCTATATCCACGCTTCATTATTTTCAAACGAAAAAGATGCACCGGTTTCCATGATCATAAAAAGCCTGTTAGTGGGATAAATTTCCATTTCAGTGATGCCGAGGGCCTTAATTCCCGCCTTTATTTCTGGCCACACATTTTCATGCCATTGCTCGTACTCCTCAATTAAGGCCAGGTCGTACTTCAGGCCCAGCACTAAACCGTATCTCATTTTTGTATTCAAATTTGGGTGCATGGATGTGTATGAAAATGCGGTGCTAGCTGGAGTCGATAAAACCTCAGACGATTTCGACTAGCGACAATTTCGATAGCATTTGAACTTATAATTAGTTCCATTTATTATTGGCTTATAAAGGTTGGGCAAATATCTTACAGCTGATCGGAAAGGCTATTCGCATAAACAAAACTAAATAAACTCTCCCACGCTGAATTACACCAAACAGACTTTATTTTATACAAATCCGACATATATACAACATTATACATGAAATATTAAATAAAGAATAACAGACAAACGGATAAAATCAGGGCAATTACCTGACTAAGATACGGCAAATCATATTCAAAAAAACAAAACGTCCTCCGCCTACTTTTTATGAAAACAACACAAATCAGACAATTATATTAACTTTACAATCACAAACCAGTTTATATGAGCCGAAGGATTCTAAAGCACTCTTTTTCTCTTTTACATGTTGACTATGTCAAGCTGGACAACAAATGGAATTATACCAACATAGTCAGCCCCTATTACCGATTATATCTGATAGACGAGGGAGAAGGACATGTTTCAAATTCAGAAAGCACGGTAAAACTAGAGCCGGGCTATATGTACCTGATACCCAGTTTTACTTTATGTAACCTACACTGTTCAAACTCTTTAGGTCAATACTTTATACAATTTTTTGAAGAATCGTCTGATGGCATCTCGTTGTTCTATAATAACAGGTCAATAATGAAATTAAAGGCAAGTTTGTTAGACATCGAAAACTTTAAAAGAATTCTTGGCATCAATCCCGGCCGAAGCATTAACCGGTCTAATAATCCTAAGGTCTATGAAAAAAATATTTACTATAAGGAATATCAGGAACTAAACAGTATGCAAAGCATGTCGGTATTTATGGAGACCCAAGGCATTATCTTGCAATTAGCCTCAAGGTTCCTGACGCCTGAAACCTTCGAACAGAATAAGCTCAGTTCTATCCCTTCAAAAATTCTAGACGCCATTAGTTATATTCAGGTTAACCTTCGCCAAAATCTCACCGTCAGATTGTTATCAGAGAGGGCGAATCAACATCCTGACTATTTTTCCAGGTTATTTTATCAATACACAGGCGAGCGGCCTCTCTCCTATATTAATGATAAACGCATTGAACGGGCTCAATACCTGATTACAACCACCAATATGCCGTATGTTGATATAGCTAAAGAAACTGGCTTTGAAAACCTACCGTACTTTTCGCGAATTTTTAAAAAACTGACCGGCATGACGCCTGGCGGGTATAAAAGAAAAAACCAAAATATTAATACAGTGTAGGGCCATAGCATATTAGCACGGTTTGATATACTATCTATCAAACAAAAACAGACTGGGTGTCTGACCATTTCTGTTCTCCAAATTAGGAAACAATGTTTTTTTTACAAACTTTCTAAGCAAACGCATCATTTTTAGGCGGTTATAGCTTTATCAATTAAACAAATAATCATAAATTTAATTATATAATGAGCTATTCTGCGAAAACACCATTTCCTTATGCTAAAAAAGCTTTTCATACTATTTCTGGTTTTGCCTGTTTGGGGGGTCTGCCAAAACTACAACTATAGATTTAACCAGATTTCTGTGCTTGAAGGCTTATCAAACAGTCACGCTAAAACCACCTTACAAGACTATCTGGGATTTATATGGATCGGCACAGAGAATGGCTTAAACAGATACGATGGTTATTCCTGTAAAGTATTTAAACATCGTTTAAATGATTCCAGCAGTTTGCCACAGAATGAAATTTTTCGAATTTTTGAAGATTCTAATAAAGACCTTTGGATTTGCACCGCTTCGGGGCTTTGTAGGTATGACAGAAATACCAACTCATTCATTAACCATACAGAAATTAAGAGGTCATCAAGAGTAATTAATCTAATTGAAGATAAAGATAGAACGCTTTATACATCCGCCAGCACAAATGTGTATGCAAAAGGCAAGAATGATAAAAAATTCCGATACCTCTTCGGATTTATAAAGGATGATGAAATAACGGCCTTGTATATTGACTCCCGGGGAATTTGCTGGATGGTTACCAGAGAGAACTTTATTTACAACTATGATACGAAATTAAAAAGAATAACTGAGCGAAAAGATATCCCTGTAAAAGGTGTCATCTCAATACTAGAGGATCGTGATCATAATATCCTCTTCGCAACTCTTACCGGCATTTATAGCTATTCCCCAAAAGAAAATAAGCTGGCGCCTTTTCTGAAAAAGTCTCAATTAAATGCCATCATTACCCATTTCATTGAGGATGAATACGGAAGAATATGGGCTGGAACAGTGAACAAAGGCCTTTATATTATAGATAAAGCCAGAACTAAGGTTTACAATTACACGCATCATACAGGAGACCCGGAAAGCTTAAGCTCGAATTCTATAACTAACATATATATAGACAGGAACAAAAAGTTTTGGATAGGTACTTATGCAGGCGGTGTAAATTTATTAACTGAACGAAATTTTGACACCTATAGAAGCAATCTGGCATCGCAAAATAGTTTAAGCAATAACAATATAGCTTCCTTATGTGAAGATAATCAAGGAAATATCTGGATTGGAACAGACGGTGGGGGCTTAAATAAATTCAACCCAAACACTAAAAAATTCACCAGATATCAGGCTTCACCTGCTATTGCGAACACTATAAGTACCAACGTAGTTACCTCAATTTTAATAGATAGGAAGGGGGATATGTGGCTTGGGTATTGGGATGGAGGCTTCGATCATTACAATCCTGTTACCAATAAATTTACCCATTACAGGAAAACCGACAAAAATGGTCCCGGTAAGGATTTAATAGACCCCAACGTAATGTATCTTTTTGAAGATAAGCTGGGAAATATCTGGATACAAACACTTGGCGGCCTGATGCTTTTTGATCAGAAGGCAAACCGGTTGATTAATTACCCTGCGGCAGAGTATGGAAGAGATATGTATATTATAGATATGCTGGATGCCCGCGATGGGAATCTGTATTTAGCTTCCTGGGGCGGGCTTCAAATACTGGATAGAAAAAGTAAAAAAAGGATAAAGTTTACACATAATGAAAAAGACCCACGGTCTATTTGCAATGATAAGCTTTATACGGTAACTGAAGATCGTAAAGGCAGAATATGGATAGGCACAAGTGATGGACTTAGCTTATTCGATAAAAAAAGCCAGAAGTTTTCTAATATCTATGTCAAAGACGGTTTACCCAGTGATATTATTTATGGAATTTATGAAGACAGAAAAGGAAACTTATGGCTAAGTACCAATAATGGAATTTGCAGTTATAACCCTGAAACCAAGGCAATAAAAACATATGATATAAGCGATGGAATTCAGGGCAACGAATTCAAAATGAATGCACATTTAAAGCTAAAAAACGGCGATCTTGTTTTTGGTGGAATTAATGGATTTACAATTTTTAATCCGGAGAAAATCACAGAAAATAAGAATCCTCCTCCGGTAGTATTTACCGATTTTCAAATTTTTAATTCGTCGGTTAATTCCTCAGATCCTCAATCTCCACTAAAAACCGACATCAGCTTAACGAAGGAAATTACTTTAAACCATCATCAATCGGTATTTACTCTGGAATTTTCAGCGCTAAATTTCATATCGCAGAAAAAAAACCAGTACGCTTATATTCTTGAAGGGTTTGAAAAGAACTGGAATAAAGCCAGTAATAACCGCAGAGCCACATATACCAATTTAGATCCCGGAGAATACACGTTTCGCGTAAGGGCCTCTAATAACGATGGTGTATGGAATATGGCCGGAAATTCTATAAAAATAATTATCACTCCCCCCTTCTGGTTAACCTGGTGGTTTAGGTTATTGAGCTTCTTAATTATTTTAAGCGGCATCTACTTTTTTTTCAAATACCGCACTAGCCAAATCAGGGCGCAAAAAGCAGAGCTTGAAAAAGTGGTAACCGAACGTACAGAGCAAGTTGTGAGTCAGTCGGAAGATCTTCAGCTACTAAATGAAGAACTTCAGGTTCAAGCAGAAGAATTACAGCTAAAATCTGAGCTCGAACAGCAAGCCCGGGAGGAAGCGGTGAAAGCGAATCAAGCTAAAAGCGCTTTTTTAGCCACCATGAGTCACGAAATACGCACCCCCATGAACGGAGTGTTAGGCATGTCTTCCCTATTATGCGCCACCCAACTAGATGATGAGCAAAGAGATTACGCTGAAACTATCCGCAACAGCGGCGAAGCCCTATTAAGTGTAATTAACGATATTCTGGATTTCTCGAAAATTGAATCAGGAAATATGGAGTTAGACCCGCATCACTTCGACCTGCGTAAATGTATTGAAGAGGTGATGGATTTATTTGCGAGCAAAGCTGCTCAAATTGGCATTGATCTGGTTTATCAAATTGATTATCAAGTTTCTCCATCCCTTTTTGCAGATAGCTTGCGGTTGAGACAGGTGCTGATAAATTTAATTGGAAATGCTATCAAGTTTACCAATAAAGGGGAAGTATTTCTTGGAGTCAACCTCATTAATCGGAACCAGGATGATCTGGAAATTGGCTTTGAAATAAAAGATACAGGAATAGGAATTCCGCAAGATAAGCTCGATCGTCTTTTTAAGGCTTTTTCCCAGGTAGACTCCTCTACAACCCGACAATATGGAGGGACAGGCTTGGGCCTTGTCATCTGCGAACGATTAATTAAGTTAATGGGTGGCGAAATTAAGGTTAAAAGCGAAGAAGGACGAGGAAGTATCTTCAGTTTTAACATTCACTGTAAAACCGGCGAGCAGTCGATCCGGCACCATGTAAATCTTGAATTTTCGGGAGAAGGGAAAAAGGTTTTAATTGTAGACGATAATGAAACAAACCTGCAAATTTTAAGAATCCAGCTGGAACGATGGAAGCTTAGTACAGTTACCGCATCATCGGGTGAAAGAGCATTAGAAATTTTAAACAGGGAAAAAAACTTTGACCTGGTAATTACTGATATGAAGATGCCGGAATTGGATGGTATACAGCTTTCCAAAAAGATAAAAGAAGCAGATCCAATGCAGAAAATAATTTTGCTTAGCTCTATCGGAGATGAGAGTCCAAAAAAATCCGGAGCCCTGTTTGCCGCAGTTCTTACAAAGCCGGTAAAACAGCAGCAACTATTAAAGGTGATACAATTGGAGTTAAAACAAATTAGCCAGCCAGAGCCCACACATGAAGACAAACAAGCTAGTTTATTGTCTGAGGAGTTTGCCGTTAAATATCCATTAAACATTCTGATAGCTGAAGACAATCTTATTAACCAGAAATTGATTATCAAAGTACTGAATAAACTAGGTTATAAGCCTGATCTGGCCAATAATGGACAGGAAGTTTTGGAAATTCTTACGGAGGGAGCCTATGAGGTCGTTCTGATGGATGTCCAAATGCCCGTTTTAGATGGGATTAGTGCAACAAGAAGAATCAGGAGTGACTTTGACCGGCAACCTGTAATTATAGCTATGACCGCGAATGCCATGGCGGAAGACAGGGAAGAATGCATATCGGCAGGAATGAACGATTACATATCCAAACCCATAAATATGGAGGAACTGATTGATGTTCTTAAAAAAACAAGCATGGCAAAATAAAAGGCTACATCATCTTTGAGATATAAGATTGCTGAGCCAACGGGATCGACATCTTAAGGCAGTGAGTTTACTTTACCCTTAGTTTAAGTGTTCCAGAGGACCACTTAGACTATCTTTCTGAGAACAGAGACTTCGTCCTAATTTTTTATCACAAAATTTAAGCCTTGAAAAGTATCCCTTTTGGTGTTTGTATATGTGACTTTACTTCTAGTAAATCCAAAATAAAAACAAGCCCGAATTTGCCCAATCTAGAGCCCTTTCAGGGTTGTTTTTATTAATATATCAAAGAGTTTAACGTGCTACAACATTAAACCCACATCAATCTGAATTGCCAGGTTTATAGATAAACTTATCAAAATCAGCATATGCTTTACTATTCTTACTTTGGGATGCGGCATATAATCCAATATAAACTCCGGTAAATCCTCCATTGGTTTCAGAACTCAAATACCATACGTTGATCTTATTTAAGAAATTAGATTGCTTACCATCCGTAGAATAATAAAACGAGTAAAAATCCTTATCTCCTTTTACTTTTAAATAAATTTTATCGCCTGGAATCTCCATCTCATATGCGGTGTGGTTCAGCACCCCTATACGATAACGTACTACCAATTTACGCTTGCCTTTTTCCGATTTTTTTAAAAAGATGTCATAATGCGCCTGAGGTGAGTAGTAAATTGTCATTCCCGCTTCGTCATCATACATTGCATCATTTAACGACAACACAGTGGTAGCCGAAAAATCAATATGTTCCTGTCTGCGTCCCACAAAAGTAGGGGAATCGGCAGCATCCAAAGAAACCGGGCTTGCTTTGAGCCTCAATAAACCATTCTTTTCTGTCAGGGAATAATTATTCATAAATGGGTTTCGGAGGTAGTTCCAATCAACACCTAACTTCGCTTCATCAAAATCGGTAGAAAGGTCATGTGGCTTTACAGGTTTTAACGGTAAAGTAGGCACATTTACGTCAATATCAACTGTACCGTTGCCATTTATTACAGGCCAGGCATTAGTATCCCATCTTACCGGAGCTAAAAATGTTTCACGTCCTATTACGTGGTGCAGTAAGCTTTGTGGTCGAAAACCGAGGAATATTATCCACCAGGAACCATCATGAGCCTGAACAAAATCGCCATGCCCGGTGCCCTGAATTGGATTGCTTTGTGCATTTTCATTTATGTGCGTAAAAATCGGATTAGAAGGGTTCGACTCATAAGGTCCATAAATAGATTTGCTGCGCGCAATCGTCATTTTATGTCCATATTCGGTACCGCCCTCAGAAATCAATAAATAATAAAATCCATCTTTTTTATAAACATGCGGCGATTCAGGATAACGCCCTCCTGTACCATGCCATACAATTCTACTTTCAGTAAGTTTTTTTCCTGTTTTAATATCTATTTCAGAAATGGTGATGCCTTTGCCATTGGATATAAAGTAACATTTACCGTCTTCAAAATATAACTAGGGTCAATACCTCCCTGATCCACATAAACAGGTTCAGACCATTCACCGGCAGGATTATCTGTATACATAAAAATTTCCACTGGATACATTTGTGGTAACCATATAAAAAAGACCATTATGATAACGGATAGTAGCTGCATAGATTCCTGCAGAGGGTGGGCATTTATCTAATTTGAGCTGAGAAGGACGAGTTAAGCAATGACCGATTTTTGTCCAATTAATTAAGTCTTTGCTATGAAAGACCGGAACCCCCGGAAAATATTCGAAACTACTGGTTACCAAATAATAATCATCACCAACCCTGCACACACTCGGATCCGGATGAAAGCCGGAAATAACAGGGTTTTTATATCCCTGGGCGTTTGAGTAGTGATGGAAACTAAAAATATAAGCTAAAAGAATAATTATTTCTTTCATGTTACGAC